>NZ_BCZE01000108.1 GCF_001598555.1 Novosphingobium rosa NBRC 15208
CCTGCCCGCCTATCGCGACAGGCTCGACAGCCTCACCACCATCTTCGGCGAAGACCGGGTGATCTTCGGCAGCGACTATCCGCAGTCGGACAGCGTCGCTGCCCTGCCTCAGGTGGTGGGGCTGGCCCAGGCCTATGCTTCCGGCAAATCCAGCGCCGCGAAGGACAAGTTCTTTTTCCGGAACGCAAGGCGGGTCTACGCATTGCCAGCCCGCTGAGCATCAGCCCCCGGGGCAGGCGACCGCAGCCTTGTTCTCCACCAGACGGGCGTCCTGCAGATCCATATCCAGCTTGCCGTCCGTGCGCAGAGTCAGCAGCGGGCTGACGCTGTTGAAATCCGCGCCCTTGAAGCAGGGCAGCGGGATCTCGAAATGATTGGCCCCGGCATGCAGCATGGGGCCGATGGGAAGCGAGATGCCCCCCACCACCAGCTGCACCGGCGCGGAGGGTGCCTGCGCCACATCCAGCGTCAGGCTGACCATCATCGAGCCATTGGCCTCTCGCGAGAGATCGGATGGCGTGGCCGCCGCGATGCTGAAGCCGCCTGCGCTCTTGCCGCTCCACGCCAGATGGACGGCTTGCGGGTCGCGCGGGCTGGGGGTGGCGCCCGCGCTCACCGGCTTGCCGGCATAGGCAACCGAGGATACGCCCGCACCCTCCAGCTTCAGGCCATAACCGTTCCAGAAGGTGCCCTTGGTGAAATAAACGCCACGATCGCCATAGTTCACAGTGGAGGCCACCTCCGGCAGCAACGGGGTGCGGGCGGGAGCAGCATAGCTGAGGCCAAAGCCATAGGCGAATTGCGGATCATAACCCGCCTGCCCCACATTGAGCGGCGTCTGATCCGGGCGCTTGGGCCATGAGAAGCTGAGCTTGCCCCGGAAGTCATGGCGCGGCTTGCCGTCCTTCCCGGCGATCAGCACATCGGCCAACCCCGCACCCTCCGAGCCCGGCAGGAAGGCGGCGACAAAGGCATCGGCCTGGTTGATCTGCGGGTTCACATAGAGCGGCCTGCCGCTCAGCAGCACGGCCACGGTGGGCACGCCGCGCGCCTTCAGGCTTTTCAGCAGCGCAAGGCTTTCATTGTTACCGTGATGCAGCGCCACATCGGTCTGGTCGCCCATATATTCGGCATAAGGCGTCTCACCAAAGACCACGATGGCGACATCGGGCTTTGCGGTGAATGAACCATCCGGCGAGAGCGTCGCGCTGCCGCCCGCTGCCTCCACCGCCTGACGGATGCCGGTGTAAAGCGAGGTGGCGCCGGGGAATTCGCCCGGCCCATTGTCATTGCCCTGCCATGAGAGCGTCCAGCCGCCCGCCTGCATGGCAATGTTGTCGGCGCCCTCACCCGCGACCAGGATATGCGCGCCGGGGCGGATCGGCAGCAAAGCGCGGTTGTTCTTCAGCAGCACCAGCGATTCCCGCACCGCCTCGCGCGCCACTTCGCGATGATCGGGCGTGCCGAGGGGCTTGAGCGTGTTCGGGCGCTCTGCCGGGCTCGCTTCCTCGATGATCCCGGCGCGGAATTTGACGCGCAGCACGCGGCGCACGGCATCCTCCAGCCGGGCCATCGGGATCTCGCCCAACTGCACCTCGCGGATCATATTGCCGTAGAGCGCCTTCCAGTCGGTGGGCACGTTGAACACATCGACGCCCGCGTTGAAGGCAATCGAACAATCCGACAGCGTGCAGCCCGGGATCTGCGAATGAGCGTTCCAGTCGCCGATGATCAACCCATCGAAGCCCATGCGCATTTTCAGCACATCGGTCAGGAGCGCCTTGTTCTCATGCATCTTGGTGCCGTGCCAGCTGCTGTAGGAGGCCATCACCGTCTGCGCGCCCGCATCGATGGCCGAGACATAACCGGCGGCATCGACCTTGCTCAGCTCCTCTTCGGACACCAGCGAATTGCCCTGATCGCGGCCATTCTGAGTCGATCCGTCGCCCAGAAAGTGCTTGGCGGTGGCCAGCACATGGTCCTTGTTCAGGAAAGTCGCGCCCTTGCCTTCCAGCCCCTCCACGATGGCCCCGGCATATTGCGAGACGATCTTGGGGTCTTCGGAATAGCTTTCATAGGTGCGGCCCCAGCGGTCGTTACGGGCCACAGCGATGGTGGGGGCAAAGGCCCAGTCCATGCCGGTGGAGCGCACCTCTTCTGCCGTCACCGCGCCGATGCGGCGCAGCAGATCGGGATCATGCGCGGCGCCAAGGCCGATGTTATGCGGAAACAGCGTGGCGCCCAGCACATTGTTATGGCCATGCACCGCGTCAGACGCCCACATCAGCGGAATGCGCGTGGCGTGATTGGCGCGTGGATCGACCGAGGCCTGCCAATAGGCCTCGATCATATCCGTCCAGTCCTTCAGCGCGGCATGCTTGTTGCCCTGCGGGAAGGAGCCGCCGCCATTCTCGATGCTGCCGATATGGTAATCGCGCACCTCCTCGGGCGTGATCCAGCGGATTTCGGGCTGGAGCACCTGCCCCACCTTCTCCTCCAGAGTCATCTGCGCAATGATACCGCCGATCTTCGCCTCCATGGCCGGATCGAGCCCGATGGGCGAGCGCGCCTGAGGCCAGAGATCGGGGTGGACCGGCGTGGCGGCGGGACGCGGCGCGGGAGCCTGCGCATGGGCCGTGCCCGCGCAAAGGGCCAGCACCAGAGCAAGACGGGACGCAATGCGGGCGGGGCTGCTGGCCATGTTCAACTCTCTCCGGATGGGTGGGGCCTGTCTGGCCCGTTCTTGCGCTCGCCTAACATGGGCTGATGCAGCTTGCCTAGAGATGATGGCAACGTTGCCATACGAATTCTCACACCTACTTAACGATCCTGGGCGATTGCCTGAAACGCTGATCGCCGATATCAATGGCAACGTTACCACACAGGAGAATGCCGCGTGAAACTGTCGAGATCACTGGGAGAGGCCGAGGCGCGCATCGCGCTCGACGCCTGCCTGCAGGAGCTGCAACGCCGTGGCGACGATGCCGTGGTGGCCGTGGCCGACAATCACGGCGAGCTGCTGGCCCTGTGGCGCACCGATGGTTGCGGCCTGGCCCCGGTCGCCATCGCCCAGAACAAGGCCTATACCGCCGCGCGCCTGGGCCGCCCCACCGGCGATGTGGGGCGCGACACCAAATCCACCGGCGATGACGTGCATTACCACGGCGACGCGCGCTATGTCGGCTGGGACGGCGGCGTGCCGGTGCTTCATCAGGGAACCTGCCTTGGCGCGGTCGCGATCAGCGGCCTGTCGGGCGAGGAAGACCTTGCCATTGCCGATATCGGCGTTTCCGCCATTCTGAACCGACTGGATTGATCCTATGAACCCTCCCTACACCGCCGCCCCTACCCGCTATGAAAGCATGCCTTACCGCCGCTGCGGCCGCTCGGGCCTGAAGCTGCCCGCGATTTCGCTGGGTCTGTGGCAGAATTTCGGTGGTGACGATGTGTTCGAAAATGCCCGCGCCATGCTGCGCCATGCCTTCGACCATGGCATCACCCATTTCGACCTCGCCAACAATTACGGCCCGCCCTATGGTTCCGCCGAGGAAAACTTCGGCCGGGTGATGGCCACCGACTTCCGCGCCCATCGCGACGAGCTGGTGATCTCCACCAAGGCTGGCTGGGATATGTGGCCGGGGCCTTATGGCGATATCGGCGGCTCGCGCAAATATCTCATCGCCTCCTGCGACCAGAGCCTCAAGCGCATGGGGGTCGATTATGTCGACATCTTCTATTCGCACCGCGTCGATCCCGAAACGCCGCTGGAAGAGACCATGGGCGCGCTGGCCACGCTACATCAGCAGGGCAAGGCGCTGTATGTGGGCATTTCCAGCTACTCGCCCCAGCTGACGCGCCAGGCCGCCGCCATTCTGGCCGAGCACAAGGTGCCGCTGCTGATCCATCAGCCCAGCTATTCCATGCTCAACCGCTGGATCGAGGACGAACTGCTCGGCACGCTGGAGGATCTGGGCACCGGCTGCATCGCCTTTTCACCGCTGGCGCAAGGCATGCTGACCACCAAATATCTGAACGGCGTGCCCGAGGATGCGCGCGCCGCCAAAGCCGGATCGCTCAGCCAGTCGCTTATCACCCCCGACAACATCGAACGGATCAGGGCGCTGAACGAGATCGCCAAGGAGCGCGGCCAGACCTTGGCGCAGATGGCGATTGCCTGGGTGCTGCGCGATCCGCGCGTCACCTCCGCGCTGGTGGGCGCGCGCACCGTCGAGCAGCTGTCCGACACGCTGCGCTCGCTCGACAGGCTGGACTTCTCGCCGGAAGAACTGGCCCGGATCGACCGCCACGCGCAGGAGGGCAACATCGATCTGTGGAAGATTTCCTCCACGCTTTGACCCACAGGCCGGACGGATCATGCAAGCGATCCGTCCGGCCCATGGTTTAGATTGCCATCGCGCCCGGTTCGGCACATGAGGCGGCCCGCAATTGAGGAATGTGATGTGGCCAAACCCACGATCGTCCAGGTCGCCCGGCTTGCCGGCGTTTCAAACAGCACGGTCTCCCGCTGCCTGAACCAGCCGGAGAATGTGGACAAGAAGACGCTGGCCCGGGTGCGCAAGGTGATCGAGGACATCGGCTATCGCCCCAATCTGCTGGCCCAGAACTTCCGGCGCGGGCAGAGCGACATCGTGCTGGTGGTGGTCCATAATGTGGGCGCCAGCATCTTTTCCAACATTCTCGACGGCATACGCGGCGTGCTGGGCAGCCGCTTTTCGGTGATCCTGATGGAATCGCGCGCCGAGGCGCAGGGCCATGCCCGCTTTATCGATCTGCTGGTGGCCAAGCAGGTGGTGGGGGTCATCCTGCTCTGCGCCTCCCCCACCTTCGATCCTCGGCTGATCGGCGGCTTCGATCACCAGCCGCGCCTGCCAGTGGTGATCGGGCTGGAGCCGGTCAGCGCCGATCTGGCCGATCTGCCCAGCGTGCATATCGACAATCACCGCGCCGCCTTCGATGCCACCACCTATCTGCTCGATATGGGCCATCGCGAGATCGCCTTCATTTCCGGAGAGAAGGATTCGCCGATCACCCTCGACCGTGAGCGTGGTTTTGCCGAGGCCATGGCGCAGGCGGGCTGCGCCGCCCCCTCCGCGCGCATCCTGCATGGCGATCTGAGCATTCAGGGCGGCATCGCCGCAGCGCACCGCCTGCTTGGGCGCCCCGAACGCCCCACCGCCCTGTTCTGCGCCAATGACGATATCGCACTGGGCGCCATGAGCGTCGCGGCGCAACTGGGCATCAGCGTGCCGGAAGACCTCTCCGTGATGGGCTTCGACGATACGATCTATGCCGCCACCGCCAATCCGCCGCTTTCCACCGTGGCGCAACCCACGCGTGAGGTGGGGGAGCGCACGGCGAAGCAACTGCTGCACGCCCTCGACCATCCCGAGGATGCGGAGCAGCTGACGGAAATCCTGCCGCATCGCCTGATCATCCGCAAAAGCACCGCCCCGCTCCGCCAGAAGGGCAAAGCGTGACGCAAGCCTCGCCAACACCTTCGGGACAGCGCCTTGCCCTGCGCCCGCGCCGCCCGTCCGACGCCGAGGCGCTGTTCCCCACCATGGCCGATCCGGAGGCGATGCGCTGGTGGTCTCGCGCGCCCTTCGGGACTGTCGAGGACTTGCGCGAGACTTTCGCCCCGGACGATGCCTCGCACTGGCGCTCATGGGCGATCGTCAAGGCGGGCGAGGATCGGGCCATCGGCATGCTGTCCTCGGGCCGCAAGCGTGAAGGCGTGGCCGAGATCGGCTACCTGCTGGCCAAGGATGCGCAAGGCCATGGCTATGCGCGCGAAGCCCTCGCCCTGCTGATCGCGCAATTGTTCGCCGAAGGGCACAGGCGCATTTTCGCCGATGTCGATCCGGACAATCGGCCCTCGGTTGCGCTGCTCACCAGGCTGGGCTTCACGCTGGAGGGCCGCCTGCGGGCCGAATGGCACACCCATATCGGCCTGCGCGATTCCCTGATCTACGGCCTGCTGGCCGAGGAATGGTCTGCCCGAACCTGATTCGGTGCTCCACCCCCCGCTCCCCAGCCGAGCGCCTGCCCAAATGACGATACCGGTTTCCCGGCATGGGCAAGCTTGGCCTCACAAATCCTCTGCTTTGCTGTCACCGAGGAAATCGATCAGACAGATTTACACATAAAGGGCCGAATTATGCCCGATGGACAAATTTCTGTCTGACAGATATGAGGTCTCCAACAACCCCAATCATAACATCCACACCCAGAGAGATGCCTGATGAATGGAGCGGATTGCTACCTGATCGCGACCAGCTGTATCGGCATCGCCATCGCGATCCTGCTGATCGCCAGACTTGGCCTGCATCCCTTCATCGGCCTGCTGACCAGCGCCAGCGTGATCGGGCTTGCCTCTGCCCTCCACCCCGCACAGGTGATCGCCGATATCGAGAAAGGCTTTGCCGATATCCTTGGCAGCACCGGTTTGGTGGTGGCCCTCGGCCTTGGCCTCAGCGCGATCCTGCAGGTGTCGGGCGGCGCTCAGGCGCTGGCGAGCCGGGCCCTGCGCCTGACGGGCCAGCGCCATGCCGCGCTGGGCGGGCTGCTGGCCGCCTTTCTGATCGGCACGCCGCTGTTCTTCGAGACCGGCGTGATCCTGCTGCTGCCGGGGATCGCCGCCAGCATGAGCGGCTCGGGCGGAGATCGCAGGCTGCAATTGAAGGTGATGCTCTCCACGCTGGCTGGCCTGTCGGTGCTGCATGCGCTGGTGCCGCCTCATCCCGGCCCGCTGATCGCCATTCATGAGCTGCATGCCCAGCTTCTGCCGACAATGGGCTATGGCCTGCTGGCCGCCATCCCCACCGCGCTGATCGCCGGGCCGCTGCTGGCCCACTTCACCACCGCAAGGATCTCGCCTGAAACCGCGGGCATGGAGGTTCTGGCCCCGGCCCTTGAGGAAACGCCCCCGGTCTGGGCCGCGCTGGCCACGCTGCTGCTACCGGTGGCGCTGATCACTTCCGGCATGTGGCTGAAGCTGGGCGATATGGCCCCCGCATCGCAAACCGCGCAGATCATCCTGCTGGTCTCCGATCCGGCGATGGCCCTGCTCATCACCAACCTGCTGGCCCTGCCGCTGCTGCTGGGCAGGCAGATCGCCAATGCCGCGCTTCAGGCAACCATCTGGCGCGAGGCCATGATCCCGGCCGGCAGCACGCTGCTGAGCATTGGCGGCGGCGGCGCGCTCAAGCAGGTGCTGATCTCCATCGGCCTGCCCGCGCTGTTTTCGCGCCTCGCCGCGCTGGAGCTGATGTCGCCGCTGCTGGTGGCATGGCTGGTGGCCGCCGCCATCCGCGTGGCGACGGGATCGGCCACGGTCGCCACCATTTCGGCGTCGGGGATCATGGCGGGCGTGGTGGCGCATCAGGGCGTGGACCGCTCGCTCTTCGTGCTGGCCATCGGGGCGGGATCGGTGTTTCTCTCGCATGTCAACGATCCGGGGTTCTGGCTGGTGAAAAGCTTTCTGGGCACCTCGACGCGCGACACTTTCCGCACATGGTCGGTGCTGGAGACGGTCATTTCCATCATGGGCTTGCTGATCGTGCTGGCTCTGGCCATGGTGACATAGCCCATGACCCAGCCACCCAGACCGCGCCGCCTTGCCGATGAAGCTTATGCGGGCATCGTTCAGCTGATCGTCTCGGAAGACCTGCAGCTGGGCGCGCGCCTTCCCTCCGAAACCCATCTGGCCGAGCGGTTGGGCGTCTCGCGCGCGATCATCCGCGAGGCGCTGGCCCGCCTGCAATCGGACGGGCTGACACAGGCGCGGGTCGGTTCGGGCTCCTATGTCACGCGGCGGCCGGACCGGTTGCTGGCCCGGCACCTGCCCCTCGACGAGATCGCCGCAGCCTTCGGCACTTATGAGGTGCGCTTCGTCCTCGAACCGGAGGCCGCGCGCCTTGCCGCTTTGCGCCACGGGCTGGAGGATATGGCCGGGATCATGGCCTGCCTCGACGCCCTGAAACAAGCGCTGCTCTCCGGCCAGAGCGCCGATGGCGAGGATATGGCGCTGCATCGCGCGATCATGGTCGCCTCGGGCAACATCGCCTTTGTCGCGGCTTTCGATGCGCTGGCGCATGGCACCGGGCAGATCATGCGGGCGGGCGTGGACATTGCCCGCTCGCGCCCGCCCGAGATCATCCGCACCATGCTGAGCGAGCATGAGGAGATCGTGGAGGCCATCCATCTGCGTGACGGCGAACGCGCCGCGCTGACCATGCGCTGGCACCTGTCGCAAGGCCGCCGCCGCCTGACCCCCATTGCCTGAACGCTGTTCCTTCTGCAGGATAATCCGATGACCCCGAAGATCAAAAGCCTGATCGCCGCCCCCGCCATCACCATCGCCGCCATGGCCGCCATCGCCACGCCCGCCCTTGCCGCATCCGTGCCCCTGCTGATCGGCACCTACACCGGCGGCCAGAGCAAGGGCATCTACCTCTATCGTTTCGACGAGCAGACGGGGCGGATCGCCCCCACACCCGTGCAGATCACCCCGGCCGAGAACCCCTCATGGCTGACGCTGTCTCATGACCATCGCTTCCTCTATGCCGTCGATGAGAATGGCGAGGGGCAGCGCGATCCGGTGGGCCGCGTTTCCGCCTTTGCGCTGGATGCAACAACAGGGCGGCTGACCTTCCTCAACCGCACCTCCTCGCTGGGCAGCGAACCCACCCACGCCAGCCTGAGCAAGGATGGCAAGGCGCTGTTCGTGGCCAATTATGCGGTGTCGAGCGATCCGGGCGGCACGCTGGCCGTGCTGCCGGTGGCGGGTGATGGCCGGCTGCAACCGGTCACCCAGATCAAGACTCACCGCGCCAGCATGGTCAATCCCGAGCGGCAGGCCAGCCCCCATGTCCATTCGGCGGTGTCCTCGCCCGATGGCCGCTTCCTCTTCGCGCAGGATCTGGGGGCGGACCGGATCTATGTCTATCGCTACGACCCCGCCCGGCCCGAGGCACCGCTCTCCGCCGTGAAGGATCAGCCCTTTGTCGCGCTGCCCCCCGGCTCCGGCCCACGCCATCTGGTCTTTTCGCCCAACGGCAGGCAGGCCTATCTGACGCTGGAAATGGCAGGACAGGTCGCGGTGCTGGATTACGCCGAAGGACACCTGACGCTGCGCCAGACCCTGCCGCTGGCGCCCGCCGGTTTTCAGGGCAAGGTGGGCGCGGGCGCGCTTCACCTCTCGCCCGACGGGCGCTTCCTGACCGTGACCGATCGCGGAACGGACAATCAGCTGGTCAGCTTCGCCGTTTCGCCCACCGATGGCGCGCTGCGGCAGATCGACCGCCGCTCTGTCGAGGGCGAGGAGCCGCGCGAATTCGCCTTTTCCGATGATGGCCGCTTCGTGCTGGTCGCCAATCAGCACAGCCACGCCGTGGTGGTGCTGCGCCGCGCGCCCGAGACGGGCGTGATCGGCGAGACGGTGCAGACGCTGCCCATCGATCAGCCTTCGGACATCGTCATCGTGCAATAGGTCGGCGCGGGTGTCGCCTCTGGCTTTCACCCGGGATGGGGAAACCCATGCACTCAGCCGCGCGTCAGAGCCGCATCTGCTCACCCGGCCAGGCGCGGTTCGATCGCGTTCGCACGCCATGGACGGGAGGAATGACAGGTGACGGCAGGCTGATGCTCCATGGAACTGTCACACAGTAGATGTCGCTGGCATTTTGACCCGTAAAAGGCCCCATTGATTGGCGGGTGCTGAGCGAGATCATTTTCGTCAATCGGAGCGGGCTGCGCTGGGGTGAGATGGGCGTGTTCACCCGGATGATGGAAGGCCTGTCCGCCAAGAAAGCCGGAGCCCCTTGAGTTTCTTCATCACGGTCGGCCAGATCAGCGATTATACCGGCGCGGCGGCTTTGCTCGATGATTGACCCAAGGCACAGTGGATGCTCGCCGACCGGGGCTATGACGCCGAGTGGTTCCGGGACGCACTCGAGCAAAGGGGCATCAAGCCCTGCATTCCGGGCCGGAAATCGCTTTCCTTTCCAGTCAAATACGACAGACGCCGATACAAGCGCCGCAACCGCATCGAGATCATGTTTGGCCGCCTCAACGACTGGCGCCGCGTCGCGACCCGCTATGATCGCTGCGCCACCGCCTTCTTCTCCGCCCTTGCGCTCACCGCCACCGTGCCTTTCTCAGTGTGATTAGCGCGTCCTGAGCCTAACGATGGCTTCCTGTCTAGTGTCGATAAATTTACAACTCCGCGCGGCCGCAAGAGAATTTGCCACCAACTAGCTCAAGTAAACCTCTCACCCACGTATTTTAAATCCATCAAGACTTTCACAGTGGAAGCTCGTCTTCCAAGGGAGCAAGCAATCCTTCGATATCGGCCTCCTTGACGTCCGCGATTTGCGCCGGACACCACTCAGGCGCATGATCCTTATCAACCAAAATGGCCCGAACGCCCTCGACGAAATCATGGTTCTGCACGATGCGCACCGCAATCCGGTAATCATCCTGCAGGACGCGCTCGATCGTTTGCCCGGCGCCATCGATCATGCGCTGCCACGTCACTTTCAGGCTCGTCGGGGAGGCGCGTTCCAGAACGCCGGCCGCCTCGGCAACCCATATCTCCGAAGGCGCTTCCGCCCTGATGCCTTCGACCAGCAGGTCAAGGTCGCTCACGCCGAACAGCCGGTCGATGTCAGCGATCCGCGCGGCGAGCGCCCCTTGCTCAGGCACTGTGGCATGGCGCGCGATGATGGCCTCCAGCACGGCTTCGTCAATCCTGAGCATGCCGACAAGATCAGCGATCAGAGCCGGAAAGGACGTGCCCGGCACATGATGCGTGGCCAAACCCGCCGCCAAGGCATCGGCCGCGCCGATCTGCGGACCGATCAGCGCCAGATAGCGCCCCACCGCACCGGGGCAGCGATGCAGGAACCATGTGCCCCCCACATCCGGGAACAGGCCCAGCACGGTTTCAGGCATGGCCATCCGGACCGTCTCGCTGACGATGCGGTGGGAACCATGGATGGACAGGCCGAGGCCACCGCCCATGGCAATTCCGTTGATCAAGGCGATGTAAGGCTTGGGAAAGCGGTTGATGCGGTGATTGAGGCGATATTCGGTGCCGAAGAAGGCGCGCGCCAGCGCCTCCCGCTCGCCAGCCTCGGGCAGGATCCCGATCGAGCGAACATCCCCGCCCGCACAAAAGGCCCGCTCGACCGCGCTGCGGATCAGCACCGCATCGATCGCAGGATCGGTTTCCCACCCCGCCAGCACCGCATCGATTTGCTCGACCATCGCCAGATTCAACGCATTCAGCGCCTTGGGACGGTTGAGCGTGATGATCCCCAGCCGCCCTTCGACAGCCGATTGCACCAGATCTTCAGCCATGATTGCCCCCTTATTTCAGCGTCGGCATGACGAATTCCGCGCCCGAGCGGATGCCTTTGGGCCAGCGCAACGTTGCCGTTTTCAGGCGGGTGTAGAAACGGACACCCTCGGGCCCATGCATGTGGTGGTCGCCAAACAACGATCGCTTCCAGCCGCCAAAAGAATGGAAGGCCATCGGCACGGGGATCGGCACATTCACCCCGACCATCCCCGCGCGCACCTGGCTCAGGAAAGCCTGGGCGGTGTCTCCGTCGCGCGTGAACAGGGCCGTGCCATTGCCGAATTCATGCGTGTTGATGAGATCCAGCGCCTCATCGAAGCTCTCCGTCCGCACCACGGAGAGCACCGGGCCGAAAATTTCCTCGCGATAGATGCGCATCTCGGGCGTCACCCGGTCGAACAGCGTGCCGCCGACGAAGAAGCCTTGCTCATAACCCTGGATCCTGAGATCGCGCCCATCGACCACCAGCTGCGCGCCCTCGGCAAGGCCGGTGTCGATGTAGCCAAGCACCTTGTCGGCATGCTCGCGCGTCACCAGCGGGCCCATTTCGGCCTCCGGATCGGTGCCCGGGCCGACCTTGAGCTGGCGCACCCTGGGCGCCAGCTTCTCGATCAGCGCATCGGCGGTGGCCTGCCCCACCGGCACCGCAACCGAAATCGCCATGCAGCGTTCGCCCGCCGAACCGTAAGCCGCGCCCATCAGCGCATCGACCGCCTTGTCGAGATCGGCGTCGGGCATCACGATCATGTGGTTCTTCGCGCCGCCCAGCGCCTGCACGCGCTTGCCCGCAGCCGTGCCCCGGCGATGGACATATTCGGCAATCGGCGTGGAGCCCACGAAAGACACCGCCTCGACGCCCGGGTGATCGAGCAGCGCATCCACCACCGGCTTGCCGCCATGCACCACCTGGAACAGCCCATCGGGCAAGCCCGCCCTGGCCAGCAGAGCGGCCATTTCATTGGCCAGGCTGGGATCACGCTCGGAGGGCTTCAGAATAAAGGCGTTGCCGCAGGCCAGCGCCACCGGGAACATCCACATCGGCACCATCGCCGGAAAGTTGAACGGCGTGATCCCGGCCACCACACCCAGCGGCTGGCGGAACGATACGGCATCGATGCTGTTGCCCACCTGCTCGGAGAATTCACCCTTGAGCACCTGCGGGATACCGCAGGCGAACTCGACCACTTCGAGGCCCCGGATCAACTCCCCCTTGGCGTCGGAATGCACCTTGCCATGCTCGGCGGTGATCATCGCCGCCAGCCGGTCGAGATCGCGTTCGATCAGGTCGCGGAAGCGGAACAGCACGCGGGCGCGGACATGCGGGGGGGTGGCGGCCCAGGCCGGAAAAGCATCGAGCGCCGCCTTGACCGCAGCGTTAACCTCCGTGGCACCGCCCAGAGCAAGCTGCGCGCTGACCTCACCGGTCGCCGGGTTGAACACGGCGGATTGGGTTTCGGGGGTCATGGACGCGCGGCCCCGGATAACGTGATCGATAAAAGCAAGATCGGGCACGGAAAACTCCTGCAAAAAGAAAGGGAAATGTGTCAGGCCCAGGCTTCGCGGTAGAGCGTCTGGATCGCCTCGGCATCGGGAACGCGGGGGTTGTTGCCGGGCGAGCCCGAGGCCAGCGCCTGCTCCGCCATCAGGGGCAGCAGCTGGGTCCAGCGCGCCTCATCGATGCCATAGCTTTTGGGCGTGGGGACCGAGAGATCGCGGTTCACATCGCGCAACGCCTCGACCAGACGGCTGACCGCCGCCTGATCGCCCTCGCCCGCTTCGGCAAGGCCCATGGCGCGGGCGCAATCGGCATAGCGGGTGAGCGCCGCAGGTGCCGACCACGCCGTAACGGCAGGCAGCAGCATCGCGTTCGACAGGCCATGCGCCACATGGAAATGTGCGCCGATCGGGCGGCTCATGCCATGCACCAGCGCGACCGAAGCGTTGGAAAAGGCGATCCCGGCCTGCAGCGAACCGACCATCATCGCCTCGCGCGCGGCGCGATCATCCGGCGCTTCGCAAACGCGGCGCAGGTTGGGCCAGATGGCGCGCATCGCGGCCATCGCCATGCCATCGGAAAACGGGTTGGCGAGTTTCGAGACATAGGCCTCGATGGCATGCGTCAGCGCATCGATCCCGGTGTCGGCGGTGAGGCGCAGCGGCTTGGTGAGCGTCAGTTCGTAATCGACGATGGCCAGCGTGGGCAGATAGGCCAGCCCGGCGCAGAGCATCTTCTCGTCATTGGTTTCGTCGGTGATGATGGTGAAGCGCGTCGCTTCCGATCCGGTGCCCGCCGTGGTGGGAATGGCGATGATCGGCAGACCGGGTGCATTTTCCTGATGCGGCGCCTTGCGCTCGCGCATCGTGCCGCCCCGCGCGACGAGGATGGAGACCGCCTTGGCCGTGTCGATGGGGCTGCCGCCGCCAAAGCCGATGATGCAATCATGCACGCCCGCCGCCACGAAAGCGACCGCCGCATCGACCGAGGCCACGGTGGGATCGGGGATCACCTCGCCATAGGCCCGCGCCGTCATCCCGGCTTCCGTCAGGACAGCCAGCAGCCGGTCCAGCGCGCCCGAACCGGCCAGAAAGGCATCGGTGAGGATCGCCGGTGCCCTCAGCCCCAACTGGGCGAGGGCGGCGGGCAGTTCGTTGAGCGCGCTCGCGCCGATCCGCATGGCGCGCGGCAGGAAAATGGCGGACATGAATGGCCTCTCCTTGTTTCCGGCCTCTGGGCGCCGGATGACGTCTGGTAGCATCGGCAGTTCGGCACGAATATGAGAGAGTTTGCGCAAATTCTGTGCAATAATGCACAGATGATGACGCAACCTTTCAACTGGAACGACCTTCGCTTCTTTCTGGCCGTGGCGCGCTCACGCACGATCTCGCTGGCGGGGCGGCGGACAGGCACCGATCATGCCACGGTGGGCCGCCGCATCAGCGCGCTGGAAGCTTCGCTGGGGCTCAAGCTGTTCGAGCGCAATCCGCGCGGCTACAACCTCACCCAGCACGGCGAGACCTTGCTGAGCATGGCAAGCGCCATGGAAGCCGAAGCTGTCAGGATCGAGGAAACCGCCGCCGGGCAGCAACAGGGGCTGACCGGCGCCATCCGGATCAGCACGCCCGAAGGCTTCGGCAATTTCTTTCTGGCCTCGCGGATCGGCGCGCTGGCGGCGGCCCATCCCCGGCTTGCGGTGGAGATGATCACGATCCAGCAGATCGTCGCGCTGTCGCGCCGCGAGGCGGATGTGGCGATCACCATGACCCTGCCGCCCAACGGCAATTTCGTCGAGGAGCGCCTGACCGATTACCGGCTTTATGTCTATGGATCGCGGTCCTACCTCGCTTCGGCCGCTCCGATCCGCTCCCGCGAGGATCTGGGAGATCACATGTTCATCGGCTATGTCGACGATCTGATCTTCACGCGCGCGCTGAACTATCTTCCGGAGATCCGGCCGCATTTGCGGCCGCGCATCCAGAACAGCAGCCTTCACGCCCAGCTGGCCGCCACGGTGGCGGGCTTCGGTCTATGCGTGTTACCCGCCTATGTCGCACGGACGGCGCCCGATCTGGTGCCGGTGCTGCCCGAGGAGGTCTCGCTCACCCGGACCTACTGGATGGTCGCCGATGCCGATATGGCGGAAACCGCGCAGGTGCGGCTGACGCAGCGCTTCCTGCGCGGCCTGTTGGAGGAGGCGGGACCGTTCTTCGACGGGCTTGCACCTCCTGCCTGACGTCAGAAGGACACCTGATCCGCGCCTTTGAGTTCCAGAATGTCGCGCGCCTCATCGGGCGTGGCGACGGACAGGCCCAGCCCCTCGATGATCTGGCGTACCCTGGTGACCTGCTCGGCGTTGGAGCGCGCCAGTTCGCCCGGCCCGATCCACAGGCTGTCTTCCAGCCCGACGCGAACATGACCTCCCATCGCCGCCGACATGGCCGCGATCTGCATCTGCATCCGGCCCGCCCCCAGCACCGACCAGCGCAAATCGTCACCCAGCAGGCGCGTGGCCGTGCGGTGCATATGCTGGATGTCTTCTGGATGCTGGCCGATCCCGCCCAGAATGCCGAACACACTCTGGACGAAGAAGGGCGGCTTCACCAGGCCACGGTCGATGAAATGGGCCAGATTGTAGAGATGCCCGATGTCATAGCATTCGAACTCGAAGCGGGTTCCGGCCTCACCGCATTGCTCAAGAGCATAGGCGATGTCCCTGAAGGTGTTGCGGAAAATCAGATCATCCGAGTTTTCAAGGTAAGGCTTCTCCCAATCATGCTTGAAGTCCCTGAACCGTTTCAGCATCGGGAACAGCCCGAAGTTGATCGACCCCATGTTGAGGCTGGCAACCTCCGGGCGCAGTTGGGCAGCGGGCCTGATCCGCTCCTCCACCAGCATCGCCGGATTGCCGCCACTGGTGAGGTTGATCACCACATCGCTGGCCTGGCTGATCGTCTTGAGGAAAGGCAGGAAGGCCTCGGGCCGCTGATCGGGCTTGCCGGTTTCCGGATCACGCGCGTGGAGGTGGACGATGGCCGCCCCGGCCTCCGCCGCTTGCAGAGCGGACTGGCCGATCTCCTCCGGCGTGACCGGCAGATGGGGCGACATCGACGGGGTGTGGATGGCGCCGGTGATGGCACAGGATATGATCACTTTGCGGGGGTGTATCTTGCGGGCGGTCATCATCATTCTCACTTGCAGCGACGGAAAAACGGACAAGGCAGCCTCTCATCGCCGCACAGTTCAACGACACCGTGCAACGATGAGAGGCCGATGAAGGTCAGAAGAGATTGTATTGCGCGCTGAGCACGATGCGGTTCATCACGCCGTGATCGCCGATGCCCGCCTGCCGGTTGGCATCGGTCTGCCCGTGCAGCCCGAGATAGCCATGGACATATTCGATACCGAAGCCGAGCTGCGGCAAGGGGCTCCAGATCACATTGGCGTGAACGGTCGAGAGCCGGTCGGGATAGTTGATCGGCGTGGTGCCATCCGCCGTGCCCATATGCTCATAGGCCACGGTCAGGTTGGAGCGGATCGTCTTGCTCCAATAGTGGCGGTACCAGGCGCTGCCGCCATAGGTGAAGATGGTGCGCATCCGGCCATCGCGGTCAAGCACCGCACCATTGCCCGGATTGGAATTGACCGCGCCATAGGGGGCGACGCCGATGGCGAAGGCTTCATCCTGCGGGATCATCATATAGCGGCCGATGCCCGGCCCGCCATTGGCCTGCAGCGTGAAACTGTCTTCCCCGAAGGTCTTGAGCTTCGCATCGAGCTGGCCTCCGAAGGCCCAGGTCGAAGCCTTGCCGGCATAGTTGAAACCGCCCTGCCGGTCGATGAAGGCCAGCGATGAGCCGCCGGTGTCCAGATTGATGTTGCGCGCCACACCCGCCGCCGAGATACGCAGGCGGTCATTCTTCCAGGTGTAGCGGGCCAGAATGTCCGGCACCTGATTGAGCACGCGGGTGCTGAGCGTCGAACCGACGGGAATGTTCGCGGTGTGATCGGCACCGAGGAAATCGCCCTCGGGATTTTCCAGGCTGACGGTCAACTGCGAGCGCTTGCCCAGATTTTTCTGATAGCGGATCAGCGGCTGCCGGATGGCATAGGCATTGCCGACGGGGCCGGTCATGTCCAGCGTTTCCGGGCTGGCGTCGAGGTCGAAAAAGGTCGACCAGGTCTGGCCGATGGTGACATTGCCCAGCGAGAAATAGGCATGCCGCAAACGCAGCGCCGCCGAATTGGTAAGCAGCGCCGTGCCGCCCGTGCCGTAGAAATCGCCTTCGAGGAAGGAGCGCAGCACGCCGAATTTGGTGGGGGTCTCGCTGCCGATGCTGAAGCGCGTCTGCCGCGCGGTCATCGAGAAGCTGTGCTGGCGGGCGGCCTGTGTGGTGCCCGACAGCGGGATCGAGACGCCATCGGTCGGCCAGCCGTTCAGATTGGCGCCGGACAGATCGTCGAAGGCATCGATCTTGATGAGGCCTCCGATGTGGATCGTGGTGTCGAGCCCCGGCACCAGAAAACTGGCGCCCTTGCCCGGCGCCCTGGGATCATTCCTGAAATAGGGATTGGGCGCGATGGTGCCCGGCGGGGCCGTGGTCACATCGGCTGCCGCGACCTGAGCGGAGGGGATCGGGCGGTCGGACGAGGCTGCCGGAGCAGGGCTGCCCTGCGTGGCCTGATGGGCCGCAAGCCGGGTTTGTTGCGATGCTCCCTGGGCGGGCACACCTGTTGGCGCGGCTGTCGCCTGTGCCGCAGGGGTGCGGGCCGATGCGGCGCGGGCCGCCTCGCTTTCCGCGAGCCGCTTTTCCAGCTCCGTCTGATGGGCCTGCATCTGCTTCATGGCGTCGGTCAAGGCTGTCAGCTGGGCCCGCATCTCGCTGATATCATCGCCATGGGCGACGCCGGGAAGCATCGTCATGACCATCACAGCCGCCAGGGACCGCATTGCCAGAATCGTCTTCTTTGTCATGGCACCCTCCTCTCGATCGACCCTGCACTCGGCGCACATCGGGCCATTCCGGAGGTCTACCGACCTTCCGGCTCTTGTTGTCGGTGGCGAAGCGGTTGTTTGGCCAGCCGCTTCAACTGTCTGGATATTTTGCCGTTCAGCTCCTGCTGGGCTTGGCCATATAGGCGGCCTTCTCCGCGTCCGTGGCCGGTACAAGGTCGGGCGCTTCCCGCAGGTCACGGCCGCGCGTCTCGGGCAGCAGCACAATGGCGATCACGACGAAGATATAGGCGCTGCAAGCGATCACCGCGATCGCATCGCGCAGCATGAACAGGCCGCCCTCGCCGCTCAACATGCCCACCACGGTCGGGAAGAAGGCCCCCACACCGCGACCGAAATTATAGGAGAAGCCCTGCCCGGTCGCCCGGATCGCGCTGGGGAACAGTTCGGTGAAATAGGGGCCCAGGGCGCTGTAGATGCCCAGGCTGGCGAAACCAAGCAGGAAATCCAGCAGATAGAGCCCGCCCTGACCGCTGGGGATATAGAGGAAGGCGGGAATCGCGATCCAGTTGGCCAGCGTGAAGATCAGGAAGTTGCGACGGCGGCCGATGGCGTCGCAGAGATAGGCCGCGGTCAGAAAGCCGACGAACGATCCGAAGGTGAAGATGAACATGTTGTAGCCGACCTGCACCGTGGTCAGCCCATGCGCTGTCTTGAGCAGCGTGGGCAGCCAGATGCCCACCGCGAAACCGCCTGCCTGCACCCCCAGCGCCAGAATGGCCGTCAGCACCGTCACCTTGAGCACGCTGGGATGGAAGATCATGAAGGGGCTGGCATGTTCGGCGCCTTTGGCGGCGCGGGCCCGCTTGGCTTCGAGATAGACGGCAGGCTCCTTAACACCGCGCAGCGCCAGAAAGACGAAGATCGCGGGCGAGACGCCCAGCCAGAACATCCAGCGCCAGGCCGATTCCGCCGCCATCAGCCCGAACAGCACCGAGGACATGATCGCGGCGATAGCATAGCCGATGGCATAGGCGCTCTGCACCGTGCCGACCGCCTTGCCGCGATACTCCGGACGAATGATCTCGCCCATCAGCACCGCACCGGCGGCCCATTCACCGCCGAAGCCGATCCCCGACAGCACGCGGGCGATGAAGAGATGCTCGAAGGAATTGGCAAAGCCGCACAGGATGGTGAAAACCAGAAACCAGGCGATGGCCAGCTTCATCACCCGCACCCGGCCGATACGATCGCACAGCATGCCCGCGATCCAGCCCCCCACCGCCGAGGAAATGAGCGCCCCCGTGCCCAGCAGCCCGGCTTGCGCCTTGGTCAATTGCCACGCCGCGATCAGCGTGGGGATGAGAAAGCTGTAGATCTGCGTGTCGAGCGCATCCACCGCCCAGCCGCCGAAGCAGGCATAAAGGGTGCGTTTCTCGTCGCCTTCAAGGTTTCGGAACCAGTCAAACATTGTTCAATCCTCTCCCCCGATGTGTCCTCTGGCCATCTGCGTCTCTTTGGACGTCCGATGGCGGCAAACAGATCGGGGGCCAGCTGGCCCCCGATCACCCCGCGCCGATTTAAGGTTCGATGGCGGCCAGATCGGCGGCCACTTGCCTGGCCTTGCCCAGCATCATGCCCTGATCCGAACCACAGACGAAAACCGTGATGCCCATCGCGATCATATCCGCGATGCTGTCCGTGTTGGGCACGAAAAGCCCGACCGTGCGGCGATGGCGCCGCCCCGCCTCGGCAATCGCGCGGATTGCCTCGG
>NZ_BCZE01000109.1 GCF_001598555.1 Novosphingobium rosa NBRC 15208
GGATCGGCACCACCCCGCCGCAAGCCGAGGCGGGCGCCTCGGCATAAGTCACCAGCGGCACATCGAGCTGCGCCACCCGCACGCCCCCCAGCGGGTTGCCGAAAGCATCGCGGACATAATCCTTGCCATCGGGCCGCACCTGCATGCGGCTGGTGCGCGGCGGCGCCTTGCCGGTGGCCACCCACTGATCGATGTTGGCCATCGCGGCCTGCGCCACATCGCGCATCGGCACGTCAGTGTCCTCCACGGTGCAGACCGGGGCTTCCTTGGCGGCGGGGTGATGGCGGGCGATCAACTGCTCGGTGGCGGGCTTGAACTGGCTGTGCGTGCCCTGATCGAGATGGCTGACCCCGCCCAGCTCATAGATGCGATGCCCCCCCTTCACCGCGTCGCTTTCCGGCGCCTGAGGGAAGACATTGGTGATCGCCTCCATGGAGGAGGTCAGCTCGATCACCGGCACGTCGATCTGGCGCAGCATGTCATGGCGATGGTCGACATGCGGCCCGGTGGAGTTGAGCGGCACATGCCCCGCCTCCACCGACCCCGCCGAAATGCCGATCAGATAGCCGTCGATCACCGGCGAGCCATCCTTGCGGCGATAGCGGTCATGGAAGCCGAAGTTGATCCAGCTGCGGATCGTGCTGCCCAGAAAGGACCAGCCCGAGACATAGACGCGCCTCACCTTCAGCCCGGCCAGCGGACCGCTGCTGCCGGGATCACGCAACAGGCTGGCGGTCTGTCCGATGATGTCCCAGCGGATGCCGTCATCCTCGGGCACGGTGAAGTCCTTGTAGCGGACGGGATCGTACCAGCGCGGCAAATAGGGCGCGGAGACCGGGAATTGCGGCGATCCCAGCTTGCGGCTGGGCGCGTCGCCGCCATTGATCACCACGGCATAGGCCGAGCCGGTGCGCAGCACCAGCGTATCGATCCGGCCCCATTGCGTGCCCGCAAGGCTGGGGTGCTGGAAGGCCAGCTGCACGATGCCGTTGAAGTTTTTCGGATCGCGCGGGCGCACGATCACCACGCGGGTGGTGTAGGGTACGCCGCTTTTGGCCACGCTGATCGGGCCGCCCTGAGGGCCTTCGGCATAGATGTTGCCGGTGCCGGAGAGGAAATATTCCTCCTGCACGTAATCAGCCTTTTTCAGCGCCTCCGCATCCGCCGTGCCGGGCAGCACGATGGGACCAAAAATATGCGAGGTGGCGGTTTCGGGAATGCGCTGGCTCCAATGCGCGCCTTCGGCATGGGCGGGCAGCGCGCAGGCCAGCGAAAGGCCAGCCAGCAACAGGCATCGAACGTTTTTGGGGGAGAAGAGCGTCATCGTCATCGTCTCACAGAAAGCGGGCCGGGAAGCGCATTGCCCCCGGCCCGGAAAGGATCAATGCGCCACCACCGGCAGGCTGACGGTGGACGGGTGCGCCTTGTCGCTGATCAGCGTGATCTCCTTCGGCTGGGCCTCAGGATCGCGCGCACGCTCGCGATGGTCCGATCCGGTGAAGGTGAACTGCACCTTGTGGCCCGGCAAGAAGACATAGGAGGTGGGCATGATGTCGAACTGCAGGCGCGTCGGCTCGTTCGGGGTCAGCGGCTGGGCGTCCTCGGCATAGGCGCGGTGCCAGGGGATGCCGGGCAGCGCCCAGGGGGCCTTGTCCAGCTTGCGCAAGGATGCCTTCAACCGGCCTTCCGTGACCACACGCACCGTGCCATCGGGCGCCACATCCTCGACCAGCAGGAAGAGGTTGGCGTCCTTCGTGTCCGCCGCGATCCAGATGTCGGCCAGCGCATGGCCGGTGATTTCCAGAGGCTGGGTCAAGGCCTTGCCCGCGATGGAAAGCCCCTTGCCCGGCAGATGGCAGGGCTGCACCGTCGATCCCGAACCGCCTTCGGGGCAGGTCACGGTGTAATCGACCGGGAAAGCCTGATGCAGCGGCTTGGCCGGAGCCGTGCCCGCCAGCAGCCCGGCGGGGGAGATCACATAAGGCGTCTCCTTGCTCTGGGGCAGCGGCCAGTCCTTGGCCTCGCGCCACTCGCCCTTATGATCCGCGCCCGCGTTCACCACGAAATAATGGATCGGCGCCTGCGCATCCAGACCCGTATCGATGCCCTTGAGATAACGGTCGAAGAAGCGATGGATTTCCTCGACCAGCGCGAAGCCCTCATTCTGGCAATGCAGCCAGTCGCCGATCAGGATGCGGGTGCCCGGCAGGTTCATCCGCGCGATCAGCCCCTGATCGCGCAGCTCATCGCGCCAGCCGCCCATGATGTAGAGCGGCGTGCCCGAGCGCCGCACCTGCTGGGCATAAGAGGACACGCTGCCCTCCTGCCAGAAGGTGGACTGCACCGAAGGCGCCCAGCTGTCTCGGAACGGCATGGACTTCCACAGCTCGAAGAGCGGCGTGGCCCGCTGATGCTCCAGCGCGGCGGCGTGGAGCAGCACCTTGTCCTTGTCGTCATCGACAGGCGCGATGGCCATATCCTGAGCGACGCTGCGCGTGGGGCCGGTGCCCCATTGCGCGAAGATGCCGCCACGGCGCATGGCATCATACTTGTTCCATGAGAAGCAGCCCGCGAACACCGCCTTCAGATTGGGATTGCCCCCCGTCAGCGCATGCATCGCCGCATCGCCCGTGTTCGAGCAGCCATATTGCCCGACCATGCCGTTGGACCAGTCCTGCGTGGCCAGCCAGTCGATCATCTCATAGGCGTCGGCATCCTCGTTGCGCTCATGATAGCCGCGCATCGTGCCGAAGGACTGGCCATTGCCGCGCCGCGCCACCTGCACCACCACATAGCCGTAATCGGTGAGCGTGGGGATCGCGTGATAGCCGGCCACGCGCGGCCCGGTGCCATCGGCGGCCTCCTGCGTGGCGGACAGCGTGTGGTGCCAGATGACGGGGAACCTGCCCGCCACCACCTTGCCGCCCACCGCCGGGCGCGCCACCGTCACCGCCAGCCGCGTGCCGTCACGCAGGCGGACATAGAAGGTGGAGCGCAGCTGCTCGGTGTACTGCCTGGGCGGCTGATAATGGCCAAAGCTGGCAGGCGCCGCTGCGGGCTGAAGAGCTGCGGGAGCGACGGGCTGGGCCTTGCCCTCTCCCACGCCCGTCACGGCAATCAGAGCGGCAAGGCTGGCGGCAAGGGCGAAACGCGCGCGCATCAGAACGTCTTCCGCGCCGAAACGGCGATCAGGCGGCCCACCGGATCGGTGGCGGTCGCATCATAGCCGCCGCCGCCATTGGTGCTGGGGGCCACATTCACATAGGGCGGGTTCACATCGAAGAGGTTGCGCACCTCCAGCCCCAGCGTGAAGGGCTTGGCCTTGTCACCCACGCGGAAGCTGAGGTTGAGGTCGATCGGCGTATAGCTGGCCACCTTCTGCACGGGCGTGGCGGCGGTGTTGGCATAGCCGCCCAGATGGTTGGCCCGCACCATCGCGGAAAAGCGCCCCAGATCCCAGTTGACGCTGAGCCGCGCCTTGAACTGCAGCGGCTGATAGATCTGGTTCAGCAGATTGAGGAAGGGCGCGCTCGGCGTCTGCTGGGAAAGATATTTCGTCAGATAGGTGCCGGCCAGATTAAAGGTGAAATTGCCAATGTTGTCCGTGGGCAGCAGGTAATTGGCGGAAAAGTCGAAACCGCGCGTGATCGAGCGGCCCAGATTCTGGCTGCGCCCATCGACAAAGGTGGTGACATTGGCCGCGCTGCCCCCCGGCAGGGCGCCCGACACCGCCAGACCGCTGGCGATATAATTCGCCACGATCTGCGAGGCCTGCGCGCCCTGCGTGATCAGCCCCGTGCCATTGTACTGCGCCGCGCGCGTCAGCACCGAAAGATCCGACAGCAGCGCGATCACCTGGTTCTTGTAATCGACATTCCAATAGGTGAGCGACAGACGCAGATTGCGCACCGGATTGTAATCGGCGCCCACCGACCATGTGCTGGCCGTCTCAGGCTTCAGCCCGGGATTGCCGCCGGAAAGCGCCACGCCGGTGATCGGCGCGCCGCCATTGGGGTTCTGGTAGCTCTGCACATAGAGCTGGTTGGTGTTGCCATAGATCTGCGGCAGGGTGGGCGCGCGGAAGCTGGTGCCATAGCTGCCACGCACCGTCATCCCCTCGATGGGCGACCAGTTGACGCCGAATTTGGGATTGGTGGTGGCGCCCACATCGGAATATTTGTCGTAACGCACCGCGCCATCCAGCTCCAGCTTGCGCAGGCCGGGGATGGCATTGGCGCCGCTGAACACCGGGATCACCAGCTCGGCATAGGCGGAATCGACGCGGCGGCCCGGACTGGTCCAGCGATAGGCCGTGCCCGGCACGCCGTTCTGCACGCCCAGCGACATGTCGAACTGCTGGCCCTCGTAACCCAGCGCCAGCTTCACATCGCCGCCCGCCAGATGCAGCAACGTGCCGTTGAGCCGCGCCTCATAGCCGGTGAAGCGGCCGATGGTGGGGTTGATCGAGACCTGGTTGAAAATCCCCGCCAGCGTTGCCGCCGAGGTGCGCCCCAGCCCATAAGGATCGAAGGCGGTGGCGGCATTGCCGCTGGCCAGCGCAGCGGTGAGCGCGCTGTTGTTCAGCCCGGCCGTGGAGGAGGAAATGTCATAGGTGCGGCCCTTGTCGAACAGCGCCTCGAACTGCCAGCCATGCGGCAGCTTGACCTTGATGCCCGGCGAGATCTGCCAGCTTTCCGAATGGCCCCAGCTTTGGTTGCGCTGGCTGTCATTCATGAAGTTGTAGTCGATGGTGTAGCTGTTGCCGGTGAAGCCATTGGGGCGCACGAAGAAGGCGTTGGTGGAGGGCACGGTGATCGTGGCATTGGCGAAAGCGGGCAGGCGCTGGAAGGCGCGATAGGAATAGAAACCGTCTGCGGTCAGGCTCAGCCAGTCGTTGATGGCGTAATCGAAGGTGCCGTTCATGCTGTCATAGCGCTGACGAGGAATAAGATCCTGACCCTGCAGATCGTTGCATGTGTTCGCTGTGCCAGCCACCAGACTTCCGGCATTGGCCTGAGTCAGCTGCGCGGGCATGGCATAGGACACGCCGCCCGCCTTCAGCGTGCCGGGGGCGCATTTGGTCACCGAATAGTTGTTGCCGCCCGAGCTGGTCTGGTTGGAACGAAAGAAACTGCGGTCATTGCCGTTGAGATTGCTCTTTTCGACATGTTCATAGGCCAGCGTGAACTGGCCGCCGTTGAACTTGTGACCAAACGCCGCACCCAAGGTCTTTTCGGTGTAGACGCCATCGTCGGAAATACCGCCGCGCGCCACCATCTCCAGACCGTTGAAATTCCGGCGTGGAATGAGATTGACCACGCCCGCCACAGCATCCGAACCATAGATCGCCGAGGCGCCATCGGCCACGACTTCCACCCGCTCGACGCCCAATGTGGGCAAGATCGAGGGGTCGATCGAGCGGCCATTGTTGGTCACGCGATGCCCGTCGACAATAATCAGCGTGGCATTGGGGCCGATGCCGCGCAAATTGATCGAATTGCCATAGACGATGTTGCCCGCGCCGCCCGTCTGCCCGCGCGATCCTTCCGAAACGCCCAGATTGAAGACCTGCGGCAGATCCTGAATGGCCTGCTGCAGCGTGACGCGGCCAGCCTGCGCAATATCCTTGTTGCTCATCGCCACCACCGGCGAGCCGATGGGGGCCACGCCACGCACGCGGCTGCCGGTGACGATGATGTCGGCATCGGCGTGGGTTTCGGGGGCTGCCGCAGGCGGCGCGACCGGAGTTGCCGCCTGATCCTGAGCATAGGCGGCCACAGGCGCGATCAGCGTCAGCGCCAAGGCGGAACTCAACAGGGTTGCGACCCGAAACGCGGCTGTTGTCATGATTATCCTCCCGCTTGCAATGCATGCACGCGCAGATGGACAGCACGAGGGCGAGCGGGGGCCAACACCGGCCCCCTGTGATCTGTCCTCTCCCGACGGCGTCATTCAGCCTGTCGGCACTGCACTCTGCTTCTGCCGGGGAAGATGGTGATAATGGTAGAATGAGTCAACCTTATTTTTTATCACCTATTTTACAGCATCCCCACCATCCTCCGCCACGCAGACGGCATACATGCGGTCGAGCAGCTCGCTGAGCAGCAGCAATTCCGCCGGAGAAAGTTGATGCAAAACGGCATTTTCCGTCTCGCTGACCAGCGCGAACATCTCTTCCAGCTGCGCCTCACCCTCTGCCGTGATGAAGAGCGCATGGCGCCGCCGATCGGTGGGGGAACGTTTGCGCTCGGCCCAGCCGCGCCGCTCCATTTCATCGACCAGCGTGACCGTGACCGACTTGTCCATGGCGATTTCCCGCGACAATTCGGCTTGAGACAGGCCCGGATTCGCCGAGATCAAAGCCAGCGAGGAAAACAGGCCCGAGCGCAATCCACGCTCCGCCGTCACCGCCGCGAAATCCCGCGACAGCTGATTCTGCACGCGCCGCAGACGGAAGCCGACAAAATCGCCCAACCGCCCCAGCTTCACGCCTGTGCCGCTGTCCACAACGCGGGTCTGCGCCGCCCGCCCGCTGCCTGCCACCTTACTGGCCATCGATGCGCCCCGGCTGCAAATTGGTTGACATCATCAATTATCTTCCTAATCTACCATCTATGGAATACGGGTATTAGACGCCCTGGCGGTCAGCCTGTCAACGTCGCCCGCCAGCACCATGCGCCGCAGAGCGCCAGAAGGGAAAGAGGACATCATGCTGCCAAGCGAGGCCGGCGACAGCGCGCCCGAACGCCCTGCTCCATCACGCTGGAGCCGCACGGCGATGCTGGCCGCCTATACGCCCGGCGCGCTGGGGCTGATACTGGCGGCGGGCTCCGATGCGATTGCAGTGGCCGGGCGCCATATCGGCCTGCATCTGCTGGGCTCGATCGAGATCACCGAGGCGGCGATTGTCTTGCTCTCCACCTCGGCCATGCTGGTGGCCACGCTCGATTTCCATCACGCCAGCGTGCATATGCTGACGGCGCGCCTGTCGCCTGATAACGCCGGGCGGCTGGCGCGCATCGCCGCCCTGTTCGGCGCGCTGCTGTTTATCCTGCTGGCCTTGGGCACAGCGCACCTCAACGCCGAACTGTGGAGCGGCTTCGAGCAGACCGAATTGCTGCATATCCCCCTGCGCTGGCTGCGCGCCTTGTGGCTGCTGACCACCATCGCCATCGCCGCCCTGTTCCTGCGCCGCGCCATCAAGGGAGCGGACGCATGATCCCCCCCGAACTGATCGGCGCCGGCGGCGTTGCGCTTCTCCTTCTCCTGCTGGCCGCAGGCGTGCCCATTGGCGTCGGCCTGGCGCTGATCGGCCTGGGTGGCATGGCCGTGCTGATCTCGCCCGAAGCGGCGCTGACCAAGGGCGCCGTCACCTCCTTCGACATCATGAGCAAATATGAGCTCGGCGTGCTGCCGCTGTTCCTGCTGATGGCGCATATCTGCTTCGCCGCCGGGGCCAGCCGCGATTTCTTCGCGGTCGCCGCCAAATTCGTCGGCCATCGGCGCGGCGGGCTGGCGCTGGCCTCCATCGCGGGCTGCGCGGGCTTCGGCGCGATCAGCGGCTCCTCGCTGGCGACCGTCGCCACCATCAGCTCGGTGGCTCTGCCCGAAATGCGCAAGGCCGGATACCAGCCGGGCTTTGCGGCGGGCGCGCTGGCCGCTGGCGGCACGCTGGGCTCGCTGGTGCCCCCTTCGGGCGCGCTGATCGTCTTCGGCATCATCGCCGAGCAATCCATCGGCAAGCTCTTCGCCGCCTCGCTGATCCCGGTGGCCACGCAGGCTATCAGCTATCTGGCCACCATCATCATCCTGTGCGCCCTGAAGCCCGACCTGGCCCCCGCCATCGCCCGCGCGCCCTGGAGCGAACGCCTGCGCGCCCTCACCAAGATCGCCGACATCGCGCTGCTGATCACCTTCGTGCTGGGCGGGCTGATGATCGGCTGGTTCACCCCCACCGAGGCCGCCTCGGTCGGCGTGGTGGCCGCGCTGGTGATCCTGACCCTGCGCGGGGCCTTTTCCCTCGGCGCGCTGGGCAGCGCGGCAAAATCCACCCTGCGCACGGCGGGCATGATCTATCTGGTCATCATCGGCGCCATGCTGTTCGCCACCTTCGTCTCGATCAGCGGCATCACCGAGGCGATGTCCAACGCCGTGATCGGCCTGCATGCCAGCCCGGTGCTGGCCATCGTCGCCATGGCCGCCGTGCTGTTGCTGCTGGGCAGCTTCCTCGACGGCGTGGCGCTGATGCTGCTGACCACGCCCATCTTCCTGCCCATCGCCCATACGCTGGGCTACAGCCCGATCTGGTTCGGCATCTTTCTGGTGCGCACCATGGAGCTGGGCTTTGTCCACCCGCCGCTGGGGCTCAACATCTATGTGCTGCAGGGCGTGGCCAAGGATCTGTCGCTGGGCACGATCTTTCGCGGGGTGATCCCCTTCCTCGTTGCCGATTTCCTGCATCTGGCCTGCCTGATCGCCATCCCCGCGATGGCGCTGTGGCTGCCCTCGGTCGTGGGAGCCTGAGCCATGCGCAAGATCATCACGCTGGCCATCTGCGCTTTGCTCGCCGCCTGCTCGCCCAAACCCGAGCATCACGCCGACTACACGCTGACCTACGCCAGCCCCTATCCGCCCACCCATCCCTTCAGCAAGGCCGACATCGCCTGGATGAAGCATGTGGAGCAGGCCAGCGGCGGGCGGATCGCCTTCAAGCCCTTCTGGTCGGGCGCGCTGATCTCCTCCAACATGAGCATCAGCGAAATCCGCCATGGTCTGGCCGATATCGGCTTGATCACCCCGATCTACACGCGCGGCGGCGCCCATCTGCAACGCACGCAGGCCGGGTTTTACGGCGGCGTCAACACCATGGAGCAGCAGGTCGCTGTCTATGACTGCCTCGCCGCGCGCTTCCCGCAATACAATCAGGAACTTTCTGGCCTCCATGTGCTGGCGGTGCAGGCGGGCAATTTCCCGGGCCTCATCACCCGCGACAAAGCCGTCCACACGCTGGCTGACCTGAAAGGCCTGCGCCTGCGCGCCCAGACCGACAGCATCGACACCTTGCGCGCGCTGGGCGCCGATCCGGTGAACATGCCGATGGCGGATGTCTATTCCGCTCTGGCCAAAGGCGTGATCGACGGCGTGGTCGCCCCCGCCGACACGATCAAGAGCCTGCATTTCGCCGAAGTGGCCCACCATTACACCACCTTGCGCCTCAGCCGGGGCGGCTATCCGGCCCGCGCCATGTCCGATCTGGCATGGCGCCGCCTGCCCGCCGATCTGCAAAAGCTGCTGGCGGATTCCAAACCCTGGTGGGAAGCCCAACTCAACACCCAGAACGTCAAGGCCGAACAGGCCGGTTTCGACTTCGCGCATGCCCATCACGTCGAAGTGATCCCCCTGCCCGCTGCCGATCAGGCCCGTTTCGACGACCTCTACAACCGTTTCGCCCTGGTGCAGGCGCGCGACCTCTCCCGCTTCGGCATCGATGGAGAGCCCGTCTTCCGCGCCGCCCAATCCCTGATCGCGCATGGCACCGCCACCTGCGCCGCCCCTTCCAAGGAACCCGCCCGATGACTCAGCCACCCACCCCTTTGGCCCGCCCCCTCGAAGGCCTCACCGTCATCGACCTGACCCGCGCGCTGGCCGGGCCCTATGCCACGCTGCTGCTGGCGGGCCTTGGCGCCAAGGTCATCAAGGTGGAAGAACCCCATGGCGGCGACCTCGCCCGCGAAAACAGCCCCTATCTGGGCCGCGACGGCATCCTCGTCGAGCGTGCGCATGAAGACGATATCTCGCTCTCGCACCTCACCCGCGCGCGGGGCAAATATGGCGTCTCGCTCAACCTCAAGCATCCGGAAGGCAAGAAGGTCTTCATGGATCTGGTGGCCAAGGCGGACATCGTGGTCGAGAACTTCACCGCCGGCACCGCCGACCGGCTCGGCGTGGGGTATGAGGCCTGCAAGGCGGTCAACCCCGGCGTGGTCTTCGCCTCGCTCTCGGGCTTTGGCGCCAACAACCATTCGGGCAAGGCGATGGATGTGATCATTCAGGCGCTGTCGGGCGCGATGTTCACCAGCGGCGAACCCGGCCATCCCCCCGTGCGCATCGGCATCCCCATCGCCGATATGCTGGCCCCGGTCTTCACCGTGATCGGCATCCTCGCCGCCATCGAACAGCGCCACCGTACCGGCGAGGGCCAGCATGTGGACGTTTCGATGCTGGGCGCGCTCACCTCCTTCGTGGCAATCGAGAACTGGTCGGCCATGGCGGCGGCGGGCATGGAGGCGCGCACCGGCCTCACCGTCCAGCGCCTGTCGCCCTTCGGCGTGTTCGAATGCGCCGATGGCTATGTCGCGGTGGTGGCGGTGCATGAGCCTTTGGCGCGCGGCTTGTTCTCCGCCATGGGCGAGCCGGACCTCGCGCAAGACCCCCGCTTCTGCAACCGCGACGCCCGCGTCGCCAACGCCGAAGTGCTGGAAGCCCGCATCAACGCCTGGAGCCGCACTTTGCCGGTGGCCGATGTTGTGGCCGCTCTGGAAGCACGCGGCGTCCCCGTCGCCCCGGTGCGTCATCCTGAAGACGCGCTGGTCGACCCCCGCGTTGTCGAGCGCCACGAGACCATGGCGGTGGAACACCCCACCTATGGCTCCACGGTCGATCTGCGCACCTCGGGCGTGCCGATCCAGTTTTCGGCGGCCACCACCGGCTTTGACGATGCGCTGCCCGTCAGCATCGGCCAGCACAATGACGCGATCTACCGCGAGCTGCTGGGCTATTCCGACACCGACATGGCCCGCCTGAAAAGCGACGGCGTGCTATGATCGCGCCATTCCTCGCCCAGCCGGCGTCCGGTACGCGCATCATCCGCACGCTGGGCTTCGATGCTCCGCGCGCCCTGCTGCTGGCCTGCGGCTTCCAGCCGGTGCGTCTGGTCGCGCCGATCATGGCGCAAACGCCCCGCGCCGACGCCATCATGGGCGCCACCGCCATGAGCGCGCGTGGACGGGCCCTGCTGGAGACGCTGCTGGACGAGAAACTGGCAGAAACGCCAATCCTCATTACCGCCGCCGACAGCGAGCAGGCCCAACTCTACGCCGCCCTGCGCGAACTGGCGCGGCAAGGGGAGCCCACGCCAAAGCACATCCACTTCCTCGACCTGCTGCATATGGATCGCCCATCGTCGCAGGCCTACAGCGCCAGACGACTGGCCCAATTGCAGGACTGGCTGATCGCTCTGGACGGCCATGCCCCCGAGCAGCTGGCCGAGATCGAAAGCCTGCTAGCCCACCAGACCGCGCTGCTCGACGCTCTCGCCCCCCACCGCGCCGCCGGGCGCCTCTCGGGCGGCGATGCGCTGACCATCATCGCCAGCGCCGCCATCCTGCCGCCTGCTCAGCATATGGCCGCACTGGAAACCCTGCCGGCCACCCTGCCCGATGCTCCTGTCCTGCCGGGCAAGCGCGTGCTGGTCTGCGGCACGGCGCATGAAAACGACGCGATCTATCGCACCATCGAGGCCCAAGGCCATCTGATCGTCGGCGAGGATCACCCTTGGGGCGCCCGCTTCGCGCACGGCCCCGTCCCGCCGCTGGTGGAAGACAGCGCCGCCCCCGCCGCCCGCCTCGCCGCTCTGGCGCAAGCCACACGGCCAGAGGCCATCCTCCATATCGCCATCGGCGGTGACGAAGCCGCGCCATGGGACATCGCCGCCCTGCGGAACGCCGTGCCGAATATCCCCGTCCTCACCCTTCGCTGCCCCGCCCATGGCGGAGAAAAACTGGCCGCCGCCCTGCACGGCGAACCCGTTCAGGCCAAACCGCAAACCGCCCCCAAAGCCCCACGCACCGCGCCGCCTCCCCCGCCGCGCAGCCGCAAGTCGCTGACATCGGTCGCCAGCTTCAACGCCTATCAGCGTGACTGGTTCGCCGGCATCCGCGCGGCTGTGGCCGATGGCAGCCCCTTCGCCATGGTCAATGCCAATGCCCCTCAAGAGATCCTGCGCGCGCTGGATATTCCCTTTGTGGTCAATCAGTGGTGGGCCTCGATCGTGGCGGCCAAGCAGCAGTCGCGCCGCTATCAGGGCCTGCTGCGCGACCATCACTACCCCTCCGATGTGGAGGCCTATTCCGCCCAGGGCCTGGCCGCCCATTTCGATGACGATGCGGACAACGCCCCTTGGGGCGGATTGCCTCACCCGGATTTTCTGCATGCCGTCGCCTCTTCCGAGCCGACCGCGAAAATCTTCGGCAACTGGGCGCGCGAGACCGGCGCACAATCCTTCGTCTACGAAAAGACCAGCGACCCGCGCCCCGACCTCTACAGCGACTGGTGGAAACGCCTGCCCGAGCAATGGGACACCGCTCTGGAAGCTGAGCGCCTCGATCTGATGACCGAGGAACTGCGCACCGTGATCGCGCAGCTGGAACAGGCGACCGGACGCAGCTTCTCGCCCGATAAATTCCGCGCCGTCATGGATCTGGTCAACGAGCAGGAGGGCTATTACCGCGCCACCCGCGATCTGGTCGCCCGCACGGTGCCCGCGCCGATTGGCGTGGTCGATTCCATGCCCGCCACCATGGTGCCGCAATGGCATCGCGGCACGGTCTGGGCGCGCGACGCCGCCCGCGCCTTCTATGAAGAGGTGAAGGCCCGCGTCGATGCCGGTCTGGCTGCCTGCCCCGGTGAAAAAATCCGCCTACTCTGGCTGGGGCGCGGGTTGTGGAGCGATATGGGCTTCTACCAGAAATGGGAGGAGAGCCATGGCGCGGTCTTCGTCTGGTCGATGTATCTGGCGCTGGCGGCCGATGGCTATATCCGCGATCTGTCGGGCGGGCGTGATCCCTTGCGCGCGCTGGCCTCGCGCTGCATCACCATGGGCGACGAGCTGCGCATGCCGACATGGGCCGGCCCATGGTATGTGCATGAGGCCGATACGCATGCGGTGGATGGCGTGGTGGCTCTGGCGGATGCCGATCCCTTTGTGGTCCGCGCGTTGCAGGCGGCGGGCTATCCGGTGCTGCAACTCACCACCGACAACTTCAACCGCGAGGGCGAGGACGCCGCCGCCACCGATGCCTCGATCACCACCTTTATCGAAGGCCCTGCCTCGGCGCGGGCAGCGCAACGTCTGGCACAGGCATGACCGCGCTGACCGGCCTGTCCATCGTCGATTTCAGCCGGTTTCTGCCGGGTGCCTATGCCAGCTGGGTGGGTGGCGACATGGGCGCGGAGGTCATCCGCATCGAACACCCGCGCGAACTGGCCAAACAGGCCGCCATGTTCGGCGAGGATGGCGATGAAGCCGCCGCCCTGCGCCGCCGCGCCCGCCCCAGCTACACCCGCAACAAGCGCAGCCTGAAGATCGATCCGGGCGCGGCGCAATCCCGCCCGATCCTCGAAAAAATGATCGCCAAAGCCGATGTGCTGATCGAGGATTACCGCCCCGGCGTGCTGGCCGCCATGGGCTATGGCGTGGAGGCGATGCTGGCGCTCAATCCGCGTCTGATCTACCTTTCGGTCAGCTTTGCCGGGCAGACAGGGCCTTGCGCGGACCGCGCCGGGCATGATCCCGCGGCGCTGGCGCTGGCCGGGGCGCTGTCTCGCCTGAACGGCCTGCCGGAGCCCTCGCTGCCCGGCCTGCAGGTGGCCGATGTGCTGACGGGCGCCCATGCCACCATCGCCCTGCTGCTGGCCCTGCAAGCCCGTGAGCGCAGCGGGAAAGGCCAGCATGTCGATGTCGCCATGAGCGACGCCTGCCTGCCTTTGCTGGCTGTCTCCATGGGCCGTTACGACGATCTGGATGCCATGCCCCGGCCCGACGCATGGCATCCCAAGGGCGGGGTGTGGCTCTGCGCGGATGGGCAGTATCTGTGCACCACCGATATGGAGCCTCGCTATTGGCAGCGCTTCTGCGCCGCCATCGGGCGCGAGGATCTGGGGCCTCTGCAACACCGCGCCGATCTGCACCCGCAGATGCAGGCCGAGATCGCCGCCATCATCGCCTCCCGCCCGCGCGACGCATGGGTGGCGCTGCTGGCGCAGGCCGATACGCAAGCCATGCCCGTGCTGACCCCGGCGCAGGCCGCCGTTCATCCCCATCACCGCGCGCGGGGACGGATCATGGCGGTGCCGCTGCCCGATCAGGCGCCGGTCACGCAACTGGCGCTGCCCTTTATCCTCACCGACACGCCCAGCGCCCCGCCGCGCCCCGCCGCCCTTCCCGGCGCGGACACGGCGGACATCCTGCGCGAACTGGGCTTCGATCCCGCCACATTGGGAGACACCGCATGATGCCGCTCGAAGGGATCAGGGTGCTGGATTTCACCCATGCCATCGCCGGGCCCACCGCCACGCAGATGCTGGCGCAACTGGGCGCTGTGGTGACGAAGGTCGAGCCGCCCGGCACAGGCGACACCTTCCGCCATTATACCGAGCATGCCGGGCTGCCCGGCCTGTCGATCCCCTTTGCCGCGGTCAATGCCGGGAAGCGCTCGCTGACGCTGGATCTGAAAGCGCCCGAGGGACTGGCCATCGCCCGCGATCTGGCGGGGAAAGCCGATATCCTCGTCGAGAACTTCCGCCCCGGCGTGATGGCCAGGCTGGGGCTTGGGTGCGAGTCCCTCCGCGCCTGCAACCCGGGCCTGATCTATCTCTCGCTGTCCGGCTTCGGACAGGAGGGGCCGCTGCGCGATCGCGGCGCCTATGACCATATCGCCCAAGCCACATCGGGCATGGCGATGATGAACGCCACCCCCGAGGGCCCGCTGAAGATCGGCATTCCGGTGGTGGACAGCTTCACCGGCTATCTTGGCGTGATCGGCGTGCTGGCCGCGCTACGCCGCCGCGACCTTACCGGGCAGGGCGAGCGGCTGGATGTCGCGATGATCGATGCGGCGCTGAAGATCATGGGCTCGGCGGCCTCGGTCTGGTCCTATACAGGGGAGGCCCCCAAGGGCACCGGCAATCGCGGTTTCCGTCTGGTGGCGACAGCGGAATATTACGCCTGCCGCACCGGCTGGATCGCGCTGGGCGCCAATCACCAGCACCAGATCGCCGCCCTGTTCACCGCTCTGGGCCATCCAACGCTGATCGAGGACGAGCGTTTCGCCACCCATGCCGCCCGCGTGACGCATTATGCCGATCTCAAGGGCTGGCTGACGGCGCAGATGCTGCTCCACGATGCACAGGCGCTGGATGCCACGCTGGCCGCCGCTGGCGTGCCCGCCGCCGCCATCGGCAAGATCGGCGATATCCTCTCTCACCCCCATACCGCCCAGCGCGGACTGCTGCACAGCGCCACTTTGCCAGGATCGGGGCCGGGGCAGGACCAGCCTCTCACAATCCTCGGCCCCGGCTTCGGCCCGGGCTTCCCGCGCCCGGAAAAAACCGCTGCCGTACCCGTTCTTGGCGCCGACACCGACGCCATTCTGGCCGAACTGGGCATGGACGAAACCGCCATCGCCGCCCTGCGCAACGCCAAGGTGATCTGAATGACCGCAACCAAAATCCTGCTGCTTGGCGATCTGATCCTCGATGTGCCGGATGCCGATCACTGGCTGTCCGGCCTTTCCCCAACGCTGCGCGCCGCCGATCTGGTCATTGGCCATCTGGAGGTGCCCTACACCACCAGCACCGAGGAGGTGCCCGGAGACGTGCCCGCTCCCGGCGCCGATCCCGCGCATCTCGATGCTCTGGCCCGCGCGGGGGTGAGCGCGGTCAGCATGGCGGGCAACCATATGATGGACTGCGGCGATCAGGGGCTGGCCGATACGATGGCAGGGCTGGATCGCAACCACATCGCCCACGCCGGGGCGGGCGTGGATCTGAACGCTGCCCGCGCCCCGCGCCTGATTCCAGTGGGCCAGCGGACCATCGCCCTGCTCAGCTACAATTGCGTCGGCCCGGAGCTGAGCTGGGCGGGCGAAGGCAAGCCCGGCTGCGCCTATATCCGCATCCTGCCCGAGGATGGCGGACCTTCGCGTCCGCAAGCCGATCTGGTGACCATCGATCCGGAGTCTCAGGCGCTGATGGAGGCCGATATCGCGGCGGCCAAAGGCAAGGCCGATCTGGTGGTGGTGGCGCTACACAAGGGCATCACCCATCGCCCAGCCGCTCTGGCTCCCTATGAGCGCCCCCTCAGCGCCGCCGCCATCGCCGCCGGGGCCGATGTGGTGGTGGGCCACCACGCCCATATCGCGCGCGGGATCGAGATCGTGGCGGGCAGACCGGTGTTCCACGGGCTGGGCAATGGCTGCGTGGTGACCCATGCGCTCTCCCCCGCTCAGGACCACCCGGCCCGCGCCGAATGGGTCGAGCGCCGCAAGCGCATGTTCGGTTTCGAGCCCGATCCGGCCTACCCCCTTGCCCCGTTCCACCCCGAGGCGGTGAACGGCATGATCGGCCAGATCCTGTGGCACGAGGACGGCAGCATCGAGACCGGCCTGCTGCCCATCTGGTTCGAGCCCCCCGGTCGCCCCATTCTGGCGGGCAACAAGGCAGGCGATGTGGTTGGCTATATCCGCAGCATCGGTGAAGCGGCGGGCCTGCCCCCGCTGGACTGGCGCAGCGAGGATGGCGTCAGCTTCAGCCCTGGCTGAGCGCGGGGGCCGGGAGGCGGGGAGTCTTCTTGCCCTTGGTCCGACCGGTCAGATGGAACTGGCCGCAGCGGTCGCAACGATAGGGGCGCAAGGGATAGTCGGCGCTGAACACCACCTCAAGCGCCTCCGCCTCGCTGCGATAGCGCTTTTTTCTCAGGCAGATGCTCAGCCGGGTTCGCATCGGGGCAGAATAGTCGCCCGGCTGGCGGGATCAAGGGCAGGCTTGCCCCCTGCGATCCCGCCCGCCGGAATGCCTGTTTAAACCAGCAGCGAGAGGAAGCCCTGCTGCTGGCTGGCATAGGCCTGATTCAGCAATTGGGTGATCTTCGCCCGCGTGGCCGCCGGGTCGGTCGTCGTGGAGGTGGAGGTCGACGTATCGCTGCCCGTGCTGCCCGTGGTCGAACCTGTTGTGCTGCTGCCGTCGGTGGTTGTCCCGCTGGTGGTTGTCCCGCTGGTGGAGCTGCTGTCCGTGCCGCTCGCCGTCGTCGAGGTGCCCGCCGCCAGCGATTGGGCCAGCGAACTGATCTCGGTCAGCAGGCCTTGGGTGGTGTCATAGCTGGTGCCCAGCAGCGCGCTCAACGCATTGGTTGAACTCGTGGTGGTGTTGGTGCCCAGCAGGGTCGACAGGTTGGATGCATTGGCGTCCGTACCGTTGATCATGGCGATCAGCGAAGCGGCGTCGCTGCCGTTGGCGGTCGAGCCGCTGCTGGTGCCGGTCGTGCCGGAGCTGAGCTGGCTGAGATAGGTCGACAAAGCGCCGACGGCACTGGTGGTGCTGGAAATACTCGTCATGCTCCAAGCCTCCTTGCCAAGCCTTTTCAGGATAGGGCGCCACTGTTTTAACGGCAAAATCCCTGTGCTTGGTGGCGGCGTACCCCAGGGCAATCCCCTAGTTCCCTGCCCCTGACCGCAGCACAGGCACACTCCACCGGCCTATTCCGCGGCAATTTGCAAAGCTTGAGCCCGGTTGAACAGATCGACGATCAGCGGATCGCTCTCCCCCGCGCGCATCGCCACCTGAAACAGAATATCCCGCTCCGGCGCGGGCCAGACCTCGACCAGCACGCCTTGCGCCATCGCCTCGGCCACCATCGGTTGAGGCAACAGGGCGATCCCCTGCCCCGCCGCCACCGTATCGATCAAGGTCCGCACATTGTTGCAGCGATGGACGATGGCCGGCTCCAGACCTTTCTCCGCCAAGGTTTCCAGCATGATGCGATGCAAGGGCGAATGGCGCGGCAAGGACCACACCGGCACCCTGTCGCTCATGCAGGCCGCCGTGGAGGGGCTACCCAGCCAGACCAGCTTCACCGCGCCGATCGAGGCCACCTTCAGCCCCGGCGCCGCCACCGGACCGGCCAGAAACACCAGATCGCTGACCGCGCTGAGCAGATGCTCGATCAGATGGGCGGTCAGCTCGATCGAGACATCCATGGTGACGCCGGGGAAATCCTGCTCAAGGCTGGCCAGAAAGCCCGGCAGGCAGGTGGCGGCGGCGATCTCCCCCGTGCCGATCCGCACCGAACCGGCGCGGTGGGTGCTGTCCAGCGCGCGTTCGAGCTGCACCCAGATCGGTTCGCAATCCTGCACCAGCTGGCGCGCGCGCGCGGTGAGCAGCATGCGCCGCCCCTCGCGCTGGAAGAGCGGATAGCCCAGCTGGCCCTCCAGCTCGCGCATGCGCGCCGAAATCGTGGGCTGGGTGGTGTTGAGCCGCGCGGCGGCGGCATGAAACGTGCCCAATCGCGCGATCCACAGCAGCGTTTCCAGATGATAGAGCGCGATCCGGTGCATCATGCCTCTGATAGGCATGGCCTATCGATAAAGGTAAAAATCTATTATTAGAGCAAATGTTTTGATCCTGCTATCCCTCCCGCAACAAGAGCTAGGAGAAGGATGTCCGG
>NZ_BCZE01000110.1 GCF_001598555.1 Novosphingobium rosa NBRC 15208
CATCTTTCCCTTTTACCCCTTCAAAGCCTGCATCCGCTTCAAATATCGGGCCAAAACATCGATCTCCAGATTCACCTGATCCCCGACCTTCAGCGCGCCGATGGTCGTCACGGCGGCGGTATGCGGGATGATGTTGAGCAGGAAATGGCAGGTGCCGTCCGCCTGATCGACCACATCGTTCACCGTCAGCGACACGCCATTGACGGTGATCGAGCCCTTGGCGGCGATATAGGGCGCCAGATCGTGAGGCGCGGCGATCTCGAAGCGCAGCGAATCGCCCACCGGCGTGATCGAGACCACCGAGCCCACGCCATCGACATGGCCGGTGACGATATGGCCGCCCAACTCGTCGCCCAGCTTCAGCGCGGTTTCCAGATTCAGCGCGGCGCCCTCGTGCCAATGAGCTGCGGCGGTGCGGGCCAGAGTCTCGCCCGAGATGTTGACGGTGAACCAGGCGTCATCGGTCACGCCGCCCTTGTCCACCACGGTCAGGCACACGCCCGAGCAGGCGATGGAAGCGCCGATGGCGATGCCCTCGGGATCGTAGGGGCAGGTGATGGTGGCGGTCAGGTCGCCTTCCTGCCTGGCTTCGTGGATGGTGCCGATGGCGGTGACTATGCCGGTGAACATGGGTGTGCCTCGTAAATGTCGAGCGTGTCTTGGCCGAGTTGGCGACGCGATGAAAGCTGCCAGCGGTTGTGGGCATCGGCAAGGCGGGAAAGGCCGATGTCGCCGATGGAGGGGCGCCCGCCGCCGATGACGATGGGGGCGCGGTAAAGCAGGATGCGGTCCACCAGATTGGCGCGCAGAAAGGCGCTGGCTGCTCCCGCGCCGCCCTCGATGAAGAGGTTCTGGATATGGGCCATGCCGGTGATGGCTTGCGGAGCGGGCAAGGCGTTCCAGCCGTCCGCAACTTCGCCATGAGTGAGCACCCAGCGTTCAGGGCTGCGATCCTCAAGGCCGGGCAGGCGCACATCCAGCCGGGGGGTGTCGGCGCGGTATGTGCCGCCGCCGACCAGAATCGCATCGGCGCGGGCGCGCATGGCGTGGGTGTGGGCGCGCGCTTCCGGCCCGGTGATCCATTGCGATTCACCGCTGGCCAGCGCGATGCAGCCGTCGAGCGAGGTGGCCAGCTTCAGCGTCACATGCGGGCGGCCAAAGCGGCGCTGCATCAGATAGCCTTCGAGGCTGGCGCGCGATTCAGGCGAATCGGCCAGCTCTGCGATGATCCCGGCGGCGCGGATGCGCTCCATGCCGAAACCTGCCGTGCGTGGGTCAGGGTCGGCGCAGCCCACCACCACGCGGGCGAGGCCCGAGGCGGACACCAGATCGGCGCAGGCCGGGCCGCGCGTGGATTGATGAGCGCAGGGCTCCAGCGTGACGAACATCGTGGCGCCGCGCGCCTGGTCTCCGGCGGCGGCCAGAGCGATGGCCTCGGCATGGGGGCGGCCGCCGGGCCGGGTCCAGCCGCGCGCGATCACGCGGCCTTCCTTCACGATCAGCGCGGCCACGCCGGGGTTGGGCGCACACAAGGGCCGCGCGCGCATCGCCAGCCTTGCGGTGGCGGCCAGCCAGCGCTGATCTTCGGGCGTCACTTGGCCTTGGGAGCGGGTTGGGGCTTGGCGGCGGGCTGGGGATTGTAGGCGTCGGCCTTGGCTTTGGCCGCAGCAGCATCGTCAGCCTTGGCCTTGGCCTCGATGGCGTCGACGTCCATGCCCGAGGCGCGGCCCAGCGCCTTGTAGAGGTCGCGCGTTTCCTGAGCGTCGCGCTCGGCCTCGGCCTGTTCCTTTTCTTTCAGCTTCTGGTTGGCGATGTTGCTGGCCTTGATCTCGGCGTCGCTGCGGCCATCCTGCCAGCTGGTGATGTAGGTGATGTAGGGCAGGCGCTGAGGCACGCGATGCTCCTCGCGCGTCAGCATCGAGAAGGTGAGGGCGGTGCAGCTGGCGGCCAGCAGTGCGATTTTCCAGCGCGCCGTGCCCGCATCGCGGAACACCGTGACAAAGTCCTTCACGGCGCCGGAGGGGCTGACATCCTTCCACATCGAGTTCTTGCGCGAAAAAAGCATGAGCCTGCAGATAGTGCGAGTCAGCGCGCGGCGCCAGTGCTTGCTTATCCTAAAATGCCGTAGAGCCCGCGCCCATGGCGTTTCAGCCAGCGATTGGCCTCTTCGATGTCGCCCTCGAACAGCCTGGCGAGGCAGGCGTGGAAGCGCGGCGAGTGGTCGAAATGCAGCAGATGGGCCACCTCATGGGCGACCACGCTGCGCCGCACGGCATCGGGGGCCATGATCAGCCGCCAGTTGAGCCGGATGATCCCCTTGCCCGAGCAACTGCCCCAGCGCGAGCGCGCATTGGTCAGCGCCAGCGTGGGTAGTGTGAGTGTGGGTTGGGCCACCTTGGCGCGGGCGCAATAGAAGGCCAGATCGTCAGCGAAGAGCAATTTGGCCTCGGCCTGAAGCCAGCGGCGGATGCGGGTGTCGAGACCCTCCGCCGGCCCGCCGAGCCGCAGCGTGCTTTCCATCACGACAGGCCGGCGCGGCGCGGAAACCATATGATCGATACGCAGCACCATGCCGCGAAAGGGCAGGCTGGAGCCATCGCCCAGCAGCGCGGGCGGTACATGGCGCGCCAGTTGCGCTTCCAGCCACAGGGCGCGCGATTTCGCGAAGGCCAGAGCCTCGGCGGTGCGGCCCCAGCGCGGCATGGAGATGCGGATTTCGCTGGCATCGGGCGCAAGGCGCATCACCATGCGCCGCGATTGGGCCAGACGGCGGATGGTGACGGGGATCTGCCGCCCGCCGATCTCGATCGCCGGGGGCACATCGGCCTCCCGCTCGGCGCTTCTGCCGAAAGAGCGGCGCAGGAAATCAGGCAGGACCGCCATGTTTCTCCTCATCATCCTCGACCACTTCGATCTCCATCGGTTCGCCGTCCCAGATGATATGCTGGTGCAGCGGCCCGGCAATTTCCTCGCTGATCGCCTTGCCGATCACCGAAAAGCCCGCGCGATGCACCGCCTCGCGGTCGCCGCAGACCAGATAGTGCCACTCGGGCAGCGGCAGGTCTTCGGCGCGCAGGCGATAGGCGCAGCTGTCAGGCAACCATGGCAAGGTATGGGCCAGACGCGGGGTCAGCCGCACGCAGTCTGGCACGAAATTGCGACGGTTTTTGTAATCCGAACACCGCGCGCTGCGCAGGTCCAAAAGCTTGCAGGCGACATTGGTGTGATAGATGTCGCCGGTGTCGTCATCCTCCACCTTGTGCAGGCAGCACTGGCCGCAGCCGTCGCACAGGGCTTCCCATTCATCGCGCTTCAGCGTGGAGAGCGGCTGCTCCCAGAAGGGCTTCACTTCACCCATTTGACAATCTCGTCGGCCATGGCGTCGGGGCCCCTGTCGGCGGGCAGGATGGCAATGGGCTCGCCCCTGGGGCCCATCAGCAGCACGGTGCGGCTGTGGTTGATGAGATAGCCGCCGCCCGGCGTGGAGGCCCCGCGGTCATGATAGACGGCAAATTCCTGCGCGGCCTTGTCGATCTCGGCCTTGGGGCCGGTCAGCCCCACCACGCGCGGCGAGAAGGCGGCGGCGAACTGCCCGACGATCTGCGGCGTATCCCGCTCGGGATCGACGGTGATGAAGATCGGCACCACGCGAGGTGTCAGCGCGGGATGGCTTTTTTCCAGCTTCTCAAGCGCATGGCCGATCACCGCCATATCGGTGGGGCAGGCATCGGGGCAGTAGGTGTAGCCGAAATAGACGATGCGATAGCGCCCGTCGAAATCGGACCAGCGCACAGTCTTGTTGTTCTTGTCCACCAGCGTGAAGGGCCCGCCCACCTGCGCATCGGCCAGCGGCGGTTTGTCGGCCTGCGTTCCGCTCGATCCGCAGGCGGAAAGCGAGAGCATCAGCGCGGCCAGAAAAGCCCTTGGCAAAAGGGCGGCTTTGGACTTGCGTCGGGGGTGGGCGTTCGTCATGGCGCGCCGGTTCATGCTCTGCTAAAGCCTCTCGCGCAAGGTGCCAGCTGGCCTTGATCTGTCTGCTTGCGATGACTGGAAGGCGGGGGCCGTCATCGGAGCGCATGAGGAGAATGACGAAGGTGATGAGGTCGCGGATTTCGCAGAAGGGCGCCCGTATGCTGCGTTCTGGTCTGTTTGGCGCTCTGGCGCTGGTCATGGTCGCCAGCGGGGCGCAGGCCCAGAATTTCTCCAAGGGTTACAAGTTCCTCGAGTCGGTGCGCAACAATGAGATGAGCGATGTGAACAACACGCTCTCCGAGCCCGGCAACCAGATCATCAACACCCATGACATCTCCACGGGTGACACCGCGCTGCACATTCTGGTGGCCCGGCGCGATACGCCCTGGATCAACTATTTCCTGGCCCGCGGCGCCGATCCGAACGCCAAGAACAACAAGGGCGAGACGCCTTTGGTGACCGCCGCCAACATCGGCTACGCTGAAGGCATGGAGCTGCTGCTCAATTCCGGCGCGCGCCCTGATGAGAGCAACGGCACCGGCGAAACGCCGCTGATCTCGGCGGTGCATCGCCGCGATGTCGGCATGGTGCGCCTGCTGCTGAAGGCCGGCGCCAACCCTGACCGTTCGGACAGCGCGGGCCGCACCGCGCGCGATTATGCCAAGCAGGAAGACCGCTCGGGCAATATGACCAATGAGATCAACACGAACGCCAGGACCAAGGCGGGTGGCGGCCGTTCCTCCTACGGGCCCAGCCTGTGATGAGCGCTGCTGCCGCCTCCGCTGACCTGCCGCTCGACGATCTGCGGCTGCTGCTGGCCCCTGCCATCGCCGATGCCGCCGCTTTCGACGGCTGGAGCGAGGCGGCGGTGCGCGCCGCCGCCGAGCAGCTGGGCGTGAACGGCGATGTCGCCGCCTATGCCTTCAGCGAGGGGCCGATGGCGATGATCGAGGCGCTGGCCGGTTCGGTCGATGTGGCGATGGCCAAGGCGCTGCCCGTTGAAACACTGGCGGCGATGAAGATCCGCGCGCGGATTCGCGCGCTGGTCGCCTTCCGCCTTGAGGCGCAGGCCGGGCGTGAGGAGGCCTTGCGCCGCGTTCTCTCCATCATGGCCGATCCGCGCCATCTGGCCGCCGCCACGAAGCTGGGTTGGCGCAGTGCCGATGCCATGTGGCGTCTGGCAGGCGATACGGCGGTGGACATCAACCATTACACCAAGCGCGCCACGCTGGCGGGTGTTTATGCCGCGACTCTGGCGGTGTGGGTTGATGACCATAGCGAGGGCAAGGCCGACACCTTGGCCTTCCTCGATCGCCGGATCGACGGGATCATGCGGTTCGAAAAGGCCAAAGCCCAGCTGTTCCGCGCCGATCGTGAGCATTTCAGCCTGGTGCGCCTGTTGGGAAGGCTGCGTTATCCTGCGCCATAAAGGTTAACGCAGTTATTGCGAACCAGTTGCAATCCCTCACGCTTTCTGGCAGCGCATGTCCATGCATTCCGTGACGACTCTGCCGCCCATCACGCTCGACAATCTGCCGCTGGAAACGCCCGCGCGGATTTTGGCTGTCGACTGGTCGGCATTGGTGGCGGAAGAGGCGCAGCGGCTGCGGGCGCTGGGGCTGGATGTGGGGGCACGCATCAGCGTGTCGCATCGTGGTGTCTGGGCCGGGCGTGACCCGCTGGCGATCACCATCGGACGCATGACCGTGGCGCTGCGCCGCGTGCATGCCAAGGCCATGACGGTCGAGGCGATCTGAGCCATGACGGTCGTTGAAGCCATTCGCCCTGCCGAAACCACCCGCCTTCAGCGCGCCGCGCTGGTCGGCAACCCCAATGCGGGCAAGAGCGCGCTGTTCAACGCGCTGACCGGCGCGCGGCAGAAGATCGCCAACTATCCCGGCGTCACCGTGGAGCGCAAGGCGGGCCGCCTGCCGCTGCCCACCGGCGAAACCATTGAGCTGACCGATCTGCCCGGCTCCTATGGCCTCGATGCCACCAGCCCCGATGAGGAGGTCACCCGCCGCGTCATTCTGGGCGAGTTGTCCGGAGAGGCCGCGCCCGATGTGCTGATCGTCGTGCTGGACGCCAGCAATCTGGAGCAGCATCTGGTCTTTGCCCAAGAGGTGATCGCGCTGGGGCGCCCCTGCGTGGTGGCGCTCAACATGATCGATCTGGCCGAGCGCGACGGGTTGACGCTCGATCCCGCCGCTCTGGCGCAGGCGCTGGGCGTGCCGGTGATCCCCACCGTGGCGGTGCGCCGCCGCGGCCTGACCGAACTGGCCGAGGCCATCGCCGAGGCGCATGCGCGTGTCGGAGCAGGCAGCGTGCATCCCCGCGCCCATCTCGATATGGCCGAGCGCCGCATGGAGGCCCATGCCATCGCGGGCGCCGCCATCATTTCCGAAAGCGCCAAGCACCGGCTGCATTCGCGGCTGGACCAGGTGCTGCTGCACCCCTGGCTGGGGCCGATCATCCTCTTCGCGCTGCTCTTCGTGGTGTTTCAGGCGGTGTTCTCCTGGGCCAAGCCGTTTCAGGACGGGTTGCAAGGCGTGGTCGACCTCATCATCGGCTTTGTGAAGGGCGAAATGCCCGCCGGGCTGCTGCGCGATTTTATCACCGATGGCGCGCTGTCCGGCGTGGGCGCGGTGGTGGTGTTCCTGCCGCAGATCATCATCCTGTTCTTCTTCATCCTCAGCCTTGAGGCCTCGGGCTATATGGCGCGCGCCGCCTTCCTGATGGACCGGCTGATGGCGGGCGTGGGCCTTTCGGGCCGCAGTTTTATCCCGCTGCTCTCCAGCTTCGCCTGCGCCGTGCCGGGGATCATGGCGACGCGCAGCATCACCGATCCCAAGGACCGCCTGACCACCATCCTGATCGCCCCGCTGATGACCTGCTCGGCGCGCCTGCCGGTCTATGGCGTCATCATCGCGGCGGTGATCCCCAACACGCCGATGGGCCCGGGCGGGATCATCGGCCTGCAGGGGCTGGTGCTGTTCGCGCTTTATGTCGCGGGGATCGTCGGCGCGATGGTGGTGGCGCTGCTGCTGCGCGGCACGATCACCAAGGGCAAGGCCAGCGGTTTCATCATGGAGATGCCCAAGTACCAGATGCCGCGTGGGCGCGATCTGGCGCTGGGCCTGTTCCAGCGCGCGTGGATCTTCCTGCGCCGCGCGGGCACGATCATCTTTCAGGTGGCGGTGATCCTGTGGCTGCTGCTTAACTTCCCGCGCGCCGAGCCGGGCAAGGATCAGGTCGATGCCTCTTTCGCGGGGCATATCGCCAATGGGCTGGCGGTGGTGGTCAAGCCCATCGGCTTTAACCGCGATATCGCCCTGGCGCTGATCCCCTCGATGGCGGCGCGCGAGGTGGCGGTCTCCTCGCTGGCGACCACCTATGCCGTTTCCAGCAGCGATGAGGAAAAGACCGATGAGGCTCTTTCGGCGCAGCTGAAAAAGAACTGGCCGCTGCCCACCGCGCTGGCCTTTCTGGCGTGGTTCGTCTTCGCGCCGCAGTGCATGTCGACCATTGCCGTGACCAGGCGTGAAACAAATGGGTGGAAATGGCCCAGCTTCATGCTGGCCTATCTGTTCGGCTTGGCTTACCTCTTTGCCGGTATCACCTATTGGAGCGCGCTCGCCTTCGGCCTGTAGCGCTCCCGTCACGCGCAAGAGGAAGAGATGGCAGGCAGCGTCAACAAAGTCATTCTGGTCGGCAACCTTGGGGCCGATCCGGAAGTGAAGTCGTTCCAGAACGGCGGGCGCATCGCCAATCTGCGCATCGCCACGTCGGAAAACTGGAAGGACAAGGCCAGCGGGGAACGCAAGGAGCGCACCGAATGGCATTCGGTGGTCCTCCAGTCCGACGGGCTGGTCGGCGTGGCCGAGCGTTTTCTGCGCAAGGGCAGCAAGGTTTACATCGAGGGCCAGCTGCGCACCCGCAAATGGCAGGACCAGAGCGGCAATGACCGCTACACCACCGAAATCTCGGTGGGTGTCGGCGGCGTGCTGACCATGCTGGATGGCGCGCCCGGTGGCGGTGCCGGCGGCGGTATGGGCGGTGGCGGTGGCCAGCGTTCGGGCGGCGGCGACTGGGGCGGTGGTTCCGGCGGCGGCGCTCGTTCGGGCGGTGCCTCGGGTGGCGGCGATTGGGGCCGGACCTCGGGCGGCGGCGGCCAGAGCGGCGGCGGTGACTGGGGCCGCACCAGTGGCGGTTCGGGCGGCGGTTTCGCCGAGGATCTGGACGACGATATCCCATTTTGAGCCCGGTCAGGCGCATCAGACAGAAAAACGCCCCGCGGATCGTTCTGCGGGGCGTTTTCGTTTTCAGCGCGCCAGGGGGGTCAGGGTTTGGGGTTCTTCAGGGCCGCCAGCGCGGCAAAGGGCCCCGTTTTATCCTCGCCCAGCAGGCCCGATTTCTGCCGCACGCGGTTGGCCTCGGGGCCGGTGGCGAAGGGATCGATGGCCAGACCCAGACTCTGCGCCACCGCTTCGCCCAGATCGAGGCGTTCGCCTTCGAACTCGATCTCGTCGCAATCGTCGCTGGTGATCTCGATCTCCTGATCGGCGGAGAGATCTTCCGGCGCGATGCTGCTCGCGGGGACGAAGCGGAAGTCCAGCGGTTCATCCACCTTCATCGGCAGATCCTCGCCCGAGACGGCGCAGCTCTGCACGAAATCGGCCTTGAGGCGGCCCTTGGCGGTTACATTGGCGCCATCGCGGGTGAGGATGACGGTGGCCTCGAGCTGATTCACCGCAACCAGCAGGAAGCGCTTGGCCAGCGCCGCGCATTCCTCCGCGCTGGCGGTGAGGGTGACGGGCTTGTCCTCCAGATGGCGGATGTCGATGATACGGGTAAACTCGGGGGTCATTCAAATCTCTCCTGCCAGCAGGGTGGAGGCCGGCAGGCTCTCCAGCCGCTGGAACAGGGCGCGCACGGCGGCGGCAAGGCCTGCCGTTTCCGTGCCCTCATTCATGGTCATGTTGCGGGTCAGGGCCTCGGCCAGCGCTGCATCGTCAGCTTGCTGCAAGGCGCTGCGATAGGCGCCGATCCGGCCGCCCAGCACGCTCATCAGCCGCCCGATGTGCTTGCCCACCACCATATCGCCCACGCCGGTCTCGCGCAGCTGGCCGTCCATATCGGTGACGAACAGCTCGGTCAGCAGCACGGAAGGGGCCTTGAGCGCCTCCTCATGCTCCATCCGCAGCAGCGCGAGGCTGAGCACCAGCGTGATCGCGTCGAAGCGGCCCGGCAGCGTATCGGCCACGCCAAGATCGGCATACCAGCTCTTCTCACGCGCCGCGCCCACCAGTGCATGCCACAAGGGGCGCACGCTGGCGTGTTCGTCTGCGCGAGGGCCCAGCAGGCGGGAAAGAAGCGATGTGCGGGCCATGGGCTCTGGGATTCCTGTGTTGGGCGTTGCTGCCGGGAACGCCTGCGGGGCGCTTCAGCTGGCCCCATGTGTCCCTTGTTCAGCGCCGGTTCAATGGCTTCGCGCGAAGCGCCATTGCGATATAGGGCAAGGACGCCTAAGGCTGGCCCTGCCTACAGGATCGATCCGGGCGCTGGCAATGGGGAGCGATGGCGCTCCACCGGGCCAGTCGGGGACAGTTGGAGCAATACAAGGCAATGCGGGTCAAATCAGCTGGGCGGGTCAAGACCAAGACGGTGGGACTGGTGATGGGCGCCGCGGCGCTGAGCCTGCTGGCAGGCGGCTGCACCTCCATCCGGGATCATCGCGGCTATCTGGTGGATACGGCGCTGGTCGATTCGGTGATGGTGGGGATCGATAACCGCCAGTCGGTCGAGCATACGCTGGGCCGCCCGACCTTCGTCTCGCAATATGGCAAGGAAGCCTGGTATTACGTGTCGATGGACACCAAGCAGACCGCTTTCCATCGCCCGCGCACCACGGCTGAAACCATTCTGCGCGTCAGCTTCGATCCGCAGGGCAATGTCGCCCGCCTCGACCGCGCCGGGACCGAGAAGGTCGTGCGGCTCAATCCCGATGGCAGCTTCACCCCCACGCTGGGCAAGAAGCGCAGCTTCTTCGAGGATCTGTTCGGCAACATCGGCACCGTGGGCACCGGCATGGGCGGTGGCGCACCCGGCGCCGGCGGTGGCGGCGGCCCCGGCGGCACCTGATCCCATTGAGGCATAAGGTGGTCTGGACAATTCCGGACGGGCCACCATATGCCTTTCCATGGATACTACGAAAGCTGGCCACGGGCTGATCCAGTGGCATGGCACCACCATCGTCGGCGTGAAGAAGGGCGGCAAGACCGTCATCGCGGGTGATGGCCAGGTGTCGATGGGCAACACGGTGATGAAGCCCAACGCACGCAAGGTGCGGCGCATCGGAGATGGCAAGGTCATTGCCGGTTTCGCGGGCGCCACCGCCGACGCCTTCACCCTTTTCGAGCGCCTTGAACGCAAGCTGGAAGCCCATCGCGGCCAGTTGATGCGCGCCGCTGTCGAACTCGCCAAGGACTGGCGCACCGACAAGTACCTGCGCAACCTTGAAGCGCTGATGATCGTGGCGGATGAGGAAACCATGCTGGTGCTCACCGGCAATGGCGATGTGCTGGAGCCCGAAGGCGGGATCACCGCCATCGGCTCGGGCGGCAATTACGCTCTGGCCGCCGCGCGCGCCGTGTCCGATTACGAGGAAGACGCCGAACAGATCGCGCGCCGCGCCATGGCCGTGGCCGCCGAGATTTGCGTCTTCACCAACGACCGCGTGACGGTCGAAACGATTGGTTGAACCCCATGCAAGACAGTCTGACTCCCAAAATGATCGTCCGTGCGCTGGACGAACACATCATCGGCCAGCAGGACGCCAAGCGCGCCGTGGCCGTGGCCCTGCGCAACCGCTGGCGCCGCCAGCACCTCGCCGCCGATCTGCGCGATGAGGTCTCCCCCAAGAATATCCTGATGATCGGGCCCACGGGCTGCGGCAAGACCGAGATCAGCCGCCGTCTGGCCCGCTTGGCCGATGCGCCCTTCGTGAAGGTGGAAGCCACCAAGTTCACCGAGGTTGGCTATGTCGGTCGCGATGTCGAGCAGATCGGCCGCGATCTGGCCGAGGAAGCGATTCGGCTGGAAAAGGCCCGCCGCCGTGAGGCCGTGCGTGAGGCGGCCAGCAAGGCGGCGCTGGAGCGTTTGCTCAAGGTGCTGGTGGGCGACAATGCCAGCGAGGCCACCCGCGAGAGCTTCCGCCAGCGCATCGAGGAAGGCGCGATGGCCGATGTCGAGGTCGAGATCGAGGTGGAGGATTCCCCCGCCGCCCCGATGGAGATCCCCGGCATGGGCGGCGGCATCGGCATGATCAACCTGTCGGACATGATGGGCAAGGCGCTGGGCCAGAAGCCCACCAAGCGCCGCAAGCTGCGCGTCGCCGATGCCTGGGAAAAGCTGCTCGACGAGGAAGCCGAGAAGCGCATGGATCAGGATGATGTCGCCCGCGTGGCGCTGGCCAATGCCGAAAGCAACGGCATCGTCTTCATCGACGAGATCGACAAGATCGCTGTCAGCGATGTGCGCGGCGGTTCGGTCTCGCGCGAGGGCGTGCAGCGCGACCTGCTGCCGCTGATCGAGGGCACCACCATCGCCACCAAATACGGGCCGATGAAGACCGACCATGTGCTGTTCATCGCCAGCGGCGCTTTCCATGTCGCCAAGCCCAGCGACATGCTGCCCGAGCTTCAGGGCCGTCTGCCGATTCGCGTCGAGCTGAAGGCGCTCTCCGAGGATGACTTCGTGCGCATCCTTTCGGAAACGCGGGCGAATCTGGTGGCGCAGTATCGCGCCCTGATGGGCACCGAGCAGGTCTCGCTGGATTTTACGCCCGAGGCCATCCGCGCCATCGCCCGCATCGCCGCCCAGGTGAACGAGGCGGTGGAGAACATCGGCGCCCGCCGCCTGCAGACGGTGATGGAAAAGCTGCTGGAGGAACTGTCCTTCGAGGCTGAGGACCGCCGGGGCGAAACCATCGTGATCGATGAGGCCTATGTCAGCGAAAAGCTGGAAGGGCTGGCAAAGGATACCGATCTGTCGAAGTATATCCTTTAAAGGAAAGGGAAAGTGCGAGGGTGTTACACCCTCGCGCTCCCCTTGGTGTCTACGTTGCGCATCGGGTTTGGCCACAGGGCTAAGCTCGCTGCGCGGCAGGCATGAACGATGGAAAGGCGCTGGGGCTTACTGCCTGCGGCGCCTTTTCGTTACGCTGTTGGAGAGTTCGCGCACGACAATCGGGCGCCACTGCCCTTCCGTCGGAAGACGTTCCGGGAGCGCGAGGGGGTAACCCCCTCGCATCTTCCTTTTCCCTTCTGCCTTCAAACCGCTACCACTGGCCCCCCACAACCCGAAGGAGCCTATCGCCATGTCCACTCCGCCCGACGGCAAGCCCGTTTACCGCCTGCTGACCGGCAAGGACGACCGCGCCTTTTGCGAGCGCGTGTCCGAAGCTTTGGCGCAGGGCTGGCAGCTTTACGGCTCGCCGGCGATCACCTGGGATGTGGAAGGCAGTTACGCCAAGGTGGCGCAGGCTGTCATCTGGCCGGATGCTATGTGAATTTTATACCTTAACCCTGCACAGCAACATAATGTTGCGTTGCGGAAATAGCACAGTAACATTCTAATATGGCGTGTTGGCCATGCTCGATGTTGTGCGCTGCAAACTGGACTGATAGCTCTTGGGCATCCGGAAGAACGGCTCCCGAATATAAGGAGAGCCGGCGCCGGATGCGCAGGATGGAACCCGAATTCATAATAACGGAAAAGGGCTCCTTATGAAGATCAAGTTTGCTTGTGCCGCTGCGGCTTTGACCGTGGCTTTTGCCAGCAATGTCGCTTTCGCTGACGATGCTCCGGCGCCCACTCCTGATTTCACCGTAACGGGCAGCGCGGCGATCGTTTCGCAGTATCGCTTCCGTGGTATTTCGCAGTCGGACAACAAGGCGACCGGGCAGGCTTCGATCACGCTGAGCCACAAGTCTGGCTTCTATGTCGCGACCTGGGCTTCGGGTGCCACGGCCGGCAATTCGACCGTGAACATCGGCGGCAGCGAGATCGACGTTTACGGCGGCTACACCCATGCCATCGGCAAGACCGGCCTGACCTTCGACGGTGGCCTGTACGGCTATCTCTATCCCGGCAACGATCTGAACGAGTATTACGAGCTCTATGGCTCGCTGACCAAGGCCTATGGCCCGGTCACGGCCAAGGCGGGCCTGAACTGGGCACCCAAGCAGAGCTACTTCACCTATTTCAACACGCCCACCAAGTACAACATGTATGAGTATTTCGAACTGGGCCTCGCGGTGCCCAAGACGCCGATCACGGTGCATGCGCATATCGGCCACACCGGCGGCGGCTTCAACTATGTGAAGGAATACCTCGATTACACGGCGGGCGTTTCCTACAAGTGGAAGAACCTGACGCTGGATCTCTCGGCGGTGGGCACCAACATCGGCAAGTCGGATGCCTATAAGGCGCCGCTGACCGATCAGCTGGGCAACCTGAACCCGCAGCAGACCTTCCGCGCCGCCAAGTCGGTCGCTGTGCTGTCGCTGACCGCCAGCTTCTGATGCAGAGCTGAGGCGCTTCCCCCAGAAGAGCGCCATCGGAAAACATGACCGGGGCCGGAAAGCACAGGATGCTTTCCGGCCCTTTTTATTCGGCTGCCTGGTTCAGCTGCTCCATCTCATGGGCTTGGCGCGCCCACATTTCGACATAGAGCCCATCGTGGCGCAGCAGCTGGCTGTGGGTGCCGCTTTCCACCATGCGGCCATCGGCCAGCACGAAGATGCGGTCAGCGTCCGCGATGGTGGAGAGGCGGTGCGCGATCGACAGGCTGGTGCGCTTGGCGGAAAGATCGCGCAAGGTGGAGAGGATCTCCTGCTCGGTCCGGGTGTCGAGCGCGCTGGTGGCCTCGTCCAGCAGCAGGATCGGCGGGTTCTTAAGCAAGGTGCGGGCGATGGCGACGCGTTGCTTCTCGCCGCCTGACAGTTTCAACCCGCGCTCGCCCACTTCGGTGTCGAAGCGCTTGGGCAGGCGGTCGATGAGCGGCATCAGCGCGGCGGCGCGGGCGGCTTCGTGGATCTCGGCCTCGCTGGCGCCGTCGCGGCCATAGGCGATGTTGTAGCCCAGCGTGTCGTTGAACAGCACCGAATCCTGCGGGACGATCCCCAGATGGGCGCGCAGCGAGGCTTGGGTCACCTGCGCGATGTCCTGCCCATCGATCAGGATGCGGCCCGACCACGGATCGTAAAAGCGGAAGATCAGCCGGGCGATGGTGCTCTTCCCCGCGCCCGAGGGCCCGACCAGCGCGATATGCTGCCCGGCGGGCACCTCGAAGGAGAGGCCGTGGAGGATGGTGCGGTCCTTCTCATAGCCGAAGACCACATTGTCGAAGACCACGCCGGGGCGCTGCACCAGCAGGGCAGGGGCGCCGGGGGCGTCGGCCACCTCGACGGGCGTGTCGATCAGGGCGAACATGCTCGACATGTCGATCAGCCCCTGCCGGATGGTGCGATAGACCATCCCCAGCATGTCGAGCGGGCGGAAGAGCTGCACCAGATAGGTGTTGACGAAAACCATGTCGCCCACGGTGAAGCGGCCATGCGCCCAGCCCCACACGGTGTAGCTCATGGCGCCGGCCATCAGCAGGTTGATGATGAGCCCCTGCACGATGTTGAGCAGCCCCAGCGAGTTCTCCGAAGCCACCGCCGCGCTTGCGTAGGCGCGGGCGGACTGGCCATAGCGCTGCAGCTCGCGCTGTTCGGCGCCGAAGTATTTCACCGTCTCGTAATTGAGCAGCGAATCGACGGCGCGGGCCAGCGCCTGCCCGTCGAGCCGGTTCATCGTGGCGCGCAGATGGGTGCGCCATTCGGTGATCCAGCGCGTGGCCGCGACATAGGCCGCGATCGCCAGCGCGGTGGAGAGCACCAGCCCCCATCCGAAGTGCAGATAGAAGATCAGGGCGACCGCCGCCAGCTCCAGCACCGTGGGGGCGATGTTGAAGAGCAGGAAATAGAGCATGTTGTCGATGCTCTTGGTGCCGCGCTCGATCACCTTGGTCACCTCGCCGGTGCGGCGGGCGAGGTGGAAGCGCAGCGAGAGGTTGTGCAGCCGCTGGAACACATCCTCTGCCAGCGCGCGGGTGGCCTCCTGGCCGACGCGTTCAAAGATGATGTTGCGCAGATTGTCGAAGCCGGTGCTGGCGAAGCGGCCCAGCGCATAGGCCATCACCAGCACGAAGGCGGCGGTGAAGGCGCTGGGCCCCTGCGCGGGACGGGTCATCAGATCGACTGCCTGCTTATAGGCATAGGGCAGGGCGAGGGTGATCGCCTTGGCCGCCAGAATCATCACGCAGGCGCCAAGGATGCGCAGGCGCAGCCCGGGTTGGTCGCGCGGCCACAGATAGGGCAGGAAGCGGCGCAAGGTGGCCCAGCCATCATGGCGAATCGGGGCAGAGGAGGTGTGTGTTTCTGGCGGCATAAGGCTTCATGTAGGGGCGCAAGGGGTAAACAAAAACCCCGGCCACCTGCGAAAGGCCGGGGTTTCTGTCGCAAGATCCCTTTGGGGGCCGTGCCGTCAGCTCATGCGCTAGCTGTCGACATCGAACAGGATCTTGCGTTGCGGGAAGTCGATCGCCACCCGTCCGAAGCCGCGCAATTCATGCATGCCCAGTAGCAGGGCGGGGCGTCTGGTCAGCTTGAGCGCTTCGAAAGCGGGCGAATCGACGAAGGCGATCTGAACCTGACTCATCTGGATGCGGCCGATGCGCAGATGGGTGGCCACGCCCAGTTCGGCGTCGATGGTCTGACCGGTGACGCTGCTCAGCGTGACGGCCGTGCCTGTATGGGCCGCCATGGCTTTCTGCAGCGCGCGGTTGCCCACCGCGGCATCGGCGCCGGTGTCGATGATGATGTCGGTGTCGATGCCGTCGATCACGGCATGGCTCATCACCAGCTGGCCGCCGCGCCTGCGGGCCGAGACGACGATCTCATAGCCATCATCGGGCGTCGGCTTGGCCGAATCCTCAATGGCCATGCGCTTGCCGCGGAAATCGAGCAGAATGCGCCGGTCTTTCAGCCCGTCGATGCCGACGATGCCCTGAGTCTCCATGGTGGTGTCAGGGAAGACCGGCACGGTGATCGTGTCGATGGTGCGCTTGCCCAGCTGCATCCCGGCGACCTGCACCGTGTTGACCATCTGCGATCCGGCCAGCCCTGTGACCCGCAGTGGATTGCCCATCGTCAGGCCGAGTTGCATCGCCAGCCCGTTCGACAGCACCGAACGTTGCGCGCCCGTGTCGATCAGGAAGTCGAAGGTGCCGTGGCCGGCGATGGTGATCGGCATGGTCATGCGATCGAAGCGATCTCTGGCCAGCGTGATGGTGTCGCTGCCGATAGGGGTCTGCGATGACAGGCCCGGTTGCGTGACGTCGGCACGCACAGGTAGATCTCCCGCGACGGCAGAAGCCGCCACGGTGCTTGCCAGGGATGCGATGCCCAACGCCAGGGCGGCTGAAAGCGTGCCCATGGCTATCCTCTCCTTGAATGCGGCTAGTTACCGCCTAGCGGGAAAGGATACACGATTCTTGCGCGTTTGAACATGGTGTGTTTGACGCATGCGGGCCTGATTGTGCGCCTGCCCTGCCGGGCTGTCTTACCCTCTGGATTCGATCAGGATTTGATCAGCGCCAGCGCCAGCCTGGCGGCGCGCCAGGGGGAGCCGAAGCGGATCAGCCGGGCCACGGTGCGCCACATGCCATGATGATCGCCGCCATCGGCCAGATAGCGCAGAATCAGGTCGAACCCTTCGTCGCGCAGGCTCTGCAGGGAATAGAGCACGCCATGGGCGACCTTGCCGCGCACGAACTGGGGCAGACCCTGAGCGCCGAAGACCTTATCCAGATCGTCGATCTCGGGCAGGTGGTCGAGATGCTCGGTGGGATCGGGGCGCCCGGCCTTGCGAGCCTGATAGGCCAGCTTGGCGATGGCCGCGCCGATCTGCTGGCGCGCGGCATGGCGGCTGGAGACCTGATCGGGATAATGGCGATAGCGGATCAGCCGCTCGGGCAGGTTGGCGATGCGGGTGACGGCGGCCAGGCGCAGCCAGAGGTCCAGATCCTCGCAATGCTGGAAGGCCGCGTGATAGCCGCCCACCGCCAGCACCACATCGCGGCGATACATCACGGCGGGGTGGCACAGCAGCGGGGCGCCATCCTCGATGGCCTGCAGAAAGGCCTCATGTGTGACGGGATGGCCGGACATGCACAGCGGCCACAGGGCGCCGGTGTCGTCCATCTCCTCCGTCCAGCAGCCGACGACGCCATGGTCGGGATTCTGCTGGAGGAAGGCATATTGCCGGGCGAAGCGTTCGGGCAGGGAGATGTCGTCGGCGTCCATGCGGGCGACGATCGGGGCGCGGGCTTCGGTCAGCAGCTGGTTGAGGCTGACGATCAGCCCCTTGTTGGCGCGGAAGATCGGGCGGATGCGTGAATCGCGGGCGGCATAGGATTCGATGATGGCGCGCGAACCGTCCTTCGAGCCGTCATCCAGAATCAGGAATTCAAAATCGGTGAAGCTTTGCGTCAGGATGCTCTCGATGGCGGACGCCAGGAATCGCTCTCCATTATAAACGCTGAGGGCGACACTGATGGCGGGTATGCGACCGTCGTTCATGGAATATGCGTCCGTGAGAGCCCGCCTTTCCGGGCATCTTGCCAGGAAATCCGATAGAAGGGCCGGGTAAAGAAAGCGTGTGGGCCTTATGGGGTGGTTGAGGGGCTTGCGGGAAGGGGGAAAGGGCAAAGATGTGTAAATTTCAGGAAATATGACAGATAATCAGTCGGTTGCAGCGCTCCGCAACAAAATTGCAAAAATGCGGTTGACCGACTCGAAAGCCCCCCATATATGCCGCTCCACCGAAGCGGTGCTGACGCTGAAACGCTGATTTAGCTCGCTTTAGTCGCCAAACAGACAGACTGATCCGAAACTGGATTTTCCAGTTGAAGGTTAGTCGCTGGTTGGTTT
>NZ_BCZE01000111.1 GCF_001598555.1 Novosphingobium rosa NBRC 15208
CGCGCAGGGGGCGTGAAATAGTCGAGGGGACTGCGCAGGCCGCAGGCCTCGGGCGCTGGCAGCCGACCACCGCGTATATTTACCTGAAGCGCATGAAGCATCAGTTTGGGCAGCGGCAAGGTCGCATCCCGCTTCTCACGCAAGGCAACGAATTCGGCCTCTGTCCTATTGCCACCGACATGGATGTTGTCTTTACAATGCTTTTCGACGGTTGCCATCTCCCGTGGCACCCTGCCGTTGGGGCCATAGTCATGACCCACAAACAGCTGCGTCTCCGGGTCGAGCGCCAGGATCGAGCGAATTGAGCGATAAAGCGCCTGCGCATCGCCGCCAGGAAAATCGGCCCGTGAGGTGCCCGCATCGGGCATCATCAAGGTATCATGCACAAAGGCGCAGCCCGGCCCGATATAAGTCACCGAAGCCAGCGTATGGCCCGGCGAGAGCATCACCCGCAGACGTGAATTGCCAAGCATGATCTCGTCACCATCCGCCAACAGACGATCCCACTGCGATCCGTCCATTGGCAAATCAGGGAGGCAATAGATGCTCTTCCACAGGGCCTGCACTTCACGAACCTTCTCGCCGATGGCGGTACGGGCCCCGAGTTTCGCCGCCAGATATGGCGCTGCGGAGAAGTGATCGGCAGGAGGATGGGTATCGAGCACCCAGATGACCTTCAGGCCGGATTCAAGCACATGGTTTAGCAGAAGGTCGGCATTTTGCGTGGATGTGGCGCCCGCCATCACATCAAAGTCAAGCACGGGATCGATGATGGCGGCTTGGGCCGAGGCATCGTCGCTCAGTACATATTGGAAGCTGCCGGTCGTCTTGTCGTAAAGCGAGCTGATCGTGCAGCTCTGGGCATGAAAGGTGTGCATCCAGGCCTCCTTCGAACTTTGCCATCAGCTACAACAATTGTGTAATCGATAGGTTGCATGGTTCGTTCATGAGGCGCTGGCATGGTGTACCCCACGCCACTACCTTTTTATATGCGCCCCGATGGCCACCTGCTGGTCTGCGCCGACATGCCGCTGTTGAAGGTTCAATAGAAACCACCCCGATCGCCGGCAATGCGGCGACCGGGGCAGCAGCATCACTCGGCCAGCAGGCGCACCACGGCATCGCGTTCCTCGACCAGTTCGGAGACGCTGTGCTGGATCATGCGGTGCTGGAAATCGTCCAGCTCCAGCCCGCCCACCCGCTCGATCGCGCCAGGGGTGCAGATGGCGGGCACGCCGCAGATCAGCCCCTCGGGAATGTCGTATTCGCCGGTCGAGGAGACACCCATCGACACCCACTCTCCGTTCGAACCGAGCAGCCAGTCGCGCATATGGTCCAGCGCCGCATTGGCCGCCGAGGCTGCCGAGGATGCACCGCGCGCCTCGATAATCGCCGTGCCGCGCTGGGCCACGCGGGGGATCAGCGTGTCGGCGTACCACGCCGTGTCGCCGATCTTGGCGGGCAGCGACTCGCCCCCTGCCGTGGCATAGGTCCAGTCGGCGAACATCGTGGGCGAATGGTTGCCCCAGACCGCCAGTTTGCTGATCTCGCCCACACCGACCCCAGCCTTGGCCGCCAGTTGCCCGGCTGCACGGTTATGGTCGAGACGGATCATCGAGCCGATGTTCTCGCGATCGAAGCCCGGGGCATGCTCGGCCAGAATCCAGGCGTTTGTGTTGGCGGGATTGCCCACCACCAGCACCTTGGCGCTGCGCTTGGCCACGCGGTCCAGCGCCATGCCCTGAGTGCGGAAAATCGCCGCATTGGCCGCGAGCAGATCGCGCCGCTCCATGCCCTTGGAGCGTGGGCGTGATCCGACCAACAGCGCGGCATCGATGTCCGCAAAGGCGGTTTCAGGATCGGCAGTGACCGTTACGCCCTGCAGCAGCGGGAAGGCGCAATCCTCCAGCTCCATGATCACGCCCTGCACCGCAGGCAGCGCCGGTTCGATGTCGAGCAGATTGAGCACGACCGGCTGATCGGCACCCAGCAGGTCGCCGCGCGCGATGCGGAAGAGAAGGGCATAGCAGATCTGACCGGCTGCACCGCTGACGGCGATATGGATGGGGGCTTTGGACATGGGATGATCCTTCCGGTTTGGCGCCGGTCGGGTGAAACCGGCTTGTGATCGGCGGGCGGCCCCGGATGAACCGGGCCAACCCGTTGTTGTGTCAAGTGTCCCGCACTTGGCCTTAGGCCAGAGCGGGCCTTGCGTCATCCCCGGTTTGCTCCGGCATCAACCATGCGGCCTGCAGGGGGCGAAAGCGCGCCAGCCAATAGTCGAGGCTGACCCAGCGGCCACCACCACGGAAGAACAACACGGCCAGCAGGATCACATAGGTGACGGTGAACTCGATCCCGTTGTTCAGGATGATGGGGTCACCAAGCTGGGTGATGTAGTTGAAGCGCCCGGGGAAATTCTGGGCCAGCCATTCCATGAAGGCCTGAAAACGCAGGGTTGATTCCGCCGTCTTGCCCGCAATTGCCGCCCAGCCATGCGACCAGTGCACCGACAAGCCCGCCACGGTCATCGTCACCATCAACGGCAGCGAGATAAGGCGCGTGAACAGGCCCAGCGCCAGGCAGATGCAGCCCGCCGTTTCGGTGGCCGTCGCCAGCACAGCCATCAGCAGGGGCGCGGGCATATGCAGGCCGCCCTGCGAAGCCGGGGCACCAAACCATTCGACCAACGCGCCAAAACCGGTCAGCTTGGCATGGGCCCCTTCGTAAAATATGGGGAGAAGGTAGATACGGATCGCCAGCAATGGCAGAAAATCGAGGGTCTGGACGCGGGCGAAGAGTGTCTCGACGGTTTTGGAGATGGTCATGATTGTGCCTCCTTTGGATGGGCAAGGCAGAGAAGATCGTCGGCAAGGGCAGCGTGTACCCAGGCGGGCACGTTATCGGGCAGGTCGGGAGCGCTGGCCCAAGCAAGGGCGGCACAGGAAAGAGGTCCGGACTGGCGCAGTCTGTCGATCATCAGGCAATCGGTACGGCTGAGCACGCGCGTGACGACCCCATGCGCCGCATTGCGCCAGACTGCATGAGGCCGCGCTTCGTGGTCATCGCCCAGTGCCGGCCAGTCAGGCAGGGTGACATCAAAGGGCAGCATGATCAGGCGCAGCGTAGGGTTGAGGGTAAGGTCCAGCTCATTAACGCTCCCAGCGTCGGGCAGCACCACAGCCGCCGGATCGATCTCGGCGTCGAGCAACACCCATTCATACTCCATAACCGGCAACCGCGCAGAAGCCACACCGCCGCCCTGCGCGAACAGCACGAACTCCGACGCGATCTGGTGGAACTGCGGCAGATGGGCCGGATGGCTGGCGACGAAGAGATCGACAGCCGCGTTCAGCGACATCTCGCCAGCCTTGCGACTGAATTCGGGAAAGCTGCAGGCGATGGCCCCAAGAATGTTTTCACGCAGCAGGGCGCCATAAAGCGTGTTCGCTCCATGTCGGGCCTGAGCACAAAGCGCCGCAACCTCGGCCTGCATGGCCTCGGGCGCCATAGCGTCAGGCGGGCAGGTCATGAAACACCTGCGCTGCCATGGCCTGATGGACCTGCGCCAGTTCACCGGCCAACGCGTCGAGCGGTGGAAGGCGGTTGTCGCGTTCGAGCAGCAGTGGGCGCGCGCCGTGCAGCGCCCAGACCTGCTGACCCAGTGCCACCACGCCGTCGGCCACCGGCATGCCATGGGTGTCGAGCAACCGGCCGTCATCCAGCTCCAGATGCCCCGCGATATGGTAATAGGCGATAGCATCGGAAGGCAGCGCGGCGATGAAATCCAGCGCATCCTCGCCATGGTTATGCGCGTTCACATAGGCATTGTTTATGTCGAGCAGGATGCCGCAGCCCGAGCGCTGCGCCAGCGCGGCGATGAACGCACCCTCGGGCATTTGCCCGGGAAAGTCATGATAGGCCGAGATGTTTTCCAGCACCAGACGACGCCCGGTTGCCTGCTGCACCCGGTCGATGCGCGCCGCCAGATAGTCCAGATTGTCCTCCCGGCGCGGTACGGGCAGCAGGTCATAGAGATAGCCGGTGCCATCACGTGACAGGCTGAGGTGATCGCTGTGCAGCATGATGCCGTACTCATCGAGAAAGTGGCGCAGATCGCACAGATACTCGGTGTTGAGCGGCTGCGTGTCCCCCACCGACAGGCTCAGCCCATGGGCGACCAGCGGATAGAGCGTGGCGATCCGGTCGAGCTGGTCGCGCTTGCGTCCGCCCAGCCCCATCCAGTTTTCCGGCGCGATCTCCAGGAAGTCGAAGTCGGCGCGCCGGGGCTGGTTGCACAGGGCCTCCACCAGCTCGGCGCGCAGACCGATGCCGCGCGCGCTGGCGCCTAGCGGCCGCATACGCCCTCGGCCAGCTTCTGCTGGTTGCTCTGGGTGACTTTGTAGCCCTGACCGCTGGTGCCGCACTGACCATCGCGGGCGCGCACCAGCTGCTCATTGGTGTCGTGGCTCGGCTTGGTCTGGGCATAGATCTTTTCCGTGCCGCATTTGCCGCTGGCGCATTTGCCGCCGCCATGGGCTGCCGGGCTGGCGCTGGCCGTGGCCGGAGCGGCGGCAGCAACGGCGGCGCCCGAAACAAGCGAGGTCATGGCGATGCCGAGGATGAGTTCACGCTTCATGGGAATGTTCCTTCTGTGCAGGGTCAATTCTGTGCGGATCAATGCGAAAGGGGGATGCAGGACAGGTCGCGCCCGGCCAGCACGGGGCCGTGGAAGAAGCCACGAATGATCTGGACGTTGTGGTCCTTGTCACGCAGCGAACGGCCCATGAAATGATCGAGAACCAGCATGCGCGGGGCTGCTTGTGCCGCGATCCGTCCCACCACATCGGGCGTGGCATGCATGAAGCGCGAGACGGCATCGGCATCATTGTCGATGGCGGCGGGCATCATCAGAATGTCGGCGCCGCGCGCGAAATCGACGAACTCCTTGCGGCTGCCGTTCTGGTCGGCGGACAGCACGATGACGCCTTTGGGGGTCTCGATACGATAGGCCAGCGTGGGTACGTCGCCATGCGGAATGCCTAACGCGGAGATGGTGACACCGTCACCGCGCCACACCACCACCGGTTTGGCGGCCTTCGCATCGACATCAGCGGTTTCGACAGCCAGCTTGAGCCCGTTGCTCGCCGTGGAAAGGCCGAAGAGATAGGCATAGGCGCCCTGTCCCTTGCCGAACTCGCGCTTGAAAAAGGTGGTCATCGCAGGGAAATTGGCGTCGCCCGTCGGGCCGACCAGGCGCAGCTTGTGACTGTTTGCCAGGAAATAGCCACCCTTCAGGATGGCGGGAAGGTCGGCGCTGTGATCGGTGTGAAAATGAGAGATGCCGATAAAATCGAGATCTTCAAGCCGCGCGCCCGACTGGCCATAGCGCAGATAGGTGCCGCCGCCGGCATCGATCAGGATGCGGGCATGGCCATTGATCCAGATGATGGCTCCCGAAGAGGCACGGGCATCGTCCGAAACCGGCCCACCCGAACCGAGCAGTTGGAGCGCGACGCCATTGGCTCCACAACGCGGAACAGGCGCCTCTTGAGCATTGCCAGTGCCTGCCATGGACAGCGCGACCACAAGCGAAAGCAGGCGAAGCGTTTTGGTCATCTTGGTGATCCTCTTGGAACGTGACGTTCAGGCGACGCGCAACGTGCGAATGACCAGCAAACTGACCCGGCCCACCACGATGAGTGAGAGCGTGTCTGCGGCGGTCGGCATCGGGCGCTGGTTGGGTGAAAAAGTGTGGCCAACAGATGGCTCAACACGCCAATTCCATCCAACGGATTGCCACGATGGTTGCGATCTTGCCCGGCGATCAATCGATGGCGGATGCCTTCGCTTTATTCCTGATCGCAGTCTGCCATGGGTCTGGCGCCACGCAGGATGGGGCGGCGCACAGCAAGGAGCCGACTGGCATTGGCGATAACGATGAGGGAGCTGCTGCTCATTGCCAGCACGGCCGTGAGCGGTGTCAGCGCCCCCACGATGGCGGCAGACACGGCCAGACCGTTGTAGAGCACGGCAAACCAAAGATTTTCGTTGATCACACGGACCGTGCGACGAGAAAAAGCGAGCAATTCGGGCAATCGTCCGAGCCCGCCTTGCTCGATGACCAGACCGGCACAGGCCTGGGCGGCGGTATGCGCCCGCGCCACTGTTATGCCGCAAGCCGCCGCGGCCAGAGCGGGAGCATCGTTCACGCCGTCGCCAATCACCACCACAGGACCTGGCCTCTGGCGGACGAGCGCGGCCTTATCATGAGGCAGCATTCCGGCATGGACCGAGCCCGCCGGAATGCCGACGGCCCGAGCGACATGTTCGGCCGCCAGCGACGTGTCGCCCGTTGCGATCAGGACGTCGATCCCCGCCCCTTGCAAGGCTGATATCGCTGCCTGCGAAGCAGGATCGATCTCGTCGATCAGGCCGATAGAGCCAGCCAGCGCCCCATCGAGCGAAACATCGAGCCAGATCCGGGCATCCTTCGGCCGCATCGATGAGGCAGCAACGGCAACCAGGCGGCCGTCATCTAGCCGGGCAACAACGCCTCGATCATGGCGCTCTTGCTCATGAAACACAGCCGTTGCGCCCGCTGCGAGCGCCCGTGCAATGGGATGCTCGATACCGCTCTCGGCCTCGGCGGCAAGGCCGAGAACCTCGCTGGCGACAAACCCGTCGGCCGCCAACACCTTATCCACCGTCAGGCGGCCCAGCGTGATCGTCCCGGTCTTGTCGCTCACCACGCAAGCCGCTTTGGCCAGGGCTTCGAGCGCCGATGGATCAGCCACACGAATGCCCATTCTTCCCGCAGCGATCGCGGCAAAGAGATGGACAAGCGGGGATGCCAGGGCCAGCGAACAGGGACAGATCACCAGAAGCGCGCAGAGCGCGCGTGTGACAGCGATTGCCGCTGACCCTGTCTGATAAAGGCCCCATGCAGCGCCAAGCCCTGCCAAAATTGGAGCAAGGGCCAGCAGTGGCATGATCGAACGGTCGATGAGACGCGCAGCTTCACCTCGGGCTGCCATTTCAACGGCAACCCGACCGCCCATCCGGTCGATATCACGATCGCCCAAGGCCCGATCGATTTTGATCTCGACAGGGCTTTTCAGGTTCAGCGCGCCGGCCTCGACGCGCTGGCCCGGCTCGATCGGCACCGCCAGGGATTCGCCTGTCAGGATCGATCGGTCTATCAGCGTCCGTCCTGACAGAACGATGCCGTCCATCGGCAAGCTCGCCCCGGCCTTCACAAGAATATGATCGCCCGGGGCAAGATCGGCCAGCGGCACCTGCCGACCCGATCTCAGGTCGAATGCCGTCTGGGATGTCAGTCGTTCCATGGCCGTCAGGGCTGCCAGAGCACCGCGACGAACCCGCACCTCGACAAGCCGCCCCAGCAGGAGCAGGGCAATCAGCATGACAACGGCGTCAAAGTAAACAGCACTGCTTCCCTGCATCAGGACGACAAGCGACAACAGGACCGCCCCCAGACCCGAGGTCGCGACAAGCAGGTCGAGCCCGGGCGTTTTCATCCAGAGCGAGCGCCATGCCATGCGCAGGATATCGGCTGCAGAATAGGCCAGCACCGGCAAAGCAAACAATCCGGACGCCGCCGCCAGCCACCAGGCTACCACCGCCGGGAGATCATGATCGACATAGAGGACTGTGGAGGCGGCCATCGCCCACATCCCGAACACCACCGCAACAGCCAGTCTGGTTGAGAGGCGACGGATCTCTGCATCGAGCAGGCTCTCGACCGCCGCCGGGTCGTTGCGTTCGACCAGGCGGTATCCCATGGCCTGTACCCGCTCTTCGATCTGATCCGGGCCGCAAAGCAGCGGGTCCCAGCGCACCAGTGCCGAAGCCGTGACGAAGTGCACGCCCACCTCCAGCACACCGGGCACCTCGCGCAATCGCCGTTCGACGCCCTTTGCACATCCCGCGCAAAACAGACCATCGATCGCAAAGAGGCGACGCCGGGCGTTCAGAGGCGCGGCTTCGGTGATGTTCCCGTTCCTAGCAGATGATTGTCGATGGTCTTGCCGTAGAAGGTCTTCTCGCCTTCATGGAACGCCGCTGCATTGTCCTGCACCGAACCTTTCTGACGCGGATCTTTGGGGCGCTCCTGGCTGTCGATCCATGCCGCGGCATCCCATGCCTGCTGGTCGGTCAGGCTGTTGCCCGCGCCAAGCGGCATGTTGGCCTTGATGAAACCGGCCGCATTGTTAATCTGGGCCATGCCCGCTCCCCAATTGTAGCTGTTTGCCCCCCACAGCGGCGGGAACACCTGCCGACCGTTGAGATCGCGCCGCCCCTGGCCATCATCGCCATGGCAGGACGCGCAATGCTGGGCATAGACCGCGCGACCACGATCGCGATCATAGCCGAGGGAAGAGAGCTTCAGCTTGGGAAAGCCCGCTCCCTTGAGTTTGGCCCCCGTCGGCGCGTTGCTGGCCAGCCAGTGGAAATAGGCTTCAAGATCGGTATAGATCGGATCGCCCTTGGGCGGAGGGCCGCCGCTCGGGCTGTCCTGCCCGTTCATGGAATAGCTGAAGCAGCCGTTCAGCCGGTCCTCCATGGAGTTCATCTTCTTGTTCTTTGCCCGGTACTGCGGATAGCTGACCCAGGCTGCCCACATGGGCGCTGAATCGGCCTTGCGCCCGGCATCGAGATGGCAACTGCGGCAGGCCAGCCCATTGCCGACGAATGCCCGCGCCTCAGTGCCGGTGTTTTCGAAAATCGCCATGCCGTGGCGAATGGAAGCACCGGCGGGCCCATTGGGAATGCTGCTCATGGGCGGGGGCGTGAACGCGATCGCCCCATTGTCCTGAGCGGCAGGCGTGGGTGGTCCGGATCGCAGCAGGATGTCGTCCCGCACCAGCATAACCAGAGCAAACAGCAGCAAACCCCCTCCCAGCGCATAGATGCTGTGCGGCAGACCTCGCCCTTTCCTCTGATCACGCGGGCTTTCGGTTTCGGTCGCAGTGTGTCCAGGGTCGGTCATCGCGCATCCTTGGTGTCAGTGTCGATCGCGGGTGAAGGGGGCAAGGTTGCGAGATAATCGGCAACGGCACGGCGATCCGCGTCGCTCAGGCGTGCCGCGACAGAAGGCATGACGGCAGCGCCGGCATCGTCTTTTCCATGTCTGCCGAGCGCCGCGAGACGGCCTGCCGTATAGGCCGGCTGTTGGGCCGCGATCGCGGGGACGATGGGCGCGACGCCAAAACCCGACGGGCCATGACAGGAAAAGCATGAGGGCACATCGCGGCGATCATCTCCCTGCAGGGCGAGTGTCGCACCACGCGCCAGATCACCGTCGAGTTCAGGCCGTGCCCGGGAAGCCGAAGCCATTGTCGCATAGAGCCGGCCAAGCCCGACACGCTCTGGCCCGTCGAGTTGCCGTGCGATGGGCCCCATGATGTCGCTAGGCCTTGTGCCGGTGCTGAACGCCAGCAGGGCCTGCGCAATGTAATCCGCCGGCAGTCCGGCCAAGCGTGGGACACCGCTGCGCCCCTCCCCGGCAGCGCCATGGCAGGCGGAACAGGCCCAGCCTCCCGCCTTTCCGCCACGTGCCAAGGCCATTGCGACGCTGTCCGAGGGTGCCGGCGGCGCCGACAAAAAGGCCGGTTGTGGCCCGACCGCAGGATCGAGGCTGACCAGATCGGCGCCACCGTTCCAGGAAGCATGCCGTTCTCGGGTGGCTTGACGCTGAGCCTTCACGAAGGCTGCTTCCACCTCTCCGCCGTTCCCCCATGTGGCGCGCAGATGCGTGACCAGACGCGCGATCTGGCCATCGTCGAGCACACTGCCAAAGGCCGGCATGTGCCCATCGAAGCGGTCTCCCCCCACCGCAATCGGCCCGTTGATGCCGTGCAGCAGGATCTGAACGACAAGCTGAGGGTTCGCACCGAGGAAGCGCGAGCCCTGCAACGGTGGTACGGCACCGGCCACGCCTGCGCCATTGGCCTGATGGCATGTGGCGCAGCGCTGGGCGAACAGATCTGCTCCGGCAGCGCTGTGGCGGCGCGTCATGTCGCCAGCCTCCGCCAGCCTCTGACCGACGCCGGAACTCTGTGCAGTGCTGTCGTTCCACAGCGTGACCGCGCCCCACAGGGCCAGCGCGATCGCCATCCAATAGACCGGAAGCGGCACTGGACGCCTCGGCTCATAGGGTTCGAAGGCCTCATCGGCGAGAGGGTGCTCGCTCACGGCTTGCCTCCCACGCGGCTGTAGCCATCATCGCGGATCGCGGAAGCGGGCGCTGGATAGGTTCGGTCCAGCGAGAGGAGATAGGCCACAAGTGCCATGGCCTCGGGCCGGGCGACGACGACCTTGCCCGCCACGCGCTGTTCGCGCGGCAGCCAGACCACCGTGTCGCCGGGCGCCGCGTGATCCTTGATCTCGAAGAGGAAAGGGTAGGACGGCATGATGCTCCACGGCGCGATGGCTCTGGGTCGATACAGGTGGGTCAGATGCCATGCCGTGCTTGGCAGGCGGGCGCCGACGTTAAGCAGATCTGGACCGGTCCGCATGGTGCCCATCAGATGGGGGCTGTCATAGGCATAATCCGCCGCGACCGAAGGCCTCCCCCATCCCCTTTCGCCATCAGGCGCCTGATCGGGCGTGCGCGGTTGCTGGCTGTGGCAATAGACGCAGCCCAGCGACATATACTGTGCGCGGCCGCGAAGCTCCTCGGGCGAATAGGCCCGCAATCCGGCAGCGGGTGGCTCGCTTCCGATCTGTGCCCTGGGCACCACGACCAGCAGCATAGTGGCAAAGGCGAGGATGGCCATGGCCAGAATGACAAGTGGCAAGGCGCGGTTCATGCCGTTTCCCCCTTGCGTGCATCAGCGGCCGACCGGGCAAGAATACCAGCGACATTCACGGCCAGCAGAATGTGGCCCAACGTCATGACGGCACCCCCGATCGAACGGGCCTCCAGATAGGGTTTGAGCAGGATGACGCTCTGGGCAAAGGGGCGGCCGGCATCGAGCATCGCTTCTCCCTGCAGCAAGCCACCAATGGTCAGCGCCACAAAATAGACGGCAAATCCGGCAAGCACGCTCCAGAAATGGACGGTAATCAGGCCCGGCCAGGGCCATGCCCGCCCGGTGATCCGGGGCATCATGTAATAAATGCTGCCAAAGAGGATAAAGCTGGCAAAACCATAGGCGCCCAGATGCGCGTGAGCGATGGTGAACTGCGTGAAATGCGTCACCGTGTTGATGGAGCGCAGCGCCTCAAGCGAACCTTCGACCGAGGCCAGCGTGTACATCATCGCGCCAAGCGAGATGAAGCGAAGCGGCAAGGACGCCCTGAAGGCCCAGAGATTGCTGGCCACGACCACATGCTGATTGATGGCGACCGCCAGCACCGGCACGACCATCATAACACTCTGCACGACAGAGAGCGTCACAACCCATGTTGGCACAGGCCCGCCGATCAGGTGATGAATGCCGACCTGGCTGTAAAACAGGGCCAGCGCCCAGAAACCGATCAAGGACAGCGAATAGGAATAGACCGGCTTGCCGATGATCTTGGGGATGAAATAATAGGCAGCGCCAAGGCCAAGCGGCGTCAGCCACAGGCCAAGTACATTATGGGCAAACCACCAGTTGACCGTGGCCTGCTCGGCACCCACGAACAACCCCGGAATGTTGGCGATGATGAAAAGCGCCGGAAACCAGCACAGAGCCGCCAGAAAGTACCACCCCGAAACATAGATATGGTCGACCGAACGCCCGAAAGCCGTGCGCAGGACCGGGACCACGGCGAGCCCGCCACCCAGTGCCAGCAAGCCATCGATCTGCCAGGGGATTTCCAGCCATTCCTCCCCGTCGGTCCAGCCTGTCGCGATCGCAACGCAGCCGGCGATCAGACCAGCATTCCAGATGATCGCACCCCATGTCGCAAAGCGGGGCGAGCGCAGCGGGCTGTGAAAAATGCGTGGTGTGATCCAGGTGGCGGTGCCGATGCCCCCAAGTGACAGCCACCCGTAGATGACCATGGTGAGGTGCAAGGTCCGCATCCGCCCGAAAGTGAGCACGGCGTTTTCGTCCAGCCAATCGGGCAGATGAAGTTTGAGCGAGGCGATCAGGCCGAAGAACGAGCCGATCACCAGCCAGACAACCGCCGCACCCAGGAAAAGGCTCACCGGCCAGGCGGTTGTGCGATCGATGCTGGCGCGCTCCAGATCGCGCGAGCCACTGCCTGCGGTTGGATCGTCGAGGTGCCCCTCTTCCCCTTCAATAAAAATGATCCGAGCCTGCTTTTGCCCGAAGGAAAACTGGTCCGTCGAGACTGCCCAAATCAAGGCCGTAAGCCCGGCCAGCGACACGAGAAAACTGATGGCAAGAAAAAGTCCGATCGTCAGCACCTGAACACGTCCTCGCTCGTTCCATCCCTGAACCATGAGATAGCCCATGCGCTCGGCTTGGACCAATCACGGTTTCCAATCGAAACGTTCAACTCTGTCCGTTGGTCATCCCGAATTGCCGCGCCTAACCTCAAATCAGAACGATGCGTACAGGAGACACACGATGCGAAAGCTCATGATGACAGGAACAGCCGCCCTCGTCCTTGGTTGCGCCAGCATGGCGATGGGAGCCGATATGCCGAAGGATTTCTGGACGACCCCGGCCATCCAGGGTTATGGCAAAATCCATTACCTGCCGGATGCCGCCTACAAGCCGCGGGCCGACCAGACCTACCGCATCGTCTTTGCGCTGACCAAAGGGGCCAAACAGCCCGGCGAGGTCAGCCCAGCGCTGGACCGCGTGGCGCGCACGGTCAATCTCTATGTCGCGTCGGGCGTGCCTCTCATGCAGCTCAAATTCGTGGCTGTTGCCTATGGCGATGCCACCAGCATCGTTCTGGACGACGAGCAGTATCGCGCCAAATTCGGCATGGCCAATCCAAACCTGCCGTTGATCGAGGCCTTGCGAAAGGCTGGCGTCGATGTGTCAGTCTGCGCCCAGGCCGTCGCCGAGCATGATTACCAGTATGATTGGGTCGACAAGCGCGTGACGCTGGCGCTCTCGGGTTTGACCACCGTGACCACGCTTGAGCACGACGGCTATGTGCTGATGCCGCTGTAACCCTGTTGCAGGAGTTTAAACCATGTATTATCCCAAATGGGCCGCAGCGGCGATGGCCGCGATCAGCATCCTAAGCGGCCATTGCGCCCTCGCGCAGGATAGCAGCAAGGTGAAGGATCTCGGCGTCTATCCTCCCTGGCAGGAAGGACGCAACAATGACGCGGTGCAGCGCGGCTTCGAGTTCACCATCGCCGATGCCGACAATCTTGCCGACTTTCACGGCGATCCGGTAGATCCTCTGCTCTCGCTTTATGTCGGTGGCAATTATTTCTTCGCGATGGCGCCGCTCGTCGCGGCCTTCGAAGCGCGCTACCCCGACTATAAGGGCCGTCTCTACTGGGAGACCATCCCGCCCGGCTTGCTGGTGCGCCAGATGCAGGCCGGGGGCCGGATCACGGTCGGCAACATGACCTGGACGGTGAAGCCGGATGTCTATCTGGCCGGGAAAAGCGCCGTCCAGAAGCAGATCGACACCGGTTTGCTGGTAGGCCCTGTCGTGCCCTATGTCACCAACACGCTGGCGATCATGGTGCCCAAAGGCAATCCGGCGCATGTCAAAGGTCTTGCCAGCCTTGGCGATGCCAAGATCCGGCTTGCGATGCCCAATCCAGAATTCGAAGGCATCGCCCGGCAGATCTCGGCGGCGCTCGAGCAGGCTGGCGGCAAAGCTCTGGTGGAGCAGGTCTACAAAGCCAAGGTCGCCGATGGCACGAGCGTCCTTACGCATATCCACCATCGCCAGACCCCGCTATGGATCATGCAGGGCAAAGCGCAGGCGGGCGTGACATGGCAGTCCGAGGTGGCATTCCAGATGCAGGGCGGGCATGCGATCGAAGGCGTCGATATTCCAGCCTCGGAAAACCAGACAGCGATCTATGCAGGCGCCCTTGCCAAGGGCGCGCCCCATCCGCAGGCTGCCCAGCGCTGGCTGACCTTTATCCGGTCGCCTGATGCGCTGGCAATCTTCGGTCGCTACGGCTTCAAGCCCGTGATCGAGAGCCATCCATGAAGGGGCTCATCATCACCGCGATCGGCGCGCTCACCATGGTTGGCACCGCGTCGGCCGAAACCATCCATGTCTATGGCCCCGGCGGTCCGGCGCCGGCGATGAAGGAGGCCGCCGCAGCCTTCAGCAAAATCAACGGCATTGAGGTCATCGTGACCTCCGGCCCGACCCCGCAATGGAGCGATGCCCTGAAAACCGATGGCGATGTCATCTACAGCGGGTCCGAGGTGATGATGAGCGATTTCATCTCATCCTTCACCCCGCTCGTAAATCCGGCCACCATCACGGTGCTCTACCTGCGGCCGGCCGGGATTCTCGTGCGACCGGGCAATCCCAAGCATATTCGTGGTTTTGCAGATTTGCTCAAACCCGGCCTGCGCATCGCTGTGGTCGATGGAGCCGGCCAGCAGGGACTTTGGGAGGACATCGCCGGGCATAATGGGGACATCGCGGCCGTCCGGGCTTTTCGCAAGAACATCGCACTTTACGCCAAGAACACCGCGCTTGGCCTTGAGGGATGGAAAGCTGATCCCGAGCTTGATGCCTGGGTGACCTTTCCGATCTGGGCCAAGGCTCATCCTGGCGTCGCCGACGTCGTGGCGCTTGATCCTGCCCGCCGCCTCTATCGCGATGCCGGGGTCGCCCTGACCCTGCGCGGGCAGGAGAAGCCGGACGCACGTGGCTTCGTGCAATTCCTTGCGGGGCCACAAGGCGCGGCAATCTTCAAAAAATGGGGGTGGGAATAGCAGAGGTTTCTGGGCAGATCTGTCCAGTTGTAAGGGGCTTGGATGGCGTTTGAGTCCTTCGGATCAACGCGACCAAGGGGCAATACTGCGGCGCAGAAAAACAATCTCTTTTGTCGATTGGAATAACGCTTTTAAGTGCTTGGACGAATGATTCATGGTCCTGTATCACTCGATCCAGGAGATGAACCATGACGCTTGAACAGTTAAGGATCTTCGTGGGCGTGGCCGAGCGCGAGCATATGACGCGCGGCGCAGAAGCGCTCAACATCACCCAGTCTGCCGCTTCGGGCGCCATCGCCACGATCGAGGCGCGCTATGGCGTGCCGCTGTTCCACCGCGTTGGGCGAGGCATCGAGCTGACGCAGGCGGGGCAGGCCTTCCTTGGCGAGGCGCGCGCCGTGCTTGGCCGCGCCGCCCATGCAGAAACCATGCTGGCCGATTTTGCCGGGCTGATGCGCGGCAAACTGACCCTCGTGGCCAGCCAGACCATCGCCAGCTACTGGCTGCCCCCGCGTCTCGCCGCCTTCCATGCGCGCTACCCGCAGATCGAGATCGATGTCGCTATCGACAATACGCAAGGCGCAGCCGAGCAGGTGCTGAGCGGCGCTGCCGAACTTGGCTTCATTGAGGGCGAGATCGACGAGCCCGCCCTTGCCCATTGGGCGGTTGATCGCGATCCCATGGTGCTGGTGGCGCGCGAAGAGGTGGAGGCCATCGACGCGGACTGGCTACGCATGGCCCGCTGGGTGATGCGCGAAAATGGCTCAGGCACGCGCTCCACCATAGAGGAGGCCCTGCGCCAACAAGGCGTGGACCCGGCAGCGCTGAATGTCGCGCTCACCCTGCCATCGAACGAGGCACTGGCGACCGCTGCCGAGGCGGGCGCGGGCATCGCGGCGCTCTCGCGCCTGGTCTGCGACCGCGCCCTGCGCACCGGCGATCTGATGGAGTTACCTTTCAGCCTGCCCGACCGTTCTTTCTATGCGCTGCGCCACAAAGAGCGCTACCGCACTCCCACGGCCGATGCCCTGACCGATCTGATCAAGGAGATGCAGCCATGACCGACGACATCAAAGCCTTGACCGAAGGGTTGCGTCCACTCACCCGTCTGAGCCACCCACGCGAGATGGTCCGCCAGTTCACCCCCAACTGGTTCGCGGCCACCATGGGCACGGGCATATTGGCGCTGTCGCTGCCGCAGGTCCCTGGCGTTGGTCCTACGCTGCGCCCTGTGGGCGAGGCGTTGTGGTTCTCCGACATTGCACTCTTTGCGCTGTTTTCCCTGCTTTATGGCGCGCGCTGGGCCTTCTTCGGCCATGAAGCGCGCCGAATCTTCGGGCACAACACCGTCTCGATGTTCATCGGCACCATCCCCATGGGTCTGGCGACGATCATCAACGGCTGCCTGGCCTTTGGTATCCCTCGCTTTGGTCAAGGCATCGTCGATGTTGCACAGGCACTCTGGTGGCTGGATGTGGCCATGTCGCTGGCCTGCGGCGTGCTGATCCCCTATCTGATGTTTACCCGCCACCAGCACAGCCTTGATGGCATGACCTCCGTCTGGCTGCTGCCCGTGGTCGCAGCCGAGGTGGCAGGGGCGAGCGGTGGCCTGCTGGCGCCGCATCTGGCCGATGCCCATATGCAGTTCGTCACGGTTGCGACCTCCTATGTGCTGTGGGCCTATTCGGTGCCGGTGGCCTTCTGTATCCTGGCAATCCTGATCCTGCGCATGGCGCTGCACAAATTGCCGCATGAGAGCATGGCCGCTTCGAGCTGGCTGGCGCTGGGCCCGATCGGCACGGGAGCTTTGGGCATGCTGGTGCTGGGCGGCGATGCCCCCTCCATCCTGAGCGCGCAGGGGCTGGCCGCCATCGGCACGGTGGCGCAGGGCGTTGGCGTCGTGGCAGGACTGACGCTCTGGGGTTTCGGCCTGTGGTGGCTGCTGCTGGCCAGCCTCATCACCGTCCGCTACTGGCGCGCGGGCGTGCCGTTCAATTTGGGTTGGTGGGGCTACACCTTCCCGCTGGGCGTCTACACGGTGGCAACCTTCCGCCTTGGCACCACGCTGCATCTGGCTTTCTTCGGTGTGGCCGGGACCGTCATGACCTGCGCTCTGGCCCTCATGTGGCTGGTGGTGGGCGGCAAGACATTGGCGGGCGCGTGGAAGGGCCATCTCTTCGTCTCGCCCTGCATCGCCACCCCGCTCTGATCATTGTTCACCTACCCGGATCGAAACCATCACCAAGCACCGTTGGAAGAGATCGATCCGGGAGAGCATCCTTGGTTCAACAAGGAGAACGATGATGATGATGAAGCTTTTCCCCGTCCTGACCGCCGCACTGGCCGTCGCAGGTATTTTCTCGGCCCCTGCCATGGCGGAAGCGCCCGGCAAACTGCGCTTTTCCAATCTGGAATTCGGCATGCCCATGGACCCTCTGCTGTGGTCCTCGACACCCATGCGGGCCGAGCAACACACACCGGCGACCGATATAAAATATGCGGTATCCCAGTTGCATGCGGCGATTCCCGTCGGCCTGTCGGCCTCGGAGGCACGCGAGCGGCTTCAAGCAGCGGGCAGCCGCTGTGATATGACCGATCCATCCGCGATCAGCTGCCGCTATAAGGACGTGCAGACGCCGGACAGCGAATATGTCGATGATGTGATCTGGAAGGTCACTGTTCCGCTGGTGAACGGCCGAGTGGCAGATCTCAAAGTAGCGCGCGACTGGTACCGCCGCTAAGTGCTTTGCGCCAATGCCGTAAGGGAGGGCAACGTCAACGCAATAGGGCAGGCTCAAGGATTGTTGGGCCTGCCTTGTTTGCCGGAAGCCGGCCCATGCGCTCATACCAGACGCGCAAGGCGGCGTGCTTGCG
>NZ_BCZE01000112.1 GCF_001598555.1 Novosphingobium rosa NBRC 15208
GGGTCAGTGGCATCCCGACGGTGCGCAAACTTTCCGCGGGCACAGAAAAGGCGCCGCAGGCAGGAAGCCCCGACGCCTTATCTCGTTTATAAAGCCTGCGGCGCAGCGACGTTAGCCTTATGGCCGAACCCGTGCGCAAGGCAGACAGTAAAGGGAGCGCGAGGGCGATGGCCCTCGCACCTACCCTTCCTTCTTAAAACCCGACCGAATCCAGAGCCTGATCCAGATCATCGATCAGATCCTGCACGTCTTCCAGCCCGACGCTGATGCGCAGCAGGCCCTCGCTCACGCCCATAGCGGCGCGAATCTCGGGCGAGATGCTGGAATGCGTGGTCGAGGCCGGATGAGTCATCAGGCTCTTCGCATCGCCGATGTTGTTCGAGATATCGATCAGCTTCAACGCGTTCAGCACCGCCATGGCGCGCTCACGCCCGCCGTCGATTTCGAACGAGAACACCGAACCGGCCAGCTTCATCTGCTTCTTCACCAGATCGTGCTGGGGGTGGCTGGGCAGGCCGGGGTGGAGAATGCGGGGCACGCGCTTTTCCAGAGCCTGCGCCACCGTCAGGGCGGCCTGAGCCTGGGCATTGGCGCGCAGGTCCAGCGTTTCCAGCCCCTTCAGCACCACCCATGCGTTGAAGGGCGCAAGGATGGGGCCGGTGTTGCGCTGATAGGGCAGCAGATACTTGTTGATCCACTCGTGGCTGGCGCAGACGGCCCCTGCCAGCACGCGGCCCTGCCCGTCCATCAGCTTAGTGGCGGAATAGGCCACCACATCGGCGCCGAAATCCATCGGGCGCTGCAGGGCGCTGGAGGCGAAGGCATTGTCCACCGCCACCTCGATGCCATGCTCATGGGCCAGATCGCTGACGGCGCGGATGTCGATGATGTCCATCGTCGGGTTGGCGGGGGTCTCGAAGAAGAACAGCTTCGTGTTGGGGCGGATCGCGTCCTTCCACGCGTCGAGGTCGCGGCCATCGACCAGCGTGGTTTCGATGCCGAAGCGGGGCAGCAGGTTCTGGGTGATCCACAAGGTGGGACCGAAAGCGGCGCGCGCCATCACAAGGTGGTCGCCCATCGACAGGCGCGAGAGCAGCACGCTGCTCATGGCGGACATGCCGCTGGCCTGCACGCGGCAGGTTTCGCTGCCTTCCATCAGGGCGATGCGCTCTTCCAGCATCATCACCGTGGGGTTCTGGGTGCGGGCATAGGTCATGCCCGGCTCCTGCCCGGCAAAGCGCGCGGCGGGCGTCTCGGCATCCTCGTAGCAATAGCCCGAGTTGACGAAGATCGCCTCGCTGGTCTCGCCCATCTCGCTGCGCCAGGTGCCGCCGCGCACGGCGCGGGTGGCCTGACGCCAGGTGGAGGTCTGCGAGCGGTCCTGTCCAGTCTTGTGCTTCATGGTCCGCGCTTTAAGCCCGCCCGCCCGGCTCTGCAAGGGCGGCCAAAGTTTGCGTAAAAGATCATAAGGGTACGTTCAGCCGGTGTGTCGGGGCGATGGGCCGGGTGGACAGCAGGGGGCAGCAACCATATGCCTAAGGGGGTATGAACCGACTGCCGATCCCTGCCCCGGTCATCACGCGCGATCCCTTGTGGTGGCAAGTGGGGATCGCGGCGCTGTTTGCCGTGCTGGTGTTCTGGCGTCTGGGCATCCCCTCCAAGCTCTATTTCGACGAGGTGCATTATGTGCCCGCCGCAAGGGCCATGCTGGACGGCGTGCAGGCCAATCCGGAGCATCCGCTCTTCGCCAAGAGCCTGATCGCCTGGTCGATCGGCTGGTGGGGCGACACGCCTTTCGCATGGCGCCTGCCGAGCGCCGTGATGGGCGTGCTGGGGCTGTTTTCCTTCGGGCGGATGATGTGGTGGGCCAGCGGTCAGCGTTTTGCCGCCATCGCGGGGATGGTGCTGCTGGGCAGCGATTTCGCCTGGCTGATCCAGAGCCGCATCGCCATGCTGGATATGGTGATGGCAGGCATGGCGATGCTGGCGCTGTGGATGCTGGCCGCTGCCACCGCCCTGCCCCGCGCCGTGCCGCCGATTGCGCGGCGCTGGCGGCTGGGTGTGGCAGGGATGGCGCTGGGCCTTTCTCTTGGCGCGAAATGGAGCGCCTTGCCGCTGGTGGCGCTGATCATCGGTGTGCTGATCGCCACGCGGCTGCTGGCCAGCGTGCGCAACTGGACGGGCGGGACGATGGTGGCCCCCACCCCCGGCGTGCCGACACAGGAATTGCTGGGCTGGTTGCTGGGCGTGCCGCTGCTGGCCTACATGCTGACATGGGTGCCGGGGATGCTGTGGCATGAGGGCGCAGTGCCGGTCTTCGGGCTGATCGACTGGCATATGCAGATGGTGCATCTGCAATCGAGCGTGACCAAGCATCACCCCTATCAATCGGTGTGGTGGCAATGGGTGATCGATCAGCGGGCGATCTGGTATTTGTATGAGAAGGTCGATGGCGCGCAACGCGGCGTGATGCTAATCGGCAATCCCTTCACCATGCTGGCGGGGCTGCCCGCTCTGGGCTGGTGCCTCTATGCGGGGATGGCGCGGCGCGATGCGGCGGGGCGGACGGCCCCGCTGATGGCGGTGGCGGCCTATGTGGGCACGCTCTCGCTGTGGCTGGTGGCCGACAAGCCGGTGCAGTTCTATTACCATTATCTGCTGCCCGGCAGTTTTCTGGTGGCGGCGCTGGCGCTGATGCTCGACGCTCTATGGCGTTCGGGGCGCGACGGGCGCTGGGCGGCGCTGGGCGCTCTGGTGCTGGCGGTGGGCACCTGCCTGTGGTTCTGGCCAATCCTGACCGCGCAGCCGCTCAAGGATGCCATGAGCTTCCAGCACTGGATGTGGCTGGACAGCTGGCGCTGATGGCGAAAGCTGCGCTGCACCGGCTCCGCGCGAAGCAAAGGCCCCAGTCACGGAACCGGCACAGGCCCCCAGACAGGCCCGCCTGTCACCTGCGCCTCAGCGGATGACGCCACGGGCCTGATCACGTCTGGCATCCACATGCGAGAAGGTCTCGCCACGCATGATGCGAACTTCATAGGCACGGAAACGGGCGCGGTCGTCGCGGTCCGGGTAAAGCACCCAGGGCCTGCTTTCGGCGACGGCGGAATCGCTGGCGATCGCGCGGGCGGGCAGCCTGTCCTTGCCTTTCATGCCGGCGGTGGCGGCGCCACCGACCAAACTCACAAGGACGGCAAGCCCCAGGATGCTTCCAGATCGACGCATCGGCATACCTCCTTGGTCGGGAGACTCCTCTTCACAGACGAGTCATTCGCCTGTGAAAGTTGGTATGCCGTAATCTGCTTGAACGCAGGGTGAGGCCCGGTGTTAGGCCCCGTTCAGAATTGCTGACCGGTCAGAAACGGCAGGATCAGTTGCCGTACTTACCCCAGACGAACTTCGAACTCAGCGCGAAATTCCACACCGAGGCCAGCACGATGCCCACCAGCACGGCGATCACATCGCTGATATGCATGCGCTTGAGCGCCGCCGTGGCGCCGATGTTGGTCAGCAGACCCAGCGAGCAGGTCAGCGCGAACTGGAACCAGCCCTTGAGAATGCGGCCCACGCCGCGCAGGCGCTTGTCGGCATAGGTCAGCTCGTTGTTCAGCACGAAGTTGAACGTCATCGCCGTGACCGCCGCGATGGTGTTGGCGATGTTGAACGTGAGCGCATCGGCATCCCAGTGGCCATATTTGAACGGCTCGCCCAGAATGCCCGTCAGCACCACCCACAGGATCGCGAACTGCACGATGACGCCCAGGGCCCCCACCGTGCCGAACAGCGCAAAGCGGGTCGGAATGATGCGGCCCAGCCACTTGTCGTAAAGACCGATGAGAAATTCGAACACGACGGTGCGATCCAGCTTGCTCTCACCCTCTTCGCGGGCAGCGAAGTTCAACGGGAACTCCTTGACGCGCAGCGGGGCATCGACGGTGGCGAGAATATCGAGCAGGATCTTGAACCCCACACCCGACAGGCGATGCGCATCGGCGCGCAGAGTGGTGCCGCGCAGCATGAAATAGCCGCTCATCGGGTCGGAAAGCTCCACCCCCGTCACGCGGCGCGCCAGCGCATTGGCGAAACCCGAAGCCTTGACGCGATCAGGGCGGCCCCAGGCATCGGTGCTGGCGCCCTCGGCGAAGCGGCTGGCATAGGCCACGTCATACTCGCCGCTTTCGATGGCGGCCAGCATCTGCGGCAGCAGCTTGGGATCGTGCTGATGGTCGGCATCCATCACCGCCACCACGGGGGCGGCGGTGGAGCACATGCCCTCGATCGCGGCGCTGGCCAGGCCGCGCCGACCGATCCGCTGGATCACGCGGATGCGCGGATCTTCCTGATTGATGGCGCGGGCCTCATCGGCGGTGCCGTCGGGGCTGTTGTCATCGACGAAGATGGCTTCCCAGCCGATATCGCCCAGCGCGGCATCGAGGCGCGCCACCAGCTTGCGCAAATTCTTGCGCTCGTTCAGCGTGGGCAGAACGATGGCCAGCTGCAGGCGCTGCGCCGGAGCAGACGCCACAGGTGCGGACGAGGAAAGATCGGTTTGCGTCATAAGATAGAAATTGGCCTGTGCCTGATCGAGGGGCGGGACGTCAACTGCCGCCTTGGAAACGTCCCGCTCTCGTGCAGTTTATGCTGTTAAAGGTTAAAGGCGCGCCAGAACGGCATCGCCGATGTCCGATGTGGAGGCGCTGCCGCCCAGATCGCCGCCACGGATGCCATCGGCCAGCGTCCTGGCCACGGCGGCCTCGACCCGGTCGGCCGCTTCGGCCAGACCCAGCGAGTGGCGCAGCAGCATCGCCAGCGACAGGATCGTCGCCATCGGATTGGCCTTGTTCTGGCCGGCGATGTCGGGCGCGCTGCCGTGGATCGGCTCATACATGCCCAGCGTGCCATATGCGGTCTGGCGCTCGCCCAGCGAGGCCGAGGCCAGCAGGCCGATCGAACCCACGCACATGCTGGCCTGATCGGAAAGAATGTCGCCGAACAGATTGCCGGTGACCACCACGTCGAACTGGCCGGGGCTCTTCACCAGCTGCATGGCGGCATTGTCGACATACATATGGGTCAGCTCGACATCGGGGTATTCGGCCGAAACCTCGATCACCACATCGCGCCACAGCTGGCTGGTTTCCAGCACATTGGCCTTGTCCACGCTGCACAGCTTCTTCTTGCGGCCCTGCGCGGCGCGGAAGGCGGTGTGAGCGATGCGGCGCACCTCATCCTCGGCATAGGACATCATGTCCCAGCCCTGACGGCGGCCATCCTCAAGCGTGCGGGTGCCCTTGTCGCCGAAATAGACGTCGCCGTTCAGCTCGCGCACGATCAGCAGGTCGATCTCGCGCGCGACCTCGGGGCGCAGCGCCGAAAAGCCTTCCATCCCTGCGAACAGCGTGGCCGGGCGCAGGTTGGCGAACAGGGTCAGTTCCTTGCGCAGGCCCAGAATGGCCTGCTCGGGGCGCAGCGCGCGCTCCAGATGGTCGCAGGAAAAATCACCCACCGCGCCGAACAGAATGCCGTCCGCGCGGCGCGCGATCTCCAGCGTGGTTTCGGGCAGCGGATGACCCTGATTGCGATAGGCGACACCGCCCACATCGCCGAATTCCAGCTCGATCCCGGGCAGAGCGAGCGCCTCAAGCACGCGCAGCGCCTGCTGAGTCACTTCAGGACCGATGCCGTCACCGGCGAAAACCGCAATTTTCATAGAGGGATCGTCCCTTCCTAGCTGTCAATCTTGCCCAGCCGCTCGCGCAGCCTTTCGCGCGCCCCCATAACATCGTGGCGTTGATCGGCAAGCACATAGCGCGCCAGAGCCTCGCCGATCCGGTCAAAACCCTGCATCACCGCGCTCCATTCCGCCCCGCCCAGCAGCAGGCGTTGCCCATCCATGCCCGCGCCGAACCTTGCGCCATAGCCCATCTCGCGCAGCATCAGCGCCTCGTAAGCGATCAACCCCGGCGCCCAGCCTCTTGCCGATGGCGCCGAACAGATGGCATCGAGCAAGGCCTCCAGGGCATCATAGAGCGCGGGATAAGGTTGCCGTTCAGGCAGAGCGCTGGCCGTCAGCACGCAGACCCAGCCAATGGCGGCGGCAGGCAGAGGCTCGGCCAGAAACGGCGCGCGGCTGTGGGTGAGCTCGATCCTGGCGCCGGGCATCTGCCCTTCGATCCGCGCGCGCAGCTCGCAATCGAGGCCATTGCCCGGGATCAGCACCGGACGCAGCGCCCTGCCCCTGCCGCCCGAAACGTAAGCCGTGGTCAGGCCGTGCCCCGGCGTCATCAGCCGCGCGATCACGCCGATTTCGCCGTGAGGCCGGGCAGAGCAAAGAATGGCAGAGGTACGAAGGAGCATTTTTGCGGCTTAGAGAAGGAAGAAGGACAATGCGAGGGGGTTACCCCCTCGCGCTCCCGGAATGTCTTCCGGCGGTCAGGTCGTGGCACCGAAACCTCGCGCCCCGGCTCTCCACCTGCACAATCCAAAGCGCCGCAGGCAGGTCATCTTGAATCAAGGGCTGCGCCAACACTGTTCAGGCCTGCGGCGCCGCAACGCTGCTCCATCGCCGAACCCGAAGCGCAACGAAGACACTAAAGGGAGCGCGAGGGCGCCCCAGCTTGTCGCCTGCGACAAGCGCACGCTTATGGCCCTCGCATTTATTGTCTTCACGTCCTTTACCCCATACCCCCACCCGCCTATCGCCCCGACCATGACCACCGCCTCCCCTTTCCGGACAGAACTGCGCGAAACGCTGAAGCTGGCCCTGCCTTTGGCGGCGGCCAATGTTTTGCAGATGGCGGTTTATGCCATCGACGTCATTTTCGTCGCCCGTCTGGGGCAGAGCCAGCTGGCCACCTCGTCACTGGCCGTCAGCCTGTTCGGCCTGCTGGCATGGAGCTTTTCCGGGCTGACGGGCGCTGTCGCCCCGATCATGGCCGCCGAGCTGGGCCGCAAACGCCATGCCGTGCGGGAGATCCGCCGCTCGGTGCGGATGGCGCTGTGGCTGTCGGTGGGGTGTGGGTTGCTGGGCGTGGGCATCTGCACGGCCAGCACCGGTTTCTTCCGCCTGACGGGACAAAGCCCGCATCTGGCGACGCAGGCCGGGGCCTTCATGCATATCCTGCAATGGGCGATGATCCCGCTGATTGCCGCCAATGTGCTGCGGACTTTCGTCTCCACACTGGGGCGGCCGGTGTTCGCCACGGCGATCACGGGGCTGGCCATCGCGGTGAATGCTTGCGGGAATTACGCGCTGGTCTTCGGGCATTGGGGCGCTCCGGCGCTGGGGCTGAGCGGGTCTGGCATCGCCAGCGTCATCACCGCCTGCGCCACGCTGCTGGCCTATGCCGTGATCATCGCGACAGACCGCCGCCTGCGCCGCTATCGCATCATGGGCCGCTGGTGGCGCAGCGAGACCACGCGCCTGCTGGAAATCCTGAAGCTGGGGCTGCCGATCTTCTCCACCGTGCTGGCCGAGGCAGGCCTGTTCGGCGGCGCGGCCTTCCTGATGGGCCGCATTGGCGAGCTGGAGCTGGCCGCTCATGCCGTGGCGCTTCAGGTCGCCGCCTTCACCTTCCAGCTGCCAATGGGGCTGGGTCAGGCCGCGACGATCCGCGTGGGCTATCATTACGGCGCGCGCGATGTGGCGGCGATGGGCCGTGCGGGCTGGGCCGCCATTGCGGTGGGGCTGGGCATCGCCTGCATCAGTTCCGGCGCGATGCTGGGCATGCCTGTCACCATTCTGTCAGCCTATGTGGATACCAGGGATGTGGCCAATGCCGCGATGGTGGCGCTGGCGGTGCGGTATCTGTCTGTCGCGGCGGCGTTTCAGCTGGTCGATGCGGCGCAGGCGGTGGCTCAGGGCGCCTTGCGCGGCTTGCAGGACACGCGCTGGCCGATGACCATCGCGCTGCTGGGCTATTGGCTGCCGGGCTTCGGCACGGCGGTGGTGCTGGGCTTTTTCACGCCTCTGCGCGGCATGGGTGTGTGGATTGGCCTTGCTATCGGGCTGGCGGTGGTGGCCACGCTGCTGCTGATCCGCTGGAGTCGCCGAGAGAAACTGCGGCTGACGGCGGAACGCTAAAGCATTTGGCCCTGCCTTTGTTTCGGGCCGCCTAAAAATTGCGACGCCCGCCCTTGACGGCCCCGAGGCAGCGACCCATATCCCGCTCATTGGCACTCTCCATGAGGGAGTGCTAACCTAAAGTTCACTCACTTGAGAGAGGTATCTCAATGTCCTTCCGTCCCCTGCACGACCGCGTGCTGGTCCGTCGCGTTGAAGCCGAAGAGAAGACCGCCGGCGGCATCATCATCCCCGACAGCGCCAAGGAAAAGCCCGCCGAGGGTATCGTGGTTTCGGTCGGTTCGGGCGCCCGCGCCGAGAACGGCACCGTCACCCCGCTGGACGTCAAGGCTGGCGACCGCGTGCTGTTCGGCAAGTGGTCGGGCACCGAGATCAAGGTCGCGGGCGAAGATCTGCTGATCATGAAGGAAAGCGACATTCTGGGCGTGATCGGCTGATTCAAGCCGCCCCTGGAATCTCCAAGTCTCACGAAATTCAAAGGAATTCATAATGGCTGCCAAGGACGTCAAGTTCGGCCGCGACGCGCGCGAACGTATCCTCAAGGGCGTTGACACCCTTGCCGACGCTGTGAAGGTGACCCTGGGGCCCAAGGGCCGCAATGTGGTGATCGAGAAGAGCTTCGGCGCCCCCCGCATCACCAAGGACGGCGTTTCGGTCGCCAAGGAAATCGAACTGAAGGACAAGTTCGAGAACCTGGGCGCCCAGATGCTGCGCGAAGTCGCCAGCAAGTCGAACGACAAGGCCGGTGACGGCACCACCACCGCCACCGTGCTGGCCCAGGCCATCGTGCGCGAAGGCCTCAAGTCGGTTGCCGCCGGCATCAACCCCATGGACCTGAAGCGCGGCATCGATCTGGCTGCCGCCGCCGTCGTCAAGGATCTGGCCGACCGCTCGAAGCCCGTTTCGGGTTCGGCGCAGGTTGCCCAGGTCGGCATCATCTCGGCCAATGGCGACGTGGAAGTCGGCGAGAAGATCGCCGAAGCCATGGAGAAGGTCGGCAAGGAAGGCGTCATCACCGTTGAAGAGGCCAAGGGTCTCGAATTCGAGCTGGACGTCGTCGAGGGCATGCAGTTCGACCGCGGCTATCTGTCGCCCTACTTCGTGACCAACCCCGACAAGATGACTGTCGAGCTGGAAAACCCCTACATCCTGATCCACGAGAAGAAGCTCTCGTCGCTTCAGTCGCTGCTTCCCATTCTGGAAGCCGTGGTGCAGTCGGGCCGTCCCCTGCTGATCATCGCCGAGGACATCGAGGGTGAGGCTCTGGCCACGCTGGTCGTCAACAAGCTGCGTGGCGGCCTGAAGATCGCCGCCGTCAAGGCTCCCGGCTTCGGTGACCGCCGCAAGGCCATGCTGGGCGACATCGCCACGCTGACCGCCGGCGAGATGATCTCGGAAGATCTGGGCATCAAGCTCGAGACCGTCACCCTGACCATGCTGGGCCAGGCCAAGAAGGTCACGATCGACAAGGACAACACCACCATCGTCGATGGCAACGGTGCTGCCGAGGACATCAAGGGCCGCGTGGAGCAGATCAAGGCGCAGATCGAGGTCACGACCTCGGACTACGACCGCGAGAAGCTGCAGGAGCGTCTGGCCAAGCTGGCTGGCGGCGTCGCTGTCATCAAGGTCGGCGGTTCGACCGAAGTCGAGGTCAAGGAGCGCAAGGATCGCGTTGACGATGCCCTGCACGCCACCCGCGCTGCCGTTGAAGAAGGCATCGTCCCCGGCGGCGGTACGGCTCTGCTGTATGCCACCAAGGCTCTTGAGAACCTGAAGGGTGCCAACGAAGACCAGACCCGCGGCGTGGACATCGTCCGCAAGGCGATCTCGGCCCCGATCAAGCAGATCGCCGAGAACGCTGGCGTCGACGGCGTGCTGGTTGCCGGCAAGCTGCTCGACCAGTCGGACGAGACGCTGGGCTTCAACGCCGCGACCGACGTCTATGAAGACCTGCTGGCCGCCGGCGTGATCGACCCCACCAAGGTCGTGCGCACCGCGCTGCAGAACGCTGCCTCGGTGGCCGGCCTGCTGATCACGACCGAAGCCGGTATCGTCGAGAAGCCCGAAGACAAGCCCGCCATGCCCGCAATGCCGGGCGGCGGCATGGGTGGCATGGATTTCTAAGTCCAACGCCATCTGCTGAATGAACGAGACCCGGAGGGAGACATCCCTTCGGGTTTTGTTTTTTCAGAAAAGGGACAATGCGAGGGTCATAACCCTCGCGCTCCCTTGAATGTCTACCTCGCGCCTCGGTTCGGCCTTGCGCCACGTCGCAGCGCCGCAGGCAGCGAGATTTCGTAAAACACTGTGCTAGGAACATTTCTGCCTGCGGCGCATTTCCCCGCGCAGGTGGATAGGCTGGGCACTCGGATCGGGTGCCATTGCCCCGGCGTCGGAAGACGTTTCGGGAGCGCGAGGGTGTAACACCCTCGCATTTTCCCTTAACTTCTATTTGGTTCCCCCCTTCATCGCACCCTTCGCGCGCCTTATCGCGTGACTCTATATCAACCCTATAAGTTGGGTTAACCCAACGGCAGGGTCATTGTGGCATAAGCAGAATCATGCACAGTCTTCGTTTCCGTCTGATGGGTATGGCACTGCTGGCCGGAGCGCTTCTGGCGCCGCCCGCCGCTGCCGACGATCTTGAGCGCGCCTTTGACCGGGCCTTCCAGATCAAGCCTGCTCCGCCCGGTGGCCTGCCGCCCGGCACGGTGCTGCCCGGCGGCGTTCTGCCCGCCCCTGCTCCGGCGACGCCCGGTTCGGTCGTGCCTTATGGCAATGGCTTCGAGGCGCGGCTGGCCAGCGTGGCCAATGCCGCGCATGGGCGCATTGGCGTGGCGGCGGTCGACCTGTCGAACGGCAAGGGCATTTCGGTGATGGGCGACCAGCCCTTCCCCATGGCCAGCACGGTCAAGGTGGCCATCGTCGCCACCTTCCTCGATGGCGTGGATCAGGGCAAATTCCGCCTGACCGACCGTTTTCCGATCATGATGCCGCTGCCCTCGCGCCCCGGCTCGGGCCCCGCGCCTCAGCGTGAGGGGCCGATCTATTCGGCCACGCAACTGATCGACATGACGATCATCCATTCGAACAACCACGCCACCGACGCCATTCTGGCGGCGATTGGCGGCCCGAAGGCCGTGGATCGCTGGCTGCACAAGGCAGGCATCGGCGGCATGCGGATCGACCGCGATATCGCCACGCTGGTGCGCGATGACGGGCTGGTCAATCCGGCCACCACCATCGATCTGCGTGACAGCACCACGCCTCAGGCCATGGCGACGCTGCTGGCGGGGCTCTATCAGGGCCAGTGGCTCACCCCGGGCAGCCGCGCCGTGCTGCTCTCGGCGATGAGCCGCTGCGCCACCGGCACGCATCGCATGCGCGGGCTGCTGCCCAATGACGCGATTGTCGGCCACAAGACCGGCACGCTGAACAACACGGCCAGCGATGTGGGCATCATCCGCACGGCGGACGGGCGCAACATCGCCATCGCGATCTATGTGACGGGTCAGGGCAGCAAGCCGGGCCGTGATTCGCGCATCGCCTCGATCGCGCGCACCGTTTACGAGGGCTATCAGCCGCAGCTGACCGCCCTTCGTGACAATGGCATGCGCGACGGCGGCATGCATACAAGCGCCATCGCGCGGTAACCTTAACGATCTTTTTATGTCGCAAGGGCGCCGGTGGTTACCATCGGCGCCCTTTTTCGTTGTGCGACCTATGCCTGGAAGACCTGCCTGATGATCCCTGATCTGGAAACGGAACGCCTGCTGCTCAGACCTGTCGTAGCCGAAGATGCCCCGGCAGTGCAGAAGCAGTTCCCTGATTGGCGGATCGTGGAATTTCTCAATCCGCTGATCCCCTGGCCCTACCCGGCGGACGGCGCCGAAACCTTCCTGCGCGATGTGATCCTGCCCCGCATGGCCAGCGGCGCGGCCTGGCAGTGGTCGATCCGCCTGAAGAGCGCGCCCGACAGGCTGGTGGGCGTCATTTCGCTTCAGGATGGCGAGCAGGACAATCGCGGCTTCTGGCTTAACCCTGATCTCTGGGGCCAGGGGCTGATGGGCGAGGCCTGTGAAGCCGTCACGGCCTTCTGGTTTGAGACGCTGGCCAAGCCAGTGCTGCGCGTACCCAAAGCCATGGCCAACATCGCCTCGCGCCGGATTTCGGAGAAAACGGGCATGCGGGTGATCTGGCAGGGCGAGCGCGATTTCGTCTCAGGCCGTCATCCGACCGAAATCTGGGAAATCACGCGGGAGGAATGGCTGGCCTTGCGTGGCCGCTAAAAACCCCCACCGGAAGCAGGCAAAAGAAAAGGCGCGTGGATTTCTCCACGCGCCCAATCTCTTCTAATCTTTCGCGCGAAGGCGCGGAAAAGATTAGTTGCTCGAGGCAGCCGAGGTGGCGTCCACCGAAGCAGCCGAGTCAGCCGACACGGCGGTGTCAACAACGGTGTCAACCGATTCAGCCGAGGTGGCGGGAGCTTCGGTCTTGCCGCAAGCCGACAGGGTCAGAGCGGCGCCAGCGACGGCAGCGGCGAGAATGATCTTGCGCATGATGTATTCCTTGAACAGCGAGTGGACCACGCGCGACACCCTCCACTGGGGGTGGAGCGCCGTGCGGAAAGCCTACCGCAGGAGTAGACTTCGTCAGCCAGATAATCACCTTGGGCCTGCGATGCAAGCGCTAGTCGCGTCGAGATACGACAACTCGTCGCGGTGCAGCATGATAATTTAACCACAGGCAAGGTGAACAAGCCCCCCGGAAGGCGGCTTTTCGTGTGCCTCAACAGGGGGTATGACGGTGGCGATATGAACCTTCCAGAAACAGCACCCGCCCTTCTCCCCCTCGCTGAAAATGCGCCGGAAAACTGCGCAACCGAGGGGCGCAGCCGCTGCCATCTCTATCTGGTGGACGGGTCGGCCTATATCTTCCGCGCCTATCACCGGCTGCCCCCGCTCACCAATCCGGCGGGCGTGCCAGTGGGGGCGGTCTATGGCTACACCACGATGCTGTGGAAACTTGCCGAAGACCTGCACAAGGCCGACGGACCCACGCATTTGGCGGTTATTCTGGACAAGGGCAGCAAAAGTTTCCGCAATGACATCTATGCCGATTACAAGGCGAACCGCCCGCCGCCGCCCGAGGATCTGGTCCCCCAGTTCCCGCTGATTCGCGAAGCGACGCGCGCCTTTTCCCTGCCCTGCATCGAGGAAGCCGGGCTTGAGGCCGACGATCTCATCGCTTCCTACGCACGCGCCGCCGTGGCGCAGGGCTGGGACGTGACGATTGTGTCCTCCGACAAGGATCTGATGCAGCTGGTGGGCGACCATGAAAGCGGCGCGCGCATCGACATGCTCGACACGATGAAAAACCTGCGCATCTTCCTTCCGGAGGTCGCGGAAAAATTCGGTGTAACGCCCGAAAAGGTCGGTGACGTGTTGGCGCTGATGGGCGATTCGGTGGATAACGTGCCCGGGATTCGCGGCATCGGCCCCAAAACGGCCACGAAACTGATCGTCGAACATGGCGATCTCGAATCAGCCTTGGCCGCCGCGCCCACCATGAAGGCCAGCAAGCTGCGCGACAGCCTGATCGAGCAGGCCGATATGGCCCGCCTGTCGCGCGTGCTGGTGGCGCTGAAGGAGGATGCGGCGCTGCCGATGCCGCTGGACGACTTCAAGCTGGGCCAGATCCCGCCCGAGCCTTTGGCTGCGTTTTTGAGCGAACATGGCTTTTCCAGCCTGCTCAAGCGTCTGGATGGCGGACGCGGCAGCCCTGAACGTTCGACGCAGTTGCATCCCGCCAAACCCGCCAATGCTGCGGCTGCCCCTGCCGCTCTGGCCGGGCCTCAGGCCCCCGCCGCTTTGCCTGCCATCGATGTGGAGGGCTATGATTGCGTCACCACATTGGACGCTCTGGACAGCTGGATCGCGCGTTGCTTCGCCGCCCGCGTGGTCGCCTTCGACACCGAAACCAGCGCTCTGGATGCGATTGGTGCCGATCTGGTTGGTGTCAGCCTGTCGATTGGCGCGGGTCAGGCCTGCTACATCCCGCTGGGCCATGGCGGCACCGATATGTTCGCCGAAAAACCCGAGCAGATCGACCGTAACACCGCTCTGGCGCGGCTCAAGCCGTTGCTGGAAAGCGATGCGGTGCTCAAGGTCGGCCAGAACGCCAAGTATGATCTCAACGTGCTGGCGCGCTTCGGCATCACCGTGGCGCCGCTCGATGACACGATGGTCATCAGCTTCGATATGGACGCCGGGCGCAGCGAGGATGGCATCGGCGGCGGCCATGGCATGGACGAACTGGCGCGCCGCCATCTCGATCACACCTGCATCTCCTTCAAGGAGGTCTGCGGCACCGGCAAGAAGGCGATCAGCTTTGCCGAAGTGCCGCTGGCCCGCGCCACGCAATATGCCGCCGAGGACGCCGAGGTGACCTGGCGCCTGCACCGGCTGCTCAAACCGCGCCTCTCGCATGAATCGGCCACGCGCATCTATGAACGTGTCGACCGCCCGCTGATCCCGGTGGTGGCGGGCATGGAGCGCCGCGGCATCCGCGTGGACCGCGAGAAGCTGGCGGGTCTCTCCTCGCAATTCGCCGAGGCCATCGGCGCGCTGGAAGCCGAGGTGCATGAACTGGCCGGTCAGCCCTTCACCATCGGCAGCCCCAAGCAGCTGGGCGAGATCCTCTTCGACAAGATGGGCCTGAAGGGCGGCAAGAAGGGCAAGACCGGGCAATATTCCACCGACCTCTCGGTGCTGGAAAAGCTGGAGGCCGAAGGCGTGCCCATCGCGCGCAAGGTGCTGGAATGGCGCCAGCTTTCCAAGCTGCGCTCGACCTACACCGAGGCGCTGCAGGCCGCGATCAGCCCGGTGACGGGGCGTGTCCACACCTCCTATTCGCTGGTGGGCGCGCAGACCGGGCGCCTCTCCTCCACCGAGCCCAATCTGCAGAACATTCCCATCCGCACCGAGATCGGGCGACAGATCCGCGACTGTTTCGTCGCCGATCCGGGCCATGTGATTCTCTCGGCGGATTACAGCCAGATCGAGCTGCGTCTGGCCGCGCATATGGCCGATGTGCCCGAGCTGAAGGCGGCCTTCGCGGCGGGGGCGGACATTCACGCCGCCACCGCGCAGGAGCTGTTCGGCCATGTCGACCGCGAGACGCGCGGGCGCGCCAAGACGATCAACTTCGCCATCCTCTATGGCATCAGCCGCTGGGGCCTCGCGCCGCGTCTGGGCGTCACGCCCGAGGAAGCGCAGGCCATGATCGACACCTATTTCCAGCGCTTTCCCGGCATCCAGCGCTACATTCACGACACGCTCTCCAGCGTGCGCGAGAAGGGCTATTCGGAGACGCTGTTCGGCCGCAAATGCTGGTTCCCGCGCATCGGCTCGAAGAATCAGGCCGAGCGCCAGGGCAGCGAGCGCGCCGCGATCAACGCCCCGATCCAGGGCACCTGCGCCGACATCATCAAGCGCGCCATGGCCCAGATGGAGCCGGCGCTGGCCGAAGCGGGCCTGCCTGGTGTGAAGATGCTGCTGCAGGTCCACGACGAACTGGTCTTCGAAGTGCCCGAAGGCGATGTCGAAGCCGCCAGCGCGGTGATCCGTCAGGTGATGGAGCAGGCCGCCCTGCCCTCCGTCACCAGCGGCGTGCCGCTGGGCGTGGAAATCGGCAAGGGGGCAAGCTGGGGCGCAGCGCACTGATGGTGCTTCATCCGCGCTTCAGGCGGGGCGCGGCAGAGGCGCGGGCATGATCCCCCGCATCGCGCTCAAACCCATGGACCTGCATCCGATCGCGCTGGCCACCAATGCGCTCGATCCCGACCAGTTGCCCTCATCCTCCGAGGTGATGCACTGGTCGGGCCGCCTTACCCACGCCACGGTGGCGGCGGGCAGCGCGGTGCTGATGGCGCTGGCGCTGCACGGCGTGCTGTTCGCGCTGCTGCGGCGGCTGGGACGCCGTTCCCAGAACCACACCGAAGTCGAGGTGGCCAGCGGCTTTAACCAGTCCGTGCGCTGGTCCTTTGTGGCCGTCGGCATCTCCATTGCCGCCGATGCGGACCGCATGGTGGCGCATATCTGGATGGCTCTGGCGGGCTTTATCGTGCCGGCGCTCACCGGATGGGTGATTTACGCTGGCGTAAAGACCAGCGCGGAGCTGCTCAGCGCCCGCATCCTCACCCATGATGACGAGATGACCGCGCGCAGCCGCTCGACGCGTATCACGCTCCTGTCGCGCTCACTGGGCTTTGTGATCATCTTTGTTACCGTGGCGATGATCCTGCTGGGCTTTCCGGCGGTACGGCATGTGGGCGCCACGCTGATCGCCTCGGCGGGCCTGATCGGTCTGGCCATGGGCGCCGCCGCCCAGCCTGCTTTGAAATCCTTGGTGGCGGGCATCCAGATTGCCCTCACCCAACCCATTCGCATCGGCGACTATGTGGTGGTGGACAGCGAAAGCGGACGGGTGGAGGACATCCGCCTCAGCTATGTGGTGATGCGCACCGGTGACGAGCGGCGGCTGATCATCCCCACCGCGAAATTTCTCGACACCAGCTTCCAGAACTGGACGCGGGTGGGCGGCATCACCGGATCGGTGGTTCTGCCGATCCGCCCCGGCTTCGCCATCGAGCCTATGCGCACGGCCTATCTGGCGGCGCTGGGCAGTCATCCGGACTGGGACAAGCGCACAGGGCAATTGCAGGTTTCCGAGGCCAAGGTCGGCTTTGTCGAGATCAAGCTGGTGATGAGCGCCGCCGACCCCAATGCGCTGGGCGGCCTGCGGCTGGCGATGCGCGAGACCATGCTGGAATGGCTGCGTGAGCATCAGCCCGATTCGCTCTGCATGACCACCTGACTCGCGAGCCATATCGGCTTTTT
>NZ_BCZE01000113.1 GCF_001598555.1 Novosphingobium rosa NBRC 15208
CAGTTCATGAAGGGCTGTGCGATACCAGTTGATGCTGTCATGGTAGGCCAGCGGGGGCGGCACCTGCACATAGTCTTCACTGGGCACATAGAAGGCGCGCTCGCCGCCAATGTGAAACTCCACACCCGATGCCTTGATGACGGCATCGCCCAGAGGCGCGATCTGTCGTTCCGGCAAGGGCTCGGGGTCCGCGCCCAACCCTTCGGGCAGGCCCTCACATTGCGCCACATTGAACACCGTGAAGCGCTTGAGGAAAGGAATGCTGCGCGCATCCTCTCCGCTATCGCGTGCTCGCACCTTCTCCGCCTCGGGGGTAAAGCGATCAGCATAGACGACCGTCACCCCGCGCTCACCCCGGCGCACATTCCCCCCGGCCTCAACCGCCTGCCGGAATGTGAGCCAGCCCTGCGAGGGATAGGCGTGCTCCATGACCGCGCCCCACAGGATCAGTACATTCACTCCGGAATAGCTGCGTCCGCTCACGGCATTGCGAGGCAGACCGGGGCTAACCCCGCCTCCCCGCGTCGAGGGACCGCTCCAGGGCTGCACCCAGGGAAAGCGGCCTTCCTCAAGCTGGGCAATGATGCGGGCCGTCACCTCATCATAAAGATTGGCGCGCTGGGATGGCTGGTTCCGTTTTTGGTTCTGAGGCTGCGTATCACGCGCTCCGGTGGCATCGGGTGCAAAATCCCTGATCCCGACCCTGCCCCTAGCGCGACGCTGGATGTCCTGACGCATGGCTATTCTCCGTGCATCACCCTGAAACCCCACCGGGCTTCCCCCCGGCGTGGGGGTGGGCGGCATCAGCGACCTGCCGGGCGGGCCCGCAAAGGCGGGCCGCACCTTTGGCCGGAACGCATGTGGAGGAGCCAGCCGGGACGGCTGGCTTGCGGGTCGCCTGGGCTCGCCCATAAGGGAGCGCCGCCCACACCCACGTCGAGGGGAAGGCCAACAAAGACGCCACCGCGCTTGGCGCGGTGCCAAATCGACCTTCCAGTTTCAGCCCAGTGATCGTTACCGGCAGGCGGGGACGCGAGCATCGCGGCCCCGGGACCAGCCACCGCCAGCGGTGGCTGGTCCTAGAGCGCGGTCGCGCGGCCCAGCCGCGCGAGGGCCCCTCGCACCCTCAAGTCCCGAGACGAGAGCCACCCGGCAAGAGCCCGATCGCATTCAGACTGTTCATTTGGCAGTTCATGGCATATATCTTTCATGTGAAAGGAGGTCGCCATGATTGCACTTGCCACTCCGCAGACTGATCGCGCCTCGGCGCTAAGCGAAGCCATCATCCGCATCGCCGAGTTCTGGGCCCTTAGCAACAACAAGCTAGGTGCAATCCTTGGCCTCTCCGCGCCGACCATATCCCGCCTGAAGCGCGGCGGGAGCATGCTGGACCCGGCCTCCAAATCCTTTGAAGCTGGCCAACTGCTGCTGCGCCTGTTCCGCAGCCTTGATGCCCTGCTTGGCAGCGATGACACCGCAGTGCGTAGCTGGCTCGCCACGGTCAATCTCGATCTGGCGGCCAGGCCGATCGATAAGCTCGACACGATGCGCGGCCTGATCGAAGTGTGTGACTATGTGGACTTCTACCGCGCTCGCGTCTGAGCATTGCCCTTACAAGGGCACGGTCTGGCGACTGGTTGAAGGCCAGCACCGGATCTCGACCAACCGGCTGGCGCGGGACGGCGCAACCCAGGCCTTGCTCGAGGAACTCGCCGAGGAGGTGAAACCGATGGTACCGGAAGGCGCTCGGCACCTGCATTTCCTGCTCGCCACGCCCTTCCGCTACGGGCACAGGAGCGCCAGTCGCTTCCGCTGTGCCAACGAACGCCCCGGCATCTTCTACGCCGCCGAGGCCGAGGTCACAGCCATTGCTGAGACCGCTTACTGGTCCCTGCACTTCTTTAGCCGCTCCCCCGGCTTCTCGCTGCCCACCACAACCGTGGAATACACCAGCTTCCATGTGCGCGTGGCGACCGATCGGGCTCTGGATCTTACGATCCCACCATTCGCCGCGCAAAAGACTGACTGGACGGCGCCTGACGACTATTCCGCCTGCCAAAGCCTCGCTACCCAGGCACGAGACGCTCGAACAGATCTGATCCGGACGCTGTCTGCCCGCGCGACAGAAGGGCAATGCAACATCGTGGTGCTCACGCCCGAGGCCTTCGAAGACAACACGCCCACAATCCATCGCACATGGCATTTTCGACATCAGCATGGGCGCCTCTCGGTGCTGGGCGCTTTCCCCTCCGCGGATCGGCATGAATTCTCGGGCGAGCAGTTCGGATTTTGAAGCAAGGAGTTGCTGCACCGGGGAGCAAAGGACGACCACCTCTCCCAAAGAACTACGCGAACGATGTTCCAGAAGGCAGCTCAAACAATGGCTGGCTGACCCCCTGAGGAAAATAGGGCATAATAGCCCCGAATCACCCGGCCTTGTTCGCCAAAGCACGTCAGCCTCTAGGTTTCGCGTAGATCGGCGAAAAAATTATTTGAACCTGAGGATGATGGTAATTGTGATGGTAGGCTCAACACTCCAGTAATTATTTTCTAAAAAATTCAGAGTGTTAGATAAAAATTTCGATTCCGGCTCGGGCCTCCATCTTCCATTCCCACACCCTCCCATTCAGCCGCTTGGGCTGATCGCTCGGGGTGGCGTCCCCGCACTTGGCCCCTCAAGGCGAGTTGGCCGAGGCTGGACGGCACATTGCCGTTCATCGGGCCGACATCCGCATTGCAGTGCGGCTGCCCATGCCCCATCTTGCCCACGCATTCACGGGAGATGGCATGTATCGAGGATTGGCTGGTCTGGGGATTGTCGCGACCGCATTGCTGCTATGTTGCACGGCAGTGGCCGCACAGGATGGCGCATCAACACGAGAGCTTGTGGAGCTGTCCCCTCAAGCGGCGAACCGTACCGTTCAAAAAGATCTGCTTTCCGTGCTGACGCCCGTTCGCCAGATCCGATCAGGTATGTTTCGGCAGCTTCATGGCGTGTATCTGGTGACGAAAGCTTATGGGACGGAGTTCGATGGGCTCTGCCGCCGGGATGAGTTGAGCCTGCGATACGCACAGACAGAACAGGGTCAGGCGCCCGAGGACGCGCCAGTGCGCCCCTATGGCATCGAAGCGGCGCCATCGTTCCACATCATCAGATTGCCAACGCCTGAACCCGAAGATGCAGACCGGCAGGCCGATGTCTGGCAGCCCAAATGCGCCGCGGCTGGCCACGATGACAAAGCGAACTGGTTTGGAGCGCCAGATGCCCATACTGCCGTGCAAGGCGCGCTGGTGCTGGAAGCAGCGGTCAAAGCCGTTCGTCTGGGCACACTCAAAGCACAGCCATGCCCCAGCGTTTACGAGCCGAAAGGCTCCACCTGCGAAGCTGCGATCCTTGAGAACGGCGATCTGTCCAGGCTCGACAAGATCGAAACCTGCCCAGCCGAATCAGATACGCTTTGCTATGCGATCAACCTGAATGTTTCGTCCAGGCTTACGATCAAGGCACGGGCCCAAGGCGAGGCATTAACGCCAGGGCCCGTGACATCGATTGCCATCGAGCAGTTTATCATTGTCACGTGATTCATTCAGCAATGCAACTAAGCTGCCGCTTGAAAGGCCTTCGGCCCCACCTGCACGAACAAGAACACGCGAGGCCGCTCGGGAGCGCCATTAATGCGTTCGTGTCGCGCGGCGATCTCGGTGAGAAACCGCGACAATCAAGATGAGAACGACGAACAGCGACAATCTAAACAGGCACCGATCGACGCGCTGCAACAATCACATTCTTATCCTGAATTGAAGCGCAATCATCATCCAGTTTGTCGCGCTACAAAGGTCGGCGTGCCCGAGCTTGGATAGGAGCTGGAGCACGCCTTGAACGGCGCCTTTGGTCAGATATGCGCCGCCTGACCTAATTAAGCAGTCGGAACCGGCTTCGTGACGGTACCGCCTTCAGTAGGCACAGCTGCTGCAGGCACTGTGGCTGCTGCAGGGGCGGGCGCAGCTTGAGCGGCGGGTGCAGCAGCAGTTGCCGTCACGGGAGCGGCAGGAGTTGCCATGGGCGCTGCAGGCGCCAAACTGGCAGTCTGGATCGCCACCACGCCAGCAGGAAGGTTGAACGCCAGCGATTCCACGGTGTGAGCCCGCAGCTACTGTCCAGCTACCAGCGTGGCGGAATGGCCGTTTACGTAAGTACCGAACACGCCCACGGCCACTACAGCGCCTACGGCAACGCCGGTATTGCCCTGGCCTTCTTGGCGATAGGTCCCCGTCAGCGGAATATGGCGGCCATTCAGATCGAGATAGTTGAACGCCACTTCCATCTTACCTGACTTGCCGAAAGAGCCCTTGCCGGTACGATAGGTTACAGTCGCCTCGCCAGACGTACCGCGCGGGATCAGCACAAAGCCGTCCTGCATGACGTCGAACACGGTCGAGATGCATAACTTGTCGCCGACCTTGACGGATTTTGTGACAAGAGTGTCATTAGGCGCCAAGACCACTTCAGTATTCGGCGAGACCGTTAAATGCCGTAAAGTCGCTTGCTCAACAGGCGCTTGCGCAGAGGCAGAGGTTGTCACCGCCAGCATTGCGACGACCAGAGCATATCCCGTCAATTTCATATATCCCCCAGATTTGTGTCGCCCCCTAACCGACATTTTCTGATTGACTTGTGATCTATAGTGAGTCAGCTGCCCACTCTTGCAGCGATTAGTGGCGGCGATGAATGCGTGCGTTCCCGACCAGCGGGGGGGGGGTAGGGTCGGTTCCAGCGATAGACACTACCCCGAATGCGCGGGCTGCACCCACATCCGTACTATTGCGGAGACTTGGACCGACCGTGTAAGAGGCCTCCGCAACAAGGGATCTCAAGTGGTCACGGCGAGCCGCATCATATTTCTGTTGTTCATTGGCTTGGTTCTGGCCGCCTATGCCTTGTCGCCATACCGAAGCGGAGATTCGCTGCCCGGGAGCGCCAAAGCGCAGCCAGTGCCGCCCCCTGCAAGCTAGCTGGTCTTCAGGGAAAGCGGTTGGCTCCCTTGAGCCTTACAGCCCCCTCGATACCGAACCAACCTTCTCAGCGCCGTCACTCGGTGGTCAAAGAAAACGCTAAGAATTCCATCGAACGGGTCGCAACCGTTAAACGCACGGGATAGGCTTGGTATCGAGACCCCGCGCCGCATGACTACCGTGTATATGCGGAATGGGAAGAGGCAAAAACCGAGGGGAATGACTAATCTAGATTAGTCGACCGGGGCTTCTCAATTGTCCTGCGCCGGCGCTCGGTGTCGGGTTTCCGCTGAAAAAATCTCTGACTTCGAGATATTCGCCAAATTCGTCGTCAACCAAATATGCCTGGGAAAAAGGCAGGGTCGGAAGCAAAACGGGCCTATTTCCGTATTTTTGCAAGCCGATGCTGCGGCAATTCTCCGAAAAGTCGGCCCACAGTTCCCAGAACAACGGGTCCAATTTTGCTGTAAATCTCGCGATTGGCATGCACAAAGAACGAGGCACAGGCTGGGGCGGTTCCTAGATGATAGGGCGTACCCCAAACGGATTATCGCTTAAATGTGGGGTATCGCTATTCTTCCCGCTGCCGGGAAAGAGCCTGATCTCGTTGGGGAGATGGATTGCGTATCCGGACAATAGTGGTCGCTAGGTGCCCGGATACACAAAACACAGAGGTAAGCTTTGAGGAGTTTTCCGTCTGCAGAATCATAAACGGCATCGGTCCGGCGAATTATAGGAGGTCTGGGGGGTATCGACCTTTTTCGGCGCAGCCCGAAAATGGCTCATTCCCGCCATTCCTGAAACTGGCGCGGCGGAGAGATTAGCCGCAACGTGAGGCAAACTCTACTGCGCGGCCATGATGCTCGACCGGCTGACTTAACCTGACGGAACATAGGTGAACCCTAGCTGCCCCTTTTCTTCAGCTTACCCGCAGGATCGCAACGCTAGCCGGAACGTCCTCGCCAAGGGCCACCGATCCGGGCGGGGGCGTGTCGGCCAGTAATTGCCCTTCTGGCGCTGGCCGACGCGTTTTGCAACCGTGGCTGCAACTGCACGGCGCAGAGGCATCAAAGCTTCATGTGGTACTTCTCGTACCGCATCTTCATCGTGGCTGCCATATCGGGCTCGCGCTTTGAAGCCAGTTCCTGAAGCAGCACCAAGAGGGCTGTCTGCATATACTTGGTCAACTGTGCCAGCCGAGCATGATTGATGGCTCGCCCCGCTTCTAAGCCATCAAGGCCACTCCACCAGGCAACACGGAGCAGATCCGAGCGCGACACTGAATGCTTCTTACACAGCGCATCCGCGCGATCGATGGTGTGCTTGTCGGCCTTGAAGCCCAGCGTGTATTTCAAGATCTGGCCTCCTTTCCGCTGGGCCAGCCGGGCAGGTCGCTGCCGCTCAATGACAAAAAATGCGTTTTCCTGAATTTCTCCGAAATGGAGCGCGCTGGTGTCATAGACCACCACGGCCCCCCGCAGCACGACGACCTCATGGTCATGCGCTGGAATGGAGGTGAAGACCTGAAGGTCATCGAGCATGAAGCCCGAATGAGCCAAGGCGCAGGTGTCCGGCCGGTTCGGAGCGAGCAAGGGCTGCGTTACGCATCGGCCCCTCCCTTCGCTTCCAGAACGATCCAGCTCGTAACTTCATGATCCCGACCGTGATTTTCACCCATGCGATCACCTCTTCTCTGGCGCCATATGAAAACCGTATTCCAGTTTCCCGTTGGGCGTGACCATAAGGCGGCCACCCGCAGCTCAGAATGCCATCGCCATCTCGCCAGCGGAACCAAAAGGCTGGTTATCCGCAAACATGCTGGCACGATTCTTCACCGCTGGGCAGATCGACGCCGTTAAAGTCCAGATCAGAACTGGGCGTCAAAGTGCTGAATAGATGCCCGCGATGCGCACCAGCGGCACGAACCGCTTCATCGCCAATGTCATGGATTGAACCCGATCGTATCCCTGGCCTCTTCGATCTGAGCCATGGCGCGGGCATGCAGACCTGCATCGCCCTGAGTCATCGCCTCCAACGCGTGCAGCACCTCGCGCAGATATTTCATCGCAAAGCCCGGATCATGCGCGACGATGGAGGCCGTGTTGCTGATGATGTCAGCCAGCTTCACGGTCTGCGCATCGGGCGAGATCGTGCCCAGCCGCACCGCCTCGGCAGCCTTGCGGGCGGCGCGATTGCCCTCATGGCACTGATCGGTCAGATCCCAGACCATCTGCGCAACGTCGGCGCCAAACTCCCGCTCGACATCCTCGCGCGTGACGGGCGTGTCCTCGATCGTGTCATGCAGCAGAGCGGCGGCCAGCATCACGTCATTGTGATGGGCCGCCGTCTTCACGATGCCCATCACCTCGATGGGGTGGTTGATATAGGGCTCGCCGGTGTATTTGCGGATTTGCTGCACACTGGCGTGGGCTTCGGTTGCAAAGCTCAGGGCGCGGGACACGAGATCATTCATACCTGCCCCTTTCGCATGATTGTCCACTGAACCCAACGCCTTGTTACGCCACGGTAACCAGATGCTCGCCCTCCGGTTGCTGCACCACGCTGATCCGCTTGCCCGTGAAACGCTGGGCAATATCGATGGCCGTCAGCAGATGCTGGCTGGGCTTGACGGTGGTGAAACCGCCGCCGCCCGCCAGCACGAAAGGCAGGATCAGCTGATCGGCCAGATAGGGCCCGGCAAAAGCCTTGGCTTCCAGATAGCCCTTCATCCGCGCCGACGCCGTTTTGGCCAGCCTTTCGGCAGGCACGCCCAATTGGCCGAAACCGCTGACGATCTCGGTGGCGTGAGCATAGCGCGCCTCCAGCATCAGGATGACGCCCGGCCCCTGATCCTCGGGCAATTGGCGCAAGGCGAAAGCATCCTGCGCCCAATCCGGCAAGCCTTCCGCCGCCCGCGCCAACATACGCTGGGCGACATTGAAGGGCAGGCCGGTGAACAGGGCATGGCCCGCCACATCCAGCGTTTCGCCACGGTCAAAGCACTCGATCGGGCGCAGCGGAGCGGGGTTGATCTCCACCTCGATCCGCCCGCCGCCGCGCGGGTAGAAACCATGCCGCAGCAGGCGCGCCGAAACCTGCGGCCCCATTCGGTTGATCACCGGCAGGAACACACGCTCGATAAAATCGAAGGGCGGCGCCATCATGTTATGCGTGCCGCCCTCCAGCACCAGCCGCGAGGGGCTATCGGCCAGCACGAGCGGCATCAGCACCGTCTGCAGCACCAGCCCGGTGCTGCCCGCCGTGCCGACGGCGAAGTGGTACTCGCCGGGCGTCACCTTGCCGGGGCGGAAGGTCAGCTCCGAGGAACCGACCGTCAGCCCGCTGCGTTCGCTGCCGGAGATCGCGCAGGCGGCCTCCACTGCTGTCACATGCTGGCGCATCAGGCCGGGGCGCGAACGCTTGCCGCGAACATCGGTGATGCGGAAAGGCTTGCCGGTCACCAGCGACAGAGCGCATGAATTGCGCACCATCTGCCCGCCGCCTTCGCCTTCCGATCCATCAATCGTAATCATCTGTCTCTTCATTCAATCAGGGCTGGTGCCCTGCGCCAAGGGTTTATCCCTTCACGCAGACCACCTGCTTCAACGTATGGACGATCTCCACCAGATCAGCCTGAGCGGCCATCACAGCTTCAATCGGCTTGTAGGCGCGGGGCGTCTCATCGATCACGCCCACGTCCTTGCGGCATTCCACGCCCGCCGTATCGCGGATATGTTCATCGAGCGTGACCAGCTTCTTGGCTGCCGTGCGCGACATGATCCGCCCCGCACCATGGCTACAGCTGTCGAAGCTCTCCGGATTGCCCAGCCCGCGCACGATGAAGCTCTTCGCCCCCATCGAGCCCGGGATGATCCCCAGAGTGCCCTTGGCCGCACGCACCGCCCCCTTGCGGGTGACCAGCACGTTCTCGCCGAAGTGGTTTTCACGGCTCACATAGTTGTGATGGCAGTTCACCGCTTCCAGCTCGGTCTCGAAAGGCTTGCTGATCTGTTTGCGCAGGGCGGCGATGACATTCACCATCATCATCCTGCGGTTCAGAGCGGCAAAGTCCTGAGCCCAGCCGACTGCCTCGACATAATCGTCGAAATGGTCGGTGCCTTCCGGGAAGTAGGCGAGATCCTGATCGGGCAGGTTGATATGCCATTTGCGCATGTCCTGCTTGGCCAGTTCGATGAAGAAGGTGCCGATGGCATTGCCCACGCCGCGCGACCCCGAATGCAGCATCACCCAGACCCGCGCCTCCTGATCAAGACACAGTTCGATAAAGTGATTGCCCGTGCCCAGCGTGCCCAGATGCGTCAGATTGTTGGTGTTCTTCAGCCGGGGATGTTTGGCGCAGATCCGCTCGAACCGTACCGCCAGCGTGGCCCAGGCCTCGACAATCGCCGGGGGCGGGCTGCCCCAGGATCCATGGTCGCGCTTGCCGCGCCCCACGCTGCGCCCATGTGGCACAGCCTGTTCGATGGCGCTGCGGATGCCCTCCAGCGAGTCAGGCAGATCATGCGCCATCAGAGAGGTGCGCGCCGCCATCATGCCGCAGCCGATATCGACACCCACCGCCGCCGGGATCACCGCGCCCTTCGTCGGGATCACCGATCCCACCGTGGCGCCGATCCCCACATGCACGTCGGGCATCGCCGCCACATGCTTGAAGACAAAGGGCATCTGCGCGGCGCGCGACAGCTGGTCGCGCGCTTCGTCCTCCACGGGCACGCCGCGCGTCCACATCTTTACTGGCACGCCGCCCTCACGGGCCATCACATCATAGGTCGTCTCGGTCATGGCTGACCTCCTTTATCAATCATGGTGCCGGCGACGAGATTTGGCGAGACTTCCGGATTTCTCCGGTGCGGAATTGAACCGCTCGGCCCTTGGGCCTTACCCGATGTAGTCCCACCGGCATTCGCCAGCGTTAAAATGGGTCACGGCGACGAGGTATGGGAAAGACATTGCCCGAAAGGGCGCCGCTCTACCGTTAAGCTACGAGGCCTCACAGTGGTGGCCCCGGCAGGATTCGAACCCGCACCTGCATCGTGAGAGGATGTAGTCCTTGCCCGGCATTCGCCGTGAATGAACAGTCGGCCGTGGCGACGAGGTATGGCGAGACGCGGTCCTTAAGTTACGTGTCGTCGGCGGGATTCGAACCCGCATCTCCCTTTCGGCATCAGCCTCAAGGGCGCTTTGACTCGTCGGACCTCGGTTTGGTGACATGTAGTCCCGCCGGCATTCGCCACGGCTATCTGGTAAAATGGATCGATAAGGATCACGGCGACGAGAGTTGAAACAGACCGCCCCGAGGGGCTGGCGCTCTACCAGGCTGAGCTATCGCCCGTTTCCGGGCGAGCGGGATTCGAACCCGCGACATCCACAGTGACAATGTAGTCCGTTCCGGCATTCGCCGTGATCTTTCTCACACCTCCGTTTGGTTGACGATGCTGACCCAATCGCGCGTTTCACCCTTGGCGAAACGAGCCATCGCGTCGAACACCGCATCGGTGAAGCCGCCGACATTCATGATGCCCTTGCCGTCCTGGGCCTGCGTGGTGCCATAGGGCTGGATGTCGATGCAGATCAGCTTCGCGCCCGGGTTGCGGGCCTTCAGCTTGCTCCATTCCGCCATCGTCGCCGTAGCGCCGTATCGCGAGGGATCGACCCAGGACTGATTATCCGAGACGATCACCACCATATCCACCTTCGCCCGCTCCCTGTTGAGGAGCGCCAAAGGCGCCGAGACATTGGTGCCGCCCCCGCCGATCCCCGCCAGCCTCGCCGCATTCACGGCGACGCGGGCATGGGGATCGAGGTCCAGCGCCACCACCTGCTGCTCGAAGGGGATGACCCGAGCCTTGCTGTTCCGGCGCAGCACAGCGGCGGCAACCAGAGCGGCAACATCGATGCAACGCACCTGCGAACTGGCACCCTTGCGATAGCCGGTGACAGGCGAACCCATCGAACCCGACACGTCGGGGCAGACCACGATCCGCCCTTCCAGCGCGGGCACCAGCGCCAGCGAGGTTTCCAGCGCACTTTCCAGAGCAGCCTGAACCGCCAGCGGCACGCCATCCCCGGCCTGCCCCAAAGCCACCATCAGTTGATAGGGCAGGGGGCGGACACGGGCGATGGTCTCCGCATCGGCCAGCCTTGCGGCCACCGCTTCGGTCACGCCCTTCACGCTAAAGGCACCGTTACGCGCCAGCGTGTTGAGGTTCATACGCAGCGCCTGCCAGCCCATGCGGCTGGCCAGCACGGCCCACTGCTCGCCCGAAAGCGGGAAAGCAGTCAGCCATTCGAAAGGCACCGGAGGCAACTCGCCCTTGGGCTCACGCTTCCATGCTTCGAAGGCGGCGATCTCCTGCGGCAAGGCAGCGACATCATAGGGCTTGCCGATCAGCCAGCCGTAAAACGCGCGCCGTTCCGCATCCGCCGGAGCGGGATGCACCATCTTCACCACATCGGCGAGGCTGGGGCTGGTGCCCGTCGCAGCCGCCATCAGGCGAGGCATCGAGGCTTGCTCCAGCCACTCCTTGACCAGCCGCTTGGGGCGAGTGCCCAGCGAGCTACGTCCCACCTGACCCGAACGCATGATTTGCACAAAGCTGCGCAGTATGCGCCCATTGTCGATCACGCGGCGGAACACGGGGACCGCCAGATCGGGATCGGCAACGGTCAGATAGGCCGCCAGCAGGGCAGGCATATCCTTCATCGCGCCGAAGGTGCGGGCATAGACCGCAGCCTTGGCCACAAACTCGGGCGAAACCGCCTGAGCCGCTGCCAGCACATCGGCCAGCTGCGACTCGGCACCGGAATAAAACCCATCGGCCAGCGTCCCCGTCGCAGCCAGATGAGCCAGCTTGGCCTCGGGGCCATAGGCATAGGCGGGCGCGCCGGACTGGTTGGCCGTATCGGCGCGCGGCCAGACCTTGGCGGTCAGCGATGCAAAAAGGCTCTGATTGGCCATGACGAAAATCCTTCCGGTCTTCCGGGGCGGATGGCCTATTCCATCCGCCCCGTCTCACCTGCCTGTCGGGCTGTTCGACCGACCCGACGCCCAATGAACTGCAGGGGGCGTGCCAGTTTGGAGGAGGGGCTTTCCGAAAAAATACATCATTCTGTTTTAAAGTGATAATTTTTTACAATCCCAAGATTGGCGCAAAGAATGCTGTTTTGAGATTTCCTGAATTTGTATCCTGTGAGATAAAGTGATAGAAATCTGGCGCATGAAGCCAACCACCGTCATCAGCTTTCTCGGCTCCACGCTGGATGCCTCCAAATTCGGCCCTTCGCGCTGGAATAAATGGCGGCCCTCGGTGGGGCTGTGCATGCATGAGGATCTGCGGATCGACCGCTTCATGATGATCCATGGCACGGGCCATAGCCGTCTGGCCGAATATGTGGCGGAAGACATTGCCTCGGTTTCTCCTGAGACGCTGGTCGAGCGGCACACCATCGACTTCAAGGACCCTTGGGATTTCGAGGAAGTCTATGGCAAGCTGCTGGACTTCGCGCGGGCCCAGCCCTTCGATCCGGAGGCGGAGGATCTGCTGATCCACATCACCACCGGCACGCATGTGGCGCAGATCTGCCTGTTCCTGTTGACCGAGGCGCATTACCTGCCCGGCCGCCTGCTCCAGAGCCAGCCCAAGCGCGGCGCGCCCGATGCCCTGGGCATATGGAGCGTGATCGACCTCGACCTCTCGCGATACGACAGCATCGCCACCCGCTTCGCCAGTGAGAGCGCGGAAAGCACCTCTTTCCTGAAATCGGGCATCGAAACCCGCAACCCGGCCTTCAACACGATGATCGACGAGATCGAGCAGGTCGCCAGCCGCACCCGCGCGCCGATCCTGCTGATGGGGCCGACGGGAGCAGGCAAAAGCCAACTCGCCCGCCGCATTTTCGATCTGAAAAAGCTGAAGCGGCAAGTTGGCGGCAGCTTTGTCGAGGTCAATTGTGCCACCTTGCGCGGCGACAGCGCCATGTCCGCCCTCTTCGGCCACAAAAAGGGCGCCTTCACCGGCGCGGCGGCAGATCGCGCGGGCCTTTTGCGCAGCGCCGATGGCGGCATGCTGTTCCTCGATGAAATCGGCGAACTCGGGCTGGACGAGCAGGCGATGATTCTGCGCGCCATTGAGGACAAGCGCTTCCTGCCCGTCGGCGCGGACCGGGAAACCGAAAGCGATTTCCAGCTGATCGCCGGCACCAACCGCGATTTGGCCCGCTGCGTGGCCGAAGGCACATTCCGCGAAGATCTTTTCGCCCGCCTCAACCTGTGGACCTTCGCTTTGCCCGGTCTTGCCCAGCGGCGTGAGGACATCGCCCCCAATCTTGATTACGAACTCGACCGCCATGCCGAGCGCGAGGGCGAGCGCATCACCTTCAACAAGGAAGCACGCGAGCGTTACCTTTCCTTCGCCACATCGCCCCTGGCTAGCTGGTCCGGCAATTTCCGCGATCTGGCGGCCAGTGTTACCCGCATGGCCACCTTTTCGCCCAAGGGCCGCATCGATGTGGAGACGGTGGTCAAGGAAATCACCCGCCTCACTCACCTCTGGTCCGGCGCGGATCACGGGAGTGATGGGCTGGACACTCTGCTGGGCGCGGAAGCGCTGGCAGAGATCGATCCCTTCGATCGCATCCAACTCGCCTATGTGATCGAGACCTGTCAGGCCAGCCGCTCCCTGTCAGAGGCCGGGCGGCAACTGTTCGCCGCCTCACGCGAGAAGCGCGCCAGCACCAATGATGCGGACCGTTTGCGCAAATATCTCGCCCGTTTCGCGCTGGATTGGGAAGCGATCGGCAGGGCCAAAGGCTGACGTCTACGTCAGCTCCGGCTAGGCAGGTCCCACCCGTGCCAGCACCTTGTCGCGCCCCAGATCTTCCGGCAGCGCGATATTCCAGGCGAGGCCCATCGCGGCCAGGGCGCGAATTAAGGTATATCCGGGGTTTGAGGTCTCTTCCGTAGGCACCAATCATGATGCCGAAAACCCCTTGAGCGCAGAGCTGGTCGCATGCGCCGATATGATCGTGATGATGGAGCGGGAGCATCGCACCAAGCTGCAAAAGCGTTTTCGTAGTAGCTTGCGTGGGCAGCATGTCATCTGTTTGGATATTCCGGACAATTACGCGTTCATGAATCCGGATCTGATAGAGTTGCTCAAGCTGCGTATGGCTTGGCACTTGTCTCTTGCGTTGTCGCATGGACCTGTATGCTGATGGCGGCGAAGGGATGTCCAAACGCTTTTTTATCGAGGGCGGGTAGCCAAGAACGAGTTACCGTCGTCGACCCCCTCCAAGGTTTTGGGGACGGGCGCATAGTCTGCAGCGACCGTCCCAAATGTGCCTCGCTCGGAGGAGTTCCCTCGCATTCCCATTTCCTGAAATCTGACGGGCTAATCCCATCAGCGCGCCCGATGGCCGAGCTCCCAATGCTGTTGTTATGAGCCACTATGCCCAAATTTCGGCCTCAAGATCGTTGCTCCATCCCGCATCTTGTCAAGGTGATCGGACCAATGCTGCATCATGCGAACCCGTTCGTCCCAGTACCCGCCACGAGTATAGGCTCGTCGAACTGAATTGCTTTCTGCATGAGCAAGCTGCCGCTCGATCGCATCCGGATTCCAGCACCCCATTTCATTGAGCAAGGTTGCCGCCAAGGCACGGAACCCATGCCCCGTCATCTGCTCCTTCGAATAACCCATTCTACGTAAAGCCGCATTGATCGTGTTATCCGACATCGGTCTGTCCACCGACCTCAGCGAGGGAAAGAGAAAGCTGCTGAAGGTGGCGTCGTGCTCGATTTCACCAATAATCGCGATCACCTGGCGGCTCAGCGGTACCCTATGTGGGTGGCGCATTTTCATCTTATGTCCGGGGATAGTCCAGACCTGCTTCTCAAGATCGAATTCGCTCCACTCGGCCCAACGCAATTCGCCGGGTCGTACAAACACATGGGCCAGCATTCGCATGGCGATGCGGGTCAACCCGTTCCCCTCATAGTCATCAATGCTCCGAAGCAGGGCTCCCGCCTCGGTCGGCAAGAGGATCGCAGCGCGGTGGGTTGCTTTGGGCGCAACCAATGCGCCGCGCAGATCGGAGGCGACGTCCCGTTCGGCTCGCGCGGTGGCAATGGCGTATCTGAACACCTGGCTCGCTGCAGTTCGCGCCCGATTGGCGGCGTTGTAGCGTTTCGTGGCCTCAATTTTTTTGAGCGCCAAGAGCAGTTCATGCGCCGAGATTTCTTGAACCGGGCGCCGCCCAATCGCCGGATAGAGCTTCCCCAAAAGCCAGCGCGCCTTTTTTATCGTCATCGGTGCCGCGCCATCAGCCGTGATCTTCTCCAGCCATTCCCCGGCCATTGCCTCGAAGGTATGAGACGCCGCCAGGGATTTGGCGACCTTTTCCAGCTTGGCCTGGTCGACCGGATCAATGCCTCTGCCCAGGAGCCGCCTTGCTTCAAGAAGCCGCTCGCGCGCCTCCCCTAGAAGGAGTTCGGGCCATCGACCAAAGGTCATGGTCTTTTGCTTGCCATGAATGCGGTAGTTCATGCGCCAGACACGACCGCCAGTCGGTTCGACCAGCAGATAAAGACCGTCGCGGTCGCTCAGCTTATAGGGCTTGTTGTTGGGCTTCGCGCGCGACACGGATGCGGCGGTAAGCCCTGACTTTGAACGATTTTCCGTCATGTTGATGGTATCTCCCCAGAGCCAGTCCGGGCCATACCATCAAAGCTACCATCAAATGGGTGAGATTTGGTGAAATGGCCCGAGATCGATGGGACCATCATACCAGACAAAAACGGCGGAAAACAGCCGTTTGCGGGACGGCATGGGAGGGTGTGGGAATGGAAGATGGAGGCCCGAGCCGGAATCGAACCGGCGTAAACGGATTTGCAGTCCGGTGCGTAACCACTCCGCCATCGGGCCAGATCGCGTAGAAAGCGTGGTTCGGGGCTCCTAGCGGGGGGCTTTCTACAATGCAAGCCGAATCCTTGCGCATTTTTTCCAAAACCATGGCGCACCCCGCCGGGGTGACAGGCCAGCCCCCTGCCCCTATCATTCCCGGCGCTCAGGGCTTGCCCTGCCGAACCATACCCTGCCGGAGATATGTCCCATGAAGACCCGCGCCGCCGTCGCCTTTGAAGCCAAGAAGCCGCTGGAGATCGTGGAAGTCGATCTGGAAGGCCCCAAGGCGGGGGAAGTGCTGGTCGAGATCATGGCGACGGGCATCTGCCACACCGATGCCTACACGCTGGACGGCTTCGATTCCGAGGGCATCTTCCCCTCGATCCTGGGCCATGAGGGCGCGGGCATCGTGCGCGAGGTGGGCCCGGGCGTCACCTATGTGAAGCCCGGCGATCACGTCATCCCGCTCTACACGCCCGAATGCCGCCAGTGCAAAAGCTGCCTCTCGGGCAAGACCAACCTGTGCACCGCGATCCGCGCCACGCAGGGCAAGGGGCTGATGCCCGACGGCACCACGCGTTTCAGCTACAAGGGCCAGCCGATCTTTCATTACATGGGCTGCTCCACCTTCAGCAACTTCACCGTTCTGCCCGAGATCGCCGTGGCGAAAATCCGTGAGGACGCGCCG
>NZ_BCZE01000114.1 GCF_001598555.1 Novosphingobium rosa NBRC 15208
CCCGCCGCATCATAGACATTGTGAAGCGCGGTATAGGCGGGCACCTGATCGCCCGCCGCGCCGGTCATGAACAGGCTGATCCCGCCCAGATGCTCCTCGATATGCTGGGTAGTGGCCCCGGCCAGATCGGCGCTGACGGCCTTGCCGGTGGCGCCTTCGCCACCGGTGTGATCCATGATCGAGGATTGCACGCCATAATTGACCAGCGTGGCGATCGGGCGATGGTCTGCCCCGTCGATCCGCAGCAGGGAGAGGGTCTTGTCCGAAGGCCCGGCCTCATTGGCGCCCAGCCACCAGCCGTCGGCCATCTCGACATTGCGGTTGATGTTGACGGCGCTGCTGGCGGTGCCGAAGGTCAGGGTGGCGGGCGCCGCATTGTGGGCGGCCTGCTGGGCGGCGGTGGTCAGTGCCTGCATGATGTTGGCGACATAGACCTTGGTGCGCTCACCCTCCTCGCCCTTGCCGAAGATGAACATATGTGGCGCGGAAAAGGTGTGGCTGGCCACGATCAGAACGTTTCCGGCAGATGTGCCGGTTGCCTTGGCCACGGCATCTTTCATCGCCGTGATGTCGTTGGCGCTGAGCGAGGTTTGATCAAGCACGGCGATGGCCGCGCGGCTGCCGCCATCGGCCAGCACCAGCACCCGCACGTTGAGCGGATCGAGCAGTGTGGTGAAGTCATCCAGAGGCAGCAGGCTGGCGGGCAGATCGATGGCGGCCTTGCTCGCTCCGGCGGTGAGGGCCGCCTGTGCGGGTGCCATGCCAGGGCCGACGGCTAATAAGGTGGCCAGCGCAAGGCCATATCTGGAGAACATGATGGTGATCTTTCCCGAGAGCAGAAACGGCGGCAGGGTTGCTTTTGCTACAGCTACAAGGCTCACGAGACTTTGATTTGAAGCCTGATGCCATCATTTTGGCGTTTATCGGCACTCCTTGTGGGCGGGAAAAGGTCTGCGCGAAGCGCGTTCGATGTTCGGCATTGTCGTGTTCCTTCGACAGCTTTGCATACTCATGTGCACACAGTGTGTGAGCCATGACGCTGCGACCGCGAAATTCCACAAGTGTGCCGGAGATTATTTTTAAGCCCGAGATTTCCCGGGTAACGGATCGAACCTCGCGCATCGTTGCAATGAGCATGGCAGGTGGCGAGATACCTTCCACCGAGATTTCCTTCTCGCCAGTAAGTGATGCGCTCTTTGTGATAGGAATGTCGTCGGTAGTCTTGGCAATCGCGGCCTGTATAGGGCATGCTGGTGGCGGCTGCGAAAACATGAAAGCATTTTCAATGCTTTGAAGAAAATAATAATGTGCGGAAGGATTTTCCGTAGCTGGGACTCCAATCATGCATAAGGTGATAATGATAAGATCGGGAGGCGGTCACGGAAGGCACGGCTGAAACCGGATTGGAGCGTCATCGGCGTATGTCCCTGTGGGTAGCGCGAGAGATTCTGCCTCATGAAAACCGCATTCGCGGTTGGTTTCTGCGCAACCGTGTTTCGCCCGAAGATGTCGATGAGCTGCTGCAGGAGGCCTATTGCCGGATCGCCAGGATCGACAGCTTCGAAGAGATCGCCTCGCCTCCGGCGTATTTTTTCTCGATCGCGCGCAATCTGCTCCTGCGGAAGCTCAAGCGTGCGTCGATCGTCTCTTTCGAGGAGATTGCGGAGCTGGAATCCTTTGGTGAGGATCCCGCTGTGTCTTTGGAAGAGGTGGCTCATCATCGCATGGCCTATGAAAAAGTCATGCATCTGATCTCCAGCCTGCCGGAGCGTTGTCGCCGGATCGTGGAGTTGCGCAAAATCGAGGGATGGTCGCAGAAAGAAATTGCGACCCATCTGAATATAACTGAAAAAGCCGTCGAAAAACAGATATGGGTGGGCGTGCGCGCCGTGCGCGAGGCATGGCAGGCGACCCACCACAAGGCGGATGAGGAAGGGGGGGTGACCAAAGGCCGTCTTGGAAAGGTTTTGCAATGACAGGCTCTGAACACACGCGGCAGGAGATGGCGGATCTCTGGGTGGCGCGCATGGATGGCGGTGCGATGTCCGCGCAGGAAGAGGCGCAGCTTCAGACCTGGCTGGAGTCCGATGCACGCAACCACGGGCTTCTGCTGAAAACCCATGCGACTTGGCTTTCCATCGATGCGGGTCTGGCAAGCCATGATGTTGCCGAGGAGGCCGTGCCCTCTGAACACTGGGCGGTGATCCGGCCCCTGTGGCATCGCCGCAGGGTGCTGGTCGGGGCCATGGCCGCTGGCGTGGCTGGTGTGGTGGCGCGTTTCACGTTGTTTGATGCCGGGCAGTCCTATGCTACACGCCTGGGCGAGGTCCGCCGTGTGCCGTTGTCGGACGGTTCGGTGATGACGATGAATTCAAACACAAATTTGGCTGTGCGGCTGGAGGAGCATACCCGCCGCGTTGATCTTCATCAGGGCGAGGCCTGGTTCGAGGTGGCCAAGGATGCGCAGCGACCCTTTGTGGTGACTTCCGGCCAGGTCAAGGCGCGCGCGGTGGGCACGGCTTTTTCGGTGCGTCGGCGTGATGCCGGGGTCGAGGTGCTGGTGACCGAAGGGGTGGTGGAAGCCTGGTCGGGAAGTGGGCCGCAACGTATCCGCCTGGGCGCGGGCGAGCGTCTGCTGATGACCGACAATGCCAGAATCCATTATGGCTCCGACCAGAAGGGCGATGTCGAGCGGGCCCTGGCCTGGCGTTCGGGCATGATCCGTCTGTCGGGCACGACGCTGGCCGATGCTGCCGATGAATTCAACCGTTACAACAAGCGTCAACTGTTGGTGACCGATCCCGAAGTGGCGGGCGAGCAGATGGCGGGACAATTTCGTTTCAATGATCCGGAAGGTTTTGCCATTGCCGTGCGCAACAGTTTCAACCTGCGCGTTGACATGAGCAATCCGGCCTTTATCAAAATAGAACGCGCCGAGAAAACGGCGGAAATCTGACAAAAAAAGATATTTTATGGGAGAACCGCACCATCCGAAACCGGAGGTGTGGACAGTGGGGATGAAAGGGCGATGGCCATCGGGCTGGTTCGTCAGGCTGTTTTCGCATTGCTGTGTTGTGCCGCCGGGGTGACGGCCGTTCCCGCCCAGGCGCAAACGCGCCCGCAACAGACGCATCACTTCTCGATCCCCGCACAGCCTGCCGATACAGCAATCGATGCCATCGGGCGGCAGGGGAGCTTGCAAATCGTCGCATCCCGTCGCGTGCTGGCCGGCAAGCGGACCAATCCGGTCGAGGGCAATCTGACGCCACGCGAAGCGCTCGATCGCCTACTCGACAACACGGGATTGCAGGCGCGCCAGACCGGTCCGCAAATTTTTATCATCGTGGCCGCTGAAATGCGCCCCCGCCGGGCGCCTCGCCTCCCGGACCAGCCGCATAAGTCCGACCACCCGTATCGACAGTTGCTGCCCGCGCAATCGCCGGTCAAAACACTCGATATTCAGCCGATCATCGTGACCGGATCGCTGGTGATCGCACATGACAACCGGTCACCCACGCCGGTCACGACGATGGCGGTGGATGACCGGCTGGCGATCCGGCCCGGTGGTTTGATCGAAGGGCTGGACGGCTTGCCGAGCCTGCAGGGGTCGATCGACTTGACCAGCAATGTCAACAGCGGCGGCTACAACATGCTGAACCTGCGCGGGCTGGGCAGCACACGCGGGTTGATCCTGATCGACGGCAGGCGCGTGGGATCGACCCAGACAACGGGCCAGGTTGATGTGGATGTGTTGCCGCAAATCCTGTTGCGGCGGGTGGATGTGGTGACGGGGGGGGCTTCGGCGGCCTATGGGTCGGATGCTGTGTCGGGGGTGGTCAATTTCATCACCGACACCGACTTTACCGGCCTGAAAGTGGATATGCGCAGCGGCATCTCGCGCTATGGAGACGATGCCAAGCACGGGGTGGGCGCCGCCTGGGGCAGGCGCTTTGCGCAGGAGCGTGGCCATGTGGAACTGGGCTATGAATACAGCGACAATGCAGGGTTTGAGCGTTCCAGCCGCCCGTTCTTCTCGCCCTGGGCAAGCCTGGTGGGATCGGGGACCGCGGCCAGCCCCTATACGCTGGCGCGCGGGGCGACGCTCAATTCGGCAAGCTTTGGCGGACTGATCAATTCAGGAGCGCTGAGCGGGCTGCAATTTGCCAGGAATGGCACGCTGACTGCCTTCGATCCGGGGACGCCCACCGCCACCTCGGGGGTGAACATCGGGGGCGATGGCGCTTATTTCACGGGATCGTCAGCGGGGGCCGCGCAAGTGGCCAACCGGGCCATGGCCCGGCTTGACTATCGTTTCAACGACAGGCTGGGGGCGCATGTCTCGGGCATTTTCAGCAAGTTCAAGCAAAGCTACACGCTGCAGAACCCCTTGTTCAGCGCGGTGTCGATCGGTTATGACAACCCCTACCTTGCCAACCTTCAGCCTGCCTATCAGGCCATTGTCGCGGCGCAGCCGGCGGGCAGCAGCTTCCAGTTCAGCAAGCTGGATGCGGGCCTGCCCAATTACCAGATCACCGCGCGGGAAACCTATCTCAACCTCGATGCGGGGCTGAACGGCAAGCTGGGCGGGCTCGACTGGGCGGCCGATACCTATCGCACCGAATCTCATCAGACCCAGCGCAACAACAATGGCATCAATCTGGCCCACTTCTATGCCGCCATCAATGCGGTGAGCGATGGAAGCGGCCATGCCGTGTGCCAGGCCGCACTCACCAATCCGACCTATGCCAATTGCGTGCCGCTAAACCTTTTCGGCGTTGGTTCAGAGCAAGCTGCCGCCATTGCCTATATCGAACAGCCGCTGATCAGCACGCAGCATTTCGTGACCACGGACGCCAATGTCAGTCTGCGCGGACCGATCTTCGCCTTGCCCGCCGGCACGGTGAAAATGGCGGTGATGGGGGAGTGGCGGCGCTCCTCCTATGATGTCATCAGCAATGCCTCACCTGCCGATGCCATGGACTGCCAGGGTATCGCCTTCAACTGCACCGGCCCGCTGGCCAGCCTGCGTTATCTGGGCGGTGCGGTCGCAGCGCTGGCCCCGGTGTCCCAGACAGTGATCGAACAGGCGCTTGAGGTGGAGGCGCCCCTGCTTGCCTACCACCGCTTTGCCCGGGTCCTGACGCTCAATGGCGCGGTGCGTCACACCCATTACGACACCAGCGGCGCGGCATGGACCTGGAAGGGCGGATTGCTATGGGAGACAGGCCACGGGCTGACCCTGCGCATGACCCGGTCGCGCGACATCCGCGCGCCCAATCTCTACGATCTCTACAGCCCGCAATCGGTGGCTGTGAACAATTACACCGATCTGCATACCAACACATCGGGCCTGGTCGCGCAGGTGTTGCAGGGCAACCCCGCGCTCAAGCCCGAGAAGGCCGATACGCTGACGGTGGGAGCCGTATTCGCGCCGCGCTTTCTGCCCGGTTTCAGCCTGACCGTGGATTACTACAACATCCGTATCCGCCAGGCGCTGGTCAACATTCCGGCCTTCCAGCCCGCGACGCAGGCTGCCTGCGAGGCTTCGGGGGGCATCTCTCCCTTCTGTGCCTATTACATCCGGCCCCATGGCTTTGCCGATACCAGCCCGGCCAACTATCCAACGCTGCTGATCAGCAAAACGCTCAATGTCGCCGCGCTTTCCACACAGGGCCTGGATATCGAGACGCATTACAACACGCGCCTGGCCGGTCGCGCATTGTCGATGCGCGGGCTGGTGACCTGGCAGCCCACGCTGCGTTATGACAACAGCACGGGCAACATTGTCGATGTGGGCGGGGCGGCCGATGGGGTTGGTGGGCTGCCGCCGCTGCCAGCGGTCAGGGTGACCGCCAGCATGAACTATGCGCTAAGCAGCACGCTGGGCGTCACGCTGCAGCAACGCTGGCGCAGTGCGCTGCGCCAGCATGGCAATCCCGATCTGGTCTTTGCCTATGGCGATGTGCCCGCGATAGGCTACACCGATCTGGCGCTGCGCTGCACCATCGACCGCCATCTTGAGGCGAATGTGAGCGTGCAAAATGTGTTCAACGCCTGGCCGCCCGTCTATGCCAGCGCCGGGGGCTCTACCCAGATGAACTATCTGGGTGGCTATGCTCAGGGTGACGATATTGAGGGCCGCTATGTCACCCTGAGTCTGCGCCTGCGTTTCTGAGGTGTTATTGCTTCCAGCTCACGGTAAACAGCGCGCTGCGGCCTGCCCCGGGGATCACATGGAAGGGGTGCAACTGATCATAATAGAGCTTGTTTGTGGCGTTGTAGAGATTGGCCTGAAGCGACAGGTTCTTCGTCACATCGACATGCGCCCTTGCCTCGAAGGTGACATAGCCGGGCGCTACCAGGAAAGAACTGTTGGTGTTCTGCCCCAGGCGGCTTGACTGATACATCATGCCGCCGCCGACGGAAAAGCGCGGGGTGATGGCATAATCGGTCTCCAGACTGCCACTGCTGCGCGGCGAGAGCGGCAGCGGCGCCCCGATGCGCGGCGATCCGGCGGCTGTGGGGTTATCGGTCCACAAGGTTTCGGTATGGAGGTAGCTGTAGCCCGCGCGCAGCGTCCAGGCTCTGGTGAGATTGCCGACCAACTCGGTCTCGAAGCCGCGTGCCCGCTGCCGGCCGCCGTTGGTGTTGAAGGCGGAATTGGCGGGATCGGGCACGCGGACATTGTTCTTGAGGATGTCGAACAGGGCGGTGGTCCACAACAGGCGCCCGCCCGCCAGTGAAAACTTGCTGCCGATCTCGATGATCCGCCCGGTTTCCGGCGCCACGTTCAGATTGGCCTGAGCCACCGTGCGGCCCGAGGAAATCTGGGAGGTGATGCCCTCTGCCGAAGGATCGAAGCTGTCAGCATAGCTGACATAGAGGCTGGCGTTGCCGCTGGGTCTGTATGTCAGCGCCGCCCGCTTGGATAGCTTGTGGTTGACCGGATCGACATCGGTATGGGCCACGGTGGTGCCGGTCACGTCATAGCCCGTGCTGCGGTAATGCGCCTCATAGCGGTCCCAGCGCAGGCCCGCGATGGCAATCCAGTGCTCGCCCAGTTCCATCGTGTCGATGGCATAGAGGCCGGTGGTGGCCGCCCGCGTGCGCGCGTTCAGCCGCACATAGGAAGAGGCTTCCGAAAAGCCTTGCGGCTGCGGATTGGCCAGATTGGTGGTGATCACACCATTGTGGAAGATGTAGGTGGGGCGCGGCATTTCCAGCCCCAGTTCCACCCCGGTGGTGAGCACATGGTGGATCGGCCCGGTCGCGAAGCGGTTGGTCAGATCGACCACTCCTTGCGCGAACTGATCAACGCTGCTGCCGGAAAATTCATTACGGGTGACGGTGATCGCGCTGAGTGGCGTGGAGGAGCCATAGGTGGCGGGGATCACCGCCTCGCTGGTGCGGAATTCACGCGTGTCATGCGAATAGCGGATCTGGCTGTGCAGCGCGGTGTTGGCATTGAAATCATGGTCCAGCTTGGCGGTCACCACATTGACGGTGGTGTCCAGATGATCATCGGCGAACCCGTAATAATTGCGACGATCGACCTTTGCCGGCGCGCCATTGAACCATGGAATGCCGTAATCGGGCCGGTTGCGCTCCTCCTGATGCAGATAGGAGAGGGTGAAGCGCGTGTCGGTGCCCAGTCCCAGCGCCAGGGTCGGCGCCACGCCCCAGCGGCGGTTGAGCGCCTCATTGCGGTCGGCCACATTGCCGGTTTGGCCCATGGCGTTGATGCGCAGGGCGGCGTTTTCGCCAAGGGGGCGATCGATGTCCACTGCGGCGCGCAAGGTGTTGTCAGTGCCGCCCGCGAGGCTGGCCGCATAGATCGGGGTGAGGCTTGCCTGCTTGCTGACCTGATGGATCACCCCGCCGGTCGAACCGCGCCCGAAGAGAATGCCCGCCGGGCCCTTGACCACCTCGATGCTTTCATCGTTGAATGTGTCACGGTCGTAATAGCCGAAGTCACGCATGCCATCGAGAAAGGTGTCATCGCGCGTGGTGAAACCGCGCAGGGATGCGTTGTTGCCCTGCCAGCTGGTTTCACCCGCGCCCAGACTGAGGCCGGGCACCACGCGCAGCGCGTCGGCCAGGCTGTTGACCGCGCGTTTCTCAAGCTCGTCGTGGCTGAGCACGGTGATGGCTTGAGGCGTATCGAGCAGCGGCGTGGCAATCTTGTCGAACCCCAGACGGGTGTCGGCGCTTTGTCCGGTGACGATGATCGCGGGGTGCTGGGCATCGGCATCGTCGGCGGCCATGGCATGGGTGGCAAGCAAAGGCGTGAGGCCAAGCGTAAAAGCCAGGGTGCGCGTCACTGCCGCGGGGGGAGCGGGGGAGAAATCCATGGTCATCTGGGCAGCCTCATCGGTCATTTGTTGTTATCGCTTGCTCCGCTGGGCCGAAGGGTAACCGCCGGGGAACAGGAGGGCGGTCGGCGGTTGTTGCAGCGGATACAGAGCAGGAGTCATCCGCCAGCCCAAATCCTTCCGGACAGATGTGAATTTTTGCGAATTGTTCGCAGAGAGATATGGCGGATCTCGGATGGAAAGATGTGTCCCTTTGCCTCATCCGCATCAAAAATTTTCCGCGCAGCATTTTTGCATCAGGGCTTCCCTGCAGAAGAATGATCTCTGAAAAGAAGAGATTTGCAGTCCTTGCCTGATGCTCGATCGCCATATGAAAGTCTTGGCTGGATCAACAAAATCCAAAAACTTCGTTGAGGCCGGAAATTTCGTCAGAAGGATTTTCCCGCGACAGGATTCAAACCTGACACAAGCCAATGATGGAGGGGAAATCCATGAATACTGTGCCGATCCGGCGGGCGCTGAGGGCGTCCACCGGCCTGCTTGCTGTCGCCTGTCTGACTCCTGCTGTTTACGCTCAGGATACTGCCAAGACGGTTCAGATCAAAGCTCCGGATACCGCTTCAACCCCCGATCGCGAGATCATCGTGACCGGTTCGCGCCTGGTCACAAATGGCAACAGCGCGCCAACGCCGGTGACTGTCGCCAGCGTTGATACGCTGCTCAAGGCCCAGCCAGCCGGCGTGATCGAGGGGTTGAACACGCTTCCGGGCCTGCTTGGCTCGATCAACACCACCAGCAATGTCAACACCGGCGGGTTCAACACGCTGAACCTGCGCGGCATCGGCTCGACACGCGGTCTGGTCCTGGTCGACGGGCGCCGAGTGGGTTCCACCCAGACGCGCGGTGAGGTGGATGTCGATGTCATTCCGCAGGCCCTGCTCAAGCGGGTGGATGTGGTGACCGGCGGCGCCTCGGCGGCCTATGGTTCGGAGGCTGTTTCCGGTGTGGTGAACTTCATCACCGATACCAAATTCGTCGGGCTCAAGACCGATCTTCATTCGGGCATCTCGAATTACGGCGACGATCGCAAGATTGGCGGCAGCCTGGCCTGGGGCGCCAATTTCAATGATGGGCGCGGCCATTTCGAGGCCAGCTATGAATATGCCGACAATGCCGGCTTCCTGCGCAGCAGTCGCCCGTTTCTCAACAATTGGGCCAGCATGACCGGCTCGGGCACGGCAGCCTCGCCCTATACGCTGGTTTATGGCGCGCGCCTCAACAACTATGCCTATGGCGGCTATGCCAACACCGGCCTGTTCAAGGGGCTGCAGTTCGGCCCAGGCGGAGCGCTCACGACCTTCACGCCTGGCACGCCGACCTTGTCCAGTTCGGTCAACATTGGCGGGGATGGGGCTTATTTCCAGGGGGCGACCGCCGGTGCGGCGGCTGTGAACCACCGTGCCATGGCACGCTTCGATTATGACGTGACCGATAGCATTCATGGTCATGTCACGGGCATTCTCAGCAAATTCAAGCAGAGCTACACACAGCAGAACCCGCAATATTCAGTGCTGATCGGCTACAACAATCCCTATCTTGCCAATGCCGGCGCCGGTTACCAGGCCACCATTGCCGCCCAGCCTGCCGGTTCGAGCTTCACGCTCAACAAGATGGACCTGCAGCTGCCGATGTATCAGTACAATGTGCTGAACAGCTATTACAATGTCGATGCCGGTCTGGACGGAAAACTGGGAAAATTCGACTGGAGCGTTGATGCTTATCGTTCCGAAAACGCCCAGACCACGCGCAACAACAATGGCATCAATCTGGCACGCTTCTACGCCGCGACCAACGCTGTCAGCAGCGGCGGCAAGACGGTCTGCAATGCGGCGCTCACCAACCCCACTTATGCCAATTGCGTGCCGCTCAACGTGCTTGGCACCAACACCGAGCAGGCGGCGGCGATCGCCTATGTCGAACAGCCGATCATCTATTCGGTCTATTATTCGATGACCGACTTCAACGCCAACATCAAGGGATCACTGTTCCATCTGCCCGCCGGTGATGTGAAGGCGGTGGTGATGGGCGAATGGCGCCGCCTGACCTATGCGGTGGGCAGCAATGCCTCACCCAGCGATGCCATCGATTGTGCCGGCATTCAGTTCAACTGCAGCAACACCGCCGCCGCTCTGCGCTATCTGGGCGGCCAGACGGCGGTGCGTACCCCGGTCAGCCAGATCGTGAAGGAAGTGGCGACCGAGGTGGAGGTGCCGGTTCTGGCCGACAAGCCCTTCTTCAAGGCGCTGAACCTCAATGGCGCGGTGCGCTACACCAATTACAACACCAGCGGCGATGCCTGGACCTGGAAGGGCGGTGCGGTGTGGAATGTCAGCGACCAGCTGACCCTGCGTGTTACCCGTTCGCGCGATATTCGCGCGCCCAACCTTTATGACCTGTATCAGCCCGCCACCATCGCGACGACCAACTATGTCGACATCCATACCGGCAACACGGCGGGGGTGATCGGCCAGCAATCGCAGGGTAACCCCAATCTGACGCCGGAAAAGGCCGATACGCTGACGTTGGGCGGCGTGATCAAGCCGCATTTCCTGCCCGGCTTCAGCCTGTCGGTCGATTACTACAAGATCAAGATCAAGAACGCGCTGGTTGGCATCACCGGCATGCAGCCCGCGACGCAGACGGCCTGTGAACAGTCGGGCGGCACCGCTTCTGTGTGCTCGCTTTATGTGCGTCCATTCCCCTTCAGCAACACGACCGCCGCCAACTTCCCGACGCTGCTTTATTCGCAGACGCTCAATGTTGCCTCTCTCACCACGCATGGCGTCGATTTCGAGATGGATTATGCCCATCCGATCGCCAACCATGCCTTCAGTGCCCGCGCGCTGGTGACTTATCAGCCCACCTTGCTCTACAACAACGGTCCGGCGGGTCAGGTCGATGTGGGCGGCGCGGCTGATGGTGTGGGCGGTCTGCCGCCGATCGCCAAGTGGAAGATTGTGGGCAGCATCAATTTCGATCCGGTCGAGAAGGTGCATGTCATGGTGCAGGAGCGGTGGCGTTCCTCACTCAGGCAGAATGGCACGCTCAACAACAATGGTGTGGGTTATGCCTATGTCTTCGCCAATCCGCCGGTGCCCTCGATCGGTTACACCGACCTGAACTTCAGCGTTGATGTCGCACGCAACTTCAACGCCTTCCTGAACATCCAGAACCTCTTCAACAGCTACCCGCCGGTCTATGCCAGCGCTGGGGGGACGACGCAGATGAACTATCTGGGCGGCTTTGCCCAAGGTGACGACATTGAGGGGCGCTACTTCACCGTCGGCGTGAAGTGGAAGATGTAAGAACCAAAAAAATCCGGGCGCCGAAGAGGGAAATCCTCGTTTCGGCGCTCAAAGACTTTCGGGAGCCTGGGAGTGAGCATCATGCCGAGCAGAAGAAATTTCCTCAAAAGTGGGGCTGTCGCCACAGCGGCGGGGTTGATGGTGGGGGAAGGGGGGCTGGCCCAAGCCCAGCCCGGTACGTTCAAGGAGCCCGCCCCCATCGGCGGCTTGGGACGCAGCTATGCCGAAACAGCCAGCCCGCATCCCTGGATCAAGCCGCAGCTTCCTTCGCCGCCGATCTCGATTGACGTGCATACGCATTGGGCCCCGGCGGGCTATCTCAAGGCCAAGGCAGATTTGGGGCAGCCTGATTTCCTCGACCCCATCAACCATGACATGGATCGCCGCATCAAGTGGATGGACGCCCATGGCATGCAGACCCAGGTTCTCACCCTGGGCGGTTTCCGCCCCTGGCAATGGGTGACGCCCGAGCAGGGCGCCAAGGTCTCGCGTGTCGCCAATGACGAAGCGATGCAGGCTCACAAGGACAATCCCTCGCGCTTTCTGGCGGGCATCGAACTGAATGTCAGCGATCCTCAGGGTTCGCTGGCCGAGTTGAACCGCGTGGCGGGCAAGCCGGGCTTCGTCTGCGTGCATATGCCCACCTCGCTGGGCGGCAAGGAGTTTCTGTTCGATGCCGCGTTTCAGCCGGTGCTGGCACGCATCCACGACATCGGCTTGCCCATCATCCTCCATCCGCTCGATGGCGAGCCCAATTGGTTCCTGGGCAAGCGCCTGGACGATGCCGCCTCTGGCGTGGACGCCAATGCCAACCCCATGGCCAACCGCTTCCCGGGCCTGACCAATTCGGTCGGCAATTCGATGGAAGTGGCGGTCTGCATGGCCAAGCTGATCGCCTCGGGCACGCTGGACCGCTATCCCAACCTCACCTTCATCATCACCTGCGGCGGCGGCGCGATGCCGCTCATCGGCGGGCGTATGGAGAACCGGGGCGGGGCCAAATACAAGCAGCCCGTCTATGAATACATGCGCCGCTTCTATTTTGACTCGCTGGTCTATTGGCCCGTGAACATGCGCTATCTGGCCGATGTGGTGGGGCCAGACCGCATCGTGCTGGGCACCGACAACATGTATGGCCCGGGAGACAATCAGATGGCCAACAACCCCCATTCGCTGATCGATCAGACCGGGTTTACCGAGGCGGATCGCGACCTGATCCTGCGCGGCAACCTCAAGCGACTGTTCAAGCTGTGAGGGCGCGGGTTCTTCTGGGCGCCGCCGCGGCGGTGCTGGCCTCCTCGGCCGCGCTGGCTCAGCCCGCGCCGCCCTCGGGCGAACCGCGTGACCGTTCGGTCTATTTCAGCGCAAACGCGATGCAGGCCATCGAGGACGGCGCAAAGGACAAGACCAGCGGCGCGCCTGCTGCCTTTTCCAAGCGGCTGATCAGCGCCAGCACCCATTCCACCTCGCTGATCCGCCTGCTCAAGCCCGACACGCCTCACGCCCATGCGGACTGGAGCGAGATCTTCGTGGTGCGCGCGGGCAGCGGCCTTCTGGAAACCGGCGGCACGATCACTGGGGTGACCGGGCATGATTCAGCCACGCACAAGGACATGTTCCTCGATCCCCAGGTGCCCGCTGCTGCCGGACCTAAGCGGATGGGCAATCCGAAGGATCTTGCGGGCACTGGCATCGATGGTGGCGTGCAGCAGCAGGTGAAGGCGGGCGACATCGTTCTGGTTCCGGCCGGGGTGGCGCATCGCTGGCTCAAGATCGACGAGCCGGTGATCTATCTGGACATCAAATTCCCCAAGGCAGGCTGAACACCATCCGGGCATCCCGGAGAGGGGTGCCCGGATGCGGTTGCGGGAGGGGACAGGAGCCGGGAAACATGGCAAGTACTAGGAAGACCATGCTGCGTCTTGGGTTAGGCGCAGGCATTGTTCTGGCGGGGGTGATGGCCGCCTCGCCCGCTCTGGCGGCGGAATGCGGCGATCTGGCGGCGTTGAAGCTGGCGGATGTCACCGTGACCAGGGCGGAAACGGTGACTTCGCTTGATCAGGTGTCGCCAGCATTGGCCAGAGACAAGGCCCCGTCGCCCTTCTGCCGGGTGCAGGGCTTCATCAGCCCCACCCAGGACTCGCACATCCAGTTCGAACTGTGGATGCCCGAGGGCGCGGCATGGAACGGCAAGTTCCAGGCGCTGGGCAATGGCGGCTTTCTGGGCACGCTCAACACGCGCGGCACGCTGGGCGGGGTGCGGCGCCATTATGCCACGATGGTCACCAATCTTGGCCATATGAACGCGCCGGGCGCGCCTGAAGATGCTACATGGGCGCTGGGCCATCCGGATAAGGTGGTCGATTATGCTTATCGCGGCGAGCATCTCTCTGTGCAGGCCTCCAAGCAGATCATGGCGGCCTTTTATGGGAAAAAGGCCGATCATGCCTATTATGTCGGCTGTTCGGCGGGCGGCATTCAGGGGCTGACCGAACTGCTGCGTTATACTGATGATTTCGACGGCTATGTCATCGGCAACTCCACCCCCGATCACATCGGGCAGGAGCTGGGTGCCTTGTGGAATACGCTTCAGGCTTCGCTGAAATACCCTGCCGATGCGCTGCGGCAGGATCAGGTCAGCGCCATCCATGGGGCTGTGCTCAAGCAATGCGCAGGGCATGATGGCGGTCTGGCCTCTGATCCTTTTCTCACCGATCCGCGCCTGTGCCGCTTCAAGGTCGAGGTGCTGGCCTGCAAGCCGGGCGAGACGGGCGGCAGCTGCCTCACCCCGCGCCAGATCGCCATCGTGCGCGCCATCTATACCGGCCCGCGCAATCCACGCACAGGCGAGGAACATCTGGCGGGGATCATGCCGGGTAGTGAGCTGAGCTGGGACAAATATTTCACCGGCAAGACCAACCCCGCCAAGCCCGATCGCCCCTGGGGCGGCTTCCTGATGGATATGGCCTATGGCGATCCGGATTATCTGCCGGGGCAGAAATATCTGACCTTCGATTTCGACAAGGACGTGCCCGCGCTGCGCGCCCGCATGGTCGGCGGCGAGCGGCTGGACAGCAGCTGGAACACAAGCAACCGCGATCTCGATGCCTTTATGAAGGCGGGTGGCAAGGTGATCCAGTACCACGGCTGGGACGATCCCAACATTCCCCCGCTTGAAGCTGTGAAGTTCCGCCAGAGCCTGATCGACTCTCTGGTCAGGCGGCGCAAGCTGACTGTGGCCAAGGCCACTGCGCTGGTCGACAGCTATTACCATCTCTTCATGGTGCCCGGCCTTGGTCATTGCAGCGGCGGTGACGGACCGTGGAACATCGGCCAGTCCGGCCCCGTGCCCGGCGCGCCGATGGATGGCGAGCATGATACGCTCACCGCGCTCGAACAATGGGTCGAGCATGGGGTGGAGCCCAGGCGTCTGATCGGTGGCCATATGGAAGGCGGCGGTCCGGGGCAGGGCAATCCCAACGGCGGTCCTAATGGTGGGAGCGCCAAGGCTGGCCCGCCCGACATGACTCGCCCGATCTGCGCCTATCCGAACATCGCCCGTTACAACGGCACCGGCGATAGAGCCGGCGCCGCAAGCTTCTCTTGCGGCGGGCCCGTCGCGCGCGTTGTCTCAGGCAAAGGAACGCATGCATGAAGGCTTCCCTTTCCCTCCTCTCCCTTGCCGCACTGAGCGCCCTTCAGGCCGGTGCGGTGGAGGCCCGGCCGGGTTCTTCCCTCAGGCCGGTCGGGCCGTACCATCTGTCTGATGCGCGTGGGCCGCTGCGCCCGGTGGATTTTTTACCCTTCAAGGGGCGGGCTTCCGGCGAGATCCTAGCCGGGCCTTCATCGGGGCTCGACAGTTCATGGGTGATCTACACCAGGCTGGCTGCCCATGCCCCGCCTCAGGGTTCGATCAGCCTGCCGGTGGATCACACCTATCTGGTGCTCAAGGGTACGATGAACATCGAGATCGGCAATGAACGTTTCGAGATGAAGCCCGAGACGCTGGCGCTGGTTCCGGCGGGCGTGCCACATCGGGTCTGGAACACAGGGGCTCAGGAAGACGCCGCGCTGGAGGTCGTCACCCCAGCGCCGACCCGTGATCTGATGAGCCTGTTCAAGCCAGCAACGCCCCGAAAGGTGGAGGATGCTGCGCAATATGTGCGGGCCGCCCCGCCGCTGGGGCAACTGGTGGGCGGTACAGGCCATGCCTCACTCAACGAGCGGGTGCTGGCCTCACGCGCGACCGGCTCAACTCATGTTTTGGAACGCCTGAACGACATGCTGCCGGGCGGCGGACGCAGCGAAACCCATCTGCATCCCTTCGATCAGGTCTATTTCGTGCGCAAGGGCGAGATGACCGTGCAATATGGCATGGCCAGCTATCAAGCCCCGGCCAACACGCTGGTCGTGCTGCCTGTTGGCGTGGCGCATAACAATCTCAACAACAGCAACCAGGTACAAAGCATCGTCACCCTGCTTCTGCCGGAACCGGAAAAGGGGAAACCGCTGGGGGCGGGCGTCACCATAACCATGACCGGTGGTGGGCCGCCCCCGGGAGCCAAGCGTGAGGACTGATACCATCATGGTCGCCAACAGCAGCACCGCCGCCGCGCCGGCGCAGAATGATCACGATCGCAGCGGGCTGG
>NZ_BCZE01000115.1 GCF_001598555.1 Novosphingobium rosa NBRC 15208
CCCGCTCCAGTTTCACCCGATGGTGCATCCGCATCATCAAAGCCCGAGCGGGCGTAGCTCAGGGGTAGAGCACAACCTTGCCAAGGTTGGGGTCGAGGGTTCGAATCCCTTCGCCCGCTCCAGTTTTTCCAGACATCGATGTGTACAGGACGGGTCGGCTCAGGCGGCCTGCCAGCCCACTTGCATCTTGTGATGCGCCACGCCGCAATGCGCCATTGCGTGACCTTCCGCAGCAGACACATCACAGGCGCGCCCAACAGGCTGTGCCGGGCGATAGGGTGTAGACCCGGACGGCAAGGCCGATTAGTCACTGCTCATGCAGCATCGGCAGGGATCAACCCTGTCCTGCGCAACGGGAATGGAGCCAGCCGGCCAAGTGGACAAGATCGTCGCCGTCATCGCCATGATTGGCTCACTGGTACTGGTGACCAGCGGTTCGCGGTTTCGCAGCATGTCAGGCGGAAAATTTGTCAGGCTGGCGCTGATCTGGGCCGTGATCATCGCCGCTCTCGTGCTGGTGGTGCAGGCCAGCGGGTGGCAGACCCAATCCTGAAGCGCTTTACCGCCTGACCACATGAAGATTTCGATACAGCCGCGCCACTCTTTGCTGACACGGGGAGCAAGGCCTTGGGCAGCGGCATATAAGTTGATGAGCGCAAGCAGAGGTGTAGAGGCCGCCTGACCGCGCTGTATAGGCGCCAATGGCTTCGCTGGCGGGCTGGGCACTCATCGCCATCCAAGCGCTTCAAACGAGCCTTAGCGGCCCAAATGACAGCACCGTTGAGATGCCCGACACATGACCACCATGCCCGCCTCATCATCGGGAGCTATCTTCGCCCCCAAGAGCGATACTCGAAGCTCCTTGCGACCAAAACCGCCACCATCGGCAAGAATGTGCAAGGAACCAGATGCTGGGGAAATCGGCAGCAGTAGATCAGGATACCGATCTTCTCATCAGGCCCTAAAATCAGAACACCGCTGCTCTTATCAGCCTTAACGCAACACACCCGTGCCGCATGCATACTCCGCCTCTGTGTAAGACCCGAGGCGTCAGGAACGGCGGATTAGCTGATTTTCGTGGAGTTTCAACCTTCTCAAGGGAATGACGTTGCCACTTAAGATGCTCGTAAGTGAACGTATAATTTTCAATGCTTTAGCGCCGGGCATGCTACTTAGGCGAGTTCGGACTCTGGCAGAACGGCAACTTAAGGGCATCGCAGCGAATATATCATTGAAAAATAATATTTTTCTGGACGAAAAGCGTCCACACCCCTCCCTCCGGCATCACCACAGCCGTTTGGGACCTCATACTATGAATTGGACCGGCAAACCGGCGTCAGCAGCGCCCCAATGAGTCGATGAACTCCAGTGCTGCCTTGCACTTGCCGTCTTCGATCTGGATCATCGGAATTCCGAGCAGGGCAGAATAGCGCCGCGCCAGATCCCGGGAATGATCGAGATGCCTTCTCAACTCGTGGACCGTTCGCTTGGGACGCTCGCGCTCGTCCATCTCGCGCTGGCGCGCAAGTCTCTCGGCGGTCGTGCTGATCAATATGATCCCGGATGGCTTCAGGCTTCCGATTATCTCGACCGGGACATCAACCAGTTCCTGGTCGTTATCGATGAAACTGTGAGCCTCAAGGAGAACCAGCCGATCCTCCTGACCACGCCGCTCGTCCGCAAGGGCCTCGGCCAACGCAAACTGATTCTCCTGGACATCTCGCCTGTCCGCAGTTCGAAGTTTTTCGCTGGTCGTTCGTAGGTGCTTGCGAAGCAGTCCGCCTGCCGACAGACGCAAGATATCCGGCCGCAAGGCGCCGATCTCACTCGCAAGCCTGCTCTTCCCGACGCCTGACACACCGAGCAGGATGACGACCAGCCCGGTCATCGGCCTTCCACCGCTTGGGCAAGAGGCAGTTCAACCATGCTCATGCTGCAGGATACCTGATTGGTCCTCACGCAGAAACATATACGACTGGGGCGGCTTGAGGTCGTATCTCGAACGCATCTCCTGCAGCGTGATCGGAGTCTCGAAAAGCTGCGGATCTTCGATTTCGATGACGAAGCCTCGGTCGCGACCGGCATAATATCGCCAGAAGTCCCCCTCGCCTATCATCGCGATCTCCGAGAACCTGGCCCAGATCTCCTTTGGCGGCAGGGTATGCACCGTGCCGACACCAGCATGCCCGATGATGGCGCCGGTTGGCAGGGTCGAATAGATGAGCAACCTGCTTCCTGCCAGAGCAGGGTCGAACTTCCGACGAAGCTCGACCCTCTTTTCTCTCTTGAAGATCAGATCCGAGTAGACCGGGTGGATGCTGATGAGCAGCGTCTGGCGGACAGAGGTCATGGCTGCGCTTCGGGCCGTCGCAAGACCGCGATTACGAGCTCAGTGTCGGAGTCTGCGAGCCATTGAAGATGTGCTCGACGATGCCGGGACGATAGAGCGATTCCACGCGCGCGGTTTCGCGAAAGCCCAGCTTCTGCGTCAGCGGCAAAAGCTCGGCGTATCTTTCCTGAGGCACGGTGAACAGAGGGCGGCCTACACCCACCCAATCGACGGCCTCTTCGAGAAGCCGTCGACCAAGTCCACGGCTGCGCTCGGACGGCTTCACCCAGAGCGTGCAGACCTTGCGCTCGCCAGAATCCCGCTTGGCAATCGCCAGGGCCTTCGGACTGGAGGCGGGCCCGATCAGGAAAAGTCCGCGCTCCCCAGTGGCAAGGCCTGGTACGACCTTATCCCAGTACCAGCGCCCGAACCCGGGGTAGACGGCTTCCAACGAGCGTAGGACCGGCCAGACGTCGTGAGCGCAACCGATCAAATCGATTCCGCGGGACGCCAGAAGGCGGTCCGTTCCGTGCCGGGGGCCTAGGTTGAAGGGGATGTCCATGTGCATGTCACTACCCGATTGCGAGCGAGGAGGGAAGAGTCCGGAGCAAATCTGTCACCGCCTTCTCCCCCATCGCTGAAATGATTCCAGCAATGTAGGAACGCATAGCAGACCACAAAGTATCACACCCGCGATCAGGCTTAGACGCCCCTGGTCATCAATCGCCCAGCCGAACCGATGGAACATGAGCTGCAGGCAGGCCACGACCACGTTGTGAACGGCACTGCCGATGCCGCCGATAGCGAAGGCGGCAAAGATATAGGCCGGGATCTTTGACCGAACGGTGCGGAAGCTCGCGTAAGCTATGAAATCATTGAGAGATTTGCCTTCTTCGACTTTTTCTCGCCACTGGTAGATTATCATTCCCTCGGAGCTGAGCGCCGACTTCCGTGCTCCGCTGCCTTGCGGGAAGCCGACCTGAATGTAGCTGTTCCAGATGTGATGCTCCAGATAACGCACCTTCCGGAAATTCTGATGCTGACTGCCGAGCTGATAGTCCTTCCTACGGATCAGAAAGTAGTGGACGGAGCGAAGGTTCAGCTTCCCCTGGTCAGCCCGACGGAGAATATCCGCAGGATAGCTCCTGCGCTCGTTGAGGCGAAATTCAGTGGTCTCCAGCACGTCCTGCGTCAGCGAGAGCCCAAGGCCCTTCGGGGTGTCCTCGGTGGTGAAGAGCGTGCGCGCCTCGCCCTGGAGATAGATCCGCAACCGGACGTAGTGGTCGTTGGTTTCAGGGCTCAACGACCTGATACGCCTGCAGAGCGCCGTGTTGAGGGAGATGGTGGTGCCGCGCCGCTGACCGTGAACATTCACCTTTTCAACGGCGATGTCCTTCCGTGGATCCAGCTTGTGGATCGTTCGGAGCTTCTCCTTGCCTTCCCCGACCTGCCCGGTTCTCACCACGAAGTGATCGTCGGCGTCGGTCGAGATCAGCGAAACGTCGTTGAAGACCGCATTGAGCGTATCAGGGTCGCTCAACGCACCGCTAAGGTCGAAAATGGCCTCAGCTTCGATGGGAGCGGGAAGGTAGAGGCAGAGGCGCTCCAGGCTCTCCACCTCCTCAAGGACGAAGCCGACATCCAGAAAGTTGAAGTGCTTGTCCAGGTCGCGCCAGAGATTGACGTGCAGCTGGACGGCAGGGAGCTTCTCGCTTCCACCTTCCAACTTAAGTCGTTGACACCAGAGAGCCAGAGTTCCGTTCATGCGCTTGCCATTAGCGCACTTTAGTAAAAAATCGACCTCCTCATCTCCCCACGGAACAAAAAGAGCCTCGTGACCAGAATCAGCGCGGATGGCGCCACGGCGCCCCTTTAGGCAGTGACCTTGAGGGGAATAGCCATCGTGAGATCTTGTTCATCGGTGCTGTGGCGGATCAGACTGAATCCAGCATGACTACGCTGCTGTCTTCAGAGCCGCCTTTTCGACGGTCGCCCCCAGGGGACGCGCCATTCGATGGGTCGGGCTTCGAACTCGACGATGGTCACCTTCTCACAGGCCGAAGATTCGGCTTTCACGATCCGGTATGGCATGCCTTCGGCCACCTGGTGCCTGAACACGCTGAACAGCTCCCGGCCAATCAGGTCCCGATGCCTTGCCTTCGACCCGATCCCTGGCGCGACGATACGCCCGCCCTGATCGGAAGTGTGGAGCGACATCGAGCCGAGCCGCATGGTCATGTGCGCCGACCGCCCGGCGAAGCGGAGTACGAGACGCTCCACCTTCAGGTGGTCGGCGAGGTCCGTCCCGTCAGGGGAAGCCAGGCCGCCAGATCGCCGATGGCGGCGCGACCCGCTCAGGATGACGGCATCGACATCGAGCCTCACCGGCCAGTCGCCAGGTGGTATCAGCTTCATGATCACCTCATCGAGGCGGCTCGGCCGGACGGCGTCGAGCAGTAGCGGAGAGGCGAGACGAATGCGGTTGACGAGGTATTCCCGGAAGATCCCCAGGTGGTGGGCGGAGAATTCGCGGCGTAGCTCGTGCATCCTGGCAGTGGCCAGCCAGTCGGCATCAAAAGGCTCGCCACGAGCGGTGCTCCGATCCATCACGGCCGCGCTCCGGTACGGTCCTCGTTGATCATGGCGGCGCCGTCCATCTGGAACACCGAGTGGTGCTCTCTCTCAAGGTCGAGGTAGAAGCCGAAGTGCTTCTTGAACCTGATGACGGCAAGGACCGCGGCCAGCGCGTTCATGTCGCTGATCTGGGCCCTGGACTCGTAGATGTCGGCATCAGGCTCTCCCATGGGGATGCGTCCCAGGTCATGGACATGATCCCGCTGAGTAGGGGTGCTGGTCGTGATCCTGACCGCGCCGGTCAGGCCCCCGTCGGTCGGTTCGAGGCCTATCCCGGTATCGATGAAAGGCAGCCCTCTCCTTTCCATCTCGTCGACGAGCAGGCGCCGGCCGACGCCGGAGTCGATGGCGAGGAAGACGAAATCCAGGTGGTCCAGAAAGTGGGCGTTGTTCGGGCCGAGCCTGACCTCATGGCCGATGATGCCATTGTGCATCCGCGAGTAGATGGCGGCCAGATGGCCGACCTTGGTGCGCTGCTCACGAAGCTCGTCGATCGATGGCGCGCCGGGCGTGCGGAAGGCCGAGTGCTGGTCGAACCGGTCGTCATCGAAAAGATGGATCCTGCCGACCGGGGTCTTGGCGATCTGATCGAGGATGTAGGACCCCGTCCCTCCCAGCCCGACGATGCCGATGCTGAGTCCGGCGAGCCGATCCGAGTACATGCCGATGCCGTGCCGCGCGCTGGCCGTATCGACATAGGCGAAGCAGGAGCGGCCGCCTTCCACCACGATCACGTGACCCGTGCGGGCGGTCGCCGACGGGTCGAGCAGGGCGGCGTGGGCCGACACCTGCTCGACGAAGGTCGTCATCATCTCGTGGTAGTCGCGGAAATATCCGCCGACCGGCCTGCTGCAAAGCATATGATCCACGACCAGGCCCCGGCCGAGGTCCCGTCGGCTGCGCCCGTGGGCCATCTCGGTGAGCGGCCGGCCGTCGGCGGCATGCGGCGTGCCGCCTCCGAACCAGACGGCATGGCCGCTCGGCCTGAGGGTACGGTCGCCGGCCATCTCCATGGACGAGGCCAGGAAGCCGCGCCGGATCTGGCCGGTGGCGTCGACGAAGGGGACATCCCGCAGGACGAGATAGCCGCCCACGATCTCCAGGTCATAGCCGTCGTCCGCGAGCTGCTTCAGGTCGGCGTTAGCTCTTATCAGTCGTAGTGACATTGTAGGTGACTCCGTTGATCAGAGGCATGCGCTGGGCGGGGGCGAGCGAACCCTCCGGCCGGTCGGCAGGGCCGTGGCGGTAGGACACGGTGAACATCCGGTTGAGGTCCAGCGGACGGTCGGGGTAGGCGAGCCTGACCAGATCCTCGAAAGCGATGTCGGTCGCCGGAAGGTTTCGCTGGGCCCCATTGACGATCACCGGCACGGTATCCGACCGCGGGGTCTCCGGCCTCGACACGACGGCAGGCACCCAGTCGACGGTCAGATCGACTAGCGCCCCGGGCCGGAGCGGCCCGCCGCCGACCAGGTTCAGCACCAGACCGTCGGAGAACCCGCCGATCTCGCGGATCTCGTGCTCCTGAATGCCGGGCGCTCCCCATTCCCAGACCCGGTCATCGACCCTCAGGTGCCTGAGCGATCCGTTCCGATGGACCCTGAAGCGGGCTTCGCCTTCCAGAACGGCGACCGCATCGTTGGGCGCCACCATCCTGGCCCATCCGCCGTCGATGCGGATCAGGACGTCGCGCTGCTCCGGGGCGGCATCCACCGCGGCGAGGACCGCCCGGCCGGTGAGCCCTTCGAGCGGCAGGGAGAGCGCGTGGCCATCGACCACGACACGCAGGCTGTCATTCTCGCTATCCATGTGCATTCTCCTCAAGGTGGTCCGTCAGAAGGGTGGCGCGTGGATACCGACCCGATCATCGACGCGGCGATAGAGCTTCGCGGTGGAGGGATCGTCCCTGACCCAGCGGCGGGCATCGCCAAGCAGATCCTCCAGATCGATGCCTGGCGGCAGACCGATGGCGCGGTCGGCGAGCACCTCGGCGAGGACGTCGATGATCCGCAGATCACGGTCTTCGCGTTCGCCGCCGCGCAGATCGATCCGGTCGAGCCGGGAGGCCAGACGGTCGGGCACCTCGTCGGCGTCCCGGGCCTGCACGATCCAGGTCACGGCACTGTAGTCGATGGCGGCGGACAGAGCCTGGTCCGGGAAGCCGGAATTGGTGGCGCCATCGACCAGCCGCGAGACGATGGTCACCATGTCCTCGCTCGCGGCCTCGATCCCCACGATGCTGACCACCGGATTGGCACAGCCGCAGGCCATGATCGCCGGGGCGATCGGCAGCGGCAGCGGGACGTCGGGTCTGGCGCAGTGCCGGGTGAACATGTCGGTCGCCGCGTCGAAGAGGATATGCGGCACCCCGGCCGCCCGTGCCAGTCGCCGCGCGACGTGGGTCCGGCCCGCACCGACCGGCCCACCAAGCAGGATGCCGGGCAGCGAGAACCAGTCCCTTCCACGGATCCGCTGGTTCGAGCACCCGTTCTCGACCGCGCCCAGGAACTCGGGTTCCCAGTCCATGTCGAGATCGAACATGATGCCGGCTGGCCCCAGCCGATCGCCGCCGCGCAGTTCGAGCGCGACTTCGGTCCCTGCGGGCACCGGGCGGCTGGAGAAGCTGCGGGCGAAGATGGCGGTCGGGACGGAGGCGGGGTCGATGGACGTGTCGACCGGCACGATGGCGCGCCCGGTCATTCGCCCCTCCAGAACCGCAGCGGCCGTCGACCGCCCGCGCTGATGCCGCGCCTCCTCGCGTCCTTCTCGGTCGCCAGCATCCCGTCGAGAACGTGCTTCTCCAGGGCGAGCTGGCCCGAGGTCTGGAACAGCCTCTCCATCTCGGCGAAGCGCGCCTTCTGATACATGAGCCAGTCGCAGACGCGGTCGCGTTCCCATCGCTCGTCGAACCTCATCACGAAGAACGGCTCGCGCTTGTTGCCACGTTCGAGGCCGAGGTAGGGGGCCTTCTTGTGAGGCGTGTAGGTGTAGAGGGTGATCTCGTCGGCGCGGCGGGCCTCCTCCTCGATCCTCTCCCTCTCCCTTCGCTCCGCTTCCTGCCGTTCGGCCTCCGCGAAGCGGGCGGAGGCGAGAATGACCGGTCCCGCGGCGTCGGGGCCGAGCCGGAACGCGACGCGCCCCCAGAACCTGAGCCGTTCCGGCGTCGAGGTCAGCCAGTCGCGGATCGAGGCCGCTTCCTCCGGCGTGTCGAGGCGGACATGCCAGACCACGACATGGGTGTCGTCTGCCAGGCTGCGTAGAATGCGGACGCAGGGGCCGGCGGCGTGGCCGGCATCTTCCATCTGCGCGACATACCGGCTGGTGCCGGAAAGCAGGTTGGACATGGGCATCGCCCTTTCGCTGATGTGTTGCTGGGATTGGAGAGCGGGCATCACGACGCCCGCGTCCTGTCGAGCAGCTCCGACAGCGCGGTGCGGTCGTCCGCGGTCCGGTGGCGCAGCACTTGGATGACCGGATCCACCCCGTCACCGGGGCGGCGGCGCTCGCAATGATGACCACACCGCATCAGCAGATAGCGGAGGGAGCAGCCGCCGAAGCCGCGCGCATACCAGTCCACCCCATCCTTAGAGCAGGCCCATTCGACATCCAGGGCGCCACCGAGGCGCTGCTCGATCCGCCGACGGACGGCGGGGCAGCCATGGGTGATGGCGATCGACGCCTCCGACAGGATGTCCTGCAGGACCCAGTCCTCGATTACCTTGCCGCGGACCCTCGCATCGGTGATTCCGGTGGCGGCCACCACCTCGGCCGGAATGGGATGGCCGGGGTCCTCGAACCATTCGTAAAGGTCACCGAGCCAGAGGATGGCGCCCTTGTGGTCGTATTCGAACTGGCGGAGGGTCAGGCGGATTATCGCGCCGGCCCCGATGTCCAGACTTGTCGTCTTCACCTCGATGACGACCGCGGTTCCGACCGCGCATCCCTCGCCCTCATCGGTCCAGCCCGGCTCCAGATGAAGCGCGCGGACGACATGGCAGCCGCCGTTCCTCGTGGCGGCCACGCAGCCGCACGTTCCTTGCATGTTCATGATGTAGCTCCAGCTCAGCGCCGCCGTCTGCGGCCGGCACGCGGGAAGACGCAGGGCCTGGCCCGCGTATCTCCCCCTCTGACAGTTCATGGGAGCCGCCTCTCCGCGCGGGGCCCTTTTCGGGCGCGAAAGCGCGGGAATACGGAAACCGGCCCGGCTAGGGGACGGCCGTGATCAGAATGCGGTCACGAAGTCGGTGGGCATGCGGCGCCCGCGCGGTTCCTTTTGGGCCTTCCGCCGAGGCGGAAGCGCGCCGCCACGGGACGGGTTGCGCATCCTCCGGCGGGAGGAGCCGACGGCATCGGTACGCTGCGTGACCGCGCCTTCCGGGGTCATCGTCGAGGGGTCGTCCTCAATGATGCGGTCGAACAGATCGGGATCGGCGTCGGTGCCGAGCGACAGGCCATGCAGCATGACCGCCTTGATGAAGTGCTGCTTTTCGAGACAGGCCTCCAGCGCAGCGGCGCCGTCGAACATCCGACGCGGCGCCAGCATCCAGCCCACCGGGTCGATGGATGCGCCTTCGCGCTGGAAGCGTGCACCGGCCTCGGCGGCGACCGTCACCACGCGGCAGAGGGCGCGACGGGAGGTGAGGATCATCCGGTCTGTCGGAAGGTCGGGATCAAGCGGGTCTTCGTGAATGGGTTCGTAGGGCGTATTCGCATAACGGGCAGGCAAGTCGGGATAGGTGGCGGGCATGGCCATCTCCGGGTCGCCGGTTGAGGGGCTATGTCATCGGGCCGGGTTGGCGAGGACGCCGACCGATGCGGCCTGAGATGGCATCCATCGCAATTATGTCAATACATCATGATATATTGGAATGACGATTTTTCTCGCTTTTCCGTCATTTGCCCTAAAAATGGCAGTTTTATGGGAAACGATAGGTAAATTTTCGGGTTTAAAGAGCCGTTCATATCACCTATCTCCGATCTATGGACAAGATCAAAGCTATCGGGATGATGAGCGCGCTGGCCCAGCCTACGCGCCTGGACGTGTTCCTGACCCTGTCCCGGATCGGCCCCGAAGGGCTTTCGGTCGGCGAGCTTGCGAAGCTGATGGAGACCCTGCCCAACTCCATGTCCACCCATCTCGCCATCCTGGCGCGAGCAGGCGTCGTGACGCCGTCACGCGTCGGTCGCGTGGTCACCTATGCAGTCGATCCGGATGCCGCCAAGTCATTGGCGGTGTTCCTGCTGGAAGGTGGCCGGGAAGCGTAGCCCGCCATGCCAGTGGAACGGCGAGCAGGCGGCCTTCTGGCTCCAGGCAGGAGATAGCGTCTCCAGATGGGGCATTAACGAAATTAACCTTCCAATCAAAGAGATTGTCGATAGGCAGGCTGGCGAAAGCAGGTCATGGCGGGCTATGACCGATAGGGAATGTCACTGGCGTGCTTTATGAGCGCTTCGGTCAGGCACCCCTACAGGGGATTGGACTGATAGCAGATAAGGGAATGACAGTGGGCGTTACATCCTATCAGCAGCGGGTCGAGGAATGGCTCGAAGCCTGCTTCCCGCCAGAGGTCAGGTCCGACAGGGCGGAGCGTACCCATCGCTTTCTCGAAGAGGCCCTGGAACTGGCCCAGGCCAACGGCTGCAGCCGGGATGACGCCGTCGCCCTCGTCGATTACGTGTTCGGTCGGCCCAAGGGCGATCCCAAGCAGGAGGTCGGCGGCGTCATGGTCACGCTCGCCAGCCTGTGCAGCGCGTCCGAAATCCATATGGACGAGGCCGGAGATGCCGAGCTTGCGCGCAACTGGGACAGGATCGAGGCGATCCGGGCCAAGCAGCAGTCCAAGCCTCATGGCTCCCCGCTGCCCCAATGAGCGAAGGTGCCGTCACCCTTTTGCCCTGCGTGGGCGGGCCGGGTGACACGCCCCGTCGGCGATCGAGGATGACGTCTTGATCACGATCTCCTTCGAGGATGGGCCGCTTCACGACACGTGCATCGAGCTGCAGAAGGCCGAACTTGAGTACGGCAGCCTGAGTGCGGCCGCGCTTGTCACCTTCATCTCGGATGCGCTTGCCTTCGAGAACGTGGAGCAGCTGATCGGCCTCTTCGGCGACGAAATAAAAATTTTGCCGGACGATTCACTTTCCCTCTCGATTGGTTCAGACTATCGCGCGGCGCTTGTCGTGGCTGGCACGCGTTTCAAGCGTGACGCAGACAACCGAGTGATTTGGTCGAGCGTGACGAGGTTGAAGCTAGTGGAAATGTCGAGGGTGCCTTGAAGCAAGCACTTGAGTTCACACCCGACTGGTTTTCGAAGCCCGGTGACTCGCTGCGCGCCCTGATGCTTCGCAAGAGCATCGACGCCCAGGATGTCGCCCGCCACCTCGACGGCGGCATGAAGACGCTGCGTGGCCTCCTCGACGGCTCGAATCCCATCGACGACGGGCATGCCGGCGTGCTGGCCGAGGCCGTAGGCGGCACGATATCGTTCTGGCTCAAGCGTCAGGAACAATACGATGACGCCCTGGAGCGGGCGGTCGATCGCGCAGCCACCGTCGAAGCCGACGACTGGTTGATGCTTCCCGTCCCGGGGGAAAAGCCCAGAGGACGCATGACCCAGGAAAAGAAGCGTGACGAGGTGCGCCGGCGCCTCCGCTTCTTCAACGTCGGCACCATGGATGCGTGGCAAATCCGCTACGGCAAGATCTGCACCAGCACCCTGTTCCGCACCTCGTCGACGTTCAACTCCGATGACGGCGCGGTGCTGATGTGGCTCCGCGACGGCGAGCTGAGCTCGGATCTGGTGTCGACGAAGCCGTGGAACGCCGGCAACCTTCAGGATCGCCTCGACAGCATACGCAAGCTGTCGAAGCTGAAACAGCCGGAAGTCTTTCTACCCAAGCTCAAGGAACTCTGCGCCGAAGCCGGCGTCGCGGTCGTGGCGAAGAGGGCGCCCCAGGGGTGCCGCGCATCGGGGGCCAGCCGATTGGTCGCCCCTGACAAGGCAATGGTCCTTCTCAGCTTCCGCGGCAGATCGGACGACACCTTCTGGTTCACCGTCTTCCACGAGATCGGTCACCTGATACTCCATGGCGCCAGGACCTTCGTCGATTCCGACATGCATGGGGACAACCTGGACGAGTGCGAGAACGAGGCGAACGATTTCGCCTCGCGCATCATCGTGCCCGAGCAACGCGTCGAGGAATTCAAGCGCCTTCGAGCCGATAAGTTCGACGTGATCCGCTTCAGCAACAGGGTCGGGGTCTCAGCTGGCCTGCTGGTCGGCCAGATGCAGCATCGCGACATGATCAATCCCAGCCAGCTGAACTTCCTGAAGCGACGCTGGCAGTGGGAAGATCTCGCCGAGGTGATGGACTGAGGCCCCGCCGCGACGGAGCTACCCGACGTAATGCACGAAGTGCCTGGTGCTCTTCTGCCAGTTGCAGAGGGCGTCCTCCATGACAGCCATCCCGACCTTGAGGCTGGCGTCCAGCACGTCGAGCTGCTGCTGCACGTCGCCGTTGGTCCTGCCGCTTTCAGGATTTCCGTCGATGAGGAGGCGGGCACCGTTACCTGGGCCCGTCGCGCCGTCCAGATAGGCCGACCCGGCCTCGATGGGCGCGAGCTTATACCGACCGATCAGCGACAGATAGTCGAACTTGGCCAGCCGCCCGAAGGAGCAGATCTTCATCTGCTGATATAGGTGATCGAAGATCGTGTGGGGATCGTTGCCCGCCTCGACCACGGCCACGGCGAAAAAAGCGGCATGTCCGGCCGCACCGATCCAGGCTCGATAGTCAGCGACGGCGCGCTGCATGGGCCGGTTCGCGTCGGGGCGCAGGCTCTCGTACTTCCGGTGGTTGCCGAAGGCGCCGCGGACATGCATCCAGTTGGCGGTGAGCCATTGATCGAAGCCTGCCGGATTCGCCGTGACCGACTGCCAGTCCCATATCCCAGCGCCAAGCATCCCGTAGACGTCCTGCAGGCGCCGCCAGCCGCTGTCGGGCCGACGCGCGAAATGGGTCATCAGAAAGATGAGCCAGCCAGCCTCGTCGATGTTACCCTGCTGCATGTGGAACGCGACCGCGCGTTCGGCATCGAACGACGCGTGGTTGGGATTGGCGCGATTGGCGGAAATCGCCCCGCGCTGGACCAAGGAGTAGTAGTCTTCCCGACGCAGGCTGGCGATGAACTGCATCGCCAGCGTCTCGATCGTCTGGATATCCGGCAACCCCTGAAGCCCTAGCGCCGCCTTGGCGGCCGTCAGCGCAGCGACGAGACGTTGATGTTCGGCATGTCTTGAGGGCCACATTTTCGCTTCGATCCTTCAGGCTTCTTGCGCATCGCCGGCGTTCGGGACTTGGCCTTCGAGATGGCGCCTACCCTCCAGATAGATGCCATAGGCCTCGCTGGCCAGTTCGCCCTTCAGTTCGATCAGACGGGCGGAATGATCCGGCACCCACTTACGGGCCCAGAAGGCCTGTAGAAGCCTGACGATGTCTGCCCAGTACGGGTCATCGATCTCATCGGCAGCGACAATTGCCTCCCCGACCCGGAGGCGACCTTCGATCTCCAGCAACCGCCCGACCATATCGAAGTGATTGCCCTTCGGCATCGGCGGCATCTCCCTGGTCTGCTGAAAGCCTTCGACGATGTATTCCTTCATCTTCTCCCAGTAATCCTCGTACACATGCATGCTGCCGACATACTGGTGGTACTCGCCCATCTCGACACCCAGCCTGCGTGCCATCATCTCCTGGATCATGGTGAAGCAGAAGACATCGTGGGGAAGGCCCCAGTAGGCATCGTTGGAACGCATCGTGACCGACATGTGCAGGGCGCCGTTGCGCAGATGGAACTGCATCGTCGTGGTACAGGGAATCTCCCTGTGCGGCGTGGCGATGTCCTCGGCGTTGAAGAGCTGGATGACTGCCCGCCTTGATCCAGGCTTCTCGGTGAGAAGCTGGTGGATGCTGTCGAACTGATTGATGCCCTTCCGCATATTCAGCAGCCGCGGCCCATAGGCACCTTCGAGAATGCCGTCCACGGCGTCCTTCCCATAGGGAGGCACATAGGGTTCGATGAATTCCAACGCGTTGGACCCTGAAAGATACCACAGCAGCTCGCCCAACGCGCTGAAGGCCTTCCCACGGTTTTCCGAGATGCTTAGGCGGGCCCGAGGCTTCAAGATGTGCAATGTTACGCTGATTAACTCGTATGTGCCGCCGCGCGATCCGACATTATACTGACCATTGGCTACAAGCGCGCGGTAAAGTTCGAACAGAACCGCGTCGAGACTCTTCCCTGTAAATTCCATCGTCGTCACTAGCCTCTCTAGCGCCCCCGCTAGGTCTCACAGGCCATGTGTTCTAGGATCATCGATGAACGTCAACAGGTTATTTTGAGTTATTGCCACCTGCCATTGTCATGTTCCAGTGTGGCTCGACGCAATCCAGGCCATCGCCGCGGAGGACTGCGGCGGTCAGTTTGCCTCATCCCATCCCCAGGCCTGCCGAAACCCCTGCTCGGTCAGCCAAGCCGGCACATGGGCTGCAGGCGCGAAGGCGCTGTTCGGATCGGCCAGGGCATGGATGCGCCGCAGCTTGTCGGGCCTGCCCTGGATGATCGCCGCCATCGCGACGGTCTGATACCTGTCGCAGGCGATGGCGCCGAAGCCCAAGGCGAGCGTGCGGCTCGCCACGTCGATGTCGTAATGCGGCCATGACACGCGCATCGTCAGGGGGTTCTGGAACCACTGCCGCTTGAGGCCGATGCGCGCTGCCATGGCATGAAGTTCAGCGAGGTCCGGCGAGAACATGTGGCACATCCGCCGCCCGCGCATCTCGTGGATGGCACTATCTACATAAACGCTCATTTCACGGCCAGCGGTAGCATAGCGTTCCCAGCCGATCTAGCCCGACCTCAGGCGCGTGACGCCGCATCATTCTCGATCGTCAGCCTTTACACTGTAGACCTTGCCCGTCTCACCATCCAGAAGCAGTATCTCTTCGCCGAAGCGGATGTCCTCGATCCGAAGCGTCGGGTCACATGTATCCTCTCCATCATGACCCATGATGTAGACAGGCAGCGGGACACGAACCGAGCGACCGATCCATGCAAGGACGACATCGCCCTTGAGGAGACCCTCGTCATCATACCATATATCGTGATCGGCGTCGTAGTCCGCCGCCGCTCAGACGATGTCCCGCGTCAGGAAGTCGCGGTCGGTACCTTCCAGGGCGGTGATCGATAGCGTCTTGTCGATAAGATAGGCGACCAATGGCTCGCTCCCTTCAGAGAAGCTCCATTCCTAACGGGAGCTTGATTGCCGAGAGGTAAAGAGAGTGCGGCGCGTCCTGAGGGAATTGTCTCTGGCGTCGCAGCACCAGCCATCGCCTGCTGCGCTCCAGTCGGATGCCCGCCATATCGGCGCGGGTTCATCGGCCACGGAGCAGAGGCAGGCGATGGCTGGTGCTAGTGACGGGTCCGGGCAGGGAAGCCGCCCGGATCGCCAGCACCAATGCGGCCTCGCCGTTGAATCCTAGGTTCGATTTGCAGGATGGACGCGCGCAGCGACGATAGCCTCATATTGAGCGGCGCTCAGTTCGAAGGGGCTACCGTGCTTCCGCCACTCGCTCAGCATACGTCCGTAAAGATCGAGCGTGGGATGATGTGCATTGAAATCGCGATTTGCGAACCGCAGATGCTTCCATTTCCCGTCATGGTTCACCAGAGCCTCAGCATAGGACATGTATTTGATTTCATGATTGCCATCGAACCCCGCGAAGCTGGTCTTCCCAGGATCTGTCGGCACCACGCCCTCGTCTTCCGCATGCTGTAAGGCCGCGTGCATTGAGAAGACATCATACACGAATGCGCGGTTCTCCTCGGTGAATGGATCGCGCATCGCCTCCTGAAGGCACTGGACATCGGGAAGATCGTCAATCGGCCAGTAATCGCGGACCTTTTCGGCGCTGCGCTCCCACATCTCGGCCTGATCAGGATCGACATGAGATAAAATCGTGTACTGATTGATCAGAACCAACCGCTTGAACAGCTCATTGTCAATCTTGGTCATTCCTACCTCCTTCTTGAAAAGATGGCATAGGAAGATGCTCAGTTTAATGCAACAGGGCCATTTTGTTTCAAATTTACTACAACCAAAAATTCGCAAGCCGTTTTACGCAATCGGCGGGCGGG
>NZ_BCZE01000116.1 GCF_001598555.1 Novosphingobium rosa NBRC 15208
GGCCTTCGACATATTCATGAAAATGGCGCTCCACCCCCTCGCGCTGGCCCAGCATGGTCCAGACGGCGCGGGCGGCGCCGCGCGTGGCCTCGCCGAAGAGCAGCAGGGCGCGGTCGAAGCCCTCGCCCATCTCGCGCCACTGGCCATCGGCCAGCAGGGCGATGCGCGCGCCATTGGCCGGATCGGTGAGATCCGGCGCGATCAGGATGGGCTGGCTGGCGTCATGCCCGCCGCCCGCCTCGCCATGGGCGAGGAAGCTGGTCGGGCGCCAGCTCCACAGCGCCTGGGAAATGCGCTGGCGCTGAGCGCCGTCGCCCGCCACCACCAGCATGCGCTGGCCGGCTTTCAGGGCGGCGGCGGCCAGCGGCGGCAGGGCGACCAAAGCGTCCCCCTGCCCCACCAGATAGAAATCGACGCGCAGGGGCATCAGCCTTCGGCCCCTTACCCTTCAGCGACGTCGCGCACGAAACGGTCGAGCAGGCGCACGCCGTAACCGGTCGCGCCCTTGTCCCAGGTCTGGCCAGGCTTGTCGGCCCAGACCATGCCCGCGATGTCGAGATGCGCCCAGGGGGTGCCCTTCTCGATGTAGCGCAGCAGGAATTGCGCCGCCGTGATCGAGCCGCCGAACTTGCCGCCGATGTTCTTCATATCGGCGATGGGGCTGTCGATCATGCGGTCATAGACCGGGCCCATCGGCATGCGCCACAGACGGTCGCCACAGGCGTTGCCGGCGGCGGTCAGCTGCCCGGCCAGCGTATCGTCGTTCGAGAAGATACCGGCATATTCATGGGCGAGGCTGGCGATGATCGCCCCGGTCAGCGTGGCCAGATCGACCACCAGCTTCGGCTTGTATTCGCGCTGCACGAAGGTCAGCGCGTCGCACAGCACCAGACGGCCTTCGGCATCGGTGTTGATGACCTCGATGGTCTGGCCGCTCATGGACGTCACCACATCGCCGGGGCGCTGGGCGTTGCCGTCGGGCATGTTTTCCACCAGACCGCAAACGCCCACGACATTGGCCTGGGCCTTGCGCAGGGCGAGGGCCAGCATGGTGCCCGCCACGGCGCCCGCGCCACCCATATCCCACTTCATGTCTTCCATGCCGCCGGGCTGCTTGAGGCTGATACCGCCGGTGTCGAAGGTGACGCCCTTGCCGACGAAGGCCACGGGAGCCTCGCCAGCCTTGCCGCCGTTCCACTCGATCACCAGCACGCGCGGCGCGCGGACCGAGCCCTGCGCCACGCCCAGCAGCGCGCCCATGCCCAGCGAGGCGAGTTCCGCCTCATCCAGCACGCGGACCTTCAGCCCGGTGCCTTCGTAACGGGCCTGAGCGCGGGCCACGAAGCTTTCGGGATAGATCACATTGGCCGGTTCGGTGACCAGCTCGCGGGTGAACTCCACGCCCTGCGCCAGAGCAAAGGTTTCCTCCCACGCCGCCTGCGCGCCTTCGGGGGCGCCAACCACCTCAACCGTGGTCAGGCTGACCTTCTTCTCGTCCTTCTGGGTGGTGCGATACTTGTCCCAGCGCCAGCCGCGCAGGCGCGCGCCCAGCAGCAGCGCGGCCACCTCCTCGCCCGACAGATCGGCACCGGCCAGATCCACCGCCACCGTGCTTTCGCCGCTGGTGAGATACTGCGCGGTCAGCGCGGCACCGGCCTTTTCAAGGCCCGCGAGGCGGTCGGCAGCGCCCTTTTCACCGATGCCCAGCAGCACGGCGCGCAGGGTGACATCGCCGCGCGACACAAAACCCTCGAACAAATCGCCCGCCTTGCCGTTAAAACGGTTGGCCTTGGCGCCAGCGGCCAGCAACGGATCGAGATCGGCGGGCCAGCCCGCTCCCTCGATCAAACGCGCGCGCGTGGTGGCGGAGGACTGGTCGGACGTGGAAAACTGGATCTGCATGACAACTCCATGGCAATCGGGCGACAGCAAGGCTCTGGCTTTCGGCGCGAATTTTCACGCGCCCAGAGCTACCGCGTCGCGGGCGGCGCGCCCTGCTCAACAGAACGCACCGCGATCAACGCGCATTGCAGTTAGGACGCACCGGTGCGATAGGCAAGCCATGCTTCCCCTAAGGCGTTACCGCCCTTCTCTTCTGCGCGCCCGGCAAAGCCGCGGTTTTTCGGGCCTTTCGCTCAGTGCCATGGCCGTCGTGCTGGGGTTCGCGGCGAATCCCATCGTGGCTTTCGCGCTGCCCACCGGCTCGCTGGGCCAGCCGATCAGCACGGGGGCGGGCATCACCCCCTCTCCGCAGATGGGCGCCCAGGCCAATCAAGGCGCTTCCGACCAGAGCGTTCACGAGGGCGAGGCCCCCGCCGCCAAGCCCGCAGCCGACCGCAATGTCGATTTCGAGGCCGATGAGGTCGATTATTCCGACGATGACAACCTCGTCACCGCCAAGGGCAATGTTTTCCTGAGGCGCGGCGAGCGGACGATGCGCGCCGATTCCGTGGTCTGGAACCGCGACACCGGCGACATCGTGGCCAATGGCAACATCCGCGCCGTCGATGCCGATGGCAATGAGATGTTCACCGGATCGATGAAGGTCGATCAGGACATGACGGTGGGCTTCACCACCAACATGCTGCTGCTGCTGCGCGAAGGCGGACGCCTCGCCGCCGACAAGGGCGAAAAGCAGGCGGACGGCACGGTGCTGCTCACCCGCGTCAGCTACACCGGCTGCGATGTGGTCAACTCCAAGGGCTGCGCCACCACGCCCAGCTGGCGGATCAACGCCCGCCGCGTGATCTATGACCAGAAGCGCAAGCTGGTGAAGTTCAAGGCCGCGCGTCTGGTGGTCTTCGGCGTGCCACTGGTGCCGCTGCCCACCGCCATCATCGCGACCGACGGACGCGCCATCAGCGGCCCCCTGATCCCCGATCTGCGCACCACGGCATCGAACGGCATCGAAATTTCCGATGCGGAATACATCCGTCTGGCCGACGACAAGGATGTGACCGTCAAGGGTTACATCTTCTCCAAGGTCGACCCGATGCTTCAGGTCAACTATCGGCAATTGACCGATCTGGGCGCCTTCCAGCTGACCGGCTATGTCACCCGCAGCCCGGTGGTTCTGGCCAATGGCACCGCCGCCGGCACCACCACCGGCAAGGACCAGCTGCGCGGCTACATCGATGCCAACGGCAAGTTCCAGCTCTCGCCGGAGTGGAGCGTGACCTTCTCGGGCCGTCTCGCCAGCGACCGCACCTTCCTGCAGCGCTATTACATCAACAACGATGACCTTCTGCGCTCGACCGTCAATGTCGAGCATATCGACAGGAACTCCTATTTCTCGCTCGCGGGCTGGGCTTTCCAGACCCTGCGCACCGACGAATTGCAGGGCGGCGTGCCCATCGCCCTGCCGGTGATGGACTATCGCCGCCGCATCGCCGACCCATGGCTGGGCGGCCATTTCGAGATCGAGGCCAACACGCTGGCGATCTCCCGCACCGCGGGGCAGGACACGCAGCGCGCCTTCACCAGCGCGCAATACAGCCTGCGCCGCACCACGCCCTGGGGCCAGCAGTTCACCTTCACCGGTCTGGCCCGGGCGGACGCCTATCACTCCACCAACAACGGCTTGACCGCCACCTCGATCTATCAGGGCCTGCCCGGCTGGCAGACGCGCGGCGTGGTGCTGGGCGCGGTGGACATGACCTGGCCGCTGGTGGGCGCGGCCTTTGGCGGCACGCAGGTGATCACCCCGCATGTGCAGGTGGTGGCCGCGCCCTCCACGCCCAACCTCTCGATCCCCAATGAGGATTCGCGCGCGATCGAGCTGGAGGATGACAACCTTTTCGCGCTCAACCGCTTCCCCGGTTATGACCGGATCGAGGATGGCACGCGCATCACCTATGGTCTGGAATGGAAGCTGGAGGTGCCCCGCTGGAGCATCAACGCCAATGTCGGCCAGTCCTACCGCATGACCAGCAAGCCCACGCTGCTGCCCGATGGCACTGGTCTTTCGGGCCGCATGTCCGACATCGTGGGCCGCACCGAAATCCGTTACCGCGACCTGTTCAAGATCACCCACCGCTATCGCCTCGACAAGGACACGATGGGCTTCCGCCGCAACGAAATCGACGCGGCGGTGGGCAGCAACCGGACCTATTTCGAGGTGGGCTATGTCAAGCTCAACCGCCACTTCGACCCCACCATCGAGGATCTGCAGGACAGCACCGAACTGCGCGCCGCCGCGCGCGTGGCCTTTGCGCGCTATCTCTCGGTCTTCGGCTCGGGGATTCTCGACATCGACGACAAGACGGTGGTCAATGGCGTGACGCTGGACAAGTATCAGCCGCTGCGCACCCGCCTGGGCTTTTCCTACAATTCGGACTGCCTCGAAATCGACCTGACATGGCGCCGCGACTATGTGACCATCGGCGACGTGGCCAAGGGCAGCAGCTTCGAGCTGCATTTCAGCCTGAAGAACATCGGCTTCCGGTAAGGCGTTTTTGGGAAACAGGCTTCGCCTGTTTCCGGAGCGGCGCCGGCTCTTCTGCCCGATTTTCAAACAACACCTCACGCCATTGGCATGGGGGCGCAAACAGGCTATCGCCCCAGGCGTTCACAGCCCGGAAGGCGGCTCGGAGCTGATGTTCCATCAGCTTCGGTTCAGCCGCAGGCCGGTATGTGGGGGGAAAAGCCCCGCGCATCTTGGCGCAGGGCCAGTCAAGCAGGATCGACCAGACGGTGATGATGAAGTCCAAGAACCGCGTTTCCTTCCCCCGGGCGGGCGTGGCCCTTTCCGTCGCTATGGCGCTGATGCTGCCGGGCACCGCGCTGATGGCGCAGGGCCAGCCCGGCGCTCAGGGCGCTGCCGAAGCCGGTGGCCCGGGCGGCGATCCCTTCAACCTGCCCGATACCGTCACCCTGTTCGGCAAGAACACGCCCAATCTGCGCCGCGCCACCGCCATCGTGAATGGCGACATCATCACCGGCACCGATGTCGATCAGCGTCTGGCGCTGGTGATCGCGGCCAATGGCGGCAAGATTTCCGATGAGGAGCGCACCCAGCTGCGCGCGCAGGTGCTGCGCAACCTGATCGACGAAACGCTGCAGATTCAGGAAGCCAAGAGCGCCGACGCCACCATCGACGATTCCGAGGTGAACGATACCTTCGCCCGCGTGGCGCAGGAAAACTTCCATCAGGATGTCAACGCGCTCGACGCCTATCTGGCCCGCGTGGGCTCCTCCTCCGCCTCGCTCAAGCGGCAGATCAAGGGCGAGCTGGCCTGGCAGCGCGTGCTGCGCAAGAATGTCCAGCCCTTCATCAACGTCAGCCAGGAAGAGGTGAAGGAACTCATCGCCAAGATGCAGGCGCAGAAGGGCACCGACGAGTATCACGTCGGTGAAATCTACCTCTCGGCCACGCAGGAGAGCAAGCCTTCGGTGGCCGCCAACGCCAACCGCATCATGGACCAGCTGCGCCAGGGCGGCAGCTTCGTGGCCTATGCGCGCCAGTATTCGGAGGCTTCGACCAAGGTGGTCGGCGGCGATCTGGGCTGGGTGCGCCTGAGCCAGCTGCCCACCGAACTGGCCGCCGCCGCGCGCGACATGCAGCCCGGCCAGCTGACCGGCCCGGTGGAGATGCGCGGCGGCTTCTCGATCATTTACATGATCGACAAGCGCAAGGTGCTGACCGCCGATCCGCGTGACGCGATTCTGGCGCTCAAGCAGATCTCGATCGATTTCCCCAAGGGCACCAGCGAGGCTGACGCCAACAAGCGCGCCACCGAATTCTCCGCCGCGATCAAGGGCGCGAAGGGCTGCGGCGGCGTGGATGCCGCCGCGCAGAAGATCGGCGCCAATGTGGTGGCCAACGATCAGGTCAAGGCGCGCGATCTGCCCGCCGCCCTGCAGCAGACCGTGCTGGCGATGCAGCCGGGCGATTCGACCCAGCCCTTCGGCTCGGTGACCGAGGGCGTGCGCATGCTGATGCTCTGCGGCCGCGAGGAGCCCAAGGACGCGGGCGCGCCCAACTTCGATCAGGTGCTGGGCCAGATGGAGGACGAGCGCGTCAACCGCCGCGCCCAGCTTTATATGCGCGACCTGCGCCGCGACGCGATCATCGAATACAACTGATGAGCGCAGCGCTGCCTCTGGTTCTGTCGCTGGGCGATCCGGCTGGCGTCGGCCCCGAGCTGATCGCCGCCGCATGGGCCCGGCGCAAGGCAGAGGGCCCCCATGCTCCGGGATTGCCGCCGTTCTTCGCCATGGGCGGCGCGCAGTTGATCGCGGCGGCGGCTGCCACCCGCGGGCTGGATGTTCCGGTCGAGCGCATCGCCTCCCCCGCGCAGGCAGCAGAGGTGTTTACCCATGCCCTGCCGGTGCTGGGCGATCTGGACGGCCCTTACACGCCGGGCGAACCTGATCGTGAGGGCGCTGCTCTGGCGCTGGCCTCGCTGTCGCTGGCGGCGCGGCTGACGGTGGAGGGCGAGGCTGGCGCCATCATCACCGCCCCGATCCACAAGGCGCGGCTGGCCGAAGTGGGCTTTGTCCATCCGGGCCAGACGGAATTCGTGGCCGCCGCCGCTGGCATCGCCGCCGAAGATGCGGTGATGATGCTGGCCGGGCCGACCCTGCGCACCGTGCCGCTGACGGTCCACACCTCGCTGGCGAGCGTGCCCGGCCTGATCACGCCCGAACTGGTCGAACGCCGCAGCGCCATCACCGCCGCCGCTCTGGCACGCGACTTCGGCCTGCCCAACCCACGCCTCGCCATTGCCGCGCTGAACCCGCATGCGGGCGAGGAAGGCCGTATGGGCGATGAGGAAGGCCGGTTGATCGAGCCCGGCATCGCCGCCCTGCGCGCGCGCGGCATCGACGCCACCGGCCCCCATCCCGCCGACGCGCTCTTCGCCGAACGCGCCCGCGCCACCTTTGACGTGGCGATCTGCATGTATCACGATCAGGCGCTGATCCCCTTGAAAGCACTCGATTTCGACCATGGCGTCAATGTCACTCTGGGCCTGCCGATCATCCGCACCTCACCCGATCACGGTACGGCCTTCGCCATCGCCGGGCGCAACATCGCCGATGCCGGCGCCACCATCGCGGCGATCCGCATGGCGGGGGAGTGCGCCGCGCGCCGGGCCGAAGCCACCATTCTCGCATGAAATATCCACCAGCCCATCCCCTGCCCCCCTTGCGGGAGGTCATCAACGCGCATGGTCTCTTCGCCACCAAGGCGCTGGGGCAGAACTTCCTGTTTGACGAGCAGCTGCTCGACCGTCTGGCCGCCATCCCCGGCAGCCTGATGGATGCGAACGTGCTGGAGGTCGGCCCCGGCCCCGGCGGCCTGACCCGCGCCCTGCTGCGCGCCGGCGCCAAGGTGACGGCCATCGAGATGGACAAGCGCGCCCTGCCGGTGCTGGAAGAGCTGTCGCAAGCCTTCCCCGGCCGGCTGACGGTGATCCATGGCGATGCCACCAAGGTGGACCCGGCCAGCATTTTTGGCGCGGAACCCTATGCCATCGTCGCCAATCTGCCTTACAATGTCGGCACCAACCTCTTCACCGGCTGGCTCAGCGGCGCCGCATGGCCCCCGCAATGGACCAGCCTGACGCTGATGTTCCAGCTGGAAGTGGCCGAGCGCATCATCGCCCAGCCGGGCAGCGATGCCTATGGGCGGCTGGCGGTGCTGGCGCAGTGGCGCTCCAGGGCGAAGATCGCGGTCAAGGTGCATCGCAGCGCCTTCACCCCGCCGCCCAAGGTGATGAGCGCCATGGTGCACATCGTGCCCGGCGAGGCGCCCGAGGGCGTCTCCCCCCGCGTGCTGGAGCGCGTGACCGAGGCCGCCTTCGGCCAGCGCCGCAAGATGCTGCGCCAGAGCCTGAAGGGCGTTCCGGGCGCTCTGGAGGCGCTGGAGGTGCTGGGCATCGACCCGGCCCGCCGCGCCGAAACGCTGGGGATCGAGGACTTCGTGGGCATCGCCCGCATCCTGTCCTGATCCACCCTTTCCCTCCCATTCGCGAAACACACCCGCCTGCGCTATGCTGGGCGGGAATGGAGATATCTATGGCCGACCTTTACCTCAAAAACCTGGAGTCCGAGCGCAAGATGCTCTGGGCCAAATGCCGCCTGCATGGCCTGCCCAAAACGAGCCCCGAGCGGCTGCGCATCGCGGAACTCGATGGCCTGCTGAAGGCGCATAAGGAAAAGCAGGCCCGCTGAAGCATCCTGCGAAAAAGCGGGAACCGGTTTTTCGCAAAAAGGATGCGACCACAAAGACCGCAGTCCCGATTCCGGACACGACTTGGTTAACATCATTTTAAGCAAGACTTGCGAGCCGCGCCCGATCGGCCCATCCTGCTGAAGACGCCACACAAACGGCTTCTTTTGCCGAGGATTCGATGCTCACCCCCCTGCTCGCAAAGCTGGCCCGCCTGTTCGTGATCAAGACTCGCCCCGAGGCGTTCATGATCATTTATGCGCTGGCCACAGGGGCCGTGCAGCGCGGGCAGGCCTATCTGGGGCAGTACCCCGGCTTTGGCGGCAAGCTGCTGTTTCTGGCCTGCATGGGCTCGGTCTTTATGGCCGGGGCCAAGATCCTCGACTGTCTGAAATATGAGCAGGCCAAAAAGGCAGCGCAGCAGGGGATGGATGCACCATCCCCCGCAACGCTTCAGCGCGCGAAGACGTAATCCGCCTTATACAGGACCGAAGACAGCTCTCCGGGCGTGATGCAGCTGCCTTTCAGCATGCCGCCCCGTGTGTTCAGCCGATAGATGGCGGTCACCCCGGCCAGTCTCCCGCGCCCGGCATTGCTCACCACATCCAGCTTGAGCAGCGGAACATCGCCCGGTGTTGCGCCCGGCTCACCCCGCGCCATGCGGCCCTGCAGCAGACTGCCATCGTCCAGCTCCCAGCGCGGCCCGGCGAAATGGCGGCCCAGGGTCTTGCCACCCTCGATCAGCGTGGCCACGGGCTCGCGAAAGGTCCAGCTGGCGGCGGCGTTCGGCCCGGCCTTGCACTCGTAGATCTGGATGCCTTCGCCCTGAAAGGTGGCGACCACGCTGCGTCCGGCCAGATCAAAAGGCGGTGGAGCAGAGGGTGCGGCCTGAGCGGCCAAAGGCAGGCTGAGAGCGCCCAGCAATGCAAAAAAGGAAGAGGCCGGCATGGGATTCCTTCACACGACCGGATGCGGTCGGCACGCTTCATAGCCTGCCCGTTGCGGGATTGCATCTTAAAGGCCAGGTGATTCTTGAGGGAGGTAGGGCGATTCTGTTGATAGGCTCGCCCCCAGCCCCCGAACTCCCTTCTGTTACCCGGTGGGTTCAACCGTGCTATAGTGTTGTAACTTCAGACCGTTAGGTCCTAGAATTACGCAACCAGAGCAAGTGCTTCGTTGTCGTTGGCACTTATGAGTTTTGAGCCTTGAACGGGTTACTCAGCCCGGGCGAAAACAGCGCTTTTCAACACACGTCGATCCTAGTTCGGCCCCGTCAACACCTCCGCGACAACGGAGCCCGGCCCTTTAGCCGGTGGTGATGGTGGAGCCGCCGGGTACCGCCCCCGGGTCCGCTGCGCCTATTGCACGCCGCAGTTTATCGCCATATCCGGGCAAGCCCGGCAGCGCTCGATATAGGCGCGATTGCGCAAAAGAAAAGGGGCAGACCAGCGGCCCGCCCCCATCAGATGTCGATAAAACTGGAAATGACAGTCTTTCAGGCGATCCGGCGCCGGCCCACTCCTCCACCCGGTCCCCATCGGCGGTATCCTGTGGGCGGCCGGGTGGGGGAGTGGGCTGGCGCCGCCAGGACGATGCGCCCTGGCGCATCGTCCTGGCGCATCGTCCAAACAGACTCTCAGTTCTTTTTCAGCGCATCGCGGATTTCCAGCAGCACATCCACTTCGCTGGGGCCGGTGGGTGCGGGCGGCGCGGCCTCGGGCTTGGGCATCAGCTTGTTGGCCTGGCGCACCAGCAGGAAGATCACGAAAGCCATGATGAGGAAGTTGATGATGGCGGTGATGAAGGAGCCATAGCCCAGCATCGCCACACCAGCCTTCTTCAGCGCGGCATAATCGGTCTCGCCACCCTTGTAGCTGGCGGGAATATCGCTGAGCAGGATGAACTTGGACGAGAAATCGATCCCGCCCGTGATCTTGCCGATCACCGGCATCAGCACGTCGTCGGTCAAGGAGGCGACGATCTTGCCGAAAGCCGCGCCGATGATCACACCGACCGCCAGATCCAGCACATTGCCGCGCGCGATAAAGGTCTTGAACTCTCCAAACATCGCCATAGCCTATCCCCTTACAGCATGAAGTCCGCATGCCTGCCTGCCACACTCGCCCGGCCACCTCAAGCCATGCCGCCGGGCAAGCCCTGCGCCCTGACGCAAATCCTTGTTAACCAAGGCGGTATCGCGCAGACTGTCAGGGGTAGGCTGTCAGGGAGGGCCGCAGTGGGCTATGTCCCCGGCATCCATCCCCCCAGGAGATTCGCATGAGCGCCGACAGCACCCTGCCCCCGGAAATGAGCATGGCGGAGGAGATCCGGTGGCAAGGCCGCTTCATCACCGCCAAGACGCGCGGCAAGTGGGAGTATGTCAGTCGCGCGCGGGGTATTCGCGCTGCCGTGATCCTGCCGATCGACGGCGATGAGGTGGTGCTGGTCGAGCAGTTCCGCGTGCCGCTGGGCCGCCCTTGTCTGGAACTGCCTGCCGGTCTGGTGGGCGATGATCTGGACAACCCCGATGAAGACCCCACCGAAGCGGCCAACCGCGAGCTGGAGGAAGAAACCGGCTATCGCGCCGCCCGCATGGAGGTGGTGGGCGAATTCTGGTCCTCGCCCGGCATGGTGACGGAAAGCTTCACGCTGCTGCGCGCCCATGGTCTGGAGAAGGTCAGCGCCGGCGGCGGCGTGGAGGGCGAAAACATCACCGTCCACCGCGTGGCGCTGGCGCAGTTGCCTGCTTTCGTGGCGCAAGCCCGCGCGCGCGGTCTGGCCATCGATGTGAAGATGCTCACGCTGCTGGCCCCGTGGATCACCGGCATCGGCCTGCCCGCATGAGGCTGGCCCTATGAGACTGGAAAACCGGACAGCGCTGATCACCGGCGCGGCGCGAGGGCTGGGCGCGGACATCGCCCGGCTCTTCGCCGCGGAGGGCGCGCGCGTGCTGATCACCGACGTGGACGCCGCCGCCGCAGCAGCGCTGGCGGATGACATCGGCGGCCTGTCCCACCCACTCGATGTGACGCGGGAGGACAGCTGGCGCACCGCCCTCGCCTTCGCGCAGGAAAAGCTCGGCGGCCTGTCGATTCTGGTCAACAACGCCGGGATTCCTGTGGGCGGCCCTTTCGAGGACACCACGCTGGCAGACTGGCGGCGCGCCTTCGCGGTCCATGCCGATGGCGCCTATCTCGGCTGCCGCCTCGCCCTGCCGCTGCTGCGCGAGAGCCAGCCCGCCGCCATCGTCAACATGGCCTCCATCGCCGCGCACCATGCCCGGCCCGAAATGGCCGCCTATGGCGCCAGCAAGGCCGCCGTCTGCGCCCTGACCCGCAGCGTGGCGCTTCATTGCACCCAGAATGGCTGGGATATCCGCTGCAACGCCCTGCTGCCCGCCTATGCCGACACCGCCATGGTCGACAGCTTCGCCCCCACCATGCCGGGCGACATTCTGCGCCAGAAACTGGGCGCGCAGCTCCCCATGGGCCGAATCGCCACCGCACGCGAAATCGCCGAGGGCGCGCTCTATCTCGCCAGCCCCGCCAGCAGCTTTATGACCGGGGCGGAGTTGCGCCTGGACGGCGGCTTGAGCGCGCGGTGACCACCGCATGTTTGCGTTGATCGATAACAATCGACCTTTCGGAAAATACGGCAGCGGGAAACAAGAGTGATGTCGCTTATGGCGAAATCGCTCTTGACGCTGGACAAGCCCCCCCTCCTGCTGACAAAGCAGGCGCCATGGCCGACGACACCCCCCACGATCACGGACACAGCGCGCCGCGCCGCTACCGCGTCACCAGCTTCGACGTGGCGGCGGAGGCCGGCGTCAGCCAGTCCACCGTCAGCCGCGCGCTGGCGGGCGACCCCGTGGTCAGCGAGGCGACGCGCGCCCGCGTGGCCGCCGCCGCCGCCAAGCTGAAGTACCATGTCGACGAAAACGCCGCCCGCCTGCGCACCGGCAAGACCGGCACGCTGGCCGTGGTCGTCGTCGTCCGCCCGGTGCAGGACATGAAGGACTTCAACCCCTTCCATTTCTCGCTGCTGGGCAGCGTCTGCGCCGCCGCCTCCGCGCGCGGCCACGACACGCTCGTCAGCTTCCAGGGCGCGCCCGACGAGTTGCGCGGCCTCTATCAGGAGCAGCGCAAGGCCGACGGCATGATCGTCATCGGCACCAGCGAGAACGCCTCCGCCTGGGACTATTTCCACGAGATCGCCAAGGGCGGCGCGGACATCGTCTGCTGGGGCAGCCCCATCGAGGATCTCGACTGGATCCGCTCGGACAATCGCGGCGGCGCGCGCCTCGCCACCGGCCATCTGATCGAGGCGGGCTATCGCAACATCGTCTGCATCGCCTCCGAAACCTCGGCCCAGCGCCAGTTCAAGGAGCGCTGGCAGGGCTACGCCGAGCGCATGACCGAGGAAGGCCTGCCTCCCCGCCTCATCACCTTCGAGGAAGGCTACAGCCGCGACGAGCAGGGCCGCCGCGCCGCGGAAGCCCTGATCGCATCGGGCGAGCCCTTCGACGCGATCTTCTGCTGCTGCGACGAAATGGCGCTGGGCGTGCTTCCGACCTTGCGCGAGCACGGGATTTCGGTGCCGGATCAGGTGGGCGTGGTGGGCTTCGACGGCATCCGCGCGGGGGCTCTGGCCTCTCCGGCGCTGACCACCATCGAGCCGGATTTCCACGCTGCGGGCGCCGCGCTGGTGGATCGTCTGCTGGGGGTGATCGCCGGGAAGGCCGTCGAGAAGCAGCGGGTTCCTGTGCGGTTGTTGCGCCGGGGCAGTTCCAGGAAGGTGTTGGTAGAAGGTTGAAGAGAGAATGCGAGGGTCATAACCCTCGCGCTCCCTTTCATGTCTACCTTGCGCCACAGGTTCAGCCTTGCGCCCAGATTGCCGGGCCGCAGGCTTTCATATCGCCAGCACAGCTCATTAAACAGAAATCTGACTGCCTGCGGCGCTTTGCCCCGCACAGGTGGAGAGCTGAGGCGCACCGCATCGGACACCACTGCCCTCGCGTCGGGAGACGTTATGGGAGCGCGAGGGGGTAACCCCCTCGCTTTTCTCTTCCTTCAAACCCCCTCAAAAAACCGGGAGTGCCCGACCGCAATCGGGCACTCCCGTCAGTTGGGCTCCCTCAGAAGGCTGCCGTCAGGGAGAACACCACGGTGCTTCCCGCGATCGACGAGCCGTCCTTGGTCGAAGAGAAATTGGGTTGCAGGTAGGCGGCCTTGCGCTTGGTGATGCTGGTGTCGATGTAGCTGATACCCAAGCTGATCGGCCCTGCCACTGCGTAATCTGCCCCAAGGTTCCAGTCCCAGTAGCTGCCCGTCGGCGTCACGCTGGTGCCGTTGGGACCAAGGCCGGGGTTGCCGTTGGAGTGGCCGATATGGGCGCGCGGCTTGAGCTTGGTATGGGGGATGGCGTAGCTGGCATCGCCCCAGACATAGAGGTTATCCCAGCTCTGCCCACGGCTGTAGGAGGTGTTGGAGAAGTTACCCAGCGCCTTCTGCTTGGGGGCATAGGCCACGCCGACCAGCGCGCTGATGGGCCCGAGCGGCGCGGAAAGCTTCACATAGGGCTCGGCGAAATCGGTGGTGTTGGAGCCGCCGGGGTACATGTACCACGTCAGGCCAGCGTCCACCGTCACCTTCTTGAAGGTTTTGGTGTAGCCGCCCACGAGGTCCAGCTCCATGTTGGCGCCGCCGAACTGGCCCCAGCCGGCAAGGTTGGAGGCCCAGGTGCTGGCATAGAAGCCGCTCTTGTGCATCAGCGTCAGGCCGGCCTGCACAGCCATATGCTTGTCGGTCTGCGAGACGCCGCGAAAGCGATAGTCGCTGACGAGGCCAGCGCTGCCGGAGATGGTGAAATCAAGCCCGCCCTTGCCGCTCTGTGCGGGGGCTTCATCCTCGGCGAAGGCGGCCGAGGTGCTGGCGGCAAAGAGGCCCAAGGCGATCAGGCCGCGAAAAATGGTCTTGCCCGTCATGGTGTGAAACGCTCCCTGAATATTTGAGACCGTTCCGCCTGCGTGCCGACTCCGAAGGCCTCGTTCGGGCCAACTGGAACCGGTCACGCATAGTCATGACGGGATTTGTGTTGCGATGCCTTTCCGCTGTGTAACGAAGTGTTGCCGGATAGGTTTAGCGACCCTTCCAGACCGGGGCGCGCTTTTCCACGAAGGCGGTCATGCCTTCGGTGCGGTCCTCGCTGGCGGTCAGCACCTGGAACATGCGGCGTTCGAGCAGCAGACCCTGATCCAGCGTGGTCTCGAAAGCGGCGTTGACCATTTCCTTGTTCATCAGCGCGGCCATCGGCGCCATGCCCGCGATGGTCTGGGCGGCCTTCACCGCCTCCTCCATCAGGCTGGCGAGCGGCACCACGCGCGCCACCAGACCGCTGCTCTCGGCCTCGGCGGCGTCCATCATGCGCCCGGTCAGGCACAGGTCCATGGCCTTGGCCTTGCCCACGGCGCGGGTCAGGCGCTGGCTGCCGCCCATGCCGGGGGCCACGCCCAGCTTGATCTCGGGCTGGCCGAATTTGGCACTGTCCGCCGCGATGATGAAATCCGCCATCATCGCCAGCTCGCAGCCGCCGCCCAGCGCGAAGCCGTTCACCGCCGCGATCCACGGCTTGCGCGTACCTTTCACCAGATGGCTGGTCCAGCGGCTGAAAAAGTCCTGCAGGAAGAACTCGGCGGCGGGCTTGTCGAGCATTTCCTTGATGTCGGCCCCGGCGGCGAAGGCCTTTTCGCCGCTGCCGGTCAGGACGGCGCAGCGCTGGGTGTCGTCGGCCTCAAAGGCCTCGAAGGCGGCGATCAGCTCCTCCAGCACCTGGCTGTTGAGCGCATTGAGCGCCTTGGGCCGGTTGAGCGTGATGATCGTCACCGCGCCCTGCTGTTCAACGATCAGTGTCGGCTCACTCATAAGGGCTCCATTCTTCGGCTGCGGGCAGAGGGGCGAAGATCGCGTCGAGCATCGCCTCGCTCACGCCTTCGGGGGTGGCGGGGTTCCAGACCGGGGCATTGTCCTTGTCGACCAGCACGGCGCGCACCCCTTCGGAAAAATCGGGCAGCATCACCATGCGGGCGGCAAGGCGGTATTCCATCGCCATATTCGCGGCGAAAGTGTCGAGGCGCAGGCTTTCGGCCATCTCGCGCAGCGCCACCTTGCAGGTGACCGGGCAGCGGGAGGCCAGCGTGGCAGCCGTTGCCCTGGCCCAGTCACTGTCATCCCCGGCCAGCGAGGCGAGGATCGCTTCCAGCGTCGGCTTGGCGAAATGCTTCAGGATGGGGATGAGCTGGCCGGTGATCGGCGCTTCCTCGGGCTGATCGGCGAAGGCCCCCAGCACGCGGCCCGGCGCCTCGCCATCCACCAGCCTTGCCTTGGCGTCGGCCAGCGCCTCCACCGGCAGATGATGCGTGGCAAGGCCCGCCCACAGGCAGTCCGCGCCGTTCAGCCTTGCGCCGGTCAGCGCCAGATAGGGGCCCAGCCGCCCGGACAGCCGCGAAAGATACCAGCCGCCGCCCACATCGGGGAACAGGCCGATCGCCGCCTCGGGCATGGCGAAGATGGTGTTGGCGGTGGCCACGCGATAGCGCGCGGGTTGGCTGATCCCCACGCCGCCGCCCATGGTCACGCCATCCATGAAGGAGACCACCGGCTTGGGATAGGTGTAGAGCAGATGGTTTAGGCGGTATTCGTCGAAGAAGAAGCGGCGCGCGCCAACCCCGCCTTCCTCCAGCACCGACCGGCGGGCCG
>NZ_BCZE01000117.1 GCF_001598555.1 Novosphingobium rosa NBRC 15208
CTGGCGGGCGTGCGTGAGCGCGGGCTGGTGCCCGCCACCCGCCTGCCGCTGCTGCGGCCCCTGCTGGGCTGGCGTCGCGACGAGCTGGCCGGGGTGGTTGCCGCCTCCGGTTTCACAGCCGCCGACGACCCTTCCAACCGTAATTCCGCCTATGATCGCGTCCGTGTGAGGCAGGCTTTGGCCGAGGCGCCTTGGATCGATGTGCCCGCATGGTCGCAGGCCGCCTCCAACCTTGCCGATGCCGATGCCGCCCTCGACTGGGCCGCCGCCCGCGAATGGGCCGAGCAGGTGGTGAAGGAGCCGATGGGGCTGGTCTATCGCCCTCAAGCGCCGCGAGCCGTGGCCCTGCGCGTGGTGGCGCGGATCGTGGAGCAGCTGGATGGGCAGGCTGCGCGCGGGCAGGCTGTGGCGCGGCTGTTCGATGCTCTGGTGGCGCGGCAGCCCGCCTCGATCGGGGATCTGGTGGTGCGGCCTCTGCCCTCCGGGTGGAGCTTTATGAAGGGGCCCAAGAGACGGGTTTAGGAAAGAAAGATGCGAGGGGGTTACCCCCTCGCGCTCCCATTCCGTCTCCCGACGAAGCAGTAGTGGTTCCGAAATGGAGCGCCCGGGCTCTCCACCGGCGCAAGGCAAAGCGCCGCAGGCAGGGCATTTTCAATCGATAGGCTACGCCTGCGTCTTGAAGCCTGCGGCGCGGCAAACGAAGCGCCTTGGCTGAACCCGAAGCACAACGCAGACATGAAAGGGAGCGCGAGGGCGATGGCCCTCGCATTTTCTCTTCCTTAAGCCCCTTGCTGCCCCCGGGTGATGATCACCTTATCACCCAGCTTCGCCACCCCGAACACCTTCTGCGCAAAGGGCAGGGGCACGCCCACGCAGCCATGGCTGGCATAGCCGTTCTGCACATTCGTGGCGTGGATGGAGACGCCATCGTTGGTCAGGCGCATCATATAGGGCATGGGCGCGTCATAGAGGTTGGACATATGATGCGCGTCCTTCTGGGTGATCGGGAAGACCCCCAGAGGCGTGGGCTTTTCCTGCGTGCCCAGCAGCACGGCGGTGGTGCCGATCTCATACCCGCCGCGAAACACCGAAAGCACGCGCGCGTTCAGGTCCACCGTGATGACGATGGGCGCTCCGGCGGGGGCGCCGTCCTCGTTCCAGAACCACTGGCCGTATTTGATGGGCTCGTTGATGGTCAGGGTATGTTTGATGACCAGCGTATCGGCAGCCGGAGCTGTCTGCGCGGGGGCCGCGGCGGGTTTGGCGCCGCCTTCAGCCTCGAAGGCGGGGGCGTAGCTGGGATCGGCCTGCGGGGCAGAGTCGGGCCGTTCCTTCATGGTAACCGGCGTCGAGCGCGGCAATGCCACAGTGGCCGCCTGACGCGAGAGATGCGCGGTGCCCAGATGCTCGTCCAGCTTGATCAGGCCAATGGCCGCCAGCAGCGCGGCTCCGGCGGCCACAGCGATCATGATCTGCGGGGGCTTGGGCAACGGAAGGGCGGCGGTGGTGACCATGGTGTGCTGGCGGGCCTCTGGAAGGTTTGACCGGCAGACGCTGCCTCAAACCCTGCCAAAACACCAGAGTGCTTGAGGGCGCTGTTCCAGTGGGGGACAGGGGCGGGGCAAAGGTTTACGGTTTTGGAAGGGGGAAGAGAAGATGCGAGGGTGTTACACCCTCGCGCTCCCATGAGGTCTCCCGACGGAACGCCAGTGGCACCCGATTGTGGCGCCTGAACTCTCCACCAGCGCAATGAAAAGGCGCCGCAGGCAGAAAGCCCCGGCGCCTCTCCATCATTTAAAGCCTGCGGCGCCGCGACCTTGCTCCAAGGCCGAACCCGAAGTGTACCGTAGACATTCATGGGAGCGCGAGGGGGTAACCCCCTCGCATCTTCTCTTTTCTAAACCCCCTTACCCATGCGCCCCGAACTCATTCGCGATGGCCGTCCCGATCCGCAGCGCCAGCTGGTGGCAGCGTTCGATGGGTTCGATATAATCGCGATGGATGGCGGTGTAGCCGTGGGCGGCATCGTCGGGATAGTCGGCGGGTTCGTCGACCTTGAAGTCCGACAGGCTGGGGAAGCTGGTGGGGAAGGCGCGCTTCAGCTGGGCCAGCGCCTCGTCCACGCGCAGGGTGAAGACCATCTCGATCACGTCATGCGGCGTGATGTCATTGGCGCGGCTGAAGGCGGGGACCATCACCACCTTGAGGAACATGTGCTGGAACAGCGCGAGGCGCAGCGCCTGAAGCACGCCGATGGAGCGGCGCGTATGCTCGCGGTCCTGCGGGGAGAGGCCGCCCGGTTCCTCGGGGATCAGGGCCAGCAGCTGGTGCAGCTTCAGCGCATCGACGCGCAGGCGGGTGGCGAGGCGGCGGAACACGCCGGTGCGGTCGTCCGAGGTGAGATATTCGGCCAGGGCAAGGCAGCCCGGGGCGATATGGTTCTCGTCGCCACGGTAGGGGCGGCTGGCCCAATAGGCGGAGTTGAACAGCTCGCCAAAGGCAGTGGCGGTCTTGATGCTGGCCACCGCATTGGCGGCGCGCACCAGACGCACCAGCTGGCGCCCGCGATCGCTGGAGGCGAGCAGGTCGGCCATGGCCTCGTAATTGCCCTCAGCCGCCGTGCCGAAACCTGCGATGATGTTCACCGGATAGCCCAGCTGTTGCAGGATGGCATTGTGCGGGATGGCGCGGATCTGGCGCAGGCTCATGGTGCGGTCGGCGGCAAGGTCGCTCTGGCGGCGGGCCTTGCGGCTGCCGGTGTCGTTGAGCAGGCCAAGGCCGAAGGCGGTCACCGCGCGGGCGTAGGTGCTGGAATTCAGATGCTGCTGCTGCACGCGGCGGATCGCGCGGTAGAAATCGAGCGAGAGATCGGTGCGGCGGTAGAAGGGATCGGTGGGGGCGTAGGGATCGGCCTCGGCGGGGGCGAGTTCGATAAAGCGCGTGAGGGTGGCCAGCGCCAGATCGTCGGTGCCGAAGAAGAGGTAGCCGTCGCCGCCCTGGAAGCTGACTTCGGGTTCCAGCCTGATCCCGGCGCGCACGAAGCGGCGGCGGGCCCATGGGGAGAGGGGCCATGCCAGACGGTCGGCCATGCTGGCGGGGTGAGCACCGCGCCCCATGCTTTCGCCATGGGTGTTGAAGATCAGCGCGGAGACATCGCCCAGCTCATTGGCGGTCATGGCCTGCGCCAGACGGCCCTGCAGACGCTCGATGGCGAGGCTGGCGGGGATCTGGCCCACGAAGCGGCCCGCATCGGAGAAGCCGGTCTGGATGGCCAGGCGGCCGCGCAGCCGGGCATAGGCGCGATAGGCGGGCTCGGCCAGCAGGTCGTCGATGAAGCGGCCGCCGTGTTCCAGCGCGGTCTCGGTCTCGAAGAGGGGCGAGACGTCGACCTTGTCTTCCACGCCGAACAGCTTGGCGAAATAGAGCGCGGCCAGCACGGTGGTGGGCTGTTCGCATTCGGCCACCAGCATGCGGATCGGGGTTTCCGAATCGATGTGCTGAAGGATCTGCGCCATGGTCAGGAACAGGCGGACGGCGGTGGAATTCTCGATGGCCAGCGCCGCGAAATTGCTGCGCAGCGGCTTCACGTTCTGCAGCAGCTCGCGCATCTTGCGCAGCGCGGCCTGACTGGCCAGATCCAGCGTGCCATCGGGATCGATGCGGCGGCGGATGGCGTTCTGCAGCTGCGAGCTGTTCACGCGGAAGTGAATCCACGACATGCCGAGCCCATCGGCGCGCATCGCGGCGGCGGCGACCAATAGGGCCTGCGCGGTGTCGTCATCGCTGGCGGCGGCCAGCTTTTCGAGGCTGGCGATGATCGGGGCCAGCGTCACCAGCTTGTCAGCGTGGTTGGCGGTCAGCTGGTTGGCGGCATCGTTCACCGCCGCGGGATTGGTCATGTCGCCCGCGAAGAGCCTGGCCATGGCCTCGGTATGGGCGCCGGCAGCGGCCAGCTTTTCCGCAACCTCGGGCGCGGCCTCTTCCAGCAGGGCGGCATAGGAGGCGAGGCGCTCGGCCTTTTCTTCCAGACGGTAGCGGATGCACGTCTGCCAGCCGATGTCGGTGCGGCCATCCATGTCATAGCCGACCCAGCTGGCGAAACGCACCGGGGCGGGTGCCAGCTTGCGCCACTGGTCGGGCCAGCGGGCGCGGGCGGTGGACAGCAGCGTGGCGTTGATCGCATCGCGGGCCTTCTGGGCGCGGGCGATGGCGGCCATGGCGTCGGCATGTTCGGAATCGAGGGTGATCGTGTCGCGCGCGGCGGGGGCGGCGCAGACGGTCTCGCTGTCGAGGTCGCCCTGGCTGGCGGCCAGCGCCACGGCCTGTCCCTGCGCGCGGGCCAGCAGGAAGGTGGGGTGGGCGGTGAAGACGATATGGGCGACCGGGCGGCTCCAGCGGGCGGAGAAGGCGGTGAAATCGCCGCCTTCGGCCATGGCGCCGATGCGCGTCAGATTGGTGTCGGGTTCGACCGGGGAGACGAGGCGGTTGAGGCGCCGGGCGCGGACGCGCAGGCCTTCGCATTCCAGCTCGGCCACCATGCTTTCGATGCGTTCGAGGCTCAGCTCGCCGCTTTCCATCTTGCGCGAGAGTTCCAGACCCAGCTGGAAAACGGGGTTGAACAGCGGGGTTTCGGCGGTGCGCTCGTGCAGTTCCTGCAAGCGGCGATCAAGGGCGGCAAACTCGCTCATCGTAAAGACTCTCCCGAACTGGCGTTCTTGCGATGCGCCTCTTTCGGCCGGTCCTGTCCCTGAATCGCGGCCCTCTTGCAAGGGGCCTGTCGACGGTCAGCCTAGCGCAAGCCCGCCCGGCTGGGGAAGGCCAAAGATGCGCGCCCGCAAAGGCGCCGGAAAGGTGTTGTCGCGCGACCCGGGGCGAGATCGCCCGCAACCCCTGAATGAAGGGCCTGCCGTGGCGGCAGGCCCCTCGCTATGGTGGTGACGGAACGCAGAGGGCTCAGGCCCCCGAACCTCAGGCCTGCAGCGCGGCGGCGGCCTGAGCGGCGCTCAGGATCGCGGCGGTGTCCACCTTGCTGCCGTCGAAAGCGCTCTTGGGCAGCATCCAGCTGCCGCCGACACACAACACGGCCTCAAGCGACAGATAGTTGGGCGCGGTGGCCAGCGTGATGCCGCCGGTGGGGCAGAAGCGCGCATCGCCAAAGGGCGCGGCAATCGCCTTGAGCGCGCTGGTGCCGCCGCTGGCTTCGGCGGGGAAGAACTTGAAGCGCGACAGGCCCAGATCCATGCCCAGCATGATGTCTGCGGCGTTGGCCGTGCCGGGCAGGAAGGGGATGCCCGCTTGCACAGCGGCTTCGCCCAGCTTGGGCGTGAGGCCCGGCGAGACGATGAATTCGCTGCCCGCGTCGATGGCGGCCTGCAGCTGGGCGGGGTTGAGCACCGTGCCCGCGCCCACGATGGCGCCGGGAACCTGCTTCATCACCTTGATCGCTTCCAGCGCGCAGGGGGTGCGCAGCGTCACCTCCAGCACCTTGAGGCCGCCTTCCACCAGCGCTTCGGCCAGCGGCAGGGCATGGGCGATGTCCTCGATCACCAGCACCGGAATCACGGGCGCGGTGCGCATGATGGTTTCGATTGCGGGAAAAGCGGAGGAAGCGCTCATTGGACATGTTCCTTCTGGAAGGCTGCCGCCGCGCCCAACAGGCCCGGCTGCGGATGGGTGATGAGCTTGACCGGCAGGCCCGCCATCAGATTTTCAAAGCGCCCCTTGGCGCGGAAACGGTCGCCGAAGCCGCTGGCCACCAGCGTGTCGCAGATGCGCAGGCCAAGGCCGCCCGCGATCACCACGGCGACAGCACCATGCACCAGCGCATAATCGCCCGCAGCGCTGCCCAGCGAGAGGCAGAAGCGATCGACGGCGGTGGCGCAGAGCACGTTCTCGCGGCGCTTTTCGGGATCGGTGCCCAGCGTCCAGATCGTGCGGTCGTCGAGAGGCGTGATCGGTTTGCCTTCCAGCACGGCCAGCGTCTCGTAAATGTCGACGATGGCCGGGCCGGAGACGACACGCTCCACGCTGACGCGGCGATGGCGCTGGCGCAGACGGGCGAGCAGCGCATCCTCGATGGCGTCCAGCGGGGCGAAATCGATATGGCCGCCCTCGGTGGGCTGCACATGGTAATTGCCGGTGCCGTCACGCCACAATTGCGCCACGCCAAGGCCGGTGCCGGGCCCGGGGATGCTGATCGTGCCCTTGGTGGGCAGCGGCACATCGGGGCCGGAGAGATGGATGAAATATTCCGGACCGGCATGGGCCACGGCATGGGCCACCGCTCCGAAATCATTGACCAGCGTCACCTTGTCCACGCCAAGCCGGTCATGCAGCTGGGCCGGGTAGATCACCCAGGGGTTGTTGGTGAACTTGATCGCATCGCTGTTGATCGGCCCGGCGATCGCCACCGCCGCCGCGCGGGGCAGGGGGCTGCCGTTGAGTTCGGCAAAATGCGCCCATGCCGATTCGAAGCTGGCATGATCCTTGGTGTGGAGTGTTTCCACCTTGCCCAGCGTCACCTTGCCGTCATCGCCCAGATGGGCAATCGTGAAGCGCGCGTGGGTGCCGCCGATATCGACTGAAACAATGTCCATGGTGGCCTCGTCTAAAGCATCATCTCGAAGTGGGAACCGGTTTTTTGCACCTGCGATGCAACAGGGCGGCCCATGTTGCATCGCAGCACTAACCGGTTTCCCGTGAAAGCCGTGTGACAGCCGAGCTTTACAGCCCCGCCAGCGCCAGCATGGCCGAACCGCCCTGTTCGGCGCCATCGGCGCCCAGGCGGAACATGGCGAAAAGTTCGCGGCCCACGCCCATGACGGGCGGCGGCGCGGCGGCAGGCTCACGCCCGCTGATGTCGGTCAGCACCTCCAGCGCGCCGGTTGCGGCGCAGAGGCGCACCACGTCGCCATCGCGCAGATAGGCCAGCGGGCCATTGACGCCGCGTACATCGGCCAGCGCCTCGGGCGTGACATGGATCGCGGCGGGCACCTTGCCCGATGCGCCCGACATGCGCCCGTCGGTGACCAGCGCCACCTTGAAGCCCTTGTCCTGAAGCACGCCGAGCGGCGGGGTCAGCTTGTGCAGCTCGGGCATGCCATTGGCGCGCGGGCCCTGGAAGCGGACCACCACGATGACATCCTTGTGCAGTTCCCCGGCCTTGAAGGCGGTCTGCACGTCTTCCTGCGTGTCGAAGACGCGGATGGGGGCCTCGATGGTCCAGCGCTCCTTCTCGACCGCGCTGCTCTTGAAGGTGCCACGGCCCAGATTGCCCTGCACCAGACGCATGCCGCCATCGGGCAGGAAGGCATTGGTCACGGGGCGCAGCATGGCCTCGTCGCCGCTGGCCTCGGGGGCGGGGCGGAAGTTCAGGGCCTCGCCGTTGAGGAAGGGCTCGGTGGCGAAATCTTCCATGCCGTTCTCGGAGACGGTCAGGATATCGCCATGGGCGAGGCCACCGGCCAGCAGCTCCTTGATGACATAGCCCATGCCGCCCGCGGCGTGGAAATGGTTCACGTCGCCCTGGCCATTGGGATAGACCCGCGCGATCAGCGGCACGGCATGCGACAGCTCGTCCATATCCTGCCAGTCGAGGATGATCCCGGCGGCGCGCGCCATGGCGGGGATATGGATGGCATGGTTGGTGGAGCCGCCGGTGGCCAGCAGGCCGACCACAGCGTTCACGATGGCCTTTTCATTCACCATCTCGCCCATCGGGCGGTAGTCGTTCCCGCTCTTGCCGATGGCGGCGAGGCGGTGGACGGCGGCGCGGGTCAGCGCGCTGCGCAGCGGTGTGTTGGGCGGCACGAAGCTGGAGCCGGGCAGCTGCAGCCCCATCATCTCCATCATCATTTGGTTCGAATTGGCGGTGCCGTAGAAGGTGCAGGTGCCCACCGAATGGTAGGAGCCCATCTCGCTCTTGAGCAGTTCCTCGCGGCCGACCTTGCCTTCGGCGTAAAGCTGGCGGGTCTTCTGCTTTTCCTTGTTGGCGATGCCGGTGGGCATGGGGCCCGAAGGAATGAAGACGGCGGGCAGATGGCCGAAGCGCAGCGCGCCGATCACCAGACCCGGCACGATCTTGTCGCAGATGCCCAGCAGCGCCATGCCGTCGAACATGGCGTGGCTCATGGCGACGCCGGTGGCCAAAGCAATGGCGTCGCGGCTGAAGAGCGAGAGTTCCATGCCCTCATAGCCCTGGGTCACGCCGTCGCACATGGCGGGCACACCGCCCGCCACCTGCATGGTGGCGCCGATTTCGCGGGCGTAGATCTTCATCGCATCGGGGTAGCGGCCATAGGGCTGATGCGCCGAGAGCATGTCGTTGTAGGCGGTGACGATCGCCAGATTGGGCGCCTTGGTGAAGGCCATGGTCTTCTGGTCGCCCTCGGCTCCGGCATAGGTGTGCGCCAGGTTGGAGCAGCCGAAGAAGCTGTTGCGCTCGCCGTGCCGGTCCGCCTCGGCGCGGATCATGTCGAGGTAGCGCGTGCGGCCCGGCTTGGACCGTTCGATGATGCGCGCCGTGACGCGCTCGATGGTGGAGTGAAGCTGGGCCATGGTGGGTCTACTCTGCACAAGAAAGCGGGGCTCTGGCGAACCCGCGCTTGTGGTGATGGATCGGGCCATGGCCCGGATTGTTCCTGGCGGGGTGGGCAGGCCTTATGGCTCGCCCAAGCCCTTATTCATGCCCCTATTCGTGCCACGTCACGCTGTCCTTCGCGGCCAGCGCGATGGCGGCGGTGGGGCCCCAGCTGCCCGCCGGATAGGGCTGCGGGGTGATGGCGTTTTCGGTCCAGCAGGCGCGCACGCCGTCGATCCAGGTCCACTGGGCTTCCACCTCGTCGCGGCGCACGAACAGCGTCTGGTCGCCCTCGATCAGGTCGAGCAGCAGGCGTTCGTAGGCGATGCGCTTGGTGGGGCCCGCGAAAGCATCGGGCATGCGGATGTCGAGCGGCACCTCGCGCAGGCGAATGCCGCCGCGATCAAGGCCGGGCACCTTGGTCATCAGATCCAGCGTGATGTTTTCTTCCGGCTGGATGCCGATCACCAGACGGTTGGGCTTGGCCACCGCGCCGCGCTGGGCGAACATGGAATGGGGCACCGGGCGGAACTGCACGACGATCTCGGTGGTGCGCTTGGGCAGGCGCTTGCCGGTGCGCAGGTAGAAGGGCACGCCCTTCCAGCGCCAGTTGTCGATGAAGGCCTTGATGGCGACGAAGGTTTCCGTCTCCGAGGGCTTCTGCAATTCCTCGATATAGCCCGGCACGCTGCCGCCCGCGATGGCGCCCGCCACATATTGGCCGGTGACCAGATCACTGGGCGTGACAGGGCGCAGCGAATTCAGCACCTTGGTCTTCTCGCCGCGCACATCGACAGGGTCGAAACGGGCGGGCGGCTCCATGGCGACCAGCGCCAGCAGCTGCAGCATATGGTTCTGCACCATGTCGCGCAGCGCGCCCGCGCCGTCATAGAAGCCCACGCGGCCTTCGAGGCCCACGGTCTCGGCCACGGTGATCTGCACATGCTCGATATGGGTGGCGTTCCACAGCGGTTCGAACATGATGTTGGCAAAGCGCAGCGCCAGCAGGTTCTGGACGGTTTCCTTGCCCAGATAGTGGTCGATGCGGAAGATGCGATCCTCGGTGAAGGCGCCGGCGACGGCATCGTTCACCACCTTGGAGGAGGGCAGATCGATTCCCAGCGGCTTTTCCAGGCCGATGCGGCTGCGCTCATTGGCGAGACCACTGGCGACGAGGCCCGCGATGGTCGGCTCGAACAGGCTGGGCGCGGTCGAGAGGAAGATCGCCAGACCGTTCTCCACCGTGCCGACCTTGTCGGCCAGCGCGTGGAAGTGGCTTGTGTCATTGGCGTCGAGCGGCTGGTAGAACAGGCGCTTCAGGAAGCTGGGGATGGCGCCCTTGCGATGTTCGGGCAGGAATTTGTCCAGCGCCTGCGCGGCGAACTCACGGAAGGACTCATCGTCCATATCCGAGCGCGCGGTGCAGACGATCTGCAATTTGTCGGAAACCAGACGGTCGGCGTGCAGCGCGCAGAGCGAGGGCAGCAGCATCCGCTGCGACAGGTCGCCGGTGGCGCCGAACAGCAGCAGGCGGTCCGCGGTAAAGCTCATGCATCGTCCCTTTGCGAATCGTAGTCGTGCAGCAGGTTGGCCCCGCATGCCGACAGGATGGCGGCCCGCCTTCTATCAGCGTGGGCCCATGCATGCCAGCATGCGGGCACGTATGCACAATGACAAGCCTGCGCGTTGAATACGAATTTTGATGCGCGGGATGGGGCGTTTGCGCAATGCGGTAAGGCGCTGGGCGGGGGTGAGTGCCCTCAGCTTGCGGGATGGTGGCGGATGGGCACGGGGATGGCGCAGATGTCTGCCCCGGTGGCGGCGACTTTCAGGAAATCGTCATGCCGGTGGGCGCGCAGATCGGCATAGCGGGCGAAGCTGGCGCTTTGCGTGGAAAGATACTCGACATGCGGCTGCTGATCGGCGGGGAGTTCGCTGGCGAGGCGGACCGAGATGATGGGCGTGCGGTCCGCGGCATCCTTGTAGACGCCATTGCCCGGCGCGCGGGGGAGCGAGGAGAGATGCTCGATCCCCTCGATCACGCGGCCCACCACGGCGATGTTGCGATCAAGCTGGCGCGGTGGCTGGCCGATCACGGCATAGAGTTCCGCGCCGGAGCCGGTGTCTGGCGAGAGATCGCGGGCGACGCCGACGGTGGCGTAGCAATGGGTGGGCCAAGTCCGGCCTTTGTCCAGGCCGACGGGCCAGCCGTGATCGAAGCCGGTGTGCGGGGCATAGGCGTCGAACAGCCAGCGGGATTGATCGGCGGTGGCCACGGCGTTGAACAGGTTTTCCTGGGTGGGTGCCGCAACGGTGTATTGGCTTTCACCCACCTTGGCCAAACCTGCGGGCAGGGGCTTGGCTTTGGCCTTGTCCTCATTGTCGCCATCGCCCCATTGCGCGACCCAATTGTCCTGCACGCGATAGACGGAGAGCCCGTCCCACCAATGCGCCGCCGCCAGCTTGCGCAGATTGCCCACCCAACCTTGCGAGAAAGGCGCCGGGATCAGCTGGATTACCACCTGCCTGGAGCGGCCCTTGGCGTCGGGGGCCAGCGCCATCACCAGCAGATCCTGTGGAGGAATTGCAGTCCAGTCGCTGGCCGGAGCACTTTTGACGACATCGCCCGCGCTCACCGCTTTAGCCGGCGGCGGAGATGCGGGCGCGGCCCGACCGGGCAGGGCCGGGATCAGGGCGCCCAGCAGGGCAAGAGCGGCAAGCGAGCGGCGGCGGGATACGGCGTTGAAAGGCATGCGCGGCACTGTGCCGTCAGCCTTTGTTGCAGGCAAGATCGATGAATGAACAAGAAGCGCAGAGGAAGGCTTGCGCTGCCCAAAGACAATCGCTAGGGCGGCGGACCTTGCAGGTATGCGGAGCGGTGGCCGAGTGGTCGAAGGCGCTCGCCTGGAAAGTGAGTATACGCCAAAAGCGTATCGAGGGTTCGAATCCCTCCCGCTCCGCCATTTGCCCCATCAGCGATGCTATTCGGCCTCGGGCCGCCCGGTTCTCTCAAGAGCTTGCGGTTTCCGCCTGGAAAATCGCGTTGAGCCAGGCCGCGATCCTCACGCCGGCCTGTTCCAGGCGCTCATCCACCTCGGCCTGATGCTGCCGGGCGTAATCGTCCGACAGCCTGCGGGTCTGCGGATAGATGGTTTTGCGCAAGGCAATGCTCTCATGCACCCATTGCGCCGGCGAGGATGAACGCCACGTCGAGACCTGCGCCGGGGTGATGTTGGCCGACAAAGCAGCAGCATAGGCTGCCGAAGACATCCCGCGCTGCTCGATCAGCCCATAATCCCACACGCCATGCAACGGCATCGACCGGCCCAGAAACACTACGGGCACATCATTGCCGCCATGGTCATTTTGATTCCCGCCCGCACCCGCATGCAGCGGCTGATGCAGATCGCCGATGATATGCACGACAAAGCGCAGCGCCACCCGCTTCTCCTCCCTGTCGCGCCTGGGGTCGCGCAGCACGGCGCTGTAAGCGGCCAGAGCGCTCATCGCATCGCCCTCCCGCGGGCGGTCGGAGGGCTGGTAGTCATCGCCCGCCACCGTCACATAATGCCAGTGCCCCGCCTTGTGACGCCAGAAATCGGAGGGCGTAGCGCGCATCTCGTCGGGCCATGTCGAGGCCTGCGCCAGATCCTCCTTGCCCATGAACTGGTGGATCTGCGCGGCGGCGGTTTCGCTCAGATGGCTTTCAGCGATGATGCCGGTGATCTGGTGGCCTTGCGCGCCCCAGGCCAGGGCCGGCGTGGCGGATGCCGTCACGGAAAGCAGGGAGGCCAGAAAGGCGGCGGGACACTGTCGGATCAAGCGCATGGTGGGCCGGATAAGTCAGTGGTGTTGCAGATCCAAGGCGGAACACGCAGCGCTTTCGCGTTGAACGTCACATAAGCCGGCTGAACTCAGGCTTTCTGTTGCAGCATGCGGGCCAGACTGTGGCAATTTTGCGTCTAAATGAGTTTTATATAGCACAGACATAAAAATTTGTCATGAATTTGCCGCCGCCAGCCTCTAGCGAGCAGCATCTGTCCGCTCGCGCGGATGAGAGAGATCAGATTTCAAGGGGCCTATCAATATGTTACGTTTCGCTCACGCAGCCTCGCTGAGTGTGATGGCGGCTGCGCTGCTCAGCGCCGCGCCCGCTTTCGCCCAGTCCACCGGCACCCAGACCTTCGAAGGGTCGATCGTGGTGACGGGCAAGAAGGACGCCAAGCCGCTCGAAGGCATCGCCATCCCCGATACGCCCAAGGAAAAGCGCGTCTTCGATCAGGAGGTGATCGACCGCCAGAGCGCCGGTCAGGTGGTGGATGACATCATCAACTACATGCCGGGCGTCAGCTTCCAGAACAACAGCCCCTATGGCGACGCGGGCGGCACGCTCTCGATCCATGGCTTCGACGGCAGCCGCATCTCGCAGACGCTCGACGGCATTCCGATGAATGATTCGGGCAATTACGCCCTCTATCCTTCCGAACAGATCGATTCCGAACTGATCGAGCGCATCGACGTCAGCCTCGGCTCGACCGACATTGACAGCCCCACCGCCTCGGCCACCGGCTCGACGGTGAACTATGTGATGCGCAACCCCACCGAGGATTTCCATGTCCGCATGAAGGGCTCGGCGGGCCAGTATGACTATATGCGCATCTTCGGCGTGGTCGACACCGGCATCTTCACGCCGTTCGGCACGCGCGCGCTGATCTCGGCCAGCCGCCAGAGCAGCACCTACACCTATGACGCCAATTCCAAGCTCAACAAGTGGCAGGTCAACGGCAAGATCTACCAGCCGGTCGGCAGCGGCGACGATTTCGTCTCGCTGGCCACGTGGTACAGCCAGGGCCGTGGCAACCGCTATGGCGACGTGCAGCTGAAGAACACCGCGGGCCAGTTCCCGGCCTCTTTCAAGGATGTGAGCGCCAGCATCCCGGCGCAGTGCCAGGCCGCTGCGGCCCGCCCCGGCGTGGCGGATACCGCCAATGGCTGCGGCACCTCCTATGATCTGGGCTACAACCCGGCCGACCGTTTCAATGTCCGCATGAACACCCGTTTCACGCTGGGCCACGGGCTGATCCTGACGGTCGATCCCAGCTACAACTACACCAAGTCGAACGGCAGCGCCGCCGTGGTCGGCACCGAGGGCAACTACCTGCTGGGCACGGCCAAGACGCCGATCGCCGGCTTCATCGGCGGCAAGCCCTATCTGGGCGGCGTCGACCTCAACGGCGATGGGGACACGCGCGACACGGTCGAGGTCAATGCCCCCAGCAACACCAAGACCAAGCGCTTCGTGGTGGTGTCGAACCTGATCTGGAAGGCCAATGCCAGCAACACGCTGCGCCTGAACTACACCTTCGACCACTCCTATCTGCGCCAGACCGGCGAGCTGGGCCTGCTGCAGCAGAATGGCCAGCCGGCCAGCTACTTCCCCGACACCAACCCGATCCTCGACGCCTCGGGCCTGCCGATCGAGAAGCGCAACCGTTCCTCGATCTCGATGCTCAACCAGGTCGCGGGCGAATATCGCGGTGAGTTCATCGACCATCGCCTGGTGCTGACGGGTGGCGTGCGCGCGCCCTTCTTCCACCGCGAGCTGACCAATTACTGCGTCTCGGAATCGGGCGGCAGCGGCTATGTCGATTGCTTCAACAACCCGACCTATCAGGCGGCCTTCCTGGCGGCGAACCCGACCTATCAGGCTCCGCAGTCGCGCCATTACAACTTCAACCGCGTGCTGCCCAGCGCGGGCTTCACCTTCAAGGTGATCCCCAGCACGAGCCTGTTCTTCGACTATTCGCAGGGCATCTATGTGCCCAGCACCGACATGCTGTATGACGCCTTCGCCTTCCAGTCCACGGATGCGCGCTCGACGCCCAAGCCGGAAACCACCTTCAACTTCGAGGGCGGCGTGCGCTACAAGACCAGCAAGGTGCAGGCCGAGCTGTCGGGCTGGTACACGGTTTATCACAACCGTATCGCCGAAACCGCGATCCCCAGCCCGCAGGATGAGACGACCACCATCAGCGTCTTCAGCAATCTGGGCACGGTGCATAAATACGGCATCGACGGCAGCATCAGCTACAAGCCGGTTCCGGCGCTCAGCCTCTACCTGTTCGGTTCTTACCTGAAGTCGAAGATTCTGGGCAATGTGGCCAACGGCGAATGCACCGCCAACAATGTGAAGTTTGGCGATTCGGCTGGCATCGGCACCTGCACCACCAAGGGGCAGACGATCTATGCGCTGACGGCGGGCATGCGCGAATCCGGCACGCCCACCTTCATGATCGGCACCCGCGTGCAGGCCCATGTCGGCCCGCTGGACCTGGGCATTCAGGCCAAGCACACCGGCCCGCGCTATGTGAACGACCAGAACACGCCGTTCTACACCAGCGCCACCAACAACACGGTGATCTACCCGGCGCACACCCCGGCCTACACGCTGGTCGATCTGGATGTCCGCATGAAGGCGGGCTTCCTGGGCCTGAACGACAAGACCTACCTGCAGCTCAACGTCCACAACCTGTTCAACGAGTATTACGTTGGCGGTTTCAGCGGCGGCTCCGTGTCGAACACCTTTGTGCCCTATGTGTACATCGGTACGCCGCGCACCATCAGCGGCTCGATCAACGTCGCGTTCTAAGGCGGCAGGATATCGGAAGAGGGGCGGGCGTCTGTGGCGCCCGCCTTTTCTTTTTAGAACAAGGAAGAT
>NZ_BCZE01000118.1 GCF_001598555.1 Novosphingobium rosa NBRC 15208
CATTCTCCTACTTCAACCCCTTCAACAGATCGGCAGCAAACAAGCTGAGCGTATCGTCCCGCGCGCCCATCACCACGATTCGATCTCCGGGCTGGGCGAGGGCGGACATGGCCTCACCGCAGGTATCGCGAGTCGGGACATACTGGGCGTAAGGCGCGGAAGTGCTGCCCTCGGCAATGAGGCGGATGATGCGTTCGGAGCCTTCCGAACGGTCCACCGTGCCGCCGAAATAGACCGGATCACAAAGGAAGACCTGGTCTTCGGGATCGAGCAGATCGGCGAAGACCTGCGCCAGTTCCGCGCCCATCTGGCGCAGGGGGCCATAGCCGTGGGGCTGAAAGAAGGCGATCACGCGGCCCGGATGGCTCTTGAGCGTCTTGAGCGTGGCCGAGACCTTGTCGGGGTTATGGCCGAAATCGTCGATCACGGTGATGCCAGAGGGCGAGGTGCCCACGATGTCGAAGCGCCGGGCGAGGCCCTCGAAACTGCTTAGCGCGGCCACGGCCTGGGCCACCTGCACGCCCGCTGCATCGGCTGCGGCGATGGCGGCAAGGGCATTGGCCAGATTGTGGCGCCCGGGCACCTTGAGGGTCAGTGCATAGTCGCGGCCCTTACGGCGATCGACAATCTGCGCGGCGATGGAGGTCGGCCCTTCGACAATGCTGCCCGGCGTGACGCCGATATCCGCTTCGTCCTGATCGTCATGCTCTTCATAAGTCCGCAATCCGAAGGTGATCGCTTTTTGCGCGCGGTGCATGAGCCCCGCGCTTTCGCCATCGTCAAGATTGATCACGGCGATCTGCGCGCGCGCCAGAAAATCACCAAACAATGCGCGCAATTCTTCCAGACTCTTGTGATCCAGACTGACGTTGTTCAGCACCGCCACAACAGGGTTGTAAAGCGCGATGGACCCATCGCTCTCATCCACTTCCGAGACAAAGAACCCGCCCGATCCCACCCGCGCGCTGGCGAAAGGCGCATCGGGGGCGCGGAAGTTCTTCATCACCGCGCCATTCATGATCGTGGGGTCGCGGCCTGTGGCGGTCATGATCCAGCCGATCATGCCGGTCACGGTGCTCTTGCCGCTGGTGCCGCCCACCGCGATGCGTTGTGGCGCGGCGTTGAACAGTTCCGACAGCAATTGCGCCCGGCTCATGCGCGGGCAGCCGAGTTCCTTGGCGCGCACCATTTCGGGCACGGTGTCCTCCACGGCGGCGGAGGCGACCAGCACCTGCTCGGCCCCGGTGATGCCACTGCCGTCCTGCGGGAACAGCGTGAAGCCCAGGCTCTCCAGCCAGCTGAATTTCTCCGGCGTGCGCCCCTGATCGCGGCCCCGGTCCGAACCGGCCACATCAGCGCCTAGCCCACGCAGGATCAGCGCCAGAGGCAGCATGCCCGATCCGCCGATGCCGCAGAAAAACCATGGGTGAGAGGTGAGCGTGCTGTTCTCGGTCATGCGCGAAACGCCTATGCGGCGGCGCGGCAAAGGGCAAGAGCGTTGCCTTTCCCGGCCCTCAAGCGCTATCCCTCCGCCATGCCCACACGCATCGCCATCTGCGCCCCCGCCACGCCGATCACGCCCGAGGATGTGGCGCGCGCTCAGGCCGTCGCCGCCGCGTTTCCCGACGCCGAACTGCATTTCCACCCGCAATGCTTTGCGGTGGACGGCCATTTCGCCGGGCCGGATGCGGTGCGCCTCGCGGCTTTTCTGGATTGCGCCAACGATCCCGCCTTCGATGCCGTGTGGTTCGCGCGCGGCGGCTATGGCTCGAACCGCATCGCGGGGGAGGCGCTGGGGCAGCTCTCGCTGGCGGCGCGGCACAAGGCTTACCTCGGCTATTCGGATCTGGGCTATCTGTTGGCCGGGCTCTATCGCGAGAAGATCGGTCGCCCCACGCATGGCCCGATGATTGGCGATGGCCGCCGCTCGGGAGGTGATGAGGCCCTGCGCCGCGCTCTCGGCTGGCTGACCGGCGCCACGGATGGTCTGGAATCCAGCCTTGCCGAGGAAAAGCACCCTGTCGTCGCGCTGAACCTCACCACGCTGGCGATGCTGGCGGGCACGCCGCTGATGCCGGGTCTGGCGAACCATGTGGTGATGGTGGAGGAGGTCAGCGAGCATCTCTACGCCGTCGACCGCCTGTTTTTCCACGCCACGGCGCATCTGGGCGGGATCGCGGGGCTGCGTCTGGGCCGGGTCTCTGCCGTGCCGGAAAACGACCGCGATTTCGGGGCGACGCCTTTGCAGATCGCTCAGGACTGGTGTCACCGGCACTCCATCCCGTTTCTGGGGGAGGCTGATATCGGGCATGATCCAGCGAACAGGATTGTGCCTTTCGGGAAGCAGGCAGGAAGTTGACAGCAGGGGGCCATCGCCCCCTGCACCCCCGTTACGTCTCCCGGCGACAGGGCGTGCAAACCGCAACCTCGGGTAGCAACTCCCCGCCGCGCAGCGGCTTTAAAGCCTGCGGCGCTGCAACCTCACTCCATGGCCGAAGCTGAAGCGCCACGAAGACATTAACGGGAGCGCGAGGGCGATGGCCCTCGCATTTCCTTCCTTTCACCCCTTCAAAACCTGCTCCCCCTTGCACCAAACCCTCAACCGCAATAACTCGCGGCGCCAGATTTCAAGGGATATGCGAAATGCGTGCATTTGTTTTTCCGGGGCAGGGCAGCCAGAAGGTCGGCATGGGTGTCGATCTGGCGGCGGCCAGCCCCATCGCCCGCGAGGTGTTCGAGGAGGTTGACGAGGCGCTGGGCCAGAAGCTGTGGGAGATCATGGCGCAGGGCCCCGAGGACCAGCTGACCCTGACCGAGAACGCCCAGCCCGCGATCATGGCCAACGCCATCGCCACGCTGCGCGTGCTGGAAAAGGAAGGTGGTTTCCGCCTGTCCGACAAGGCTGATTTCGTGGCCGGCCACTCGCTGGGCGAATACACCGCGCTGTGTGCGGCGGGCGCTTTCAGTCTGGCCGATACGGCGCGTCTGCTCAAGCTGCGCGGGCAGTCGATGCAGGCGGCAGTGCCCGTCGGCGTGGGCGCGATGGCGGCTCTGCTGGGCGCTGATATCGACAAGGCGACAGCTCTGGCCGCCGCCGCTGCCGAGGGCGAGGTCTGCACCGTCGCGAACGACAATGATCCGGGTCAGGTCGTGCTTTCGGGACACAAAGGCGCGATCGAGCGGGCCATCGCTCTGGTCAAGGAGCATGGGATCAAGCGCGGCGTGGCGCTGCCGGTCTCCGCGCCCTTCCACTGCCCGCTGATGCAGCCTGCCGCCGATGCCATGGCCGAGGCGCTGGCCAAGGTTTCGCCGGGCGCGCTTTCGGTGCCGCTGTTCGCCAATGTCACCGCCGATGTCGTGACCGATCCCGCCACCGTGCAGGCCCTGCTCGTCGAGCAGGTGACGGGCCGCGTGCGCTGGCGCGAGAGCATCATCGCCATGAAGGCGGCGGGCGTGGAAGAGTTCGTCGAACTGGGCGGCAAGGTGCTTGGCCCCATGATTTCGCGCAGCGTGACGGATGTGAAGGTGACCAGCGTCATCTCCATGGCCGATATCGAGGCGCTGCTGAAGGAGATCGCATGATGTTTTCGCTTGAAGGAATGACCGCGCTCGTGACGGGCGCCAGCGGCGGTATCGGCAGCAGCGTGGCCAAGGCTCTGGCCGGGCAGGGCGCGCGTCTGGTGCTGTCGGGCAGCAACGCCGAGAAGCTGGAGGCCTTCAAGGCCGAGCTGGGTGGCGATCATGTCGCCATCACCTGCAACCTTTCCGACCCCGCTTCGGTCGAGAAGCTGGTGCCCGAGGCGCTGGCCGCTCTGGGCAAGCTGGACATTCTGGTCAACAACGCCGGCATTACGCGCGACAATCTCGCCATGCGGATGAAGGATGAGGAATGGGATGCGGTGATCCGCATCAACCTCGAAGCCGCCTTCCGCCTGATGCGCGCCGCGACCAAGCCGATGATGAAGGCCCGCTTTGGCCGCATCGTCTCGGTGACCAGCGTGGTGGGCGCGACGGGCAACCCCGGTCAGGTGAACTATGCCGCAGCCAAGGCAGGCCTTGTCGGCATGAGCAAGTCGCTGGCGCAGGAACTGGCGAGCCGCAACGTCACCGTGAACTGCGTGGCGCCTGGCTTCATCCGCACCGCCATGACGGACGTGCTGCCCGATGCGCAGAAGGAAGCGCTGAACGGCCGCATCCCGATGGGCCACATGGGCGAGGGCGAGGACATCGGCGCCGCGGTGGCGTTCCTGGCCTCGAAGGAGGCGGGTTACGTCACCGGCCAGACCATTCATGTGAATGGCGGCATGGCGATGTTCGCCTGATTTGAAGAACGAAGGGAAAGTGCGAGGGTGTTACACCCTCGCGCTCCCATTAATGTCTGCGTGAGCGCTTCGGGTTCGGCCTTGGGTTAAGGTCGCGGCGCTGTAGGCAGGAATTTGAGGCCTGCGGCGCCTTGGGTCGCGCAGGTGGATAGGTAGGGTGCAACGTTCGTGCGCCACTGCCCTTGCGTCGGAAGACGTCATGGGAGCGCGAGGGTGTAACACCCTCGCATCTTCCTTTTCTCCCTTGAATCCACTTACCCACAGCCTTCACCAGGGCATTAACCTCCTGTTAGGCACGTCCGCCTAATCGAAACCCATCGAATTATCCCCAGAATCGCGTTCAGGCGCGTGCTTCGCACTTGCCGCAAGCCAAGGGCGCGCTAATGAAGATAGTCCGAAATGGCCGCGCAGGGGTGCCTTGGGGTTCCTGTGCGGGTTGAAGCTACACCCAGGGGTATCAGGCACGGGATCGGATCGAGCATGAAAGCCACCATCGAACGCGCGACGCTGCTGCGCTGCCTCAGCCATGTGCAGTCGGTGGTCGAGCGGCGCAACACGATCCCCATTCTCTCCAACGTGCTGATCGAGGCCGGGCAGGACGGCACGCTGCGCGTCATGGCGACCGACCTTGACCTGCAGGTGGTCGAGCATATGCAGGCCGTCAGCGTGGAGGCGCCGGGCGCCATCACCGTGTCCGCCCATCTTCTGTTCGACATCGCCCGCAAGCTGCCCGATGGCAGCCAGGTGAGCCTGCAGACCGCCGACAACCGCATGGTTGTGAAGGCAGGCCGCAGCCGCTTCCAGCTGCCGACGCTGCCGCGCGATGACTTCCCGGTGATCGTCGAGGGCGATCTGCCCACCAGCTTCGAGCTTCCGGCGGCGACGCTGGCTCAGCTGATCGACCGCACGCGTTTCGCGATCTCCACCGAGGAGACGCGTTATTACCTCAACGGCATCTTCCTGCATGTGACCGAGGAAGAGCTGAAGGCGGCGGCGACGGACGGCCATCGTCTGGCCCGCTTCACCATCGCCAAGCCCGAGGGCTCGGATGGCATGCCGGACGTGATCGTGCCGCGCAAGTGCGTGGCCGAGCTGCGCAAGCTGCTCGAAGAGGCGCTGGATGCGGTGGTGCTGGTGGACCTGTCGGCCAGCAAGATCCGCTTCACGCTGGGCGGTGATAATGGCGTGGTGCTGACCAGCAAGCTGATCGACGGCACCTTCCCCGATTACAGCCGCGTGATCCCGACCGGTAACGACAAGCTGCTGCGTCTGGATCCCAAGAGCTTCTGGCAGGGCGTGGACCGCGTGGCGACCATCGCCACCGAGAAGACCCGCGCCGTGAAGATGGCGCTGGACAAGGACCGCGTGACGCTTTCCGTCACCAGCCCGGACAACGGCACGGCTGCGGAAGAGCTGCCCGCCGATTACGGTTCGGAAGGCTTCGAGATCGGCTTCAACGCCAATTATCTGAAAGACATCCTTGGCCAGATCGAGGGCGATACGGTGGAGCTGCATCTGGCCGATGCCGGCGCCCCCACGCTGATCCGTCAGGACGACAAGAGCCCGGCGCTCTATGTGCTGATGCCGATGCGCGTCTGATCTCGTAAGGGTCAAGGCATTGAAAAGGCGCGGAAAAGGGCAACCTTTCCGCGCTTTTTTGTTGGATGGTTCCCCGAGTTGCGCGTGTTACGGCAGCGGTTGCAACGACAGGCTGAGGCTACGGGCGTAAATTGTCCCGTCGAGATCCCAGCTGCTTTCCCAGCCAATCTCGATATCGCCTGTCTTCGGGCCGGCCGCATTGTCCTATCCTTCGGGCTTGGTTTCAGCGTTTTGCATGGAGGTGTCATAGAGCGATGCGGAGGACCGGAACAGAGGCCTTGATCCGGGCGGCCAAACCCTCCACCCCAACCAACTGGCCTTTCCCCGCCACCCCGGCTAAAGACGGGCGATGAACAATCCGCGCCCGCCCAAACGCCCCTTCAAGTCTCACGCTCACTTTACCCCGCGCCCCGCGCCGGGCATGCCCAACGCCCAGCAGGTGCTGGACTTTATCGCCTCCTCCACCGGAGAGGTCGGCAAGCGTGAGATCGCCAAGCATTTCGGCCTGCAGGGGCAGGAAAAGATCCAGCTCAAGGCGCTGCTGAAAGACATGGCCGAGGAAGGGCTGATCGACGGCAAGCGAACCGCCTATCACCGCATGGGCGGTGTGCCCAAGGTCACCGTGTTGCGCGTGATCGAGATCGAGGATGGCGAACCTGTCGCCGTGCCCGACGCCTGGGAGCCGGAGGACAACACCCCCGCGCCCCGCCTGCGCATCATCGAGCCGCGCGGCGGCGGCAAACGCGGTCCGGCGGTCAAGGGCGTCGGCCCGCTGCGCGCGGGCGACCGCGTGCTGGCCCGCACCGAGGAGACCGAGCGCGGCTGGCAGGCCCATCCCATGAAGAAGCTGCCCGCTCAGGCCGATCAGACCATGGGCGTTGTCGAGATCGACGGCGCGGGCAAGGGCTGGCTGGCCCCCATCGACAAGCGCGAGCGCCACGCCACCCCCATCGCCGATCTGGGCGGGGCCGAGGAAGGCCAGTTGGTGCTGGCCGAACCTGTCAGCAAATCGCCGCGCGCGGGCATGCGGGTGACGGTGGTGCTGGGCGATCCGCTGGCGCCGCGCGCCTTCAGCCTGATCGCCATCCACAAGCATGGCATCCCGCATATCTTCCCGCAGGATGTGCTGCAGGAGGCCGAGGTCTCCGCCCGCGAACCCCTCAGCACGGACAAGCGCGAGGATCTCACCCATCTGCCCATCGTGGCCATCGACCCCAGCGACGCGCGCGATCATGACGATGCCATCTGGGCCGAACCTGACGGGCAGGGCGGCTGGCGCACGGTGGTGGCCATCGCGGACGTCTCCTTCTACGTCCGCCCCGGCAGCGCCATCGACAAGGAAGCCCGCAAGCGCGGCAATTCGGTCTATTTCCCCGACCGCGTGGTGCCGATGCTGCCCGAGGTGCTCTCGGCGGATGTCTGTTCGCTGAAAGCCGGGGCGCCGCGTGCGGCCATGGCCTGCCACATGAACTTCGACGCCGAAGGCAAGATGACCGCCTTCCGCTTCACCCGCGCCATCGTCCGCATCGCCGAGGTGATCGCTTACGAGGAGGCGCAGGCCCGCATCGACGAGGGCCGTGCCGAAAAGCACCTCACCGATCTGTGGGAGGCGTGGAAGGTGCTGGAAGCGGCCCGCAACAAGCGCGATCCGCTCAACCTCGAACTGCCCGAACGCCGCGTGCAACTCGATGAGAAGGGCCGCATCGCGGGGATCGCCCTGCGCGAAAGACTCGATGCTCACCGCGTGGTCGAGGATTTCATGATCGCGGCCAATGTCGCGGCGGCCAAGGCGCTGGAAAGCAAGGTCGCCCCCGTGGTCTATCGCATCCACGAGCCGCCCAACCGCGAAAAGCTTGTGGCGCTCAAGGATTACCTCGCCACCTTCGAGCGCAAGCTGGCGCTGGGGCAGGTCATCACCCCCGCGCTGTTCAACCGCATGCTGAAAGGCATCGAGGATGAGGTGGAGCGCGAGCTGATCATGCAGGCGGTGCTGCGCAGCCAGACCCAGGCCTATTATGGCCCCAAGAACGCCGGGCACTTCGGTCTGGCGCTGGGCAGCTATGCGCATTTCACCTCGCCGATCCGCCGCTATTCGGATCTGCTGGTGCACCGCTCGCTGGTCGATGCCTTTGGGCTGGAGCAGCCCGCGCCGCAGGGTGACATCCCCGAGCATTCCGGCCTCGCCCCGCGCGACCGTCAGGACATGGCCCGCATCACCGACGCCATCTCCCGCACGGAGCGCCGCGCCATGGAGGCCGAGCGCGAAACCATCGACCGTTACGTGGCCGCATGGCTCTCGACCCGCGTGGGCGAGATCTTCGAATGCCGCATCACCGGCGTGCAGCGCTTCGGCCTGTTTGCGACCATCGTCGGACTAGGCGGCGATGGACTGGTCCCCGTATCGGTGCTGGGTGACGAAAGATTCTTCCACGACGAAAAGGCCCAGGTGCTGCGCGGCGAGCAGAGCGGCATCACCTATGCCATCGGCGACCGGCTGCCCCTGCGGCTGGCGGAGGCCAATCCCTTGACCGGCGCGCTGAAGTTCGAGCCCAAGGACAGCGATGGCCGCATCGAGAAGCGCGGCGCCCCCGCGCCTGTCGGGCTGAAGAAGCGCGGCAGTCATCTGGTGGGCCAGCGCGGCCGCCCCGCCAACATCCGCCATCAGGGGAAACGCCGCTGATGATGGTGTGGGGGGATTCAGCTCAAACGGTCGATCTCGTCCTCGGCAAGGCTGCCGGGGATGATCATCAGCGGGCAGGGCAGGCTGCCCAGACCCGGGCCGGTGAAGTGGCTCACCAGCAGGCCCGGTTCCCCGTCGCGCGCGGCGCCCAGCACCAGCGCGGCAACCTCGGTATGCGCGGTCAGGTAATCGCGCACCAGCTTGACCGCCTCGCCCTGCTGGACGGAAATTTCGGGCATGCGTCCGCCCTCGGCCACGATGGCGCCCGCAAGGCTTGTCAACAGCACTTCCGCACGATCCCGCGCTTCCTGCTCGATGGTGGCCTGAATGCCGCCGAAAGCGACGAAGGGTTCGGGTTCGATCACGCTGAGCAGATGCACCCCGCCCCCGGTCTTGGCGGCACGCCTGCTCGCGAAACGCAAGGCCACGCGGGCCTCTTCGGTTTCGTCGATGATGACGAGATAGATCCGCATGGCCCCTCTTTTCCCGGTTTCCGTACCGCGCATTTTGCGCCATCACCTATCCGCCACAAACCTATTTCACGCAAGCCACCTTGCCGAGGCTCATACTTTTGGCCAGAAGCCCGCGTGAACGACATTTCACCTTGGATTGAGGACTGATTGCCCCATGCCGATTGCGATCAAGATGCCCGCGCTCTCGCCCACGATGGAGCAGGGCAAGCTGGCCCGGTGGCTGGTGAAGGTTGGCGACACCGTCTCCTCCGGCGACATTATGGCCGAGATCGAGACCGACAAGGCCACCATGGAATTCGAGGCTGTCGATGAAGGCGTGATCGTCTCGATCGACATCGCCGAAGGGACCGACGATGTGAAGGTCGGCACCGTGATCGCCCAGCTGGCCGGCGAGGGCGAAGATGCCTCCGCCAAGCCTGCTGAAAAGCCTGCCGCCGCCGCCGCGCCCGCCGCTGAAAAGCCCGCTGCTGCTCCGGCTGCCGCCGCCCCGGCTGCCACGCCTGCTGCTGCTCCCGTCGCCAAGGCTGCGGGTGACCGCGTGGTCGCCTCGCCGCTGGCCCGCCGCATTGCCGCCCAGAAGGGCGTCGATCTGGCCGGTGTCGCAGGGTCTGGTCCGAATGGCCGCATCGTCAAGGCCGACGTCGAGGGCGCCAAGCCCGGCGCCGCTGCGCCTGCCGCCGCTGCTTCGGCCCCGGCTGCCGCCGCTGCCCCGGCCGCGCCGACGCCGGCCGCGCCCGCTGCCCTGCCGGACTTCGGCATCCCCTTCGAGGATCAGCCGCTCTCGGGCATGCGCAAGACCATCGCGCGCCGCCTGACCGAGTCGAAGCAGCAGGTGCCGCATATCTACCTGTCGCTCGACGTGCGTCTGGATGCGCTGCTCAAGCTGCGTGGCGAGCTGAACACCTCGCTGGCCGAGCGCGGCGTGAAGGTGTCGGTCAACGACATCCTGATCAAGGCGCTGGGCGTTGCTCTGGAGCAGGTGCCGGTGTGCAATGTCGCCTTCGCCGGTGACACGATCCGCCAGTACAACCGCGCCGATGTTTCGGTGGCGGTCTCGATCCCCAATGGCCTGATCACCCCGATCATCAAGGATGCCGCGGGCAAGGGCCTGGCCAAGATCAGCACCGAAATGGCGGATCTCGCCAAGCGCGCCAAGGAAGGCAAGCTGGCCCCGACCGAGTATGTCGGCGGCACCGCCAGCCTGTCGAACATGGGCATGATGGGCATCAAGAACTTCCAGGCGATCATCAACCCGCCCCAGGCCATGATCCTGGCCATCGGCGCGGGCGAGAAGCGCCCCTGGGTGCTGGAAGACGGCACGCTGGGCGTCGCCACGGCGATGACCATCACCGGCAGCTTCGATCACCGCGCCATCGATGGCGCCGATGGCGCCAAGCTGATGGCGGCCCTGAAGGTTCTGATCGAGAACCCGCTGGGCCTGCTGGCTTAAGACCAAGGCTTCCGGCTCGCGCTGTGGAGTTGCGGGCCGGGAGCAGGATAAAAGACCGCGAGGCGGCGTGACAGGGACCGGACGCGGGAAGGGCATCACCCCCCGGCGGACGCGCTCTGGACGCTGCCGCCTTGCCAGGAAGACCCTCGATGATCGAACCGCTCGTTCCCCGTCCCGCCTCCGAACCGGTGATCCGCGTCACGGCCATGCCGCGTGACGCCAACGCCTATGGCGACATCTTCGGCGGCTGGCTGATGAGCCTGATGGACAATGGCGCGGGCTTTATCGCCTCGCGCCATTCGCGGGGCCGCGCGGTGACCATCGCCATGGATGGCATGCAGTTTCTGCAACCGGTGAAGATCGGTGACGAAGTCTCTGTCTATGGCGAGATCACCAAGGTCGGGCGGACTTCGATGACAATCGCGGTGGAGGCCTGGGGCCGCCACCGCCATGAGCTTGACGCCGTGAAGGTGACCGAAGCGGTCTTCACCTTCGTGGCCGTGGATGAGGACGGGCGTCCGCGCCCCGTTACGCAGGAGAAATAATCTCGTGGCTGAACAGTATGATGTGATCGTTCTGGGTTCGGGCCCCGGTGGCTATGTCGCGGCGATCCGCGCGGCGCAGCTGGGCCTCAAGACCGCCATTGTCGAGCGCGAGAATCTGGGCGGCATCTGCCTCAACTGGGGCTGCATCCCGACCAAGGCGCTGTTGCGCTCGGCCGAGGTGTTCCACCAGATGCAGCATGCCAAGGCCTATGGCCTCTCGGCCACCGGCGTCACCGCCGATCTGGCCGCTGTGGTTGCCCGTTCGCGCGGCGTGGCCAAGCAGCTCAATCAGGGCGTCACGCATCTGATGAAGAAGAACAAGGTCACCGTCCACATGGGCGTTGGCAAGATCATCAAGCCCGGCACGCTGGAAGTGACCGGCGAGAAGGGCAAGGAGACCTTGACCGCCAAGCACATCATCGTCGCCACCGGCGCGCGTGCCCGCGATCTGCCCTTCGCCAAGGCCGATGGTGACAAGATCTGGACCTACCGCCACGCCATGACGCCGAAGGAAATGCCTTCGAAGCTGCTGGTGATCGGCTCGGGCGCGATCGGCATCGAATTCGCCAGCTTCTACAACGATCTGGGCGCCAAGGTCACGGTCGTCGAGATGATGGACCGCATCGTCCCCGTCGAGGACAAGGACGTGTCGGCGCATCTCGAGAAGTCGCTGGCCAAGCAGGGCATGACGATCCTGACCGGCACCGGCGTGGATGGCATCACCACCACCGCCACCGGGATCAAGGCCAAGATCAAGGGCAAGGACGGCAAGGTCACCGAAGAGGACTTCAGCCATGTGATCGTGGCGGTTGGCGTTGTCGCCAACACCGAGAACATCGGTCTGGAAGAGGTCGGCATCAAGACCGAGCGCGGCATCATCGCCATCGACGATTATGGCCGCACCGCCGTCAAGGGCATCTGGGCGATCGGCGACGTGACCCCCGGTCCGTGGCTGGCGCACAAGGCCAGCCATGAGGGCGTGACCGCCGCCGAAGCCATCGCGCAGGAGCTGGGCAACAAGGAGGTCCATCCCCACGGTCTGGACCGCAACAACATCCCCGGTTGCACCTATTGCCACCCGCAGATCGCCAGCGTCGGCATGACCGAGGCCAAGGCCAAGGAAGCCGGTTACACCGTGAAGGTCGGCAACTTCCCCTTCATCGGCAATGGCAAGGCTATCGCTCTGGGTGAGCCCGAGGGTTTCATCAAGACGGTGTTCGACGCCAAGACCGGCGAGCTGCTGGGCGCGCATATGATCGGCGCGGAAGTGACCGAGTTGATCCAGGGCTATGTCGTCGGCAAGCAGCTGGAGACCACCGAGCAGGAGCTGATGCAGACGGTGTTCGCGCACCCGACGCTCTCCGAAATGATGCATGAAGCGACGCTGTCGGCCTACGGTCGCGCGATCCACTTCTAAGCATCACGCACGGAAACAAAGGTAGGGCCTGTTTGCCGGATCGCCTCCGGTAAGCAGGCCTTAACCATATTTTGCGATCTCCTCCGGCGATGGAGGAAGGGTATGATGCCCGGAAGAACATCATGCCTCAGCCATCGCGAGATTGACGTGCCGATGATCCCCAAATCCGGGCCTTCCAGCTTTTTCCCGGCTTCGCTGCCGATCATGGGCGCGGCGAGGGTCCGGCTTTGGCCTGCCTGCGCCGTGCTGGCCGCCCTGACGCTGGTGGCGTTCGCCCTGCATGTTGTTTTTCCCGCCACGGCCAATCTGACAGCGTTTTTTCTCGATCGACAGGATCGCTGGCTCCTGCTGCTTGAAACGGGGGTGGTGGTGGTGGTCGGCGGCGTGGTCCGGCAGCGCGACAGCGCCTGGCGGGCAGGAAAGGCATGGCCTTGGATCGCCGCTGCCGCGCTGGTGCCGGTCTGCCTGCTTGGCCACGATTGGGTGCTGGCCGGTTATGACATGAGCCGCGATGAGCAGATGGCCAGCTTCGATGCCGCGGTCTTCGCCAAGGGCCATTTGATCCAGCCCTTGCCGGCGATGTGGCGCGATCATGCCGATGTGCTCAACACCATGTTCATGTATCCGGCCACCCGCCGTGGCGGCTGGATTTCCTCCTATCTGCCCCTCAATGCGGCGTTGCGGGCATTGTTCAGCCTTTTCGCCACACCCTATCTTACCAATGCGGTGATGACCGGGCTTGGCCTGCTCGCCCTGTGGGCCTGTGCGCGGCGCATCTGGCCGGCCAATCGGGAGGCCGCGCTTGTCGCCTTGCTGCTCTACATCGGGTCAGGGCAGATCCTCACGCTGGGCATGACGGCTTATGCGATGCCCGCGCATCTGGTCTGCAATCTGGTCTGGCTCTGGCTGTTCCTGAACCGGCGCCTGTGGTCCGATCTTGCCGCTCTGGTGGTGGGGTTCGTGGCGATGGGCCTGCATCAGCCGCTGATGCATCCGCTTTTCGCCGCGCCCCTGCTGTTTCTGCTGCTGCAGGAGCGGCAATGGGTCCGCGCCGCGCTCTATGCGGCGGGCTACGCTGTGGGCGGGGTGTTCTGGCTGCTGTGGCCGGGCAGGATGTGGCATCTGGTGCAGGCGGACCTTCATGCGGCCAGCCCGGCCGGCGTCGATTTCTACACGCGGCTGTCGCAGACCTTTGCCGGACGGGATATCGCAGCCCGTCAGGACACAGTCGCCAATCTGCTGCGCTTTTTCGCATGGCAGCATCTGTTGCTGCTGCCCTTGATGATCGTGGGCTGGAAGATCGCGAAAAAGGATCGTCTGGCCGGGGCGCTGACCCTGGGCATCATCCTGACGGCAGGGATCATGGCCGTGATCTTGCCCTATCAGGGGCATGGCTTTGGCTATCGGTATCTGCATGGGCTGATCGGCAATTGCATCCTGCTGGCGGTTTACGGCTGGATCTCGCTGGAGGACCGGCAGAAGGACTGGCGCAACGCCCTGGTATGGACCACGGTGGCCGGGCTTGCCTTCATCGTTCCATGCCAGCTCTGGATGGCCCATGGCTTTTACGCGCCATCCGCCGCCGTCAGCGCGCGCCTTGACAGGGTTCAGGCCGATTATGTGATGGTCGATGGGCTGGAGGCGCCTTTCGCGCTCGATCTGGTGCAGAATCCTCCTGCGCTCGATCGCCGTCCGCTGCGCCTGATCAGCAACTTCACGAGCCGGCAAGTTGAGGCGCTGATCTGCGGCAAGGGCGCCCATGTCGCCGTGGCGGACGAGCGCTGGTTCGCGCCGATGAATACCTATTACAGGACCGCTCCCGATCCGGAAGCAGCACAGCGCAATCACCTTCTGGGGCAGCGCCTCGCGGGTCTGGGATGCCGCATCGACAACGGGCGGTGACCGGCCTGCCGATGCTGCTTCAGGTCCGTCAACGCGCTTGATTCCTCAGATTTGGGCCGCGTGCAAAAGCGCATTGAAAAGGGCCCGGGCCGCCCATTCCGTTTCCCTGAATCTCCGGGCGGACGCTTAGCCTTTCCGGCCCGTTTACCCTCAGGACTTAAAGAACTCCGCGCCTTGTCGTCTTAGTCGGTGAACGCCTCGCAGCATGCGGCGCTCGACTTCGGGAACACAGGGAACTTCATCATGACCGTTATCAACACCAACGTGAATGCTCTTCAGGCCACTGCCGCTTCGAACTCGGCCGCTGCCATGACCAGCCAGGCGATGACCCGCCTGTCGACCGGTC
>NZ_BCZE01000119.1 GCF_001598555.1 Novosphingobium rosa NBRC 15208
GCATCTGCCCCAGTCGCCGCGCATGGCCTCGCCCTGGCTCTATGTCGGGCCGGAGGCGCTGTACTGGAGCGTGCGCGCCGTCAACGATCTGTGGAAGCCCAAGGCGCTCTACATTTCCGAGAACGGCTGCTCCGCGGATGATCCGGTGGCGGCGGATGGCAAGGTCTATGATGGCGACCGCATCATGTATCTGCGCAACTACCTGACCCATCTGCAGCGCGCCGCGCGCGAGGGCTACCCCATCAAGGGCTATTTCCTCTGGAGCCTGATGGACAATTTCGAGTGGGAGGATGGCTACACCAAGCTTTTCGGCATCCACCACGTCGATTTCAAGACCGGCAAGCGCACACCCAAACTGAGCGCGGACTGGTACCGCGAACTGGTGCGCACCAACCGGCTGGTCTGACCGCGACCCTGCCCCGGACTGGTGTGTCCGGGGCAGGGTGTTATCTCAGCGCGGTTTGCCGGAATAGAAACCGGTGGTGACCTTCAGCACCTGCGGGCGGTCGATCAGGTTCAGGCCGTAATCGGTCTGATCGCCGTTCCACACCCGCGCGGTGACCCACTTGCCATCACGGAAGGTGCCTTCCTCCACCGAAACGACCATGCCGTCATCGCGCTTGTCCGCAGGGGAGAAGCTGACGCGCACGTGGTCGCCCATCACCAGATATTCATGGTCCGAAAGCTGGGCCACGGCCATGCCGCCGACAGGCTCGCTGGCCCATGGCGCCGGATCGGCCTTGATCCAGGTCCAGTCCTTCATGCCGAACTGCCACTGGCCCCAGCTGGCGGTGATGGTCCACGCACCCAGCGTGACCGACTGGTCGCTGCCATTGTCGGGCTTGGCCGTGCCCCAGGTGGGGCGCGTGGCGGCGATCTCCGCCCAGTCACGCATGATGCTGCTCACCGTGGCATAGGGCAGCGCGAAAGCGGCAAGCTCCTTGGAATCCAGCGCGCGGGCGCCCAGCGGATAGTTGAAATAGCCGCTGGCATCCATGCCGAAGGGGGAAAAGCCGATGCCGCCGCGCCCGATGGTGGGCCAGAAGAAGCGCGCGAATTCCTTGGCATTGCCGATTTCCGGCACCATCAGCGCATTGTCGGGACGGGTGTATTTGTCGAGGTACTGGATCACATTGCCGCTGGCGCGATCATAGATATCGGGCGCGGCAAGGTCGATGGCCGGGGCCGCCGCCTTCCAGATGTCCAGCACATCCCACTGCGGCCCGCCGCTGGCCACGCCCGTGGGATCGGGCACGTTGGACGGCCCGGCCAGCGAGGCGTTGACATACATCGGCAGCGCTTTCACCGTCTTGCCCGCCTGCGCCAAAGCATTGACATAGCTGGCGACATACCAGGTATTGAAGGCGCGCGGGGCCTGCGCCCCAAAGGCCTGCGTCCATGTGCCGGACTTGCCCGTCTTGCGCGCCAGCGCCGCCGGGATCTGCTGCGCAAACAGCCGGTTGCCCTCAGCGGAGAAATCGCGCGGCACGCGGTAGGAGCCGGTTTCATTTTCGGGCTGGACCATGATGACGGTGTTCTGCCGGTCATGATCGCGCAGATAATCCATCACCTTCACAAAGGCGCGGCGGTCGGCCTCCATGGTCGCGGGAAACAGCGGTGACAGCACGCCGTGGTCCTTGCCCTGCTGGTCCTTCATGCGGGGGAAACGGGCGTTGTTCAGCTTCACCCAGGCCGGTGCATAGGAAGGGCTGGTGTTCTTCCAGCTGCCGAACCACAACAGCACCACGCGCTTGTCGTGGGCGCGGGCCTGATCGAGCAGGTCCTGCAGGAAGGAAAGGTCATATTGGCCTTCCACCGGCTCCACCTGCTCCCAGGCGATGGGCACTTCCACCGTGTTGGCATGCATGGCGTCCAGCACCGGCCAGGCGGTCTTGAGCGGCTCGGCATAATTGCTGGAGTTGTTGACCTGCCCGCCCAGCATCACAAAGGGCGCGCCATCGACGATCAGCGCATGATGCCCCTCGCGGCTTTCCAGCCGGGGAAGCGGGGTGGCCGTCTGGGCGGCGGCGGTGTGCGCTGCAAGGGCGCAAGCCAGCGCCAGCGGCGCGAGTTTCGTCAGCATCTTTGTCATGTCCCTTTCGCCGGGTCGCCGAAGATCAGTCCGCGCCCGTCTGTCGCCACATAGACCCGCCCGAACAGGCGCGGGTCGCCCGAGACCATGCGGATGCGCAGGCCCCATTGATGTTCATCGTCGTTGATGCGTGCCCAGGCCCCGCCGCCGTCAAGCGAGCGCCACAGCCCGCGCGTGCCCCTCACGCTGCCCAGCGCGTAGAGCGCCGGGGTCTCCGCATCTGTCCCTTTGCCGAGACCGAAGCGTTCCACCCGGATCGCCTGCCCGCTGCGCCGCCAGCTTTCGCCGAAATCGGTGGAGCGCCACAGATCGCCATCCAGCGCCAGCCACAGCGCCCCGGCGCGATCAGGCTCGGCCAGCAACGGCGCGGGATCCTCCCGGTTGGTGGAGCGGGCTGCGGTGAGGTCTTGCGGCAGGCCCTTGCCCATCACGGGATGGAAGCTGGCGCCGCCATCGTCACTGCGCAGCATCCGGCCTTTGGTGAAGTCCAACGCGTAGAAGCGGCGCGCATCGGCCTTGTCCGCCGTCACCCTCGTGCGGGGCAGACCGGAGATCGCGGTCCAGCTCACGCCATGATCGCGCGAAAGCAGCGGCTTATCGGTCTCGGCGACAAAGGCCCCGCCATCGGCGGAAGCGGTGATGGCGGCATCGCCGGTCTCCTCCGGGCAAGGCGAGCCGTCGGCATGGGGCGTGCAGCGCGGCAGATGCAGCGCTTCCCACGATGCGCCGCCATCCGCCGACCATGCCAGCGAGGTATCGGGCACTTTCAATGTGTGCGTGTTGCCGCTGCGCACCATGATGGCGGGCGACCGTCCGGCGTAATCCAGCGTGTTGGTGTTGGTCAGGAACGGTTGGAGATGCATGCGCGGTGGCGAGACCGCCAGATCATCATGCCGGAAACCGCCGATGTCGCCAAAGCCGGAGATCAGATGGGCGCCGCCGGTCGGGCTGATCAGGGTGATGACGGCGGTCTGCTCGATGCCCTGAGTCCAGGGCCGCCACGGCATCTCGCCGGGCTTGTCGAGCGCCTGCGTGCCATAGACCGTCGCGCCGGTGACATAGGCGGCATGGCCCGGATCGAAGGGATCGATCGCCAGCCCGGCGATCCAGTGACCGAAATTGGCCTTGCCATTAAAATCGAGGAAGGGTGAGGAGGACACGTCGCGCACCGAACGCCGCCACAACTCGTCCCAATGCGCGCCGCCATCGCGGCTCAGCCAGACCGTATCGACCGGATCGCCGCGATCGACGGTGCTGACAGCGATCATCATCGGGTCCGTCGTGGAAACCGCAACGCCCATATAACCGCCCTGCGGCGCGTCAGCCCCCCGCAGCGGAGTCACCTCGCGCCAGCGCATCGCCGCCGTATCGAGTTGCCACACCGCGCCGCGCCGGATGCCATTGGGGCCGATCCCGTCATTGAGCGTGATGGTCAGCATGCCGTCGCGCCCCAACGCGGCTTTGGCCGCCAGCAGATCGGCAGGCGGCCCGCCCGGCACCGCGCGCCATGTCGCCCCGCCATCCTGCGAGAGGAACAGATGCTGCGTGCCGGGATCGGCGTTGCCCACGAAGATGCGGCCCTTGCGTGCGGGATCAAAGACCACGAAGGACAGGCCGCCATGCGTCTGCCGGTGCCCTGTCGGCAAGCCCAGCCCGGCCAGCGGGAAGGTGCTCACCTGACGCCAATGGGCCCCGGCATCCTCGCTTCGCCACAGGCCCCGATGGCGCGAACCGAACAACAGCCGCGCATGGTTGAAGGGATCGATCGCCAGCCTTTCGCCCAGCCCGCGCCCATCCTCATTGCCGCCCATCGCGAAGGGCACCGGCGTCACCTGCCAATGCGCGCCATAATCGGTGGAGCGGAAGATGGCGGCAGGCATGCCGGCGGCCATGCCCGCCGCGAGATAGACCGTGCCCGCATCCACCGGATCGACCGCAAGGCTCTCCACGCCCATGTAGCTGCCTTCGGAGACGCCATCCTGCAACGGCGCCCAGCGTTTGGCGCGCGCATCCCAGCGATAGGCCCCGCCCATATCGCTGCGCAGATAGGCAAGGCCGGGCTCCACCGTGCTGAAGACGATGCCCGGCGTGAAGCCGCCGCCACCGATGCGGACATTCGACCAGTCATAGGGCACCGGCGCAGGCGCGGCGCACGCCACCGATCCGGCAAGGCCTGCCGCCATCATCAGCGCAACCGACAGCACACCTCCTGCCCGTGACATCGTCAAGCCCTTCGCCTTCCCATCTTTCGCTGCTGCTGGACTGGCGCCATGAAGGGCGCTGCCAGATTGTGATCGAGCCAGCTTATTTGTCCGTACTCAGCGTGGCCGAGATCGCGGCCAGCGCGAGTGGGCGCATCACCGCATAGCCGGCGGGCGTCGGGTGGACGCCGTCGCTGGCCAGACCGGACCGCATCGCCCCTTCGGGCGTGGCGAGCGCCGCGTGATAATCGACATAGCCAAAACCATTGGCCCTGGCGTAGCTGCGCAGCCAGTCGTTGAAAGCGGCGATCTGTGGGATCGGGCGCTTGTCCGGGCTCCACGGGAAGGCGGCTGCGGGGGGAATCGAGGCGAGGATCACCTTGATGCCGTGGGCGCGCGCCAGTTCGGCCATGCTTGCGATGTTGCCCTGAACGGTGTCCATCGTCGCCGCGCCCGTGTTTCCAGCAAGATCGTTGGTGCCAGCCATGATGTGCACCGCCATGGGGTGCAGGTCGATGACGTCACGGCGGAAGCGCACCAGCATCTGCGGCGTGGTCTGCCCGCTGATGCCGCGATCGACGAGGCCGCCGGTGAACATCGCCGGATCGGCGTTGATCCAGTTGTCGGTGATCGAATCGCCCATGAACACGACCCGCACCGGCGCGGCCAAAGTGGTGTTCTGGGCGGCGTAGCGGCAAAGCTGGCCGTAATCGCGGGTTAGCATATGCAGGTTCCACATATGCCATCCGGCAGCGTCGGTGGGTTTGTCGTGAACAGGGCAGGGGGCGGCGACAATGCCGCTTGGATCGTCGGCATGGGGGTCGCCGGGCACTATCGTCTGCGCGGAGGCAGAAGGGGCGCTGGCGAGCAAAAGCGCGATCAGGGGCAGGAGGCGCATCAGCTTTTCCTGCGGGGCATGGCCAGCGCCGCCGCGATCGCCTGCGCGGCGACAGGCGCCATGCGGGCATAGCCATTGTCGAGCGGATGGACGCCATCACTGGTGTAGGCGGCCGTCATCATGCCGCCTTTGTCGACAAGGGCGGTGTAATAATCGGCATAGCCATAATGGCGGCGCGCGCAGAAGGCCTGCAGCCAGCTGTTGAGCGCGCGCAATTCTTCGGGGTTGCGTTCCTTGACGACATCGCGTGCGGCCTGCGTGTAATTGTTGACCGGCAAGAGAGAGCCGAACACCACCGTGATGCCATGCGCGTCGGCCAGATCGGCCATCGTTTCCCAATTGGTCTCGATCTGCTCGGGCGTTTCCTGCTGGAGAAAGCCCTGCACATCATTGATGCCCGAGAGGATCACCACCGCCGCCGGGTGTAATGCGATCACGTCCTGATGGAAGCGCAGCACCATCTGCGCCGTCACCTGACTGCCGATGCCGCGATTGATGTAGGGCTTGCCGGGGAAGCTCGCCGCGAGATCCCAGCGATCGGTGATCGAATCGCCGAGAAAGACGACGCGCTGCTCGTTCGGCCCCGGGGGCGGCAAGCTGGCGTTGGCGGGTTGGTAAAGATAACGCTCGCCGAAATCCTGCATCAGGCTGGGGGTCAGCCTGGCGCGGAACGGCCCGAGCCATGGCCCCCAATCCTTCTCCACCACGGTGCGCCGTTCGGGCGAGCTTTGATAGTGCGGCGTCTCGGCGATCGCCGGCGATGCCGCGATGAGCGCCAGAACGGCGAGCCATCCCGGACTCGCCTTCACAGTGCAATGCCCTGGCGGGTGGCGAAGGTCGAGAACAGATCGGGCCATGCCGAAGCTGACTGCGTCTTGGGAAGACGCGTGCCGAATCCATGCCCGCCATCCTCGAAGATATGCAATGCGACAGGCCGCTTCGCCGCGCGCAACGCGTCGAAGAGCGCGATGCTGTTGGCGGGCGGGACGAGGCCGTCATCGGCGGCGTGGACGAGGAAGGTCGGCGGAGTTGTCGCATCGACATTGCGCTCGACCGAGCGGGCGCGTTGATCCGCCAGACCCGCATCCGGCCCGAGCAGCTTGTTGCGCGAGTCGATATGGGCAAAAGGCTGATCGAGGGTGACGACCGGATAGATCAGCGCCGCGACATCGGGCCGTGCGCTCAACTGGTCGGCGGCATCGACGGGTGCGTAAACCCGGGCGGCATGGCGCGTCGCGAGCGATCCGGCCAGATGACCGCCGGCGGAAAAGCCGAGGATCGCGACCTGATCGGCGCGGATGCCAAAGCGGGAAGCGCCTGAACGGATCACGCGCATCGCCCGCTGCGCATCCTGCAAGGGAACATCGGCGCGGTCGTTCCAGCCCTCCGAGGGCAGGCGGTACATCAGGATGAAGGCGGTGACGCCGCGTGCATTCAGCCACGCGGCCTGCGACACGCCCTCATTGTCATAGGACAGAAAGCCGTAACCCCCGCCCGGCATGATGAGCGCCGCCGTGCCGTTCGGGCGCTCCGGGCGATAGACCACCAGCACGGGCCGCGCGATGCCCGTCACCCACCGGTCGGGGTGAGCCGGATCTTTCGATTGATCGGCGATTTTACGGGTGATCGCGGCGCCCGTGCTGCCGGGCGGCAGGCCGGGCCATAGCTCGACCACTTCGTCGTGCGCGCCCGTCTGGGCGCTGGCTGCGGGCGTGGCTGCTGCGGCGGCCATGCCAAGCAGGACGGTGCCGCCGAGCAGGTTGCGGCGTGACAGGCTGTTCATGCGTCCGGGGCCTTTTCCAGCGTATCGGGGGCGTCAGGCGTTTCCGCGCGTGGCGTCGTCTCGCGGACGACGGGCGCGAGGTGATCGGCGATCAGCGCCGCCGCCTCGCGCAGCATCTCGCGCGAATCGGCCAGCGGGACTCGCGTGCCCGGCCCATCGACGAAAGGAATGGTCAACGCCGCGCGCGCGACGTTCAGCGACAGCACCGGCACCGAAAGATCGGTGATGCCGGTCAGGACCGGGCTTGGCGATGCGCCGCTGCCATCGGCGAGGATCGAGTCGAGGTTCGCCGTCAGCTCCGGCAGATCGATGTCTCCGCCTGCCGCCCGCACATCCTCCAGCATGGCGGCGCGTGTATCCGCAGACTGGAACGCCAGGAGAATGCGGCCCGACGCCGAGCGATGCAAAGGACGGCGATAGCCCACACGCACGGCAAAACCCGACAGGCCGGGGGAATCGACCCCGGCGATCACCACCATCTCCGCACCGGATACCACCGCAAGGTGGCAACTCTGCCCCGTCTGGCGCGCCAGCGACTGCATCACGGGCATCGCGGTGGAGACCAGATCGCGCACCGGCGGCTGGCCCATGCTGAGTGCGAACAGGCGATTGGTGAGGCGGTAACCCTCCTCGCTGCGGGCGATGTAGCGATGCTCCTCCAGCACCTGCAGCATGCGGAAAATCTCGCTGACCGAGCGTTCGAGCGCGGTTGAGATGTCCGACATGGTCAAAGGCGCGCTGGCGGATGCAAGGACCTCGAGAATCTCGAGCCCCTTCTTCAACGCCGGCGCCTGATAACGCGGTTTGCTTGTCATGCTCTCCCCTCTGTTGCTGCCAGAGTGCTTCTAGCGCTCACCGTCGCCAGCCGCCAACCACCTATCCAATAATCACCAGTGAAAGCAATTTTTATATTTCATATTTCCGAAATTGGCCCTAAGGGGCAAGGCAAGAGCCCTTCCTGGGGGGCCGATCATGGAGGAGAGGGGTATGATTATGGCACCTACGGTCAGCGCACAGAGCAACCGCAAACGCACCATGCTGGTCAGGGTTTCGGTGGCCGCACTGGTTTTCGGCGGCGCGTCGCCGGCATTCGCGCAGGCTGTCGCCGCGCCTCAGGACGTGGCGGCAAGCGGAGGTCAGGCCGCTCCCGCCACGGGGCCGGGATCAGAGGCCGAAGGCATTGTCGTGACCGGCGTGCGCGCCAGCCTTCAGAGCGCGCAGGCCATCAAGCGCAACTCCGACCAGATCGTCGATTCGATCGTGGCCGAAGACATCGGCAAGCTGCCCGATCGCAACGTTGCAGAGGCGCTCCAGCGTATTTCGGGCATCCAGATCCAGCGCCAATACGGCGAAGGCAGCTCGGTGGCGATCCGTGGCCTCACCCAGGTTCGCACCGAACTCAACGGGCGGGACATCTTCACCGCCAGCGGTGGCGGCGGCGAGGGCACCAGCCCTCCGGGAACCCTCAGCCTTGAGGACGTGCCTTCCGAACTGCTCGCCGGCATCGACGTGTACAAGAATCCGGCCTCGGATCTCGTCGAGGATCAGCTCAGCGGCACGATCAATTTCCGCACGCGCAAGCCGTTCGATTTCAACGGCTTCAAGATTTCCGGCTCGGTCAGCGGCACCCATTCCGATTTGGTCAAAAAGACCGAACCTTCCGCCTCGCTGATGGTGAGCGACCGCTGGAACACCGGCATCGGCGAGATCGGCGTGCTGGTAAGCGCGTCGTACCAGCACACGGCGTTCCGTCAGGATACGATCTCGACCGAGCCGTTCAACACGCTCGACACCAGCGTGGGCGCCGGCGGCGCGCCCAACACCCCGGCTGACTATGCCGCGGCCCAGACGCTGGGTCGTCTTGGCCAGACGACCACGCTGGCGCATGGCACCGGGATCGGCGAGGTCTATGGCGATCGTCGCCGCTTCGGCATCGATGCCTCGGTCCAGTGGCGGCCGAGCCCGACCCTCGAATTCACCGCCGAGGTGTTCCGCAACGATTACAAATTCCGCTTCGACGATTACAGCTATTTCGCCGAGCCGGCCGGCGCGCAGATGTCGCCGAAGCCGGGCGCGGCCTTCACCTTCGCGCCGAACGGCGATGTGCAGAGCGGCACCTATCAGAACATCGCCATCGCCGCGAACACCAGCCTGGAAACCCGCCATTCGCGCGTGACCGACTATTCGCTGCACGGCAAATGGTCAGCGTCTCCGCATCTGACGATCACCGCCGACGGCCAGTTCGTCGATGCGAACACGCAGGATGTCCGCTCGATCATCGGCCTGAACGGCGTGGGTGACGGCACGCTGACGCAGACGATCTCGGGCAACACCCCCAGCTTCTCGATCAGCACGCCGGAGGGGGTGACCAACCCATCGAGCTACAACGCCGCCTTCTATCTCGACGACCTGAACCACGCCGAAGCCAAGGACAAGACGGCCCGGCTGGATGCCGAATATAAGTTTGACGACGGCATCCTGAAGTCGATCAAGGCGGGTTTCCGCTTCGCCAACCGTTCGAACGTCTACAGCGACACCGGCTATCGCTACACCCAGCTGTCGTCCGTGCCGACGGATCTTGAGACTGTCAGCCTCGGCAGCTTTTTCCGCGGCGATGCGTCCATCCCCAGCCAGGGCCTGTTCTTCTCGCGCGCTACCACGCGCGACTATAATGCGACGCGCGCCGCGCTCGGGATTACCACCGCCGCGCCCTATCTGCCGAGCGGCACCAGCACCCAGTCGCAAAAGACCTATGCTGCCTATGCCACTGCCTTTTTCAAGGCGGAGCAGTTGCCGCTGCCCATCGATGGCAACATCGGCATCCGTTTCATTCGCACGCAGCAGGCTGTCGCTGGCTATTATCAGCAGACCGGCCTGATCACGGGCGCGGATGGCAAGCAGGTGACGGGCGATACAACGTCCAATCTCGTCGATTTTTCGACCAGCTACAATTCGTGGCTGCCCAGCCTGAACCTGCGCGCGCATCTCACCGACAAGCTCCAGCTGCGTTTCGCGGCGTCCAAGAACATCTCGCGTCCGTCGCTCTCGCAGCTGAACCCCGCGCTGACGATCACCGAGCCCGGGACGGCGCAGATCAATCAGGAGCATGACACCTCGGGGGGCAACCCTTATCTCAAGCCGATGACGTCGAAGAATTTCGATCTCTCGGCCGAATGGTACTTCTCGCACACCGGGTCGCTGACCGCCGCTGCCTTCTACAAGCAGATTTCGAACTACATCCAGACCGGCATCTCGCCCCGCACCGTCACCTTCAACGATGGCGTGTCGGCGCAGTATCAGGTCACCTCGTACAACAATGTTGCCGATGCGACGGTGAAGGGCTTCGAGCTTGCCTATCAGCAATTCTTCGATTTCCTGCCGGGGCCGCTCAAGGGCCTGGGCGTGCAGGGCAACTTCACTTACGTCAACTCGAACGCCCCCAGCCCGGCGACCGCGGGGCCGGTCCACGATGTTTCGCTCGAGGGCTTGTCCAAGTACAATTACAACATCGTCGGGATTTACGAGCGCGGTCCGATTTCGACCCGCATCGCCTACAACTGGCGCAGCGAGTTCCTGGTGACGACGTCGGGCAACGGCTCGGGCAATCTGCCGGTGTTCCAGAAGCCGTTCGGCCAGCTGGACGCGTCGATCACCTATAACGTCAACCCGCATGTCTCGCTGACGGCGAATGGCGTGAATCTGCTCAACACGATGACATCGACCTATTACGGTATCGAAACCCGTCCGCGTGACGCGATCGTGACCGACCGCCGCATCAGCCTCGCAGCCCGCGTGACCTTCTAAAGGACGGGGCATCGCTGGAACCTTCCCTCCCTGTGGCCAGAGCCTTCATGGCTCTGGCCGCCTTTGACCGGAGGCTATAATGCCCGATCTGGCGATAAAGAGAGGGGTGAGGATGATGAACGGCACGCAGGATGGGCAGGCGCCGCGGATGGCCGGCCGGGCCGGTATGGTCCTGATCGTCGGGCTGTTCTTTCTGTGGGGTTTGGCCAACAATCTCAACGACGTGCTGATCGCGAAGTTTCGTCATGTCTTCCAGCTTTCCGATCTGCAGTCGGGGCTGGTGCAGTCAGCCTTCTATCTGGGCTATTTCTGTTTCGCGCTGCCTGCCGCCTATGCCGCCGAACGCTTTGGTTACAAGGCGGCGGTGGTCGGAGGGCTTCTGCTGTTTGCGGCGGGTGCGCTGCTGTTCTGGCCGGCCTCGCTGCAGCCGAGTTATCCTTTTTTCCTCTTCGCGCTGTTCGTCATCGCCAGCGGCCTCGCGTTTCTGGAAACTTCGGCGAACCCGCTGGTGATCGTGCTGGGCCCGGCTGAGAGTGCTGATCGTCGCCTCAATCTTGCGCAGGCCTTTAACCCGCTCGGTTCGGTGACCGGCGTGGCGATGGGGGCCGCCTTGCTGCTTGCGGACGTGCCTGTCGGCGTGGCTCCCGATGCCTCGGCGGTGCGCATGCCTTATCTGGTCATCGCGGCGGTGGTGCTGGTCTGGGCGGTGCTGCTGATGGCCACGCCCTTGCCGCGCGCGGTGATGCCCGCCGGGCGCGTGCCGGTCAGCGGCGTTCTTTCAGGCGTCGGCGCCTTGCTGAAGCGGCCGCGCTATCTTGCGGGGGTGTGCGCGCAATTTTTCTATGTGGGCGCGCAGGTCGGTATCTGGAGCTATCTGATCCGCTATGTCGCGGCCGAATTGCCGCAGCTGGGCATCCAGCGCGCGGCCTGGTTGCTGACCGTCTCCTTGTTGCTGTTCACCGCCGGTCGTTTTGTCGGCGCCCTCTTGCTGTCGCGCATCGAGGGCGCGCGGCTGATGACGCTGTTCGGCGCGATCAACGTCATGTTAATGGTTGTTGCGGCGCTGGTGGGCGGGCGGGTCGGGGTGGTGGCGCTGGTCGCCAGCAGCTTCTTCATGTCGATCATGTATCCCACCATCTTCGTCCTGTCGCTGCGTGGCCTTGGACCGCTGACAAAACCGGGGTCTTCGCTGATTGTCATGGCGATCATCGGCGGCGCGGTGCTGACGGCGGTCATGGGCTTCGTCTCCGACATCAGCGGCGCGATCTCGCTGGCGATGCTGGTGCCCGCCGCATGCTTCGCGGTGATCCTTGCGTTTGCCCGCCTTCATTGCGGCGAGGTGGAGCGATGATCGACGCGCACGTCCATCTCTGGAGGCCGGGACTGAACGATTGCACCTGGCCCGGGCCAGACATGCCGGCGCTGCACCGCGATGTGCTGCCGGAGGAGTTATGGGCCGAAATCGGCGAAACCGGTGTCTCGCGCGTGGTGCTGGTGCAGAGCCAGGAGAGCGAGGCGGACACGCATTGGCTGCTCGACCTTGCCCATGCGGACGATCGCATCGCGGGTGTTATCGGCTGGAGTGATTTCACCGCGCCGGCTGCGCCCGCGCGCATCGACCGGGTGGCGGCGCGTGGCAAGCTGCTCGGGATACGGCCCATGGTGCAGGACCGGGCAGACGACTGGTATGATGATCCTGCGCTCGATCCGGCGCTGGCGCATCTTGCCCGGCGCGGACTTGTGCTCGAAGCGCTGGTGCGGCCGCGCCATCTTGCCGCGCTGGCGCGCTGCTTGGGTCGTCACCCGGATCTGCGTGTGATCATCGATCATGCTGCAAAACCCACCATCGGTGAAGCCGACATGTTTTGGGAGGAAGCCATGAAGAGGCTGGCGGTGTTGCCGCAAGTGGCTTGTAAAGTATCGGGGCTGGTCACCGAACTCGCCGCGGATGGCGCGGCGGTGGCGGTGCTGCCCTCTATCGCAAGGATCCGTGATCTGTTCGGGCCGGAACGTCTGATCTGGGGAAGCGACTGGCCGGTCGTCACTCTGCGGGAAAGCTATCGTGACTGGCTCGCTCTGGCCCGAAGCGCGATTCCATCGGCGGAGCATTCGGCGGTGTTCGGTGGCAACGCCCGGCGCATCTATGGGCTGCCATCATGAGCCAGCCTGTTCTCCCCCGCTTCGGCATGGGCACGGCCGCAATCGGCAATCTCTACCGCGCCTTGAGTGATGATGAGGCAGCAGCGACCGTGGTTGCGGCGCTGGCGGCCGGCATCGGCTATTTCGATACCGCGCCGCATTACGGCTTTGGCCTCGCCGAACGCCGACTGGGTGCGGCGCTGGCGATGCATGATCCGGCGCAGGGCGCGATCGTCTCGACCAAGGTCGGCCGCTTGCTGGTGCCGACCGGGGTCACCGGCACGCGGCATGGCTTCGTCGATGCCGACCCCTTCGATGAGGTCTACGATTATTCGGCTGATGGCGTGCGCCGCTCGCTCGAAGCAAGCGCCGGGCGTTTGCAGGGGCGGCGGATCGATATCGTCCTCGCGCATGATCTGGGCGTGGAGACGCATGGCGGCGAGCATCCGCGCCACCGCGATGCGTTCCTGAACGGCGGCTACCGGGCCCTGTGCGATCTGCGCGATGCGGGCGTTATCGGCGCGGTCGGCATCGGCGTCAACGAGATCGCGATCTGCGAGGAGCTGCTCGACGCGGTGCCGCTCGACGTGATCCTGCTGGCCGGACGCTACACGCTGCTGGACCGGCGGGCAGAGGCCCTGCTGGACCGCTGCGCGGACCTTGGCGTTCGGGTGATCGCGGGCGGCCCTTACAACAGCGGCATTCTGGCGCATGAGACCATCGGCGCAGACATTGAGGGTCTGCACTTCGATTATGCGCGCCCCTCCGCTCAGATTGTTGCGCGGGCCCGGGCCCTGGCGGGGGTTGCGGCGCAGGCGGGTGTTTCGCTGCCGGCGGCGGCGCTGCAGTTTCCCCTGCACCATCCCGCCGTCGCATCCGTGGTCGCCGGGCTGGCCGGGGTCGAGCAGGTCGACGCGATGGTCGCGCGGATCGCCGCCTCGGTGCCCGCCACCGCATGGGACGCGCTGGACCGCGTCATCACGGCAGCGCCCGCTCGGATGACGGCCTCCGGCCCACTCATCCTGCTTCATCCTGACGACAATGTGTTGATCTGCGTCGCGCCGATTTCGGCAGGCGACAGGCTGGCGACGTCAACAGGCACCATCGCGGCGCGCGAAGACATCATGGTCGGCCACAAGGTTGCGCGGTGGTCGCTCTCCGCTGGCGACAAGATCATGAAATATGGCGCGCCGATCGGCTCGATGACGGCGGCGGCCACGCTCGGTGAATGGGTCCACATGCACAATATGAAAAGCGACTATATCGCGGCCCACAGCCGCACGACCATCACGGAGGCCGGGTCATGATGCTCGGCTATGCCCGGCAGGATGGCCGCAAGGGTATCCGCAACACGGTCGCGGTCGTGTATCTGGTGGAATGCGCGCATCATGTCGCCCGGCGGATCGTCGACAAGACGGACGATGCCGATGTGCATCTCATCGGCTTTCCCGGCTGCTATCCCAATGCTTATGCCGCCAGGATCATGGAAGCGGTGACGACGCATCCCAATGTCGGCGGCGTGGTGCTGGTGTCGCTGGGCTGCGAGAGTTTCGACCGCGAGCGTCTGGCGGCGCACATCGCCGCGAGCGGAAGACCGGTCGAACTCTTCGTGATCCAGCAGACGGGCGGCACCGCCGCGACGATCGCGGCGGGGCTTGGCGCGGTTGAACGGGTCCGTGCGGCCATCGCCGAGACGCCGCGCGTGCCGATGCGGGTCGACGAACTGGTGATCGGCACGATCTGCGGCGGTTCGGATGGCACCAGCGGCATCACCGCCAACCCCGCCGTAGGCCGCGCCTTCGACCGGCTGG
>NZ_BCZE01000120.1 GCF_001598555.1 Novosphingobium rosa NBRC 15208
TTCCGTCTCCCGGCGCCAGGGCTGTGGCGCCGCATTGTTGCTCCTTACCTCTGCTCTTGTGACTGAACCCGAAGCGCTACGCAGACATGAAAGGGAGCGCGAGGGTCATGACCCTCGCATTGATCCCTTCTTCAACCCCTTGCCCATCCGCCCCAAAGCCATCGCGGCGAAGAGGACAAAGGCCGCCTCCGCCGGATTGCGCAAACGGCCCTGCGCCTGATCCACCATCTGCGCACTCAGCAGCACATTGATCAGCCATGCCGCCGCCGCCAGCGTGAGGAAGACGGGATCGCTGGGCGCCGAGGGAGCCGCGCGCATCGCCTCGCGCAGCATCGCCAGCACGCGCCACAGGACAAAGGCGAAGAACAGGCCCGTCAGCAGCGATCCGGCCTCCTCCAGCAGGAAGACCGGGCTCAGCACCTGCGCCAGCCATGCCTTTTGGGCGTCATGGGCATAGACCAGCTGCTGGCGCCATCCGGCGGGATCGCGGCCGATGCCCAGATAGTCCACGGTGATCTTGGTGGTGTTGCCGCGCACGAAGACCGTCACCGTATCCAGCACCGCCGCCTTGGCGAAGGGGACAGGATGCAGCCGCACCTCGGTGAGAAAGCGCGCGGGTGAGGCGCCGGCCTCCTGCGCCACAACATCCTCGGGCGGGGTGATGCCGTTGGCCTTTTCCGTGATCAGGATCTTGCTGCGCAGGTTCCAGGCCAGATTGGCGCTGCCGGTGTTGTAGCCGATATGGCCGGTTATCGCCGTGAAGATCGCCACCCAGATCGCGAAAGGCAGCAGCGCCATCGCCGCCATGGCATAGAGGCCGGGGCCCAGCAGCCGCGCCCGCGCCGGGGGGCACAGCAGCGCCAGCGCGAAGGTGACGGGCAGCATCAGCATCACCACGGGGCGGGTCAGCATGGCCAGCCCCAGCGCCAGCCCGCCGATCAGGAAAGGCGTGATCCTGCCGCCGCGCAGCCCCGAGAGCGTGGCATAGAGCCACACCATGCAGAGCGGGGTGACGATGGCCTCGGTCACCAGCTGATGGGGAAAGGCCAGATTCTGCGGGATGCAGCCATAGATCAGACCGCAGGCCAGCGGGGCGCGGGGCCATGGCGCGATCCGTCCGGCCAGACGCGCCACCAGCCATGCCGCCAGCACGGCCAGCGCGATCTGCATCAGAATCACGCCTGTCGGTCCGGCCAGCCGCCACGGGATCAGCGCGAAGGCATATTCACCCGGCACGATGGGCGATTGCGTCATGGCAGGCAGCAGCGGATCGTGGAGATCGGCGAAGATTTTGAGGATCCGTGTGCGCTCCAGCCCGCGGTCGCCCCAGGAAAAGGCGCGGAATTGCGTGGCCGCATCATAGGCCAGAATCAGCAGATGCAGCCCCAGCATGATCGCCGCCACCCACAGTGCCTGTTTGCGGGCTCGAGGCGGCAGGGGTGATGGGCTTGGCTTGAAAGCAGGCAAGGATGATCCCCAAGAGGCGAAAACGTCGGGCAGGGCTTAGAGCCTATCCGGGTAAACTTTCGCTGAAACCGCGATGATCTTGCCGGGGCCTGTTCACGAAGAGTACAGGATTTTCTATCCGAACAGAAAGGATTAAGGCAATTGGGCTAGGGACAGCGCTCTGCCGGAGTCTCTTATGCGTCTGCAATCCCTGCTTCTGATCCTGCTGAGCGTGTCGCTCTCCGCCATTGCGCAACTGTTGCTCAAGCTGGGCGTCACGAAGGTGAAGCAGGGCAGCGCGCTGTCGGCCGGCATGGCCTATGCGACATCGCCGCAGATCATCGGCGGCTTCGCGCTCTATGGGCTGGGGGCGTTTGTCTGGCTCTATGTGCTGTCGCGGCTGCCGCTCAGCGCGGCCTATCCTTTTGTGGGCATCGGTTTCGTGCTGACCATGGCCTTTGGCGTGCTGGTGCTGGGCGAAAGCCTGAGCGCCATGCGGCTGATCGGCACCGCGCTGATCGCGGTGGGCTGCGTCTGCGTCGCGCGGAGCGTGGCGTGAACTCCTTGCCCCGGCCTGAAACGCAGGCGCCGCTGGTGGTCGATCTCGACCAGACCCTGGTGCGCGGCGATATGGCGCTGGAAGGGCTGGTCAAGGTGATCGGTCTGGGGGTGAGGGCGTGGTTCACCCTGCTGGCCCTGCTGCTGCGCGGCCCCGCGCCCACCAAGGCGTGGTTGGCGCGACGGCTGGCGCACAGGCCTTCGACACTGGTGCTGCGCGAGCCGGTGACGGCCCAGATCGCAGAGGCCCGCCGGGAAGGCCGCCCGGTCATTCTGGCGACAGCGGCGCATTGGCGCGTGGCCAGACGCGTGGCGGCGCTGGCCGGGCCGTTCGACGCCGTGCTGGCCAGCAGCTATCGCCGCAATCTGAAAGGCCGCACCAAGCTGGCCGCCATTCAGGCCCATGTCGGCGGGCCTTTCGACTACATCGGCGATTCCCCCGCCGACCGCCCGATCTGGCAAGCCTCCCGCATCGCCTACACCGTGGGCGTGGAGACCGGCGTGGCGCAGCAGCAGCGCCTGGCGCCACAGTCCAGCCCCGCGCGCGCCCTGATCCGCGCGCTGCGCCCGCATCAATGGGCCAAGAATGTGCTGGTCTTTCTGCCGCTGGCCACTTCGGGCGAGCTGGCGCATCCGGGGCAGATCGGCCATGCGCTGCTCAGCTTCATCTGCCTCTCGCTGATCGCGTCGAGCGTCTATCTGGTCAACGATCTGCTGGATATCGACGCCGACCGTATCCATCCCAAAAAGCGCCGCCGCCCGCTGGCCGCCGGAGACCTCTCGATCCCGTTGGCGGTGGTGGCGGCCTTGATCGGCACGGCGGTCGGGCTGGGGGCGGGGTTGTTCTGGCTGGGCTGGCCCGCCTTCGCCGCGCTGGCCACCTATTGCGTGTTGACGGTGACCTACAGCCTGCGCCTGAAAGCCGCGATGATCGCCGATGTGCTGGCGCTGGCCTGCCTCTACACGCTGCGCATCGCGGTGGGGGCGGCGGCGATCCATGTGCCGGTGTCATTCTGGCTGCTGCTGTTCTCGGTGTTCCTGTTCCTCAGCCTCGGTTATCTCAAGCGTTACATCGAGCTGCGCGGCAGCCTGCGCGAGGAGCATGAGCTGCTCAGCGGACGCGGTTACACCCCATCCGACGAGATGATCGTGGCGATGAACGGCGTGGCGGCGGGGATGGTCTCGCTGCTGGTGCTGGCCCTGTTCGCAGAGGCGATGGGCCGTTCGGGCACCTATGCCAGCCCGGAGATGCTGTGGCTGCTGCCGTTGCCGCTGCTGTATTGGCTCAACCGCGTGTGGATGATGGCGCGGCGCGGCGAGGTGGATGGCGACCCCGTCGCTTTCGCCATCACCGACAAAAAGAGCCTGACCGTCGGCCTGCTGCTGGGGCTGATCCTGCTGCTGGCCAAATTCGCGGCGCTGCCGATCGGGTAAGGGGGGCGTTCAAGCCACCCTCTCGTTGCTCAGCGCTTCAGCACCGCGCGGAAGGGCTTGTCGTCGCCATCGGCATCCTTGGCGGGGGGCAGCTTCAAAAGATCGCGCAGCAGCGGCGCCACATCCACATTGTCGAAAGCGGGCAGCTTGCCCGCCGCGCGGAACGCCGGACCGTTGGCGACAAACAGCGCGGCCATCTCGGGCGCGGCATTGTCATAGCCATGGTTGCCGCCCTCCACCTTGTGCGGCGGCTTGTCGAAGACCACCCAGCCCACATCGGCCAGGCAGATCCACGGCGCCACGCGCGGGTTCGAGCCATAGCGGAAACGCGCCGGGATCCTGGCCTTGGCCCAGCACTGCAGATGGTCATGCTGGCGATCCAGCGCCTTCTCCAGCGCGGCTTCATGGCCGGGCACGGGGAAGATGGCGGCATAGGTGCCGGTTTCCACCGTGGTGAAATCGGCGGGATCGGCGATGTCTTTCAGCCAGACGACACGATCCGGCGCCGTGCCCGCCATGCCATGATCGGCCACGATCACCAGATTGACCGTCTGTCCCAGCGCTTTCAGGCCCGCCACCAGATCGCCGATGTTGCGGTCCACCTCCTTGATGGCCGTATTGGTTTCGGGCGCATCGGGCCCGTACTCATGCCCCGCCGAATCGACCGTGTCGAAATAGAGCGTGACCAAGCGCGGGCGGATCGCGGCGGGGCGGCGCATCCAGTCCAGCACGGTGTTCACCCGTTGCCCGGCCGAGACCGCCTGATTGAACTGCAGCCAATCCTCGGGTCGCGTGCCGCCCGAGACCTTATGGTCTCCCTTGGCGCCGCCCCACGCCACGTTCGACCCCGGCCAGAACACGGTGGCGCTGCGCACGCCGGCCTTTTCGGCTTCCTCCCAGATGGGGGCGGCCTCGTTCCACCAGAAGGGATCGTCGTTGGACATGGTGAAGGTCTCGTCCGGGCGCGCCGGATCCTTCATCGCATTGCCCACGATGCCATTGTGATCGGGCACGCGGCCTGTCACCAGCGCCCAGTGGTTGGGGAAGGTCTTGGAGGGGAAGGAGGGGCGCATCGCCGCATGCACGCCGCCTGCCGCCAGACCCGAAAGCACGGGCGTTTCGCCGCGCTCCAGATAATCGGCGCGGAAGCCGTCGATGGAGATCAGGATGGTGACGGGCGGACGCTCTTGCCGCGCTGTGTGAGGCGCGGGGCTCGACAGCGCGGTGGAGGCGGTGAGGGGAAGGGCGAGGCAGGCCGCAAGGGCAGCAAGAGGGGGGAGCAAGCGCATGATCGTGCCCTAACGCGATAAAAAGACAATTCAATGCCGGAATGGCAGGCGGATTGCCCCGCATGAAAGGGCCACATGAAAGGGCCACATGAAAGGGGATGTCTTGGCGCGGCCAAGACGGCATAAGGCCGGGGCATAAGGCGGTGAGGCATCAGCGGAGGATTTATGGGCAAGGACAGGCAGGGCGCGATCCGTATCGGCATCGGCGGCTGGACCTATGAGCCATGGCGCGGTGTGTTCTATCCCGCGGGCCTCGCCCAGAAGCGCGAGCTGGAGCATGCCTCGGCCAAGCTGACCTCGATCGAGATCAATGGCACCTATTACGGCTCGCAAAAGCCCGAGAGCTTCGCCAAATGGCATGACGAGACGCCCGAGGGTTTCGTCTTTTCCCTGAAAGCGCCGCGTTTCGCCACCAACCGCAAGGTGCTGGCCGAGGCCGGGCAGAGCATCGAGCGCTTCTTCACCAGCGGCGTGACCGCGCTGAAGGACAAGCTGGGCCCGATCAACTGGCAGTTCATGGCCACAAAAAAGCTGGATATGCAGGATTTCGAGGCCTTTCTGAAGCTGCTCCCCGCCTCGCATGAGGGCCGCGCGCTGCGCCATGCGGTGGAGGTGCGGCATGACAGTTTCCGCCATCCCGAATTTATCGCCATGTTGCGCGCTTATGGCGTGGCGCCGGTGGTGGCGGGCGATTCAGACTTTCCGCAGATCGCCGATCCCACCGCGCCCTTCGTCTATGCGCGGATCATGGGCACGGTGGAGGAAGAGCCGCTGGGCTACAGCGAGGCGGCGCTGGATCACTGGGCGGATCGCGTGCGGATGTGGGTGCAAGGCGCTGTGCCGGAGGATCTGCCGCTGATCGCGCCAGCGCCCGAGGCGACCCCGCGCGATGTCTATCTCTATGTCATCAGCGGCCACAAGGTCAGCAATCCGCAAGCCGCCATGGCCCTGATCGAGCGCTTGAAACCATGAGGCTGACGATCCACACCATGGTCTCGCCGCTCGGCGATCTGCTGCTGGTGGGCGACGGGGAGGGGCGGCTCCACGCCCTCGAATATGCCGATGGCGAGGAACGCCTGCATCGCCTGCTGCGCCGCCGTCTGGGGCGGGAGGCGGATTTGACGCCGGGCGCCTTGCCGCAGGAACAGGTGCTCACCCGCTATTTCGCCGGAGAGATCGCCGCCATCGACGCTCTGCCGGTGGCCATGGGCGGCACGGCCTTCCAGAATCAGGCCTGGGCGGCGCTGCGCGAGATTCCGGCGGGCAGTCCGGCCACCTATGGCGGGCAGGCGCGACGCATCGGCCATCCCACGGCGGCGCGCGCGGTGGGCAGCGCCAATCACAACAATCCGATCAACATCGTGGTGCCCTGCCATCGCATCATCGGCGGCAATGGCGCGCTGACCGGCTATGCCGGAGGGCTGGAACGCAAACGCTGGCTGCTCGACCATGAGGCGCGTCATGCCGATCCCGCGGCGGCGCAGCGCCTGCTGTAGACGTCAGGCCAGCGGACCCTGCCGCCGGTAGGAGAGCGCCTCGGCGATATGGCCCCGCGTGATGGCGGGGGCCTGCGCCAGATCGGCGATGGTGCGCGCCACCCGCAGCACGCGGGTATAGCCGCGCGCCGAGAGTTTCAGCCTTTCGGCCGCCTGCATCAGCAGGGTCTGGCCCTCGGCATCGGGGCTGGCATGGGCCTCCAGCAGATCGCCCGCCAGATCGGCATTGGTGCGCAGGCCCGGCTGAGCGGAAAGGCGCTGGCGCTGCACCTCGCGCGCCGCCGCGACCCGTTTGGCGACCACCATGCTGGCCTCCTGCACCGGCGCGCGGGCCAGATCGACGGCGGGCACGGCATCGACCTGCACATGCAGATCGATCCGGTCCAGCAGAGGGCCTGAAACGCGGCTCTGGTAATCGGCCCCGCAGCGTGGCGCGCGGCTGCATCCCAAGGCCGCATCCCCCAGATTGCCGCAACGGCAGGGATTCATGGCGGCGATCATCTGCACGCGCGCCGGATAGGTAACGTGAGCATTGGCGCGCGCCACGCTGACCTCTCCGCTTTCGAGCGGCTGGCGCAGCGAATCGAGAACATTGCGCTGAAACTCGGGCAGCTCATCAAGAAACAGCACGCCCAGATGAGCCAAAGACACCTCGCCGGGCCTTGCGCGCATGCCGCCGCCGGTCATCGCGGCCATGCTGGCGGAATGATGCGGGGCGCGGAATGGCCGGGTCCGCACGATTCGCCCGCCTTCCAGCGTGCCGGCCATCGAGGCGACCATCGAGACTTCCAGCGCTTCGGTGGCGTCGAGCGGGGGAAGAATGCCGGGCAGGCAACTGGCCAGCAGGCTTTTGCCTGCCCCCGGAGGGCCTACCATCAATAAATTGTGGCCACCTGCGGCTGCGATTTCCAACGCTCGGCGAGCGGTTTCCTGGCCCTTCACCTGTTTCAGGTCCGGGCCAGGGGGTGGCGATACCGCATCGGCCAACGGGGCAAGAGGCAGCACCGAAGTGCCTTTCAGATGCCCCATCAGCCCCACCAGATCTGGCGCGGCGACCACCTGAATGCCGCTGGCCCATCGCGCCTCCGAACCTTGCGAGGCCGGGCAGATCAGGGACTTTTCCTCACTGCTGGCATGCAGCGCGGCCAGCAGCACCCCCGGTGAGCCGACAATCCGCCCGTCCAGCGCCAGTTCGCCCACCACGATGTAATCCTGCAATTGCTCGGCATCGGTCACGCCCATGGCTGCCAGAAGGGCCAGCGCGATGGGGAGGTCGTAATGCGATCCCTCCTTGGGCAGATCGGCGGGCGACATGTTCACCGTGATCCGCTTGGGCGGCATCGCCAGACCCATCGCGGCCAAGGCCGCCTGAACGCGCTGGCGGCTTTCGTTTACCGCCTTGTCGGCCAGACCCACCAGATGGAAGCCGGGCAGGCCCGCCGTGATCTGGCATTGAACCTCCACCGTGCGCGCTTCCAATCCAAGATAGGCGACCGTGGAAACCAATGCGACCAAGGGGATGCGCCTTTGGATTAAGGATGAGGTGGGGCGATCTTGAGAGACGGAAAAGAAACTGTCGAGAGGAAGTTAGGGGTAAAAAGAAAATGCGAGGGGGTTACCCCCTCGCGCTCCCATAACGTCTTCCGACGCGAGGGCTGGGGCGCCGAAATGGTGCGCCTTGGCTCTCCACCTGCGCTACGCAAAGCGCCGCAGGCAGCAATTTTAAAGCCTGCGGCGCTATGAATCCGTGCCTGACGGATAGCTTGTGCGCGACGAAGGCATTAAAGGGAGCGCGAGGGCGACGTGGCTTGTCGCTCGCGACAAGCGCTCGCTAAGGGGCCCTCGCATCTTATCTTTCTCAACGCCCTTCCGAATCCCTTGACTCAAACTGGCCAAATCCATAATGGCCGCGCTTCACGCGTGGCCTTGCGCTGCGCCAGACGAGATTTTGCAAGGGTTACTACGATGAAGCGCACTTTTCAGCCCAGCCGGCTTGTCCGCGCCCGCCGCCATGGTTTCCGCGCCCGTACTGCCACTGTTGGCGGTCGCAAGGTGCTCGCTGCCCGCCGTGCGCGCGGCCGCAAGAAGCTGTCGGCCTGATCTGACGCCTTTTAGGGCTCGGATAGCATGACCGCGCCTGGGGGTGAGATGCCTCGGGGCGCGGTTTCTTGCGTCCCTGCCTTGGATTTGCCGCCGCGGTTGCGGGTGCTGACGAAGCGCTCGGACTTTCTGGCGGCGAACAGCGGCTTGCGGGTAGCGCGAGGCGGCGTGGTGCTGCAGGTCCGGCCCAATGGTGGCGAGGATCTGGGTTTCGGAATCACCGTCACCAAGAAGATCGGCAATGCCGTGGTGCGCAACCGGATGAAGCGCCGTTTGCGCGCTCTGGTGCGTGAGCTGCTGCCTCAACACGGCCTTGCGGGCCATGATCACGTGCTGATCGGTCGCGAGAGCGGGGTGGAGCGCGATTTCTCCACGATGCGCGCCGAACTGCTGGTAGCCCTGGAACGGGCGAGGGCAGGCAAGGGCGATCCGCCGCGTGGGCCTCGTAAAGGCGGCCCGAAAGGCAAGCCTGTGGTCAGAACGCGGGGCAAGGGCCCGGCGCCTGCTGGCGTGTAACCCGTGCTGGCGCGGCTCTTCATTCTGATCGCGCGGGGCTGGCAGCTTGGCCCCTCACGCGTGTTGCCGCCATCGTGCCGGTATGCGCCCAGCTGCAGCGAATATGCCATCATCGCCCTGCGGCGTTATGGCGCGATTAAGGGTGGATGGCTGGCGGTTAAGCGTCTATTGCGCTGCCACCCTTGGGGTGGGCATGGCTATGATCCTGTGCCCTAGGCCCCGTTTCTCAACACGGATCGGATAGAGGCTCGAAGGCGCCATCGTGAGTAAACAGCCCCCGCAAAATCAGCGCAATTTGTTGCTGGCGATGTTGCTGGTGGGTATCCTGCTGTTCGGCTGGGATACCGCCCTTCGCTACTTCTACCCCAATGCGAACAAGCCCAAGCCGGAAGCCTCGGCCAGCCCGACGCCCGCTGCCGCCAAGCCCAGCCGTGAAGGCGGCCTTGGCGATACGATCGAGCAGCAGGCCGAAGCCGTCGATCTGAAGGCCCAGCTGGCGCGCCCGCGCGTGCAGATCGCTGCGCCCGGTCTGGTCGGCTCGATCAATCTGGCGGGTGGCGTGGTCGATGACCTCTCGCTGCCGCGCCACAAGGCCACCATCGAGAAGAACAGCGAGCCGGTGCGTCTGTACTCGCCCGCCGGTACGCCCGCGCAGCATTTCGCGCAGGTCGGCTGGGTGAACGCGCCTGCCGGTATCGCGATTCCCGATGGCAACACGGTGTGGACCGCGCCCGCCGGCGCCAAGCTGACGCCCGCCACGCCGGTGACGCTCAGCTGGTCGAACACCACGGGCCAGACCTTCAACCTGACCTATGCGATCGACACCGATTACATGATCACGGTGACGCAGAAGGTCTCCAACGCCAGTGGTGCACCGCTCAAGATCCAGCCCTTCGCGCTGATCAACCGCACCAGCCGCACCGCCAGCGTGCGCAGCTGGAATCTGCACTCGGGCCCCTTCGATTCGCTCGACAGCAGCGTGAAGTTCCAGCCCAAGTATGAGGACGTGACCAAGGCCGGCCAGATGAATCTGGAAGGCACCGCCGACTGGCTGGGCTTCACCGACATCTACTGGATGAGCGTGCTGGCCCCCACCAACGGCCAGGGCGCCACCAGCGACTTCCGCGCGCTGGGCAATGACCTGTTCCGCGCCGATCTCGTCTATCCCGCCCAGACCATCGCGCCGGGCACGGCCGCCAGCACCACCACGCGCCTGATCGCCGGTGCCAAGGAAAACGCCGTTCTCGACAAGTATGAGGCCGAGGGCGTCACCAAGTTCAGCTATTCGATCGACTGGGGCTGGTTCTGGTTCTTCGAAAAGCCGATCTTCCTGCTGCTGCGCACGCTGTTCCACCTGACCGGCAACTTCGGCGTGGCCATCATGCTGCTCACGCTGATCGTGCGCCTCATCATGTTCCCGGTGGCCCAGCGCGGCTTTGCCTCCATGGCCTCGATGCGCGCCATCCAGCCCAAGGTGAAGGCCCTGCAGGAGCGCTATAAGGACGACCGCCAGAAGCTTCAGGAAGAAACCATGAAGCTCTACAAGGAGGAAAAGGTGAACCCGCTCGCGGGCTGCCTACCGATGTTCCTCCAGATCCCGGTCTTCTTCGCGCTCTACAAGGTGCTGATGGTGTCGATCGACATGCGCCACCAGCCCTTCGTGCTGTGGATCAAGGATCTTTCGGTTCCCGATCCGCTGCATATCTTCAACCTCTTCGGCCTGATCCCCTGGGATCCGCCCTCGTTCCTGGGTCTGGGCCTGCTGGGTCTGATCTATGGCATCTCCATGTGGTTCCAGTTCAAGCTGCAGCCCGCCGCGCCCGATCCCGCGCAGCAGCAGATGATGTCGATCATGCCCTGGATGATGATGTTCGTGATGGCGCCCTTCGCATCGGGCCTGCTGATCTACTGGATCACGTCGAACATCCTGACCGTGGCGCAGCAGAAGTATCTCTACTCGCGCCACCCCGGCATGCGCGCCATGGTGGAGAAGGAACGCGCCACCGTCGCCCGCGCCATCAAGGACAGCAAATGAGCGAGCAGCCGCAAGAACAGGCGCCCGGCGTCGATGAAGAACTGGTCGAGCGCGCGCGGCGTCTGTTCTCGGGGCGGGTGGATTTCCTCCTCTCCGCCCCGGCGCTGAAGTTCCTGCCCGATCCTGTGGTGCCCGAGGTGGCGCTGGCCGGGCGCTCGAATGTCGGCAAGTCCAGCCTTTTGAACGCCATCACCGGGCGCAAGTCTCTGGCGCGCACCTCGGTGACGCCGGGCCGCACGCAGGAGTTGAACTTCTTCGAGGTGGGCGGGATCGTGGGCGAGCTGCCCGACTTCCGTCTGGTCGACATGCCCGGCTATGGCTTCGCCAAGGCCCCGCCCAAGGTGGTGGAGCAGTGGCGCAAGCTGGTGCGCGAGTTCCTGCGCGGTCGCGTGGTGCTCAAGCGCTGCCTGGTGCTGATCGACAGCCGCCACGGCGTGAAGGATGTCGACCGTGAGATGATGGAGATGCTCGACGGGTCCGCCGTGGGCTATCGCCTCGTGCTGACCAAGGCCGATAAGGTGAAGGCCAGCGAGTTGGCTGACGTCCATGTGAAAACCATTGCCGAGGCGCGCAAGCATGCGGCGGCCTTTCCCGAGGTGTCGGTGACGTCTTCGGAGACCGGGCTGGGGATTGCGGAACTGCGGGCTGCGGTTCTGGGAGATGCCGAGCTTTAAGGTTAAAAGGACAATGCGAGGGCCATCGCCCTCGCGCTCCCGTTCGTTGTCAGCGTTGCGCGTCGGGTTCGGCCAGGCGGCAAGGTCGCGGCGCCGCAGGCTTTAAGATGATAAAAGGCGCCGGGGCTTCCTGCCTGCGGCGCCTTTTCCTTGCGCTGGTGGAGAGGTGGGGCGCTCCATTTCGGTGCCGCTGCGCTATCGTCGGGAGACGTTATGGGAGCGCGAGGGGGTAACCCCCTCGCATCTATCTTGCTTCAAATCCCCTCTTTTTCCCGTCACAACCCGGCGCTAGAACCCCCGCTTTCACATCCATTGCAACAGAGGGCCGCCCCATATGATCTCCACCACCTTGCGCCGTAAGCTGGCCATCGCTGGCGCTGCCTTGGCGGGCATGCTGGCCTTCACTGCGCAGCCTGCGCTGGCTTGGGGAGAGTTGGGCCATCGCACCGTGGGCAACATCGCCTATGCCAATGTCACGCCGCAGGTCGCGGCGCAGATCGACGTGCTGCTCAAGCAGGAAGCGATGCTGGGCACGCCCGAGTGCAAGGTCAAGACCATCGGCGATGCGGCGGTCTATCCCGATTGCCTGAACGCCAACCGCTGGCGCTGGGCCTACACCTTCCCCTGGCACTATCAGGACATCGACATCGACAAGCCCTTCGATGTGAAGGAGGCCTGCAGCGCGGGCAATTGCGTCACGGCGCAGATCGAGCGTTTCCGCCGCATTCTGGCCGACCGCAGCCTGCCGCCGCATCAGCGGCTGGAAGCGCTGATCTTTATCACGCATTTCGTGGGCGATCTGCATCAGCCGCTGCACGCCGCCGAGCATGAGCATGACGCGGGCGGCAACGGCGTGACCGTCACCAATGTCCCGGCGCCCTCCTACATCGTGAACACCGTGCCGCCGCATCTGGTGGACAACAGCAAGAAGCCGGCCAACCTGCACAGCGTGTGGGATACGGTGGTGGTGGAGCGCGCCCAGAAGGAGGGCCGCCTGCCCGCCGTGCGCGCCTACACCGCTGCCGAGCGCGCCAAGATCGCCACCGGCGAGGTGGCCGACTGGGCGCATGAAAGCTGGGATCTGGCGCATGATCTGGTCTATCCGCAGGCCTTCGGCCATGTCCCGGCGCCGGGCGAGACCACGCCCAAGGAGGTTACGCTGGACGATGCCACCCTCGACAAGGATGCGACTGTCGCCAGCGACCGCATCCTTCAGGCGGGCCTGCGCCTGGCCAGGGTGCTGGACCAGGCCCTTACGCCTGCGGGCTGATCCAGCGCGCGCATGGTTGCGGCATGGCGCCGCGCCCCGTCCGGGGGCGCGGCGCTTTTGATTCGGCGGTGGTCGCATCGTTTTTCGCGAAAAACCTTTTCCCACTTTTTCGCGCGATGCTTTAGGGTAACGGCATGACCGATACCCTCCAGACATCCGCTGACGTCGTCGCCCTTGCCGAGGCGCTGATCGCCTGCCCCAGCGTCACCCCTGCCGCGGGCATGGTGTTCGATTGTCTGGAGGCGGCGCTGCGCCCGCTCGGCTTCGATGTGCAGCGCTTCGTGGCGGGCCAGGCACCCGATGGCCCGGTGGAGAACCTCTTCGCCATCCGCAAAGGCCCCGAGGGCAGCCGTCATTTCTCCTATGCGGGCCATGTCGATGTCGTGCCCCCCGGCGAGGGCTGGACCAGCGCTCCCTTCGCGCCGGAGCGCCGGGGCGAGCTGCTCTATGGTCGCGGCGCGGTGGATATGAAGGGCTCGATCGCGGCTTTCGTGGCGGCGATGCACCATGTCCCGGCGGAAGCAGGCACGGTCAGCCTGATCATCACCGGCGATGAGGAAGGCCCCGCCACCTACGGCACGCTGGCCCTGATCGACCATATGAACGCCGCCGGGGCGCGCCCCGACCTGTGCCTGGTGGGCGAGCCGACCTCGGTGAATCGTCTCGGCGACATGATCAAGGTGGGTCGCCGTGGCAGCGTCAACGTCTGGATCGAGGTCCATGGCGTGCAGGGCCATGTCGCCTACCCGCATCTGGCCGACAACCCGCTGACGAAGCTTGTCGCCCTGCTGGCCGAGCTGAAGGGCCATGTGCTGGACGAAGGCACGGACTGGTTTCAGGCCTCCAACCTCGAAATCACCGATGTGTCCTGCGGCAACCCGGCCACCAATGTGATCCCGCCGCATGCCTCGGCCCGTGTCTCGATCCGCTTCAACGATCTGCACACCGGCCAGTCGCTGGCGGATTGGGTGGCGGATGTCGCCGCCCGCCATGGCGCCACCACCCGTCCGGTGATCTCCGGCGAGGCCTTCCTGACGCCGCCGGGCGATTTCTCGGCGCTTGTGGTGGAGGCGATCAAGGCCGAAACCGGGGTGGAGCCTGAGATTTCGACCAGCGGCGGCACATCAGATGCGCGCTTCCTGAAGTCGCTGTGCCCGGTGATCGAGTTCGGCCTCTGCAACGCCACCATGCACAAGCGCGATGAAGCTGTCGCCATTGCCGATCTGGAAGCGCTGGAGCGGATCTTCGCCAAGGTGACTTTGGCGGCTTTGCAGAAGGGTTGAAGGAGAGAATGCGAGGGCCATCGCCCTCACGCTCCCTTTAATGTCCACCTTGCGCATCGGGTTCGGCCAAGGCGCACAGCTTGCCGCGCCGCAGGCCTTCAAACGAGAAAGAGGCGCCGGGGCTTCCTGCCTGCGGCGCCTTTTTGTTGCGCTGGTGGAGAGGCTGGGCGCACCAGTCGGGTGCCACTGCGCT
>NZ_BCZE01000121.1 GCF_001598555.1 Novosphingobium rosa NBRC 15208
GCATCTTCTTTTTCCTTCCTGATTCTGCCATACTCAAATCCGTGATCACCTCAGAAACCCTCCTCGACCCCATCGAAGCGCTGCATAAAACCTTCGGCTTCACCGGCTTCAGAGGCGTGCAACAGCAGGTGGTCGAGCGCATTCTGGGCGGCCACTCCACGCTGGCCATCATGCCCACGGGCGCGGGCAAATCGCTGACCTATCAGTTGCCTGCCACCATGCTGCCCGGCACCTGCGTGGTGGTCAGCCCGCTGATCGCGCTGATGCATGACCAACTCCGCTCTGCCCGTGCCAATGGCATCCGCGCCGCCAGCCTGACCAGCGCGGATATGGATCGCGGCCAGACGATGGCGCAACTGCTCGATGGCGCGCTAGATTTGCTGTACGTCGCGCCGGAGCGCGCCAGCCAGAGCCATTTCCGCGATCTGCTGGAGCAGGCGCATATCAGCCTTTTCGCCATCGACGAGGCGCATTGCGTCAGCCAGTGGGGCCATGATTTCCGCCCGGATTACCGCCTGCTGCGCCCGATGATGGACGCCTTTCCCGGCGTACCGAGGCTAGCGCTGACCGCCACGGCGGATGAACACACCCGCCACGATATCCTCGACCAGCTTGGCATCCCCGGCGATGGCATGATCGTCGCGGGGTTCGACCGGCCCAACATCCGCTACACCATCGCCGCGCGCGACAATCCGCTGGCGCAGATCAAGCGGCTGATCGCCGACACGCCGGGCTCGGGCATCGTTTACGCGCAGACCCGTGCCGGGGTGGAGCGCATGGCCGAAGCACTGGAGGCCACCGGGCGCGCCGTGCTGCCCTATCACGCCGGCCTGCCGCCCGAGACGCGCGCCGCCAATCAGGCCGCTTTCGTGGCCAGCGAGGACATGGTGATGGTGGCCACCATCGCTTTCGGCATGGGGATCGACAAGCCGGATGTGCGCTTTGTGGCGCATGCGGGCCTGCCCAAGTCGATCGAGGCCTACTATCAGGAAACGGGCCGCGCGGGCCGCGATGGTGACCCCGCCCACGCCCTGATGCTGTGGGGCGCGGAGGATTTCGCCAAGGCCCGCCAGCGGCTTTCCGAAGTCGAGGAGGAACGCCGCCCGGGGGAACTGGCCCGGCTGAACTCCATGGCCGCGCTGGTGGAGACCGCCGCGTGCCGCCGCGCCCTGCTGCGCCGGCATTTCGGCGAGGAGCCGCCCGCCAGCTGCGGCAATTGCGACAATTGCCTGCAGGCGCCCGATGTGATCGACGCCACCGATTTGGCGCGCAAGCTGCTCTCGGCGATCTACCGCACCGGGCAGAGCTTCGGTCTGGGCCATATCGCCAATGTGCTGACCGGGGTGGAGGACGAGAAGGTCCGCGCCCGCCGGCATGACGAGCTGACCGTCTTCAACATCGTCGATGCCGAGGAGGCGCAACTGCTGCGCCCGCTGGCCCGCGCCCTGCAGGCACGCGGCAGCCTCGACACCACCGAGCATGGCGGGCTCCGTCTGGCCGGAGACGCCCGCGACATCCTGCGCGGCGAGGCCGCCGTGCTGATCACCCGCCCGCCACCGCGGGAAAAGGGCAAGCGCCGCGATCGCTCCGGCAACAGCGCCAATCCGGTGGGCGATCCGCTGTTCGAGGCGCTGCGCGGCTTGCGTCGCGATCTGGCCAAGGAGGGCAATGTGCCCCCCTATGTCATCTTCCATGACGCCACGCTGCGCGAAATCGCTCTGGCCCGCCCCCAATCGCTGGACGAACTGGGGCAGGTGAATGGCGTGGGCGCGCGCAAGCTGGAAGCCTATGGCGAAGCCTTCCTGCGCGTGGTGCGGAACCATTAGAGCGTTTTCAAGCCGGGGCATCACCCCGCGACTTGCGAAAACGGGGTAAAGCCACTCCAGCGGCTGACGGCAATCTGATCCCATTCCGTTCAAAAAATCCGCCGGGCAATCCACGCCCGGAGGGCCGGATCATCACGACTCCGCAAGACGGGGCGACAGCGAAAGCCGTGCAAGGCGTCCGCAGCGCGAACACCCCCTGTCTCGCATTGGTACAACTACGTGTAAATTCTCGTTAATAATTTGTAAATCAAGGGTTTTATTCAGGCCCTCGGTGCGGATTCACCGATTGAACCGCCATCGGTAATGCTACATATTACCGTAACTTAAAATTAACATTTCTCTTCAGGGCCTTTCTTCAAAGCGAACAGCCACCCTCCAGAATGGGATGCCTTTGCCATGCCAGAGACGGACGCCGCCTCCGATCAAGTTCCGCGTAAACCTGAGCTGATCCTTTCGGTTCAGGCCTTGCGCGGTCTTGCTGTGCTGTGCGTCGCCTTTCTTCACACGCATGTCATTCTGGCCCAGCCCGACTATGGTGGCCTGAAGATCTTCGAAACGCTGGCGCTGAAAGGCTGGACCGGCGTTGGCCTGTTCTTCGTCATCAGCGGCTTCATCATCGTCCACGCCCATGCGAAGGACATCGGCCAGCCGCACCGGATCGCGGCCTATCTCTGGCGGCGCTTCACCCGCATCTATCCGCTCTACTGGATCCTCAGCAGCGGCTTTATCGCGGCGGCGCTGGTCGGTCTGGGCCATGCCGATTTCAAGCTGGAGCCGCTGCATCTGCTCAGCGCCTATTCGCTGCTGAGCCTGACCGATATGCCCTCCATCCCGCTCAAGGTGGCATGGTCGCTGCTGTTCGAGGTGAAGTTCTACCTGTTCTTCATGCTCTTCCTGATCTCGCGCCGCGCGGGGCTGATCGCCGTGGCCCTGTGGGCCGCCGCCATCGTAACGCGCAACCTGTTCACCCCCCTGCCGGACTGGGGCTATATCGCGCCCGACTGGGGCATGCTGCACAGCTGGAACCTCTATTTCCTGCTGGGCATGGCCAGCTGGTGGGCCTCGCGCCGCTTCAGCGCGCAATATGGCATCGCCTTCCTTACGGCAGGCGCGATGCTCTGCGCGGGCCTGCTGTCCTTCAGCGCCCATGAAATGAGCGCCGACACCCGCAACCCGCCCCTGATGGCCGCGCTGGCCCTCAGCTTCAGCCTGATCGTCACCGGCGTGGTGCTGTGCGAGAAGCGCTTCGCTTTCCGCCCCCCGGCGCTGGTCCTGAAGCTGGGCGATGCCTCCTATTCGATCTACCTCGTCCATTCGGCGGCGATTTCCTTTCTGGCGCAGGCCAATGCCAAGCTGACCGCCAGGCTGCATCTGACCGGACTGCCGCCCCATCTGCTTTTCGCCGCGATCTTCCTTGCAGCGATCACCGCCGGTCTGGTGTGCCATGCCGTGCTTGAGCAGCCGCTGACCGCCATGATCCGCAAAATCGGCCGCATGTGGCAGGCCAAAAAGCCCCTCGCGCCGCTGCCCATCCCGATCGCCGCCGTGCTGGACGGCAACAGCGCCCGTCAGCCGATTTAATCCCTTTCCCTGCACAGCATAGCTTTGCACACCGTTCCCCATGCCCGCCGCGGGTGCTATCCCGGTGGGCATGGCTACCATCACCCTCACCCCCGCCGCCGATCCCGTCGCCATCGCCCAGTGGCTGGCAGACCGGATTTCCGCCGCCCTTGACGCCACTGATGGCCCCATCGCCATCACCGTGCCGGGCGGCCGCACCCCCTTCCCGGTGCTCAGCGCGCTGGTGAAGCATGACCTGCCCTTCGCGCGGATCAGCGTCTGGCCCAATGACGACCGCATGGTGCCCGAGGATCACCCCGCCTCCAACCTCGCCAAGATCCGCGCCGTGCTGGAACCCGCCGGCGCGCAGATCGTCGGGCTGGAGGAAGGGCAGACCCCGCCCCGCTTCGCGCTGGCCCTGCTCGGCATGGGCGAGGACGGCCATATCGCCAGCCTCTTCCCCAACACCGATCCACAGGCCTCCGCCCCCGCCCGCGTGATCCGCATCACCCCCGATCCCCTGCCCCCCGAGGCCCCCTTCGACCGCCTCTCGCTCACCATCCCCGCGCTGGTGAACACCGACGCGCTGGCCTTTCTCATCACCGGCGATTCCATCAAGCGCCAGCTGTTCGAAGCCGGCGCGAAGGGCGAGAACGACCTGCCCGTCGCCCGCCTCCTTGCCGCCACCGACCAGACGGTGGAATGCTTCTGCTGATTGCCGAGCGGCTGCTGGGCCTCGCCCCGGCGCCGCTCCATCGCCTTGCGCTGCGCCTGGCCCATCAGGTCAGGCGCCGCTGGTGGCGGATCAGAAAGCCGCGCATTCAGGGCTGCCGCGTTTTGGGCATGGACGCGCAAGGGCGCGTGCTGCTGGTACGCCACTCCTACGGTTCGGCCAACTGGATGCCGCCGGGCGGGGGCGTCAAACAAGGCGAAGACCCGCTGATCGCCGCCGCGCGCGAGTTCGAGGAAGAAATCGGCGTGGTGCTGGAAGCGCCGCGTCTGATCGCGGCGACGCATGACGCATTCCACGGGGCGGACAATGTGTCCTACATCGTGGCCGGGCTTTGCTCGGGCGTGCCCGCGCCGGATGGGCGGGAGATCGTTGCCGCCGCGTTTTTCACGCCGGGGGATTGGCCTGCAGCGATGTCGCAAGGGCTGAAGAAGCAAATTGAAGGCTGGTTGGAAGAAGAAAAGTAAAATGCGAGGGCCATCGCCCTCGCGCTCCCTTTAATGTCCACGTCACGCCCTGACGAAGCCTCAGCCACGCATTCAAAGCGCCGCAGGCTTTAAAATCGTGGGCACAACCTATCATGATCGACTGCCTGCGGCGCTTTTGAGTCGAGCAGGTGGAGAGGCTGGGGGCACCGCTTCTGCGCCACTGCCTTTTCGTCGGAAGACGTTATGGGAGCGCGAGGGGGTAACCCCCTCGCTTTTCGCTTCCTTCCTTCAAAACAGATCCAGCTGCCCCCCTTCATCCGCGACAACAGGCGCTGAAGCCGCCTGCTTCCCCTCCAGCGCGGAAAGAATAACCCCCATCAGCCGCACCGGTTGCGGCAGCGGCAACACCTTGTCCAGCAGTTCCCCCGCCAGAAGCGCCAGTTCCTCGCGCCCCTCAACGGCGCGGTTCAGAGAACGCGCATGCGTGCGCAGCGTGAAATCCGAAAGCCGCAGCTTCAACGTCACCGTCCGCCCCTTCGCGCCGACCTTTTCGATATCGTTCCACACGAGATCAACGATATGCGCCAGCGCCTCGCGCAGGCTGCTGCCGGTGGAGATATCGCGCTCGAAGGTCCGCTCGGCGCCGATGGACTTGCGCGGGCGGTTGGGGCGCACGCGGCGCAGGTCGATGCCCCGCGCGGCGCGGTAGAGATAATCCGCCTGAGCGCCGAAGTGCTGGCGCAGAAAGGGCAGATCCTTCTCGCGCAGATCGGCGCCATTCACGATGCCCAGCGCGGCCATCTTCTCCGCGCCACGCGGGCCCACGCCGTGGAAGCGGCGCACCGGCAGGCTGGCGACGAATTGCGCGCCCTCGCCGGGGCGGATCACGCAGAGGCCGTCGGGCTTGTTCTGGTCGCTGGCCAGCTTGGCGATGAATTTGTTGTAGCTCACCCCGGCGCTGGCGGTCAGGTTGGTTTCGGCCTTGATGCGGGCGCGGATCAGCTGGGCGATGCGCGTGGCGCTGCCGATGCCTTTCAGATCCTGGGTCACGTCCAGATAGGCTTCGTCGAGCGACAAAGGCTCGATCAGCGGGGTGAATTCGGCGAAGATCGCGCGGATCTGGCGCGAGACGGTGCGATAGACCTCGAAACGCGGCGGCTTGAAGATCAGCTGCGGGCACAGGCGCACCGCCTTCACGCTGGGCATGGCCGAGCGCACGCCGAACACCCGCGCCTCATAGCTGGCCGCCGCCACCACGCCCCGCGCGCGGCTGCCGCCGACGGCCACGGGCTGGCCTTTCAGGGAGGGATCGTCGCGCTGTTCGACGCTGGCGAAGAAGGCGTCCATATCGACATGGATGATCTTGCGCAGGCCCTCGGCCTCCTCGCTGTCATCATCCTCGTCTGGCAAATGCGACTCCATGCCGCACATGGTAGCGCCCCGGAGCGGGACGCGCACCGGGGCTCTACAAATCTGTCACCGGAAGATCGTGGGTCTTGAAGATCGAGGCAGGGGGCCGGGGCGGGAGGAGCCTCCGGTCGCCCCCTGCGGAAGGGCGGCTCAGTTGCCCAGCCCGTCGATGGCGGCGCGGCCCTGGGCGATGGCGTCGTGGCGGCAGCTCTGGAAGGCGGAGGAGCGATCGGCTTCGACCGAGGCGGTGCGCAGCGGTTCGCAGACGCGGGTGGCGGCGTGGGCCAGACGGTGGTCCATATCCTTGCGGCCCTGCTCGCTGTTCAGATCGAGGCCGGCATAGGAGACGCGCAGGCTGGGCACACCGTTTTCATCGACTTCGACATGCTCGACAGGCGCTTCGACGGCGCTGGCATGGGCGACCATGGGGGCCATGCCGATGGCGAAGGTGGCGACAACGCCAAAGCCGGCGGCGAGGGTGGTGGCGAAACGGTTGAAATTGTTCATGATACTTCCCCTTGCTTGGTTCATCGCCGGACCATTCCAGCGGATGCAAAGCCTAGAGCATGGGGCGTGCCAATTTTGAAAAACGCCCGATTTCCGCCATTTTTGCAGTGCAACAGAAGATGAGCCCAAACTGACAAGGTAATTCACACCAAATTCATGCTGTGAATTTCACCAACTCATAGGAAAATTTTCACACGCCCTAAAAGGCTGGCACAGACCGCCCCAAACCGCCATGAGGCAATTATGAACGCCCCCGAGTCCCTCACGGCCTCCTGCGACACGACTGGCAGCAGGGCCGCCTCCGAACAGCCCGACCCCGAGCAACCTGTTGCCCGCACCATGGGCTCGCGCGAATTTGTCGCGCTGATGGCCTTTATTCAGGCGCTTCAGGCGCTGTCGGTCGATTCCATGCTGCCCGCGCTGGGCCATATCGCCAGCGACCTGCATGTGACGGATGCCAACCACCGCCAGTTGGTGATCGGCGTCTTCATGCTGTTCAGCGGCCTCGGCTGCCTCGTCCCCGGCACGCTGGCCGACCGCTTCGGTCGCCGTCCGGTGCTGCTCACCTGCATGGCGCTCTATGTGCTGCTCACCACCGCCTGCGCGCTGGCGGTCAGCTTTCAGATGCTGCTGGTCTCGCGCGCGCTGCTGGGGCTGGCCTGCGCGGGCTTCAACGTGCTGCCCGCCGCCATCATCCGCGACAGCTTCGAGGGCGACCGCATGGCCCGCACCCAGTCGCTGGTCTCCATGGTCTTCATGATCGTGCCGATGATGGCCCCCAGCGTGGGGCAGGCGGTGCTGCTGGCGGCAAGCTGGCGCTGGATCTTCGGCGTGATGGGGCTGATGGGGCTGATCGTGTCCTTCTGGGCCGCGCTGCGCCTGCCCGAAACGCTGCATCCGCAATACCGCCAGAGCATCCAGATCACCCGCCTGACCCGCACCATGGGCGAGGTCATCACCAACCGCGCCGCCATCGGCTATGTGATCGCCAATGCGCTGGTGACCGGCGCGCTGCTGGGCTACATCAACTCCGCCCAGCAGCTGGTGGCCGAACATTTCGGCGCCGGCGCTCGCTTCCCGCTGATCTTCGCCGGGATGGCGATGACCATGGCCTGCACCGCCTTCATCAACTCGCGCATCGTCATGCGGCTGGGCGCGCGGCGCGTGTCGCACGGGGCACTGCTGGTCTATATCTGCACCAGCCTCCTCCAGTGGAAGTTGGCGGGCCCGGGCGAGACGATCTGGGAATTCCTGCCGCTGATGACGCTCAACATGTGCCTCACCGGCTTCCTGGGCGCCAATTTCTCCTCGATCGCGCTGCAGCCCTTCGCGCGCACGGCAGGCGCGGCGGCCTCGATTCAGGTGTTCATCCGGATCGTGGGCGGATCGGTGCTGGGGATCATCATCGGCAACGCCTTCGATGGCACAGCGCGGCCTCTGGCCTTCGCTCTGGCAAGTGCCGGGGTGCTGACTCTGGGTCTGCTGCTGTTCAGCGAGAAAGGCCAGCTGTTCAAGCGCCGCAATCCGCCGGGGTTGCCGCGACAGGTGGCTTAAGGGTTTAGAGGAAAGAAAGTCTTGAGGGCGTTACGCCCTCAAACTCCCGTGACGTTTCCCGACGAAGCGGCAGTGGCGCCCGATCCTTGCGCCTGACCTCTCCTCCCCGCAGGGAAGAATTGCCTCCGGCGGCGGGACGTTTGCGCTGCGATCAGGCTTGGCGCTTTATCTGTGTCGGAGGACGTTCAGGGGGGGGGCAGGGGGCCAACCGATTTCTCTTGAGAAATCGGCACCAAAAACGCCGCCCCCTGCTTAATTCCCTTTTAAACCCTTGCAACAGCCCCAGCCAACACACCCCGCCCATAAGGCACAGGCGCCACATCGGCGGGATGAGGCATAATTCCCAGCCACCGCGCCTTCGCCGCCTGAGCCCCCGCGCGCAGCAGCAGCCCCAGCTTCTCCGGCCTGCTGGTCGTCACGCGCGCATCCCACGCCCGCGCCCGCTTCGTGGCGACCTTGCGCGCAATCGCGCCATAAATCCCGGCGGCGGCCAGCACCGACCACTGGCTGCGCAGCGGCAACCGTGCCGCGCCGACGCGCGCGCTGGCCTCATAGCGCGCGGCCATGGCGCAGAGGCGGGCGACCATGGCGACCAGCGCATCACGGTTTTCGGGGGCCATCAGGGCTTCCGGCGCAATACCCGCCTCTTCCAGCCATTGCGCGGGCAGGTAAATGCGCCCGGCAGCATGGTCCTCGGCGATGTCGCGGGCGATGTTGCCCAGCTGAAACGCGATTCCCAGATCGCTGGCGCGGTTGAGCGTATCGGCATCCTCGCGATCGACCCCCATCACCAGCGCCATCAGCACGCCCACCGCGCCCGCGACGTGGTAGCAATAGGCCAGCATGTCGCGCTCGGTGCGGGGGTGCCAGCCGTTGGTGTCGAGGGCGAATCCGGCGATCACATCGCCGGTATGCACCGCGCCGATGCCGCATTCGGCGGCCACCACGCCGAGGCAATCGAAAGCCTCGCGCCCGGCGCCGCGTCCGCCCAGAGCGAGCGCTGTCAGGCGGCGGATTTCACGCAGGCGACCATCGGCGCCGGTCTGGTCGCCCAGCGCGCCGCCATGGTCCTGCGCATCGGCAAGGTCATCGCAGGCGCGGCACCAGGCATAGAGCATCCAGACTCTCTCGCGCACCTCGCGCCCCATCAGCTGGCTGGCGGTGGCGAAGCTTTTGGAGCCTCGCCGGATGCTGCCATAGGCAGCTTCCACCAGCGCTGAACGGGGGGGCAAGGTGCGCGCGCAGGTCAAAGCGTGTCGGGGTCCATCTGCACGATCGGCTTGATCGGCTCATGCGCTTCCATACGGTCGAGCAGGAGGTCGAGTTCCCGCTCGGCCACGATGATGCCCTGATGGGCAGGTCGGATAAAGCCCACCTCGATCATGTGGCGGTTGAAGGCCAGCAGCTGGTCATAGAAACCGAAAGCGTTGAGCACGCCCACCGGCTTGGTGTGATAGCCCAGCTGGGACCAGCTGACGGCTTCCCACAGCTCGTCCATCGTGCCCACGCCGCCGGGCAGCGTGATGAAACCGTCCGACAGGCGGGTGAAGGCGGCCTTGCGCTGGTGCATGTCCTCCACCACGATCAGCTCGGAGCAATCGTGGTTGGTGACTTCGGTGCGCTCCAGCGCCTTGGGGATCACGCCGATGACATGGCCGCCATTGTCCAGCGCGCCCTTGGCCACCGCGCCCATCAGGCCCAGCTTGCCGCCGCCATAGACCAGGCCGATGCCGCGCTGCGCCAGCGTGGCGCCGACCTGATAGGCCAGTTCGACATAACGCGGGTCCGACGGGGTGGCCGAACCGCAATAAACAGCAATCTTCTTCAAAGTCTCAAATCCTCGATCATCAGGCCGGCGGTCGCTTTCGCGCTGCCGACAACACCCGGAATGCCCGCGCCGGGATGGGTTCCCGCCCCCACCAGATAGAGGTTGGGGATGACATCGTCACGATTGTGCCCACGGAACCAGGCGCTTTGCGTCAGGATCGGCTCAAGGCTGAAGGCGCTGCCCATATAGGCGGACAGATCGCTTTCGAAATCGGGCGGGGCATAGTGGAACTTGACCGTGATGCGGTCGTGAATGTCGGGAATGAAGCGCAGGCCGATCTCGTCGAGGATGCGCTTTTCCAGCACCGGACCGATGGTGTCCCAGTCGATCGGCAGCTTGCCGAGATGGGCGACGGGCACCAGCGCATAAAAGCTGCTGTGCCCTTCCGGCGCCAGCGAGGGATCGCTGATGGTGGGGTGGTGGAGGTAGATCGAAAAATCGCGCGGCAGCACGCCATGATCGAAGATATCCTCCAGCAGGCCCTTGTAGCGCGGGCCGAAGAGGATCGAGTGATGCGGGATGCCGGGCCATTTGCCCTCCATGCCGAAATGCACCACGAACAGGCTGGGCGACCAGCGCTTCTGCGCCAGCTTCTTGGCGTATTGCTCGCCGCGCGGCACATCGACCAGCAGATCGCGGTAAGTGTGCATCAGATCGGCATTGCTGGCCACGGCATCGAAGCGCTCGCGCCAGCCATTTTGCGTTTCCACCTCGCTGGCGCGGTTGCCGATGGTGTGGATGCGCGTCACCTTCTCGCCCAGCCGCAGGGTGCCGCCCAGCCGCTCGAACAGAGCGACCATGCCAGCCACCAGCCTGTTGGTGCCGCCCTTGGCCCACCACACGCCGCCATCCTTTTCCAGCTTGTGGATCAGCGCATAGATCGAGCTGGTGGTCATGGGGTTGCCGCCCACCAGCAGCGTGTGGAAGGACAAAGCCTCACGCAGCTTCTCGCTCTGCACATAGGAGCTGACGACATCGTAGACGCTGCGCCAGGCCTGATGCTTGATCAGCGCGGGCGCGGCCTTCACCATGCTGGCGAAATCGAGGAAGGGCACATGGCCCAGCTTCACATAGCCTTCCTGATAGACATCCGCCGCATAGCCGAGGAAATCCTCATAGCCCGCCAGATCGGCGGGGGCGACGCGGGCGATCTCGCCACGCAGGGCGCCCTCGTCGTTGGAATAGTCGAAATGGACACCATCGGGCCATTGCAGGCGGTAAAAGGGCATCACCGGCATCAGCTCGACATCGAAACCCATGCGATTGCCCGAAAGCGTCCACAATTCCTCAAGGCTGGCCGGATCGGTGATGACGGTGGGCCCGGCATCGAAGGTGTAGCCGTCCTTGTGCCAGACATAGGCGCGTCCGCCCGGCTTGTCGCGCGCCTCCACGATGGTGGTGGCGATCCCGGCGGATTGCAGGCGGATGGCCAGAGCCAGACCGCCAAAGCCGGCGCCGATGACACAGGCGCGTTTCATGATGGCAAGACTCCCGAAGCGCGTGGACCGGCAGAAGGCGACATTGTTGTGGACCCGATCGATGGTTGCGGCGAATCATGCCCGACATTGCCAGGATGATCCAGCCCCGCCGGCGGATTGCCCCCGCCCATCAACGTGGCGATGGCCGCGCCGAGGGGAACCGGCGGGCGGCCCGTGACCAGCCACAGCTTGTCCCAGGCCGTCAGCCGCCCGGCATAGAAGCGGGCGATCAGCCCTTCGTTAAGGCGGTAGAAGCGTTCGAAGACGCGATGCCAGCGCTCTGGCTGCCCGGCGCCGAACATCATTTTCGCCAGCAGGCGGAAGAAAGCGCTTTCCCGCCAATGGCTTCGCGCGCGGCTTTCGCACAGCGCGTCCAGCGCGGACAGAGTGGGTGCGCGGGCGATGGCCAGCGCCGTCTCCACCGCCGTGGGCAGCGAATAGGAGGTCAGCGGATGGAACAGCGCGGCCCGCACGCCGATCCTCCCCACGCCGGGGATGCGGGTGGCAGCCAGATAGGTCTCGATCTTACCGCCTGCCACAACCGGCAACACGCCCTGCTCCTCATGCACGAGTTCCGCCCCGCTCAGGCCCAGCCCGGCCACGTAATCCTTGATGCGCTCCGCCAGTAAATCCCGGTCCAGCCCGGAGTGGGCCGAATAATAGGTGTCCTCAACGAAAAGCTTGTCCGGCGCGAAGGGCAGCACATAGATAAAGCGATAGCCGTCCCGCTGTTCCACGGTGGCGTCCATAATGACCGGTTTTTCAAACCCATGCGGCCCGGTGCGCCACATCTGACCGACAAATTTCTGCCAGCCGCCCTTCAGCCCGGGAAAGCCCGCAGCCCCCCGCGCATCCAGCACCGCGCCCGCTTCCAGGCGGCGCCCATCGGCCAGCGTGACATGGGTTGCGCTCACCTCCACCGCCGCGCAACCGCGCAGGATCGCGCCTTCCGGCAGGCGCTCTTCCAGCACCGCATCCAGCCTTTCTCCGGTCAGGCTGTTGTAGCCCATGGGCAGATGACGCGCGGCCCCGGGGAAGCGCGTGGCATGCCCGCCCCAGTGCTTCACCACCAGCGGATCGACCAGCCAGCGGTCCGCCGCCGCCACATCGCTGTCGAAAAAGGACCAGACATGGTTGCCGCCGCAGCGCTCCCCGGCCTCCACCAGAGTCACGCGCCATTCCGGGCGCAGCGCGGTCACGGCCAGCGCGGCCAGCCCACCGGCCAGCCCGCCGCCCAGAATAACCAGATCTCTTTGCGCTCCCATGCCCTCTTTGTATGAGTTTCCATGGAGCGCGGCAACGGGCGCAGCAGACGGAATTTCCTGCAGTATTCCGCCCCGCCCCCGCGCCCTATCGGGCAATGCCCTCCGCTCCTTGGCAGCAAATCCTTAAAGTCTGAGGCGGTAAAACCACCCCTGCGTCGTTGTGCGTAGATTGGGACAGCCATGCCAACCATCCTCTTTCATCACGCCGGAGTCCTGCCCGCGGGCCGCCTGCGCACGATGCTGTCCGACGCCCTGCCGCTCTACCGCTGGATCTGCGGCGAGGAGGACGATGGCGCCTCCCGCCTGACCATCCCCCTGCGCGGCCATCACCTGATTTGCGGACGCGGCGACAGCGCGCCCCTCTTCGTCGAACTGCGCTGCATCGAGAGCCCCATGGCGGGCGACAATGTGCCGCCCCACACCGTCCATGTCACCCTTTCGCCGCCCACCACCGACAACCGCGCCGAGGGCGACCTCGTCATCGCGCTGATCGCCCAGGCGCTGATGCTTCAGGAGGCGGGCGGCGTCTGGTGCCGCCTCTCCTCCGATGGCGGCTGGCTGGCCGGCGTCAGCATGGAGGAGATCGCCCGCCGCATCGCCGCCGGAGACACGCTGGAACGCGCCGGGTCCGAGCCTCACCGCCCCAGCCCCGTCGCCCCGCGCACCATCGCCCCCGCCTTCCACAATGAGCGCCCCTCGCCCGATCGCCTGCCCACGCTGGCCGTGCTGATCGCCCCCGACGACTTTGGCTGCCCGCCGCCATCGCTCGACTGGGCAGAGCTGGAGGATGATCTCCACGGCCACGCCCCCGCCGGCAACTGGCGCATCGACCCGCGCGACAGCCACAGCGCCCTGCTGACCGGCCGCCCGGGCCGCATCGGCATCGCCATGCGCCGCCTGCCCCTGCCCGCCGAGTGGATGCAACTCGCGCTGGGCCGCAACCCCCGCCTCGCCGAGGACACCGAGACCGTCGCCGCGCTGCGCGCCCACAACGCCTGCCTCACGCTCTCCTGCGACCTCGACACCAGCGCCGCCGGACCCGATGACACGCGCCAGATCGCCATCGCCATGGCGCTGGCCCTGCTGCTGCTGGCCCGTGACATGCACGCCGCCGGGCGTCTGGCCGGGCTGGCCAACCCGGCCCATGCCATGCTTTTCGCGCCCGAGCAGTTGCCCGCCTTCGCCGAAACGCTTCAGGCCGGAGAGTTGCCCGCGCCCCTGTTCATCGCCACCGCCTTCCATGCCACCATGCCCGGCTCGGTCTCGCTGTCCACCACCGGGCTGATGCCCTTCGCCGGCTTCGAGGTGGAGGCCTGGAACGCCCCCGGCGACGCCGACACCATCGGCGAGCGACTGGCCTCGGTCTTGCGCCACCTGCTGAAGCAAGACCCCGCACTACGCCATGGCGATACGCTGAGCGGCGGCACGATCCGGGCGCTGCAGGGCACCAGTCGCGCCGAGCGGCCCTACGCTGGCGACAAGCCCCTGCCCGCGCTGTGGCTGGAGTTCGGGGAGGCGCGGCCTTATCCTTCGCGGCCTGTGGCCAGTGTTGCTGCGCCTTTACGGCGGCCTGGGGGTTTTGGCAGGAAGGGGTTGTAAGAAAAGGAAGAT
>NZ_BCZE01000122.1 GCF_001598555.1 Novosphingobium rosa NBRC 15208
AGCGCCGTGCCATGGATCGCGGCGACCACCGGCTTGGGGCTGTTCTCCAGCAGCTTTTGCAGATCGCGCAGCGAAGGCTCCCACTGCGGCTTGCCGAATTCGCTGATGTCGGCCCCAGCGAAGAAGGTGCGCCCCTCGCAGATCAGCAGAACCGCGCCCACTGCATCGTCGGCGACAGCCCTTTCGAAAGCGTGAGCGATGCCCTGCCGCACGGCGTTGGACAGCGCATTGACCGGCGGGGAATTGACCGTGATGACGCCGATGCGCCCCTCGATCTCCAGCGTGGTGACGTCATTGACCTTCATGCAAGCCTCTGTTCACTGTGGGCGCGGGGCTGGCAGCCAGCCGCTCGCGCGCGCGTTGACGGATGTAGTGGCGCAGATCCTCGATCTCGGCGTCACTCAGCTCTTCGAATTGGGGCATGCCGCGCGGGGCGAGCAGGCCGTCATGCAGCACGCTGCGGAAGGCGGCGGCGTCCATGGCGATGGGCGACTGCCCCAGATCGGGCGCGGCTCCGCCCGAGACGCTGCCCGCCCCGTGGCAGATCGAGCAGCGCTGGGCGAAAGCCACATTGCCCGCCGCCACTTTCGCCGCGATGGGGGCAAATCCCGCGTCGTCCAGCACGGGCGTGGCCATGGGTTCGGGCTTGGGCAGTTGCGCCTTGCCGCCCAGTGCGAAGGTCAGCAGCCGCCATTGCTGGCTGCGATAGTTCCATTCATGCGGCAGGCCACTGGCGCTGGGGAAACGCGATCCGGCGATCACGCTGACATATTGCCGCCCCTTCACGCTGTAGGTGATGGGCTGGGCCATCACCGAGGTCTGCGCATCGAAGGACCACAGCTTCTTGCCGTCTGTGGCGGCATAGGCGATGAAATGCCCCCCGGCATTGCCCTCGAACAGCAAGCCGCCGCCGGTGCTGGCCGTGCCGCCGCCGCCGCGAATGCCGGGCATGGGGATGCGCCAGGCTTCGCTCTGGGTCTGCGGGTTCCAGGCCAGCAGGAAGCTGGTCGCCGCGCGGTCGGGCTCCACGCCGGGCGGCGGAGCGCCGGTGCCGGTCGAAAGGCGTTGCCCGTCGAGATGCCGCCAGCCAGCCAATCCGCCTGCCGGATCGACATAGACCCGGCCCTGATCCATCGCCGGGATGTAGAGCAGCCCGGTCGAGGGATTGTAGCTCATCGCCTCGATGTTGTGAGCGCCGAAGGGCGAGGGGTAGACGATGGCGGGCTTGCCGTCGGGATAGCGCGCCTCGGGGTTTTCGATGGGGCGGCCGGTGGCCTGATCGATGCCCTTGGCCCAGTTGACCGGCACGATGTTGCGCGCCGAGATCAGCTTGCCCGTCTCGCGGTCGATCACATAGACGAAGCCGTTCTTGGGGGCATGCATCAGCACGGGGCGCTTCTGCCCGTTGATGGTCATATCGGTGAGCTCGATATCCATCGCCGAGTTGTAATCCCAGCTTTCACCGGGATTGGTCTGATAGTGCCAGACATACGCGCCCGTATCGGCGTCCAGCGCCACGATGGAACACAGGAACAGATTGTCCCCGCCGCCGGGCGAGCGGATCTTGCGGTTCCACGGCGAGCCATTGCCGATGCCGATGTAGATCCGGTTGAAGCGCGGATCATAGGCCATGGCGTTCCACGCCGTACCGCCGCCGCCATACTTCCACCACTGGCCGGTCCAGGTCTTGGCGGCCATCTCCATGGCCTTGTTCTCAAAGCCTTTGGCAGGGTCGCCGGGCACGGTGTAGAAGCGCCAGAGCTGCTTGCCGGTCTGCTGGTCATAGGCCGTCACATAGCCGCGGATCGGCGCGAAATCGGCGCCGCCATGGCCGATGATGACCTTGCCCTTGAACACCCATGGCGGGCCGGAGATATAGCGCTCGTCATCCTTGCCCACGGTCTGGCTCTGCCAGGCCAGATGGCCGGTCCTGGCATCCAGCGCGATCAACCGGCCATCGAGCGTGCCGAAGAAGATGCGGCCATTGTCATAGGCCAGCCCGCGAATGCCCCATGCCGCGCGCATCTTGTGCCCGGCGACTTTGGCGGTTTCGGCATCGTAATCCCACAGTTCACGGCCCGAGACGGCATCGACCGCCCGCACATGGCTGATCCCCGAGGCGAAATAGAGCACGCCGCCCACTTCGACCGGCGCCGACAACGCGCTGCCGCCATCGTTGATGTCCTTGAACCACGCCAGCCCAAGCTGGCTGACATTGCCGGCATTGATCTGGTCGAGCGGGCTGTAATGGTTCTCGCCCGGGCCGCCATAGCCGGGCCAGTCCACATCGCGGGCGAGGGGGGAGGCGCCAAGCAGCGCCAGCGTGAGCAGGGCAACAGAACGGCGCATAATCAACCTCCGATGGTGCGGTCGGTGGGCCAGAACCGGGCGCGCAGGGCCTTCTTGTTGACCTTGCCCATGGCGGTGCGGCCGATGTCGTCCACGAATTCATAGCCGCGCGGGCATTTGTAACCGGCCAGCGAGGCGCGGCAGAAGGTGTTGAGATCCGCCGCGCTGGGCGGGTTGGCGGGATCGGTGGGGATCACCAGCGCCCGTGCTTCCTCGCCCATTTCGGGGTGAGGGGCGGGCACCACCGCCACATCGGCCACTTGCGGATGGGTCAGCAGAACCTGTTCGGCCTCGGCAGGATAGATGTTGACCCCGCCCGAGACGATCATGTCCGAAACGCGGTCGGTGATGAAGAGATAGCCCTCTTCGTCGACATAGCCCATCTCGCCCAGCGTGAAGATGCCCGGGGCGATATGGGCCGCCGCCGTCTTCTCCGGATCGCCGCGATAGACGATGCCATAGCCGCTGGTGTCGCGGAAATAGACCTGACCCACCTCCATGGGGGGCAGGGGCTGGGCGTCCTCGCCATAGATCACCGTCTCGAAGGGGGCGAGCGCCTTGCCCACCGATCCGGGATGCGCCAGCCATTCGGGCGAGGTGATGAAGGTGGTCGATCCGGCCTCGGTGCCGCCATAGGCTTCGACCAGCACGGGTCCGAACCAGTCGATCATCGCCTGCTTCACCGCGCGCGGGCAGGCCGCGCCGGTATGCGCCAGACGTTTGATGCTGGAGACATCGTAGCGCGCGCGGGTTTCTTCCGGCAGGGCCAGCATGCGCTGGAAATGGGTGGGCACCATCACCGATCCGGCGATCCCGTGCTTCTCGATCAGCGCCAGCGCCTGCTCGGCGTCGAAATGGCTCATCACGATCAGGCTGCCCCCGGCCAGCATATTGCGCGCCATGCCCAGCGGCCCGGTGTGATAGAGCGGCCCCACCACCAGCCCCGGCGAGGGGGTGACGCGCGGGCGCAGCGTTTCGGCCAGCGCCTGAAGCGTGGGGCTGCGCGGGAAATATTGCGGCGGGGTCTCGGTGGCCTTGGGGCGGCCTGTCGTGCCCGAGGTGTAATGCAGATGCGGCAGCGGCAGACGGCTGGCGTCGGGCTCGCTGTCGGGCGCGGCGGCGATCCAGTGTTCCCACAGGATCAGCCCCTCGCGCGGGGCGCAGCGCCAGCCGATGACGGTGGCGATGCCTGCCTCGGCTGCGGCGGCGAGGCCTGCCTCCAGCGTTTCCGGGCCGACCAGCACGGCCACGGCGCCGGAGTCCTTCAGAATATAGGCCGCCTCGCCCGGGGTCAGATGGAAACTGACAGGGACGCTGGACAGACCCGCCTCGATGCAGGCGACATAGGCGATCACCGTCTCGGCGGCATTATGCGCGAAGACCGCGACGCGGCGTTCCTGACCGAAAGGCAGCGTATTCAGAGCATTGGCGGCGCGGTTGATGATCGGGTCCAGCGCGTTCCAGCTGTAGGCCACGCGCTCGTCGGCCAGGGCCAGATCATCGCGCCGCGCCGGATCGACGGCGGCAAGGGTCAGCGACATGAAGCGTCCTTTCGAGAGGAAGGAAGGGGGCGCGCGTCAGCCATGGCTGGCATCAGGGGCGTTGCTGCGCGCGGCGATGGCGGGGGCCAGATAGCGCAGCGCCAGGCGGAAGGCGGCCAGCGCCACCAGGGCGCCGCCGATCACCACCACCGCCAGCGAGGAGCCCAGCGCCTTTTCGGAATGGAACACATATTGCGTCAGCGCGGCGACCATGGCCGGGCCGGCGCCAAGGCCGAGCAGGGTGAAGACGAAGAGGAAAAAGGCCAGCAGCCTTGCGCGCACCTGCGGCGGGGCGATCATCGCCATCACCGAGGAGACATAGACCATAAAGGGCACGGTGACGAATTGCGCCACGCAATAGCAGGCCAGAAACACCCAGACATTGCTGGCGAAGAACATATAGGCGATCACCGGAAACAGCGCGAGGATCAGCCAGCCATAGAAGCGCAGATGCGCATCCTTCATGCCGCGCGCGAAGAGCCGGTCGACGATCCAGCCGTTGGCCACCAGCGAGATGGCCGAAACGATGTTCATCACGCTGAGCGCCGGGCCATACTGGATCGGTTTCCAGCCGAAGCCGCGCTCGATATAGGCGGGCACCCAGTTGGTCATCGAATAGCCGCAGATCGCCAGCGCCGAGGTGCCCAGCAGCATCAGCGTCAGCAGTTGCCAGTTGTCGCGGGCGAAGGTGAAGGTGACGGCGCGGTCTCCGGCCTGATCGCCGCTGCGCGCACGGGGGCGGCGCGGATCGGGAAAGGTGAACAGCAGCAGCCCCAGCACAAGGCCCGGCAGGCCGACCAGCACCATCACGATCTGCCATGGCTGGGCCGGGCCGTGGAAGGGCAGGCTGAGCCCCTTGTTGGCCGTGGCCCAGGCGATGGCCACCCCGCCCAGCCCGAAGGCGGTGGCCGAGCCGACCTTGCCCGCCATCTGGAAGGTGGAGGTGGCGCGCGTCAGCAGATGGGGCGGGAAGCTGTCGGCGATCAGCGCATAGGCGGCGGGCAGCAGGGCGGCCTCGCCCGCGCCCACGAAGATGCGGGCCACCAGCAGATGCTCATAGCTGTGGGCATAACCGCAGGCCATGGTGGAGAGCGCCCAGACCACCACGCCGCCAAAGATCACCCAGCGCCGTGGATAGCGGTCCGCCGCCCAGCCCAGCGGCAGGCCGAAGACCGCATAGAAGATCGCAAAGGAGGTGGAGGTGACCATGCTGACCTGCACATCGCTGAGCAGCAAGTCGCGCTTGATCGGCGCCACCAGCATGGCCAGCACCAGCCGGTCCACCCAGGACTGGACGTAAAGCAGGAACAACACCGCCACCATCCACCAATTGCCCTTTTCGGCGGCTCCGGCGGCTGCGGGGGTTTGAGTGGCCATGGCGGTGCTTCTTTCTGCTGGATCAGCGCAGGGGAAGGGCGTTCAGCTCGGCGATCTTCAGCTTGCCCAGCTGGGCCAGATGGACCTCGTCGGGCCCATCGGTCAGGCGCACATAGCGCGCGTTGACCAGCGCCCCGGCGATGGGGAAATCCTTGGACAGGCCGATGCCGCCATGGGCCTGCAGCGCCCGGTCGGCCACGGTCTGGGCCATGCGCGGGGCCACGATCTTGATCGCGGCGATCAGATCCTTGGCCTGCTTGTTGCCGTAGCGGTCCATGGCGTCGGCGGCCTTCAGCGTCAGCAGACGGGCCTGCTCGACCTCGCAGAAGGAGAGCGCCACCTCCTGCCGGATGCTGCCCTGATCGGCCAGCTTGCGACCGAAGGCGGTGCGGTTGCTGACGCGGCGCGCCATATATTCCAGCGCGCGCTGCGCCTGACCGATCACGCGCATGCAATGGTGGATGCGCCCCGGCCCCAGGCGGCCCTGCGCGATCTCGAAGCCGCGCCCCTCGCCAAGGATCATGTTGGCGGCGGGCACGCGCACATCGGTGAAGCTGACCTCGGCATGGCCGCCGGGCGAGTGATAGGTGCCCATCACATCCAGCGGGCGCACGATCTCGATCCCCGGCGTGTCACGCGGCACAAGGATCATCGAATGCTGCTGATGCTTGGAACGCGTTTCATCCGGCGTGCGGCCCAGCACGATAAACAGCTTGGTGTTGGGATCGCAGGCGCCCGAAATCCACCATTTTCGGCCATTGATGACATAGTCGTCGCCATCGCGCAGGATCGAGGTCTCGATGTTGGTGGCGTCGGACGAGGCCACGCCCGGCTCGGTCATCACATAAGAGGAGCGGATTTCGCCCGCCATCAGGGGCTTGAGCCATTCTTCCTGATGCTCCGGCGTGCCATAGCGGGCCAGCACTTCCATATTGCCGGTGTCGGGCGCGGAGCAGTTGAAATATTCCGAGGCGCCGATCACCCGGCCCATGATCTCGGCCAGAGGCGCATATTCAAGGTTGGTGAGGCCGGGGCTCCATGCGCCATATTCATGCGGCAGGAACAGGTTCCACAGGCCTGCTTCCCTGGCCTTGGCCTTGATGGCTTCGGTGCCTTCCCAGCGGACCCAGGCGTTGGCGGCATCGGCGTGGAAGCGATCACGTTCCTTTTCGATCGGATAGACATATTCGTCCATGAAATCGATCAGTTGCGCGCGCAGCGCCTTCACCTTGTCGGAATATTCGAAATCCATCGTGGTATTCCTTGTTCGTATCAGAGGGTGAGCCCGCCATCGACCACGATGGTCTGCCCACAGATGTAGCCGGCCAGCGGCGAGGCGAGGAACAGGGCGACGCCCGCCATCTCCTCCACCGTGCCGAACCGGCGCAGGGGTATTTTCGCCAGAGCGCGGTTGCGGCGCTCCTCGCTTTCCATGGTGACGCGGGTCATCTTGGTGTCGACCAGGCTGGGGGCGATGCCGTTGACGCGGATGCCGTCGCTGGCCCAGGCCTGCGCCAGCGTGCGCACCAGATTGACCGCGCCCGCTTTCGATGCGGCATAGGCCGGATTGCCGATGGTGGCGCGATAGGCGCCGATCGAGCTGACGACGATCACCGCGCCATTGGCGGCGGCCAGCGCATCATGGAAGCGCTGCGAGATATGCATCACGCTGCCCAGATTGACGGCGATGACCTTGTCCCACCCGGCAGGCTCGAACTCCTGACGGCGATAGAGCACGGCGCCTTGCGAATGGACCAGAATATCCAGCGTTTCAAAAGGCATGGGCGCGGCGGCAATGGCGGCGGCATCGCCGACATCGACCTGCGTGTAACCAAGGCCCGCAAGGTCCGATCCTTCCTCGCCCGCATAATCCTGCGCGTTGGCGCGGGTGCCCCAGACATGGACCTGTGCCCCGGCATCGCGCAGCGCCGTGGCGATGCCGTTGCCGATGCCGCTGGAGCCGCCGATGACCAGCGCGTTCCGGCCCGTGAAATCGAGAGGGTTCATCAAGCTTCCTTCAGCGGATCAGGCGCGCGGCGCGGGTGAAAAGATGGATGGCGCGGGCGTGCAGGCGATCCCCCACGTCGCGCGGGGCCTTGCCGGCGCAGGCGCGGGCGAAGGTGCCCTCCAGCAGGATGCCCAGCTTGTAGCAGGCCAGCACGTGATACCAGTCGAGCGCGGAGAGATCGCGGCTGGAGCCGGTGCGATAGCGTTCGACCAGCTGCGCAGGGGAGGGGAAGCCCTCCCATGGCGTGACGGAGACGGTGCTTTGCCCATCGCCATCGGGCCATGTCGCCAACACCCAGCCCAGATCGAGCAGCGGATCGCCGATGGTCGCCAGCTCCCAGTCGACGATGGCGGCCAGATCGCCGCTGTCGCGCCGGTACATCACATTGGCGAGGTGATAGTCGCCATGCATGATGCCCGCGGTGAAGCTGGAGGGGCGATGCGCGTCGAGCCAGTCGCCGATGGCGTGAATGTCCGGCAGGCTTTGCGCGCCGGGCCAGCCGGGCAGATCGGCATAGGAGGCGAGCTGGTCGCTCCAGCGCGAGACCTGACGGTTGAGGAACCCATCTGGTTTGCCAAAACCCTCCAGCCCGACGGCGCGATAATCCAGGCGGCCCAGCGCGGCGATGCCATCCACCAGCGCCAGACCCATGGCATGGCGCAGTGTGGGAGAGGAGGCATGGGGCTCGGGCAGCTGGCCGATGGGGTTGAAGCCGTCGATCGGCTCCATCAGATAGAAGGCGCAGCCCAGCACGGTTTCGTCGTCGCAGGCCGCGATCAGCGCCGGATGGGGCACATCGCTGCCCGCCAGAGCACGCAGCACGCGGGCCTCGCGGCGCATGGTTTCGTTCGAGCTGGCGCGCGGATGCAGCGGCGGGCGGCGCAGCACGACGTCCCGCCCGTTGAGGGTGAGGCGCAGCAGAATGTTCTGCGTGCCGCCAGCGAGCGACACGACATTCTCGAGCGGGCCTTCACCCAGCCCTTCGCTGGCCATCCAGCCCCTGAGCGAATCGGTATCAACGCCGAAATCCACTGAGACATCCCCGGTTTTTGCGATGTGAAGCCATCGTCTAAGACAAATGGATAATGCACTTGACGTGGGGGCTTGGCAATGAGATTTTGCACTCATGGTCAGACTTCAGAAACCAAGGGCAGAGGAAAACGGATCGGGCGGCGCTGAGCAGATCAAGCGCATCGCTCTGCATCTTTTCGCCGAAAGCGGGGTGGATGGGGTGACGGTGCGTGCCATCGCGGCGGCGGCGGGCCAGAAGAATCACGGTGCGGTTGGTTATCATTTCGGCTCGAAAGAGGCGCTGGTGCGCTCCATTGTGAAAGATGGCGCGGTGGAGCTGGATCGGCTGCGCCATGCGGCGCTCGATGCGCAGGAGGCGCAGGGCGGTCCGCGCACGGTGCGCGATGTGGTCGATGTGCTGATCGGCGCGGTGACGGCGCTGTCGGACGATGATTATGTGCGGTTCATCACGCTGTTCGGCATGACGCATCGTGATCTGATGATCGAGGCGATCGAACCGGAATGGAACCATGCCTATGGCCGGTGCCTCGCCCATCTGCGCAGGCTGATGCCGCCGATGAGTTCGGCTCTGCGCAACCAGCGCTTCGTCTTTATGGGGGCGCTGCTGAGTGCGGTGTTGTCGGCGCGGGCGCGGGCTCTGGCGGATCGCAGCCGCCACCATGCGATGTGGGCCGATGAGATGGGGCTGGAGCATTTCGCGCAGGTGCTGACGGCAGTACTGGAAGCCGAGTGCGATCTGCCTGATAGTATGGCGCAAATCACTGATTCGAAGAGGCTTGCCGATCATGGGCCGATGGGGCCGATGGGTTAGCGACAAGCACAACAAGACATATCCGAAAAACGGAAAGACGGCGTGGGAGAGCGTAAGGTGGAGGTCGCGATGATCGCAGAGGCCCTGATGGAGATGCCGCTTGACGCCATGATGGCGCAGGCCAGGCAGATGTGCGATGCCGGGCATGGGCGGGTTCAGACATGGTCGCGCAAGGTGTTCATCCCGCTGACGCACTTGTGCCGTGATCGCTGCCATTACTGCACCTTCGCCCAGCCTCCCCGGCAGGGCGAGGCCGCCTATCTCAGCCGCGAGGAGGTGTTGGCCATCGCCCGCGCCGGGGCGGCGGCAGGCTGCACCGAAGCGCTCTTTACCTTGGGGGACAAGCCGGAACTGCGCTATGGCGCGGCCCGCGATGCTTTGGCGCGGATGGGTTACGCCACCACCATCGCCTATCTGATCGATCTGTGCCGCGCGGTGCGCGACGAGACCGGCCTGCTTCCCCATGTGAACGCCGGGGTGATGAGCCGCGAGGAGATGGCGGCGCTGCGCGACGTCTCCGTCTCGCAGGGGCTGATGCTGGAATCGCTCTCGCCGCGTCTGTGCGGGAAAGGCGGTCCGCATTACCGCTCGCCCGACAAGGAGCCCGGGGCGCGGCTGGCGATGCTGCGGCATGCGGGTGAATTGGCGATCCCTTTCACAACCGGCCTGCTGATCGGCATCGGGGAAAACCGTGCGGAGCGGATCGAGGCGCTGGAGGCGATTGCCGCGCAGCATCGCCAGCATGGCCATGTGCAGGAGGTGATCGTCCAGAACTTCCGCGCCAAGCCGCGCACCCCCATGGCCGATGCGCCCGAGCCCGATCTCGACGATCTGCTGTGGACCATCGCGGCGGCGCGTCTGATCCTTGGGCCGGCGATGAACATTCAGGCGCCGCCCAACCTTTCGGCGCAGGATTTTCCCCGGCTGATGGAGGCCGGGATCAATGATTGGGGCGGCGTCTCGCCTGTTACCATCGATCATGTGAACCCCGAGGCGCCCTGGCCCGAGGTGGAACGGCTGCGTTTGGGCACCGAGCAGGCCGGTCGCCAACTGGTCGCGCGTTTGCCTGCCTATCCTGCATGGCTGGGTGCGGCATGGCAGGCCCCCGCCATGCGCCCGGCCATTCTGGCCGCCAGCGATGCGCAAGGCTTCGCGCGCGATGACAGCTGGTCGCCCGGCGTGGCGCTGCCCGAGCGCGCGGCGCGGGTGTCCACGCTGCCGGTCGATCCGGCGATCGCCGCAGCGATGCAGGCGGCGATGGCAGGGCAGGCATTGGATGAAGCTGCCATCGTCACGCTGTTTTCCGCCCGCGATGCCGATCTGGAGCATGTCTGCGCGGCAGCGGACCAGTTGCGGCAGGAGGTGAAGGGCGAGGCGATCACCTATGTCGTCAACCGCAACATCAACTACACCAACATCTGCAGCTTCAAATGCGGCTTCTGCGCCTTTTCCAAGGGCGATATGGCCGAGGCCTTGCGGGGCCGCCCCTATGATCTCTCCATGGATGAGGTGATCCGCCGCACCCGCGAAGCCGCCGAGCGCGGCGCCACCGAAGTCTGCCTGCAGGGCGGCATCCACCCGCATTACACTGGCGAGACCTATCTGGGGTTGGCCCGCGCCGTGCGTGCGGCGGTGCCCGAGATGCATATCCATGCCTTCTCCCCGCTGGAGGTGTCGCAGGGTGCCAAGGCGTCCAATCTGTCGCTGGAACAGTATCTTACCGCCTTGAAGGAGGTCGGGCTCGATACGCTGCCCGGCACGGCGGCGGAAATCCTCGACGATGAGGTGCGCGCGCAAATCTGCCCCGACAAGCTGACCACCGAGGAATGGCTGGAGGTGATCGAAACCGCGCATCGCGTGGGCTTCACCACCACCGCCACGATCATGTTTGGCCATGTCGAGACGCCGCTTCATTGGGCCCGCCACCTGATCCGCATCCGCGATCTGCAGGAGCGCACCGGCGGCTTCACCGAATTCGTGCCGCTGCCCTTCGTGCATATGGAAGCGCCCATGGCCATCAAGGGCAAGGCGCGGCGGGGGCCGACCTTCCGCGAGGTGCGGCTGATGCATGCCGTGGCGCGGCTGGTGCTGCATGGGCGGATCGATTCCATCCAGACCAGCTGGGTCAAGCTGGGCGAGGAGGGCGTGAAGGCCTGTCTCAACGGCGGCGCCAACGATCTGGGCGGCACGCTGATGAATGAAAGCATCAGCCGCGCGGCAGGCGCTGCGCATGGGCAGGAGATGCCGCCCGCCGCGATGGAGGCGCTGATCCTCGCGCTGGGCCGCGTGCCGCGCCAGCGCAGCACCGCCTATGGCGGCGTGAGCGAGAGCATGCACCAACGCGGGCTTCAGGCCGCCGCGCTGACCCCGATGATCCAGACCCCGCCACGCCGCAAAGGCGAGCGGGCCAATGATACCGCTAATGATACCGTGGAGAGGTTCGAACATGCAGGATAAAGCCGTCATCGCCGTTCTGGGGGGCACAGGCAAGGAAGGCGGCGGTCTGGCGCTGCGCTGGGCCCATAAGGGGCATGGTGTGATCGTGGGCAGCCGCACCGCGGAGCGCGCTCAGGAAGCCGCCGATGCGATGAACGAAACGCTGGGCGGCCATGGCGTGAAGGGCATGGCCAACCCCGATGCCGCTGCCGCTGCCGATATCGTGGTGCTGGCGGTGCCCTATGCCGCGCAGCAATCCACGGTGCGGGAGGTCGCCGAGGTGCTGAAAGGCAAGATCCTGATCGATGTGACGGTGCCGCTGGTGCCGCCCAAGGTCAGCCGCGTGCATCTGCATGAGGGCGGATCGGCGGTGGAGGCGGTGCAGACGCTGCTGGGCGAGGAGGTGAAGGTTGTCTCGGCCTTCCAGAACATCTCGGCCCATCACCTCACCAAGCTGGATGAGGAGATCGAGTGCGACGTGCTGGTCTGCGCCGATGATGCCGCCGCCGCCGATACGGTGGTCGATCTGGCGCAGGAGATCGGCCTGCGCGCCTGGAACGCCGGGCCGCTGTGCAATTCCGTGGTGGCCGAGGGGCTGACATCGGTGCTGATCGCGCTCAACCGGCGCTACAAGGTGCCCGGTTCGGGCATCCGCATCACGGGCGTGTGACAGGCATGGGAGCTGCTCCGGTTCTTTCCCTGCATGCGCTTTCGGGCGTGCCTCTGGTGGCGGCTGGGGATGACCTTGCCGCGATCGTTCTGGGCGCGCTGCGGGCCGATGGGCATGACCTGCGCGATGGCGATGTGATCGCTCTGGCGCAGAAGATCGTGTCCAAGGCCGAAGGGCGCGCGGTGCCGCTGGCGGAGGTTAAACCCTCCTTCGCGGCGCAGGATCTGGCCGCGCGCTGCGACAAGGATGCGCGGCTGGTCGAGCTGATCCTCTCGGAATCTGAACGGGTGATGCGCGTTCGGCGCGGCGTGCTGATCGTGCGGCACCGGCTGGGTTTCGTGCTGGCCAATGCCGGGATCGACCAGTCCAACGTCGATCAGGGCGATGAGCCGGTGGCGCTGCTGCTGCCCGCCGATCCCGACGGCAGCGCGGCGGTGTTGCGTGCGGCGCTCAAGGCTGCGACCGGCGCCGATGTCGCGGTGGTCATCATCGACAGCTTTGGCCGGGCATGGCGCAACGGCACCTGCGGGGTGGCCATCGGTTGCGCGGGGATGCCGGGACTGCTCGATCTGCGCGGCGCGCCCGATCTCTATGGCCGCGCCTTGCAGACCAGCGAGCTTGGACTGGCCGATGAGGTGGCCGCGGCCGCCTCGCTGGCGATGGGGCAGGCGGCGGAGGGCGCGCCTGTCGTCTTGCTGCGCGGGGTGGGCTATGCTCGCCGCGAGGGCAAGGCCGCCGAACTGGTGCGTCCCCTGGAGATGGATCTTTTCCCATGAGCATTCTGGCGATCGCGGGCGGCGTGGGCGGCGCCAAGCTGGCGGCGGGTCTGGCGCAGGCCCTGCCCGAGGGCGCGCTGACCGTGGCCGTCAACACCGGCGACGATTTCGAGCATATGGGGCTGACGATCTGCCCCGATCTCGACTCCGTGACCTATGCGCTGGCGGGTCTCAACAACCGCGAGCAGGGCTGGGGCGTCACCGGGGAGAGCTGGGCCTTCATGGAGATGACCCGCAAGCTGGGCGGGGAAGGCTGGTTCAATCTGGGCGACCGCGATCTGGCGACCCATGTGCTGCGCACCCAGCGCCTGCGGCAGGTCAGCCTCTCGCAGGTGACGGCGGAACTGACCGGCGCGCTGGGCATCCGCCAAAAGGTCGTGCCGATGAGCGACGATCCGGTCCGCACGATCATCGCCACCGATGAGGGCGATCTGGCCTTTCAGGACTATTTCGTGCGGCGTCAGTGCAAGCCGGTGTTCCATGCCATGCGTTTCGACGGGGCGGAGAAAGCGCGGATCAGCGAGGGGTTCGCTCAGGCGCTGGCCGATCCCGCGCTGGAGGCGATCATCTTTTGCCCTTCCAACCCGATGCTTTCCATCGAGCCTGTGCTGAGCGTGCCGGGGGTGAGGGATGCGCTGGCGGCGCGCAGGGTGCCGGCCGTGGCGCTCTCGCCCTTTATCGCCGGGCAGGCGGTGAAGGGGCCGGCGGCCAAGATCATGGGCGAACTGGGGCTGGGCACCACGCCTGCCGCTCTGGCCGCCTGCTACACCGGGCTGATCGACGGGTTGATGGTGGACAAGGCGGACGATGGCCCGATCGAGGGCATCATCACCCGTGCCAGCGATACGCTGATGCGCGACGATGCCGACCAGATACGGGTGGCGCGCGAGATGCTGGCCTTCGCGCAGGATCTGGCGCGCTAGGCGATGGGGCGGCCGGTCATCCTGATCCCGGTCAAGCCCTTCGCCGAGGGGAAATCGCGCCTGTCCGCCGTGCTGGACGGCGCGGCGCGGGCGGCGCTGAGCCGACGGCTGTTCAGCCATGTGCTGCGGCAGGCGCTCAGCG
>NZ_BCZE01000123.1 GCF_001598555.1 Novosphingobium rosa NBRC 15208
GGTAAAAAGTCGTAAAATAGCGACTCAGTTCAGCGGGGGGCCGAAAGAAACGAACTTGTACATGGCAACGGCGCGACATCCGAAAAACTCCTTGGTTTTTCTTATGACGCCTCCCCTGTCAGGATTTTCAACAATTTGCAACAATTTCAACAACAAGAAAAGGCGCCAATCCGGATGGATCGACGCCTTTGATCTTTTGCCAGACGGATTTGCCGAAGCAAGTCCCTCTTTCCCAGCCACTTACGCGGCGGGGAGAGCAGCCTTCGCCTGAGCGATGACGGCGGTGAACACGCCACCCTCGTTCATCGCCAGATCGGCCATGGCCTTGCGGTCCAGCTCGATGCCGGCCAGCTTCACGCCATGGATGAACTGCGAATAGGTCAGGCCTTCAGCGCGGACAGCCGCGTTGATACGCGTGATCCACAGGGCGCGGAAGGTGCGCTTCTTGACCTTGCGGTCACGGTAAGCGTACTGGCCAGCCTTTTCGACGGCCTGACGCGCGACGCGGATCGTATTCTTGCGGCGGCCGCGGTAACCCTTGGCCTGCTCCAGAATATTCTTGTGCTTGGCGCGGGTGGTAACACCCCTTTTGACACGTGCCATACTTCAGTACTCCTCAGTTCAGCCCGTAGGGCGCCCACTTCTTGATCACCTTCGCATCGGCGTCGGAGATCACTTCGGTGCCGCGGTTCTGGCGGATGTACTTGGCGTTGTGGCTCATCAGGCGGTGACGCTTGCCAGCGACGCCGTGCTTCACCTTGCCGGTGGCGGTGAGCTTGAAGCGCTTTTTCACGCCGCTCTTGGTCTTGAGCTTGGGCATTTTCGACTCCTTTGTGTTCGCAGCGCGGTCGGCTCGCCGTGGCAGCCCTTGATGGCCAGGCGGGCCGGCGAATCTCCTTGGGGGAAACCCATCCGTGCCGGTGGAAGCGCGGGCCCTTACGGGCAAACGGCGGGATTGGCAAGCGAAGGAGTCGTTTGGGTGCATTTTCGGCGTGACACTCGGCCCTGTCACCCGCCCGGCGCTGCAGAAACCGGCTGCACTGGATTTTCAAATGCTTACTCAATTCACCGCAGTTTCTGCGAATCACATGCAAAAACCATTGCCAATGCGAACGCCTCGCATTAGAGAAGGGCCAACACCTGATCTGCGGGCCATGCCATGTATATCTGCATCTGCAATGCCATTCGTGAAAAAGATCTGCGCTGCGCCGCGCGTTGCCAGGGCGGCGACGCCGAAACGCTGTATGAAGCGATGGGCCATATCCCCCGCTGCTGCCAGTGCCTTCACGATGCCGATGTGATCGTGGCCAATGAAAGGGCGTCCATCGCGGTCTGAGGGACGGGTCTCTCCGCCTCAATATCGCATAAAATCTCAAGCAGGGTGGATCGCTCCGCCCTGTTTTGTCGTGCCCGCAGCTTGCCCTTCCCGGTCAATGGGTTCATAGCCCCGGTCAACCCACCGCACCGCATTCCTGATGGAGACAGACCATGAAGGGTGACGAAAAGGTCATCGAATATCTGAACAAGGCGCTCTACAACGAGCTGACCGCGATCAATCAGTATTGGCTGCATTACCGCCTGTTCGACCATTGGGGCATCCACAAGCTGGCCCAGTTCGAGCGCCACGAATCCATCGACGAAATGAAGCACGCCGACCAGCTGGCCGACCGCATCCTCTTCCTCGACGGCCTCCCCAACTTCCAGCATCTGGGCCGCCTGCGCGTGGGCGAGAACACCGAGGAAATCATCAAGGCCGACCTGGCTCTTGAGATGGATGCGATTCCCCTGCTCAAGGAAGCCATCGAATATTCGGAAAGCGTGCGCGACTTCATCAGCCGCGACCTGTTCCAGAAGATCCTCGAAAGCGAGGAAGAGCATGTCGACACGCTGGAAACCCAGCTCGACATGATCGCCAACATGGGCATCCAGAACTACATCCAGCTCAACAGCGAACCCGCCCAGGAAAGCTGAGCCCTGCTGCCGGTGTCGAGGCGCCAGACCTTTGACGCCGGTAAAGGGTAAAAAGGAAGATGCGAGGGTGTTACCCCCTCGCGCTCCCATAACGTCTCCCGGCGAAACGGCAGTGGCTCCCGAACCGAGCGCCTGACCTAGCCGCCGCGATAAGGCACCTCGCCACGCCTCGCGAGGAAAGCGGCAAAATCCCCATCCTCCAGCGCCACGGCGCCTGCGGGCAGAGCGCCCTGCCAGACATAGGCCTGCGCCAGCACTTCCCCCTCAGCCAACACAACCGGCAAAGCCAAGCGCCGATAATCATCCCCCTCATACCGATCCATCGCCGCCAGCATCGCCGCATCGAAGCCAGCCAGCGGGCGATAAACCATGCCCAGCACCCTGCCCTCACCCGGCAGCAGCGCAGGGTACCAGCCCTCAGGATCGGGAATGGCCCATAGCGCTCCACGCGCCCAGCCCGCTTCACCCGCCGACAAACCCGCATGCCACACGCGCGCCAGCGGCTGGCTCATCCCGGCCATCAACGTACCATAGAAGAAGAAGGCAGGCGGGATCATCAACCCCGCCACGCGATCAATGGTGATGGCCGCCCATCAGCGCTTCCACCACATCGTCCTGCCGCGCCGGATCGCCCAGCGCCAGCACATGGCCGCTCGACCCGACATGCAGCGGATCGCCGTTCCAGTCACACATCAACCCGCCCGCGCCTTCCACCACCGGGACCAGAGCGGCCCAGTCATGCAGGTTGAGATTGGCCTCGCACACGATGTCCAGATGGCCGCTCGCCAGCATGGCGTAATTGTAGCAGTCGCCGCCCATCACCATGCGGCGATAATCGGTCTTGCTGGCCAGTTGCATGAAATGGTCGCCATCATGCTGGCTGAAGTAATGCGGGCCGGTGGTGGCGATGGTGGCATCGGCCAGCGTGCGGCAGGCGCGGGTCTTCACCGGCGTGCCATTGAGCAGCGTCGGCTTGCCCGAGGCGCCCACCCAGCGCTCCCCGGCGATGGGCTGATCGATCACCCCCATCACCGGCCAGCCTTCCACCACCAGCGCGATGAGCGTGCCGAAGATCGCGCGACCGGCCAGAAAGCCCGCCGTGCCGTCGATGGGGTCGAGCACCCAACTCCGGCCCGAGGTGCCCTCATCCGTGCCGAATTCCTCGCCGATCACCGTGTCCTGCGGGCGCTCGGCCTTCAGGATGCGGCGCATGGCTTCCTCGGCGGCGCGGTCGGCCAGGGTTACCGGGCTGGCATCGGGCTTGCGCTCGGTGGCGACGCCGCTGCGGAAATGGGGGCGGATCGCCTCGCCCGCTGCCTCGGCCAGGCGCTGGGCAAGGGCAATATCGTCATCGAGTCGAAGAATGGGGGGCATCAGAGGGCATCCTGCTCGCAAAAGTCAGCCGATCACCGCATGGGCTCGCACGGGGAAGGTCCCCATGCCCTTCACCCGGGGCGGCGGCGCGTTGAAGACAAAGCCTTCATCGGGCAGAGCGTCAAGCCCGGTCAAATGCTCGACGATGGGAATCCCCGCGCGCAGCAGAATGCTATGGACAGGCCGGGCCTTCCCTGCGGTGTCATCGATGTTGTGGGAATCGATCCCCACCAACGCCACGCCGGAATCGCGCAGGAACGTGGCAGCCTCGGCGGTGAGGAAGGGATGGCCCGTGAGATAGGCCTCGCTGCGCCAGTGCCGGTCCCAACCGGTGTGGACCAGCACGGCCTTGCCCTTCACATCCAGCCCGGCGAAAGCCTCGGGCCCGATGGCGGGGCCTTCATGCCGCACCACCAGACCCGGCAGATTGGTCACCTGCTCCAGCCCCACGCCGCACAGATCGGCGCCATCGGCCCAGCGATGGAAGGGCGTGTCGAGATAGGTGCCGGTGTTGGCCACCATATCGATCCGCCCGATCTGGAAGGTGGTGTCACCCTCATACAGACCCAGCGAGGCCTCGCGCGCCAGAAAATCGCAGATCACCGGGCCGGGCACGCCCTTGTAGGTGACCATGCCCTCTTCAATCACGTGGTTCAACTCGATCAGATGCTGCGTCGAACCACTCATGATTGTTTTCCTTAGTCAAAAAGGCTGGAGACCGAACTTTCGTCAGCGATACGGCGCATCGCCTCGCCGATCAACGGGGCAATGGTCAGAACGCGGATGCGGTCGGTATCGCGGGTGGCTTCGGTGGCCAGAATGGAGTCGGTGATGACCAGCTCCTTGAGCGCCGAATTGGTCACGCGCTGCACGGCGGCGCCGGTCAGCACGCCATGGCTGATATAGGCCGTCACGCTGGCGGCGCCGGCATCCATCAGGGCCTGCGCGGCATTGCACAGCGTGCCGCCCGAATCGATGATGTCATCGATCATGATGCAGGTGCGGCCCTTCACATCGCCGATGATGTTCATCACTTCCGACTGGCCGGGCTTGTCACGGCGCTTGTCGACGATGGCCAGCGGCGCGTTGTTGAGGCGCTTGGCCAGCGCGCGGGCACGCACCACACCGCCCACGTCGGGCGAGACGACCATCAACTCGCCATCGCCATAGCGGGCCTGAATGTCGGCGGCCATGGTGGGGGCGGCATAGAGATTGTCCGTCGGGATGTCGAAGAAGCCCTGGATCTGCCCGGCGTGCAGATCGACCGCCAGCACGCGGTCGGCGCCCGCCGTGGTGATCAGATTGGCCACCAGCTTGGCCGAAATGGGCGTGCGCGGCCCGGGCTTGCGGTCCTGACGCGCATAGCCGAAGTAAGGCATCACCGCGGTGATCCGCTTGGCCGAGGCGCGGCGCAGCGCATCGATGCAGATCAGCAGCTCCATCAGATTGTCATTGGTGGGATAGCTGGTCGACTGGACGACGAAAACGTCCTCACCGCGCACATTCTCGTTGATCTCGACGAAGACTTCCTCGTCGGCGAAACGGCGCACGCTGGCGTTGGTCAGCGGGATTTCCAGATAGGCGGCAATGGCGCGGGCCAGAGGCAGATTGCTGTTGCCGGTCATGATCTTCATCGCGCGGAACCCTTTGTGTCCAGAACTCGCGCGGGTTCCTACCCCAGGAACCCGGCGTGGGGATGCTTTGCGCGCCCCCTTAGCCGAAGGTCATACGAATGCAACATCCGGCTTGAGCAAAACCGTCCCGAAAACGCCGATCCGGGCCACTTCCCGCGCAAGGGTGGCAGACAGGACACGCCGGGCGCAAGGATTGCCCCCACGCCCGGCGCCTGCGATCAGACGTCCTTGCGATGCTCGCCCTTCACCCAGCGCACGGTGCCGCTGCTGGCGCGCATCACCACGCTCTCGGTGGTCATGATCCCGCCGCGACGGTGCTTCACGCCAGCCAGCAGCGAGCCATCGGTGACGCCGGTGGCCGCGAAGATGCAATCGCCCTTGGCCAGCTCTTCCAGCTCGTAGATCTTGTTGAGATCCTCGATGCCCCACTTGCGGGCGCGGGCGCGCTCGTCATCGTTGCGGAACAGCAGGCGGCCGTTGAACTGGCCGCCCACGCAGCGCAGCGCCGCCGCCGCCAGCACACCCTCGGGCGCGCCGCCGCTGCCCATATAGATGTCGATGCCGGTGTCCTCGTCGGTGGTGGCGATCACGCCGGCCACATCGCCATCGGGGATCAGCTGGATGCCGCAGCCGACCTGACGCAGTTCCTCGATCAGCGCGGCATGGCGCGGACGGTCCAGCACGCAGACGATGATCTCCTCGGGCTTCACGCCCTTGGCCTCGGCCACGGCTTTCACATTCTCGGTCGGGGTCTTGTCGAGGCTGATGATGCCCTTGGGGTAGTTCGGGCCGACCGCCAGCTTGTCCATATAGACGTCGGGCGCGTTGAGCAGATTGCCTTCCTCGGCGCAGGCCAGCACGGCCAGAGCGTTGGGACCGGCCTTGGCGGTGATGGTGGTGCCCTCCAGCGGATCGAGCGCGATGTCGATGCGGGGGCCCTTGCCCTGCGCCGCGCCGACCTTCTCGCCGATGAAGAGCATCGGGGCCTCGTCGCGCTCGCCCTCGCCGATCACCACGGTGCCGTCCATGTAGAGCTCGTTGAGGGCGGCGCGCATCGCTTCCACGGCGGCAGCATCGGCAGCCTTCTCGTCACCCCGACCGATCAGCTTGGCGGCGGAGATCGCCGCTGCCTCGGTCACGCGCACCATTTCGAGCACGAGGACGCGGTCAAGAACCTTGCTGGCTGGAGTCGAGGTCATGTCGGTCGGGATCCTTTGCGGTTGGAATCACAGTAAAGGCGGTTTTCGTGACAAAATGGGCGAAAATCGCGCCTCATTCCGTCTTGAATACCTATGTGGAGGCTGACTTAGCCAGTGCAGCGCCACTTGTCGAGCCAATGCCGCACTGCAAAATATTCGTGCCGGAACGGAACAAAAGGCAGGCAAACAAAAGGGCGGGCGAAGGCCCTGCCCTCGCCCGCCCTTACGTGTTTCAACCGATATGGCTCAATCGTTGAGGATATGCAGCACCAGCGGCGGCTGGGTCAGGCTGGTCGAGCCGTCGAGCAGGGCCAGCGCCTTGCTCACCGCCGCTTCGGGGCACTCATGGGTGACCATGGCGACCAGCACGCCATCCTCGCCAGCGTGGCCCTTCTGGATCAGGCTTTCGATGGAGACGCCCGCATCGCGCATGGCGGCGGCGATCTCGGCCAGCACGCCGGGGCGGTCGGCCACGATGAAGCGGATGTAGCTGCGGCCCACGCGATGCCCCGAGGGCGCGGGCGCCATCGCCTCCAGCTCGGCCACCGAGATCGAGAAGCTCATGTCGGCCTCGAAGCCGGTGTCCATGCCGCGCGCAATGTCGATGATGTCGGCCACCACGGCGCTGGCGGTGGGGCCGTCGCCCGCGCCCGCGCCCTGGAACAGCAGGCGCCCGGAGAAATTGCCCTCGACCACCACCGCATTGGTGGCGCCATCGACATGGGCCAGCAGATTGTCACGCGGCACCAGATGCGGCTGCACGCGCTGGAACAGCCGCGCCTTGCCATCGGGCCCCACATCGCTCTCGGCCATGCCGATCAGGCGGATGATGTAACCCAGCGCCTCGGCCTCGGCGATGTCGGCGGCCGAGATGCGGCTGATCCCGCTGGTGTCCACCGAGGCGAAATCGATCTGCGAGCCAAAGGCAATCGCCGAGAGGATCGAGAGCTTGTGCGCCGCATCGGTGCCCTCGATGTCGAAGGTGGGATCGGCCTCGGCATAGCCCTTGGCCTGGGCCTCGCTCAGCACATCGGCGAAGCTGCGGCCCGTGTCCTCCATGGTGGAGAGGATGTAATTGCAGGTGCCGTTGAGGATACCATAGATGCGCTCGACCTTGTTGGCCGCCGCGCCCTCACGCAGGCCCTTGATGACCGGGATGCCGCCCGCCACCGCCGCCTCGAAACGCAGCGCCACGCCGCTGGCCTCGGCCTTGCCGGCCAGCTCCATGCCGTGATGCGCGATCATCGCCTTGTTGGCGGTGACCAGCGCCTTGCCATGCTTGATCGCATTGCGCGCCAGCGTCAGCGCCGGACCATCCGAGCCGCCCACCAGCTCGACCACCACATCGACATCCTCGCGGGCGGCCATGGCGGTCATATCGTCTTCCCAGGCGAAGCCCGAAAGATCGACACCGCGATCCTTGCCGCGATCCCGCGCGCTGATGGCGGTGATAATCACCGGCCTGCCCGCCCGCCGCGCAATCAGATCGGCATTGGCCTCCACCAGACGAATGACGCCCGCGCCCACCGTGCCAAGACCGGCAAGCGCAATGCGCAGCGGCAGACGACGGGTGGAAGCAACGGCAGCATTGGTCAGGTCGGACATGGTATCGCCTTTGGTTTAAGGGGCTGGCCCTAATCGCGTGGGGCCGGGATCGCAATGCTATATGTCGTGAGAAGGGGGTAGAAAGGAAGTTAAGTTGCGAGGGGGTTACCCCCTCGCGCTCCCATTCCGTCTCCCGACGATGGGGCAGTGGCGCCCGATCATGGCGCCCCGGCTCTCCACCAGCGTGACGCGAAAGCGCCGCAGGCAGTTCCTATAGGATCACCCGCCGCGCGGGGAAAGCCTGCGGCGCTCTCCATGTATGCCCCCCAGGCTTAGCCGGGGCGCAACGTGGACATTAAAGGGAGCGCGAGGGTCATGACCCTCGCATGTTCTCCTTCAATATCTTGAAATCAATGCGAACGAGCCCGCTCACAAGCTCCCAGATCCTTCAACACATGATCGTAATCCAAAGCCGCCTGCACGCGATCGTCGTTGTTGTCCGACACGTTCACCCCGCCCGGCAGAGCACGCGGCAGGCCGCAGGCCAGACGGAACCAGGGCAACGTATCGGGCGCGGGCGGGCGGCCACGGGCATCGACCACCTCGGAGAAGGAGACGCTCCAGTTCGTCGGCTGCCCGGGCTTGTGGAGCACGGTGATGGTGGCGGGCTGACTGTTGCTGGTGGAGAGGAAAAGCTGCGTCTCACCCTCGCCGACAAGGTTGCCGGGTTCGTAAAGCGCCTGGGTCACGCCGGTCACGCGCGGCGGGGCGTCGCTGGCACCCAGTTCGCCCAGCAGCGAGCGGACGCGCGTGTCCAGATCCTGACCCCAGACGAGCTGGGCATCGGGTGCGACCAGCTGCAGCTCGTCCGAACCGGCCTTGCCCCGGGCGAAGAGCAGCACCGAGAGCTTCTTGTAGGGCGGCAGCTTGCCCTTGGGGCCCAGCGGCACATCCGCCAAATAACGTATGACCATGCCGGGGGGAACCGTGCCGCGCAGGGCCTGAGTGGCGGTGGCCTCGACATAGATGCGGCCCCATCCGGCGCGCACATCGGGCGCGCGCTCGGGCTTCAAAAGAACGGCATCGCGAATCTCCGCGCGCAGCACCAGCGGGGCCGAATCGGCCAGATCCACCAGATCGGCGTAATGCAGGGCTGGCGGCGCCGGGGGCGGCACGGCTACGGCATTTGCCCCATGCGGTTGAATCAGCGCCAAAACAACCGTTAAGGCGGTCAGCCCGGTCCACCGCGATATGCTCATGCAAAACAACTCCTGCTATATCAGGAAATTAGCGCCTTGCCCCCAGACTAGCCCAGCGGGCAAGCGGCCAGCAAGAGCCGATCCTATATGAATTTTCTCTTAAGCCCATGCCCCAGCCGATTAAGGCGTTGCACGAGCCGACAGGGCCGGTTAAAGCACCGGTAATCAGGGGCCAACCGATAATAAGGCCCGATATATGTCGTGTCTGCCTTGTCGCAAGGCCGGCATAGCATTTCCGGAAACTTCCGGCAGGGTGGAAAAACAGTTTTTTGCCATGGGTTCACACAGGGACATTCAGCCCTGCGTGTGTTCATGGCTGCGCCGGGATATTCCCGGGGTTGTGATGGAGTGATGCGTCTGAATGGCCTACGCTGATCAACAGATGAGCGGTAATCGTATTACCGCGCTTGTCATCGTTGCCTTGATTCACGTCGCAATCGGCTATGCTCTGATCTCCGGTCTTGCCTACGAAGGTATCAAGGCCGTGGTGAAGAAAGTGACCACTGTGGACGTCAAGGAAGAGAAGAAACCGGAGCCGCCGCCGCCGCCTCCGAAGCAGGATACGCCGCCGCCACCCATCGTGGCGCCGCCGCCTCCTGTGAACGTGAACGTGACGCCGCCACCGATTTCCGTGGTGCCGGTTGCGCCGCCGCCTGCGCCTCCCGCGCCGCCGGTTCTCGCGCCGCCTGCGCCGCCTGCGCCGCCCCCGCCTGCCCCCAAGGGTCCGGCTGTGGCTGCTCAGCCCAAGGGCGATCCTGGCTCGTGGGTGACGCCTGAGGATTATCCCTCGGGTCCGCTGCGCGAAGGTGCCCAGGGTGTGACCGGCTTCCGCGTCACGATCGACCCCTCGGGCAAGGTATCGGGTTGCGAAGTCACCAGCTCGAGCGGCAACGACCAGCTCGACAAGGCGACCTGCCAGTACGTGACGCGCCGCGCGCGTTTCAAGCCGGCAGCTGACCCCGATGGCCACCCGGTGCCCGGCAGCTATGCCAGCCGCGTGAAGTGGGTCGTCCCCAAGGACTGATGGCTTCTTCCCAACAAGGCAGGCGCCTTTCCCTGGCCCTGTCTGTCTGCATTAATCAATTTCTCGCTTGAGAGGACTACTCGCATGCTTACTCAGATCCTGGCCGCTGGCGAAACCGCCCCCCAGAACAAGTTCGGCTTCATGGAAGCCATGCAGCAGGGCGGCGCCCTGTCGTGGACCATTGTGACCATTCTGGCGATCTTCTCGTTCGGTTCGTTCTTCATCCTGTTCACCAAGTGGAACGACCAGGCCAAGATTTTCCGTCAGATCAACGGCCTGGGCGCTTTCTGGAAGGCCCCCACCCTGAAGGACGGCGTTGCCAAGCTGGAAAAGAACAGCGCCGTGCGCGATCTGGTCGAAGCCGGTCTGACCGCTGAAGAGCAGCACTCGAAGCTGGTCGACGCCCTGGAAGCCCATGACTGGCTGCACGGTTCGCTGGCCCGCACCGAAGCCGGCATCAACGCCTATCTGGCTCGCGGCCTGCCCTTCCTCGCCACCGTGGGTTCGACCTCGCCTTTCGTGGGTCTGTTCGGTACCGTGGTCGGCATCTACCGCGCCCTGATCGCCATCGGCATCGCCGGTTCGGCTTCGATCGACAAGGTCGCCGGTCCCGTCGGTGAAGCTCTGATCATGACCGCCATCGGTCTGCTCGTGGCCGTTCCCGCCGTGCTCGCCTACAACTTCCTGATGAGCCGCAACAAGCGCATCGCCGAGCTGCTGTCGGGCTTCTCGAACGACATTCTGGCCTACATCAACTCGAAGGGCACCATCAAGCCGGCCGTGGCCGCTGCTGCTGCTCCCAAGGCTGCTCCGGCTCCGGCCGCTGCCAAGCCCGTCGCTCCCAAGGCCTAAGGCTGTATGCCTGCCGGAACCGGGGTGATCTGACCTTACGGTTTCGGTCCGGGCGGGCGGGGGCGGCTGGCAGCATGCGGCCTCCCGCTCCTCCCCCCTCCCCTTGCGGGGACATGCAAAGATAGGATTAAATCTTATGGCAATGTCAGTAGGCGGCGGCGGCGAAGACAAGCCGATGTCCGAAATCAACACCACACCGTTGGTGGACGTCATGCTGGTGCTGCTGATCATCTTCCTGATCGCGGTTCCGGTCGCGATCCAGACGATCAAGAATCTTCACATCCCGATCATGGTTTCTTCGGAATCGAAGGACAAGGTCGAGAACCTGTTGCTCTCGGTGGCCACCACCGACAGCGCCGGGCGTAGCGCGGGCGATCCGGGCTATGAAGGTTCTTCTCGCGGTGGCGAGTGCCGCATCTATTTCAACAACATCATGCCGGTGGACGACGCCGAGCTGCGTGACCAGGCCTTCAAGCGTCTTGATGCCATCATCAAGCGCGAAGGCGGTCCCGAAGCCCTGAAGGCCGAGCCCGACAAGATCCCGCAGGTTCACATCCGTGCCGACGTCAATGCGCCCTGGCGCTGCGTCGCCGGTGCGATCTACAACGTGCAGGTCTCCGGCTATCCGACCGTCGGCTTCATCTCGACCCCGGTCGATCCGAACGGCTAATCACCATCGGTCGGCCCCCCAGACGAGCGTCTGACGGGGCCGCCCTCATCAGGAGTAATGCCAATGGCTATGTCAGCCGGAAGCGCCGATGGCGAACCGATGAGCGAAATGAACACGACGCCGTTGATCGACGTCATGCTCGTGCTGCTTATCATGTTCATCATCACCATCCCCGTGGCCACCCATGCGGTGAACATCGATCTGCCCGGACCTCCGCCGCCCAGCGCGCCGAAGCCCCCGGTCGACCCGGTGAAGAACAAGGTCGTGCTGACCGCCGATGACCACATCCTGTGGAACGGCACCCAGATCGACGCCAGCGTGCTGGTGGCCAATCTGCAGAGCTCGACCCGCATGATGCCGGAGCCCGAGCTGCAGTATCAGCCCGACGCCCAGGCCGGTTACGATCTGGCGGCTCACACGCTGAACCTGATCAAGGCTTCGGGTGTGACCAAGTTCGGCTTTGTCGGTAACGAGCACTATGCTGCGTTCGGCAAGGCACCGGGTGCCCCCAAGGCTCAGTAAGCCTCAAGGCATTTGATGAACGGATTGAGGGGCGGAGACATCCGCCCCTTTTTCTTTGGGTGAAAGACAGGCGCCTTGCGGGGGCGCCTACCCCATGGCCACGGCGGCCAGTTCCTCGGCTTCCAGCAGCAGGGCATCATCGGCCGCCCCGGCGGGCAGGCTCTCCCGCCCGATCATGCAGAGCACCGGCACCGCCAGCGGCGAGACCTGCTCCAGCACTTCATGCACCAGACCTTGCTGGGCCCTCACCAGCGTATCGGCGACGCGGGCCACATCGGTCATCCGCGCGCGGGCATCGGCCCAGGCGGCATCGAGCAACAGATGATCGGGCTCATAGCGGCGCAGCACATCATAGATGAGATCGGTCGAAAAGCTGACCTGCCGCCCGCTCTTGCGCGTGCCGGGGATCTGGCGCTCGATCAGCCCGGCAATCACCGCCACCTCACGGAAGGCGCGGCGCAGCAGATAGGAATCCTGCACCCAGGCGACGAACTCGTCAGTCAGGATTTCCGGTGAGAGCAGAGCCGCCGGATCGGTAACCGGCTTCAGTCCCCAAACCGCAAGCGCATAATCATTGGCGACAAAGCCCAGCGGAGACAGACCCTGCGTGGCCATGCGCCGCGTCAGCAACATGCCGATGGACTGATTCGCAGGCCAGCCGTCGAACGTGTAGAACACGCTGTAGAAGCGCCCGCGATGGGGAAAGCTTTCCACCATCAGCGTGCCGGGCTCGGGCAGGCCGGATTTGCGCTGCTGCACCTCCAGCCACTGGCGCACATCATCGGGGAACTCGGCCCAGCGCGCGGGATCATGCAACAAGGCCTGCACCCGTCCGGCCAGATGGCTGCTGATCGGGATGCGCGCCCCCATATAGCTGGGGATCGCCCCGGCCTTGCGTGAGGCGCGCACCACCAGAGCGCCATCGGCCAGCCCCTCGACCTCCAGATCGAGCCCGGCGAAGCGGAAGGTGCTGCCCGAGCCAAGCTGGGCGGCGAACTCCTCCTCCACCCGGCCCAGCGCCTTGCCGTTGCGGAAGCGCACCTCGATCATCTCGGCGTCGACGATGATCCCGGCATTCAGCCGGTGTCGCCCGGCCATATCGGGGTGGGAGAGCCGGAACCAGCCGGGCCGCCCCTCGGGCACGATGCGGCGGAAGCGGTCATAGGCGGTCAGCGCATAGCCGCCATGGCCGATGAAATGGAGCACGCGCTCCCACTCGGCCTCACCGACCCAGCCATAGGGTTCGGCTTGATGGATTTCGGCCAGCAGAGCCGCAGCCTCGAACGGCCCGGCGCAGGCGATGTTCATCACATGTTGGGCCAGCACGTCCAGAGCGCCCGCGCGGAACGGCTCGCCATCGCGCTCACCCG
>NZ_BCZE01000124.1 GCF_001598555.1 Novosphingobium rosa NBRC 15208
GACTGAGAGACCCCGTCAGCGCAAGGCAGCGATGGCCGAATGCCGGGCGCGTGAAAGCGCTTCAGTGGAAATCATGGCTGCGAACGGGCAGAATATCGTCCTGCTTTCCGTCGGTTCGGAAAGCAGGCGCAGCCAGCACGCGACCCTTGGGAAAACCGGGGTCGCGGGGATCGGGGCCGCCGCCATGGGCTGCGCCATCGCCGCGCCCGTGTAGCAGGTTCAAATCCTGCCGCCCGATCGAGCGAAGCATGGGGTCGAGGTTGATGATCCGGTCGGCGATCACATGGATGATCTCGCCTTCCTTCTGGAGCCGACCCCGCACCGCGATCATCGAAGCTGACATGATCTGCCGCCGATAGGCCTCGAACTTGTCGGCCACAGGATGGCATTGGCCACACCCGTCTCGTCCTCAATGGTGACGAAGAGCACGCCCTTGGCGCTGCCGGACCAGCACGATGCCGGCCACCTCGAGATTGCGCCCGTCACGCTGGTTTAGGAGATCGCCGCAGGCTACGATCTTCATGCCCGCCAACTCCTCTCGCAGGAAACTCACCGGATGGGCACGCAGGGAGAGCTGGATCGAGCGGTAATCCTCGACCACCTCCCGCCCTTCGGTAAGCGGCAAGAGCGTCACGACCGGCTCGACACCCTCGGGTGAGAACTGCTCCTCTTTGGCATCCGCTGCTGCAAAGAGGGGCAAGGGGGCATCGCCTAGCCCCTTGACCTTCCACAAACCCTGCCGTCGATCCTGCGCGATGGCCGCGAAAGCATCGGCTTGGGCCAGCCGCTCGATCACCGCGCGGGGCACGCCCGCCCGCCGCCAGACCTCCTCCACGCTGCCATAGGGCTGGTCGCCCCGCGCCGCGACGATCCGTGCGCCGTGCAGGTTGGCCAGCCCACGCACCTGCCGGAAGCCGAGGCGCACCGCCAGATACTGGCGAGAGGTGTGTTCGAGCGTGCAGTCCCAATGGCTGTGGTTGATCGAAACCGGGCGTACTTCGACCCCGTGCTTCCTGGCATCCGCCACGATCTGGGCCGGAGCGTAGAAGCCCATCGGCTGCGCATTGAGCAGCGAGGCGCAGAAGACATCGGGATGATGATGCTTCATCCAGCAGGAAGCATAGGCGATCTTGGCGAAGCTGGCGGCATGGCTCTCGGGAAAGCCGTAGCTTCCGAAGCCCTCGATCTGCTTGAAGGTGCGCTCGGCGAAGTCCTGACTGTAGCCGCGCGCGACCATGCCGCCGACCAGCTTGTCATAGAAGTGGCTGACCCCGCCCGTCATCTTGAAGGTGGCCATGGCCCGGCGCAGCTGATCGGCCTCGACAGGGGTGAAGCCTGCCCCGACGATGGCGACCTTCATCGCCTGCTCCTGGAAGAGGGGCACGCCCAGCGTTTTCTCCAGCACGGCGCGCAGTTCCGGCTTCGGGTATTCGGGCTTCTCCCTGCCCTCCCGGCGGCGGAGATAGGGATGGACCATATCGCCCTGAATTGGGCCGGGCCGCACAATTGCGACCTCGATGACGAGGTCATAGAACTTGGCCGGTTTGTCGCCATCAATGTCTGGCAGACGGGAGATGCCGTGCTGCTGGAGGCAACGGTGCAGTGTTGAGCGCGTCAGATGCGGGATCGACGGCTGCAACGCGTACAGGCAGTCATCCAGCGGCAGAAGCCTGTGGCGCCGGAATGCGACAACCACCGTCTCCTCAGATTCTGTGAGTGTCGTGGAATGAGGGGCCTTCGGCCCGGTCTTCAAGTCCTCTACTGTTGCCCGCTTTCGCCACTTCGCAACCGTCTTGGGGTTGATGCCCAACTCCCGGCTCAGCGTCGCGAGCGAAGCTTGCGATCGCTGTATTGCTGCTCTGACGGCTTACGTGGTCGTGGCGCTCCCATAACGTACCTGTCCCATATGGCTTCCTTCCATTCCCACGAAAGGATCGCACCATCAAACCCTGGGATCAAACAGCTAGGCTTTGTGCTTACGCCAGATTGGGTTCCCCCCGGCGCCCGAGGAACATCAATACCGGGGGGAACTGGCAAAGCTCAGGCGCGCCCTTCGGCCAGATCCCGCGCACGGGCTTCGGGTGAGCGCTGCGCAGGAGCGCCATAGCCGCCCGCACCAGGCGTGATGATGCTGATGACATCACCCTTGTAGAGCACTCCGCTGCCGCTTTCGAAGCTGTCTGTGGCGCCCGAGAAATCGAAGCTTCCCGAGGCACCAGGCTGGCCGCCAGCGAGCCCCCAAGGCTGACTGATCTGACGCGAGCCATCGACCGACATGCGGCACTCATTTTCGGCGCGATAGACACGGCGCAGACCCATGCCACCGCGGAACTGACCGTCGCCGCCCGAGCCGTCCACCATTTCGTAGCGCAGCAGAGTGAGGGGATATTCTGTTTCCAGCGCCTCGGCAGGCAGGTTCGAGGTGTTGGTCATATGAACGTGGACGCCGCTCAGGCCATCCTTGTTGTAGCGCGCGCCAGCGCCACCGCCGATGGTTTCAAGATAGACCCACAGGCCACCGTCAGGCTTGGTGCCCACAAAGGTGGCCGAGGAGCAGGAACCATTTCCCGCTGCCGTCACTTTGTGCGGCACAGCCTGACCCAGCGCGCCGAACACGATGTCCGCCACCCGCTGGCAGGGAGCGATGCGGCCATTGACCGCAGCAGGCCAGACGCAGTTGAGGATCGATCCTTCGCGCGCATGGACCTTTAATGGGCGGGCCAAACCGGCATTGGGAAGGATGCTGGGATCTACCACGGACTTCACAGCGTAATAAACCGTGGCGAGCAACGCGGTCATCACCATGTTGATGCCGGCGCGCACCTGATCGGGCCCATCGAAAGTCAGGTCCATTTCGTCGCCCTTGACCACGATGGTGCAATCAAAGGTCATTTCGCCCTCGATCGAGGGGTTATCGAAGCGATCGCTGAACGTGTAGGTGCCGTCTGGGATGGCGGCGATACCTGCACGCATCTTGCGCTCGGCATAGTCCATGAGCTCTTCGCCGGCGGAGGTGACAACCGCGCGGCCATAGCGCGCGCACAGCGCCTGCATGCGTTCGACACCGAGGCGGTTGGCGGCGAATTGCGCGCGGAAGTCCGAGATGCGCTCCTTGGGCACCTGACAGTTGAGCAGGATCAGCTTTTGCAGATCCTCCTGCAGCACGCCGCGCCGATACATCTTGAGCGGCGGGATGCGAATACCCTCCTGATAGATATGGGCATGGCCGCGGTCTTCAAAATCAGCATGGTGAGCGGTGTTGACCGCCCAGCAGATCAGCGTGTCATCGACGAAGACAGGCTCAGCCACAACGATGTCGGGGAGGTGGGTTGCGCCGCCTTCATAGGCGTCGTTGGCAACGAAGATGTCACCGGGATGGATCTCGCTGGCCGGGTAAGCTTTCAGGATGTGGGGGATGATGCCCAGAAAGCTGCCCAGATGCATCGGGATATGGTCAGCCTGGCACAGGGCGCGACCATTGGCGTCGAACAGCGCCGTCGAACAGTCCCGGCGTTCCTTGATGTTGGCCGAGTGGCTGGCGCGCACCAGCGCCTCGCCCATCTCCTCGACGATCGACATCATCGCGCTGCCGATCACTTCCACCGTGATCGGATCGACGGCGACGCGGTTGATGGTATCCGTGGTCATGACAGGAACTCCAGGATCAGGTTGAGATGCGGTTCGACGGTGACCATCATATCGGGAAGGACGATCGTGGTGGTGTCCATCTGTTCGATGATGGCTGGACCGGCAATGCGGTTGCCGGGCTTCAGCTTAGCACGATCATAGATGGCGCAGGGGGTGAAGCCACCGGCCTCGGGCATCCACACGTCGCGCTGGCCGATCTTGGCCGACGAGGCATCGGGGCCAGCATCAGGGTGACGACGGAAGGCGGCCTTCGCAACCAGGCCCGTGGCGCCCACCCGGAATGTGACGAGCTGGATCGGGTCATGCTCGGCAATGAAGCCATAAAGCCTCCGATGCTCTTCCTCAAAGCGGGTGCGGATGCTGGCGATGGTTGCCACATTGACTGGCCCGGCGGGCACCTCGACCGCAATTTCGTAGTTCTGACCGGCATAGCGCACATCAACGGTGCGCTGGACCACCCGATCATCCTGCGGGATGGCCTCGGCGGTGAACCATTCCTGCGCGCGGGCTTCCAAACCTTCATAGGCGGTCGCCAACGTCGCCTGCGAGTCTGTCCCCAGCAGCGTCATGCTGGTGGTGGCGAAATCAGCACGCAGGTCAGTTTGCAGCAGGCCGGTGGCGCACATAATGCCTGGCGTCAGCGGCACAAGGATGCGGCGCATGTCGAGTTCACGCGCCAGACGAGCGGCGTGGAGCGGCCCGGCGCCGCCAAAAGCGGTCAGCGTGTAGTCGCGCGGATCATGTCCGCGCTGCACCGAGATCAGGCGGATGGCGCGGGCCATGTTGGCCACCACCACCGAGATGATGCCCTGCGCGGTGTCCATCACATCCATGCCGAGCTTGTCAGCCAGGCGGCCGATGGCGGCCTTGGCCTTGCCCTGGTCAATTTCCATGCGCCCGCCCAGAAGATGAGTGGGGTTGAGCGTCTGGAGCACGACATTGGCGTCAGTGACGGTGGGCTCTTCGTTGCCCTTGTCGTAACAGACGGGGCCGGGGAAGGCGCCAGCGCTGCGCGGGCCGACCTTGAGCAAGCCGCCGCTGTCCACCGCCGCGATCGAGCCGCCGCCTGCGCCCACCGTGTGGATGTCGAGCATCGGAGCCTTGATCGGGTAGCCATGGACGACGCTTTCGCCCACCAGTTTGCACTTGCCGCCCGAGAGCAGGGCAACGTCCGAGCTGGTGCCGCCCACGTCGAAGGTGATGAGTTCGGTGATGCCGGTCTGACGGGCCAGGTCCTGCGCCGCGACGACGCCAGTGCTTGGGCCCGACAGCACGGTACGGGTGGGGAATTTGGCCGCAGCCTCAATGCCAATCACGCCGCCGTTCGATTGGGTGAGGCGCGGTGCGACCTTGAGCCCCAGCTCGCGAACGCGGGTGGCGAGGCGGTTGATATAGCCCTGCATCACCGGGCCAAGGTAGGCGTTCACCGCGACGGTGGACATACGCTCATATTCGCGGAACTCAGGCGCGACCTCGTTCGACGTGCTGACAAATGCCTCGGGGAACTCTTCCTCGACGATCCGGCGTGCCGTCTCTTCGTGCTCTGGTCGCACGAAGCTGTAAAGGAAGCAGATGGCCACGGATTTGGCGCTGCCTTCGCGCAGGGCGCGGGCGGCCTCGCGCACGGCGGTTTCGTCGAGCACGGTCTCGACCGAACCGTCATGGTGGACGCGCTCGGGCACTTCGAGGCGAAGATCGCGCGCAACCAGCACCGGCTCCTTGTCGGCCTGGAGGTCATAGAGGTCGGGGCGCTTCTGGCGACCGATTTCCAGCAGATCGCGGAAGCCGTCAGAGGTGATGAGCCCGGTCTTCACGCCGCGATGCTGAATCAGCGCATTGGTGCCGACTGTGGTGCCGTGTCCGAAATAGCCCACGTCCTCGGCAGTGATGCCGACACGCTCCATGCCTTCGGCAATGCCCTGCGCGATGGCGCGCGACGGATCGTCGGGCGTGGAGGATACTTTCCAGATCTGAACCTGGCCATCCTCCTCGTTGAACAGGCACACGTCGGTGAAAGTACCACCGGAATCGATCCCGATACGCCAGACCATTTTTTGCCTTCCTCTAGTGATTATCGTGAAGCGGTCGCGCGAGCTGCCTGCGCGTCGCCAATCCATGGAGCTTCATGGCCAAAGCCGCCCTGCCATCCGCAGACTTGAGCAGCAAAGCCCGCTCCCCGTGTCATCGCTTCCTTCAATGTGCCGCCCGACAGCATGCTGGTCAGGAAGCCAGAAATGAAGCCGTCGCCAGCGCCGAGTGTATCGACCACCGCAGTTGGCACTGCAGGCTGGACCACGGTGCCATGGGCATCCATGCCCATGGCACCGTCGCTGCCGCGCGTCAGCACAACCGCCTGCGGTCCGAACCCGAGGCATTGTGTCGCAAGGTCCATCGCTTCCCGCTCCGTCAATTCCGAAGCCGAGAGGAACAGGAAACGCACAAAGGGAAGAACCCGTTGCAGATACTCCACCGTCCATCGGTTGGAGCCATCCAATGACAGCGATTGAGTGCTGGCAGCGATCTTGGGCAGGGCATCGCCCAGCTCGCTGTAGATGCTGGTATGGATGTGGTCGAATTTGGCCATATAAGCGAAATCCGCCTCTTCCCAGCGATAGTCGGCGCGCACGCCGGGGCTGCTGCTGATGAACTGGCGATCTCCGGCGACATGGCCGATGAAAGCGCGAGCGTTTGCGCCAGGACGGGTGCGGACTCGAGATATGTCGATCCCTTCTGCCGCAAGCGCGGTGCAGAGCAGGGTGCCGCCTTCATCGTCGCCGACACAGCCAAGATAGGCTGTAGTGGCGCCGAGTCTGGCGGTCATCGCCGCCACGTTCACCGCGTTGCCACCGGGGTATTGCACCCCGGCATCGACGTAGGTGTCGATCGTGTTGTCACCCAGGCCGAGAATACGGGTCATGGCGGCGTCTCCCTCTAAGTCCAATACGCCGATCAGTATTCCATCTTCCACATATAGCGGCGGGTCGAAAGCGGCTGACCGCGCAGATCCGAGAGATGCTCCGAAAAGCGCTTCAGGGCCGTCTGGACGATATGCGGCGCCAGCATCGGCCGGATTTCAGGATCAATGCCGGGCATGTCGAAGTCGCGCGAATCGAAAGTCATGATGCGACGGCCATGCTTTTCGCAGAAGCGCATCACACGTTCCATCAGCGGACGGCTCGGATCTTCACCAACGATCAGGATGAAGGGGGTCTTCTCATCGAGGATCTCGAAGGGGCCGTGGAAGAACTCGGCGGCCTCGATCGGGTAGCTGTGCAGCCACAGCATTTCCATCAGGATGCAGACGCCGAAGTTGTAGGCCGACATGAAGCCTGGGCCTGAGGCGACGTGATAGATTGTTTCGTCCTGATAATACTCTTTGGCCAATGCCAGGCCGCGCGCATCGCTGGACTCTGCGACTGCACCGACGACGGCGGGCAGGGCAGAGAGCGACGACAACAGCTTGTCGCCCAACGCCCAGCCATCGCGGCCCTTCATGACACCGCCGACAAGGGCCTGCATCACCATGAACAGAGAGATCAGCGATTCCGAATTGTCGCCCACGATGAAGGTCTTGGGGCTGGCCTTGGCCAGCGGGCTCTCTTCTTTCATCGTGAAGGACACCACCTTGCAGGGCTTGTCCTTCAGGAACTCGGCCGCAGCATTGGTTTCCGGCGTGGTGCCCGACTTGGACGAGAGCATGACCAGCGTGCGCTCATCGAGGCGGGGCGGGTTCATGGCCATGAACTCGGACGGGAAGTAGCGGCGCACTTCGATCGATGGGCTGTAATGCTCGATCCAGTAGCCGATGGCCTGCATCGCGCGGTTGCCCGAGCCATGAGCGACAAAATAGATGCGGTCGATTTCGCTGGCGAGCGATTCACCGAAAGCGAAGGCTTCCGGCAGCAGGGATACGGCTTGATCCAGGGTGTCGACCACTTGATCACGCGTCACGACGGAAGCCATGCATATTCTCCAGAATGTCGGTGGTGTGTGGGTGTTAAATTGGACTATACCAATGACACTTTCGGTGTCCACCAGTTTTGTGGCAATGGTATGAATAATTCTTGTCATGGTTGAGGCAGGATTTGTGGCATGATGCAAACCAAGTTTCGTGAAGGAGAAGTCCCTTGAGCCCCCCGAAGCAACCAGACGAGCCGCATGGCTCGGCCGGCCCGGCTTACAAGCAGATCCAGGCCTATATTCAGGAGCTTCTGGACAGTGCCGAATACAACCCCGGCGACCGTATCCCTTCTGAGCGGGCGTTGGCCGAGCAGCTGGGGCGCAACCGGATGACCGTCCGCAAGGCGATCGAAGGCTTGATCACGATGGGCCTGCTGGAGCGAAACAGCACCAGCGGCACCCGCATTCCCGTACCGCGCGTCACCCGCCCGATCGATTCATCCTTTGGTTCGCAGGGCATCCGGCGAATCATTCAGGCGGGCGGCGGAACCGCGGGCAACAAGCTGCTCCATTTCGAGCAGGCAAAGGCCTCGGCAAAGGTCGCGGAACGCCTGAAACTGGAGGTTGGCGCGGATATTGTGATGTTTCGGCGTCTGTGGACGGCCAGCGATATCCCTGTCTGCATCGAAACCAGCCACCTTCCGCTCGCGCTGGTGCCTGATCTCGCGGCGCAGGATTTGATGGGGGGCGAGTCGTTCTACAGCCTGCTCCACAATCGCTATGGAATCGGTGCTATGCGCGGCGATCGTGAAATCGGCGTCACCACCTGTAACGAGATGGAGGCCAGGCTGCTTGACCTGGGTGTGGGGACGGCCTGCCTTTCTTTGCAATTACAGGTGCATGACGAGGCCGGGCAGCCGATCGAATATATGCGCTCTGTGAACCACCCTAAGCTCGTGGTTTTCAAGACCGGCCAGATCGACCTGTCTACACCAGTGCAGGCTGAGAACGCTACGAGTCGAGAGGCTATTTCAGAATTTGGTTTGTCAGCTTTGGTTTAAGTCAATGCGTATACCAACGGCCAACCAAAATTCACGAAACTGAAAAATTATCTTGCCATTGGTATATTCCAAAATCATAGTACCTCCCGTCAGGTCCGCCATGCTGAGGCGGCGCTCTGGTACGATTAGGCCAGCCGACACCGCGGTTTATGCCCTTTGTCTCCCTCTTCGTTCCTGATCGCCTGTTGGCGGAATTGAAATTCAAGGGAGGGTTTCGATGAGCTTGGGATTTCGCACTCGATTGATGACCGCCACCGCGCTTGCTGCGGCCGGTCTTTTCGCTTCCCAGTCCGCCTTGGCGCAAAATGCGTCGGCGGCTGAAGGCGCAGGAACCGATAAGCCAAAGGCCAGCACGGCCGTTGCAGCTGAAGACATTCTGAAAGAGATCGTCGTGTCCGGCCGGCAGCGTCCGATCGCTGGCGGTCTGATGATCGTTCAGCGCCAGCCCGAAACCACAAACAGCATCAGCGCTGAAGCGATCAAGCAGAAGATGGGCATTGCTGGTCCGTACCAGTTGGTCGCGACCCTGCCTGGCGTCAACACTGGCCAGTCCGACCCTTATCAGATGAGCATTCGCTATGCCCTGCAACTTCGCGGGCTGCCGATGAACAAGATCGGTTGGGTGGTCGATGGCGTCAATGCGATGGACCGCGCCTACCTCCAGCCCTATTCTGAAACCTATGCTGACAACGAAAATCTGGCCGGTTTGACCATCCTGCCGGGTTCCACGCGCATCACCGATCCTGTCCAGACAGCGGTCGCCGGTGAGTTCAGCATGACCGTGCGCGATCCTGACGACAAGCCCGGCGCGCAGGCCTCTTATGGCTATGGCTCGTATAAGGGACAGCGGGTCTTCGCCGGGATCGACACCGGCCTGATCGGCAACACAGGCCTCAAGGCGTTCGGCTCGATCTCGTACACCCAGGCGGGCACGTTCGCACTTCCCTCGAACGCGATTGGCAAGCGCCTGCATGTCGATTTCAAGATCGCCAAGGATTGGGGCGAACTGGGCAAGAGCACTCTCTTCCTTTCCTATGGCGACTGGAGCGCGGTGCGTTCGCAAGCCTATTCACTGGCTCAGTACCGTGCCGATCAGAGGACGGGCGATTTCACTGCCGGCAATTACCTGTCTTCCTTCAACCCACAGAGCAACACCAACAATTACTGGAAGTATGCGGTTTACACCCGTCGCAACCTGCTGCTGGCCATGAACAATGAGCTGCACCCGACTGACAAGATCGAGTTGCACATCACGCCTTACTATCAGTGGATCTTCTCGAACAGCCCCGGTGAATCGTCGCTCAACCCGAACAGCGTCTATGCGGGCAGCCAGAAGCAGACCGTTAACACCACAGGCATGTTCCTCCTTCCCAACGGTAACATCCCGGTGAAGACAAACGTGCTGCAACGCCAGTTTGCGGCCGGTGTGAACTCCTCGGCGAAGGTCACGCTGACGCCGAGCAACAACATCACCTTTGGCTGGTGGTACGACCACTGGCAGATGACCCAGCTTAACAGCTTCTCGCCCATCGCGGCGGGCGGGGATGCACCGGACTGGGCCAGCACCATTCTTCGTTCGACCAGCGGACAGGCAATCTCCGGCGCCAATTACGCCTTCAACACCAACATCAACGCTTTGTCGGTCCAGGACGCGCAATCGTTCCTTGACGATAAGCTCAAGTTCGAGGTTGGCGTCAAATATTTCATCTATCGTCTCGGGGGCACGAACCTCCTGCCGGGCACGCAATCGGCGATGAATTTCCGTTTCGAGAAACTGCTGCCGCGCGCGACGGTCTCGTATGAGATCAACAACCGCATGCAGGTCTATGCCAACGTCGTGACTGAAGCGCGCACCAACGCGCCCATTACGACCTATCCGAACACATACAACGCCGCGACGGGCGCCATCTCTCAGCTTGGCAATCCCAATGCCCGCCCGGAAACCTCCGTGGGCGAGGAAATCGGCTATCGTTATCATGACAGCCTGCTGACCGCCGATGTTGCGCTTTTCAACAAGAAGCTGAACAACAACAGCGTCACCTCGCTGGCCTATCTTAACGGCGCGGGCGTCAACAGCGCCTACAACGCTGGCGGCCTGAAAATGCGCGGTGCTACCGCCGAACTGGCACTGAAGGCCTTCTGGGGCATCAGCCCCTATGTTAACGGCCAATATCTGTGGACTCAGAACACCAGCAACTTCCAGGTTGGTAATGACTATCTGCCCACCGCCGGCAAGGAAGGCGTCCAGGCGCCGAAGTGGACCGCCACTGCTGGGCTCGATTTCCACCACGGGCCCTTCTTCGGTAACATCATCTATAAGTACACCGGCTCGCAGTACACCACCTTCATGAATGACGAGAAGATGCCAGCCTTCAGCACGATTGATCTCGGCTTTGGCTATCACATTCCCGCAGGCTATGTCGGGAAGGAGCCGGTCATTCGTGTCTCGGTTACGAACCTTGCCAACAAGCCCTATCTGGGTGCCTCCTCTTCGGTCCAGCCCAATGCTGTGACGACGACGGGCATCAATGGCACGGTCATCGCGGGGGCCGCGCCGAGCTACTGGCTGTCCTCGCCTCGGGCTATCATGGGAACTTTCTCGACGAAGTTCTGACGACCCAACGGGGTGAGGGGGGGCCGTCATTCCTGCTGGAACAGGGATGACGGCCCTTTGGCCCATTCGGAGAGGATCGCTCGAGGCATCCGGTCAGGTGCTACGAGCACTGCATCTGTCAACGGTGGTTTTGCTAAGTGCCAGATCGTCCCGAGGCCGCCTAAGCCTAAGACATGACATATTTGGCGATACCGAGAACATTCCTGTGGAGGGCCCTTGGTCCATGTTGAATAATTCGAACGCCATTCCCTCCGAAACACAGGGCACTCATACCATCCGGCGCCCTCTGGTGGTCGCGGTTCTGGGTAACCTCGTTGAATGGTATGACGCCACGCTTTATGGCCTGCTCGCAGTATTTCTGGCTAAAGCATTCTTTTCCTTCAGTCACCCGGCCACGGCATTGCTCGCTACCTATGCCACGCTGATCACCTCTTACATTGTACGACCTGTGGCCGGGCTGATGCTCGGGCGCCTCGCGGATTTGCGAGGCCATCGCTTCGTGCTGATCCTGACGATCAACTTGATGAGTCTGGGCACCGTAGGGATTGGCCTACTGCCCACTTATGCTGCGATTGGCGTCTGGTCGCCGATCATGCTGGTGCTGTGCCGCACCTTGCAAGGAATTGGCGCCAGCGCGGAATATACGGTTGCCACCAGCTATGTGCTGGAACAGCAGCCAGGCGCTCGACCCAATTATCTCATCGGTTGGAGCATTGCCGCGACCAATCTGGGGCCGCTGCTCGCTTCGGTTGTCGCCATGGGTCTGACAACCTATTTCGGCGATCATTTTGCCGATTCCGAGGCCTGGCGCATCCCCTTCCTGCTCTCCGCGCCGCTCGGTCTGCTCGCCCTCTATCTTCGCCGACAGATGGTCGATGATGGCCAGCTCCATGCACCATCCGCTGCGGAGCGCAAGGCGGCGCGCGTGCCGTTGTTCACTGCCCTTCGTGGTCATTGGGGAACGGCGTTCCGCGTGATCGCTATGGGGGCGGGGCATCGGGTAGGCACCTTCTGCATCCAGGCCTACTTTGTGACGGCATTGATCCAGCAGGGTTTTGGTGCTTCGCTTTCGATGCTCGCCTCGATCTTGCTCTATCTCCTCGGCGCCCCCGCTGCCTTGCTGGGCGGCATTTTGTCAGACCGCTTTGGTGGCCGGCGTGTGTTGGTGAGCGGTTTCGTCATCTATGCGGCGCTCACCGTGCCGCTGTTCTCGGTGCTTGGAATCTCGGTCCCGCTCACGCTTTCGGCTCTGGTGATCTGTGCCATCATCAACAACATTGTGGCAGCGCCTTTGTCCAACGCCTATATCATGGCGTTCCCGCGTGCGGTGCGGGGGGCAGCTGCGGCACTCAATTTCAACTTGGGCACGGCGTTGATCGGCGCCACTGCGCCGCTGGTTGCGACCTGGCTTGAGGCGCGCACAGGATCTGAGATTGCCTTTGGCTGGTATATGACCGTTCTGTGTGCCGTTTCAGCGGTTACCTCTGCATTTGCTTATCCTAAGCGCCTTTTGGAACCGTCTGAGGATTAAAACATAAAGCTGTGGTGGGGCGGATTGGCCTGTGTGAACAAATCCTCGGCGAGATGCGTCCGCACGACATCTATGACATCGGTACGAACTCTCAAGATAACACACCGCAAGTCAAGCTAGGCTCAGAACCTATTGATTGGCGGGTGGCGATGTGATTCAGGGCTCCGCGAGGAGACTGAGTATGAGCGCCTGTATTGGCTGAAGGACGATCAGATGGAGCGTCTGTCACCGTATTTTCCCAAGAGCCATTGTAAGCCCTGGGTAGACGACCGGCGGGTGCTGAGCGAGATCATTTTCGTCAATCGGAGCGGGCTGCGCTGGCGTGATGCGCCGAGGGAATATGGTCCGCACAAGACCTTGTATAACCGCTGGAAGCGCTGGGGTGAGATGGGCGTGTTCACTCGGATGGTTTAGGAGTCGTGGTGACCGGAACAGCGGCTTCAAATTCGAAGGTCGGGAAAGCCGCCGTTTGTCGTCGCCAGAATGCCCTCCGCCGATTGGCTGTTGGAGGTGCGAACTTTTTCTACTGATCGACCCTCCAAGGTGAGCGATCCGCCCATCCCTTGATCGCAGCCGTGGCCCATGCCGGTGTCTTGTCCTTGTGGCAGGCACTGCAGGCATTCGGGATA
>NZ_BCZE01000125.1 GCF_001598555.1 Novosphingobium rosa NBRC 15208
AGGCTCTCCCTTCCGGACATGCGCCAGGCCACCCGGCGCCTTGCCCACAATCTAGCCTTCGCCCGCCGCCTTTCAACCCGCGATTGTGCAGGGCAGCATGTCAAAAATGTAAAATGCGTCAGATGGATGGAGTTCAGCCCGGGAAGACCACCGTGCGCGTGCCATTGAGGAACACGCGATCCTCCAGATGGGCCGCCACGGCATGAGCCAGCACGCGGCGCTCAATATCGCGACCCTTGCTCACCAGATCCTCGGGCGTGTCGGCATGGCTGATGGCCACCACCTCCTGAGCGATGATCGGCCCCTCATCCAGATCGGCGGTGACGTAATGCGCCGTCGCGCCGATCATCTTCACGCCGCGATCATGCGCCTGATGATAGGGCTTGGCCCCCTTGAAGCCCGGCAGGAAGGAGTGATGGATGTTGATACAGCGGCCCGACAACCACCCCGCCATCTCGTCCGAAAGGATCTGCATATAACGCGCCAGCACCACCAGATCAGCGCCCAGATCCTCCGCCAGAGCGCGGATGCGGGCCTCCTGCTCGGGCTTGGTGCCCTTGCTGATCGGCAGGTGGTGGAAGGGCACATCGCCAATCGCGGCGGTGGTGAGATGCGCGGCCTCATGGTTGGAGACGATCCCCACCACATCCATCGCCAGCTCGCCGATGCGCCAGCGATAGAGCAGGTCGGCGAGGCAATGATCGAACTTGCTGACCAGCAGCAGCACCTTCTTGCGCTCACCGGGACCGCGCAGGCGCCAGTCCATCCCGTCCTGAGCGGCGGGCACGGCAAAGCCCGCGCGCCAGCCTTCCGGCGAATCGCCCTCGCCCAGTGAAAACTCCACACGCATGAAGAAGCGCTGATTCAGTGCATCATTGAACTGCTGCGCATCGACGATGTTGCCGCCGCGCCCCGCGATGTAACCGGCCACCCGCGCCACCAGACCGGGTTTGTCGTCGCAGGCGAGGCTCAGTGTGCAGATTTCTTTCATCATCGTCCCTGAAGTCGTCATATTCTGTCCCATGCGTCAGCTTGGGCGCGGGTGCAAGGCATGGGTGGCAATCTGCGCGTTAACCCCAAACAGCGCTTGCGGGTCGTGAAATATAATTGCATAATGACGCAATCATCAGTCGCCCATGTGAGGCGCCGGTGAGGAGCAGGATGATGGCGACAACGCCCGAAAACCCCGTCTGGACTGGCGCAAACCGCCCGCCGCTACGCTTGCATGTGCCCCAGCCGCCCGCCCGCCCCGGCGAGGCGCCGGACTTTTCCGCGCTGGAGATTCCAGCCGTGGACGCAGGCCATCGCCCCGATCCCGAAACCCCCGCCGCGCAGATGCAGGGCCATGCTTTCGGTCTGGTCCGCGTGCTCGATCTGGACGGCACCGCGAGCGGTCCATGGGATCCGCAGGTCTCGCCCGAGGTCGCGCTGGCCATGCTGCGCGCCATGGCGCTGACCCGCGCCTTCGACGACCGCATGTTCCGCGCCCAGCGTCAGGGCAAGACCAGCTTCTATATGAAATCGCTGGGAGAAGAGGCCGTCTCCATCGCCGCCGCCTTTGCGCTGGACGATGAGGACATGCTCTTCCCCTCCTATCGCCAACAGGGCCTGCTGATCGCGCGCAATCACGATCTGGTCGATATGATGAACCAGATCTACTCCAACCGCGCCGACCGCATGAAGGGCCGCCAGCTGCCGATCATGTATTCGGTGAAGGCCAAGGGTTTCTTCTCGATCTCGGGCAATCTGGCCACCCAGCTGCCGCAGGCGGTGGGCTGGGCCATGGCCAGCGCGGCGCGCGGCGACACGCGCATCGCCGCCGCATGGCTGGGCGAAGGCTCGACGGCGGAGGGCGATTTCCACTCGGCCTGCACCTTTGCCAGCGTCTATCGCGCGCCGGTGATCCTCAATGTGGTCAACAACCAGTGGGCCATTTCCAGCTTCTCCGGCATGGCGGGTGGCGACGAGACCACCTTTGCCGCGCGCGGCCTTGGATATGGCATCGCCACGCTGCGGGTCGATGGCAACGATGTGCTGGCGGTTCTGGCCGCCACGCGCTGGGCCGCCGAACGCGCGCGCGGCAACCATGGCCCGACCATGATCGAGCATGTCACCTACCGCGCCGAGGGCCACTCGACCAGCGACGACCCTTCCGCCTATCGCAGCGCCGGTGAGGCCGCCGCATGGCCTTTGGGTGATCCGCTGACCCGCCTGAAGGATCATCTGATCAAGCTGGGCCACTGGGACGAGGAACGCCACGCCGCCATGCTGACCGAGGTGATGGAGCAGGTCCGCACCGCCCAGAAGTCTTCGGAACGCCATGGCATTCTGGGCCATGGCTTCAACCAGCCACTCGACACCATGTTCGAGGGCGTTTTCGAACACATGCCATGGCATCTGGCCGAGCAGGAGGCCCAGATGCTGGCCGAATGGCGCGCCGCTGGCCTGCCGGATATCAAGCGCGAGGAGCCCGGCGCATGAGCGATGCTCGCGATATGACCATGATCCAGGCGATCAACGACGCTCTCGATGTCGCCATGCAGCGCGACGACACCGTCACCGTGATGGGCGAGGATGTCGGCTTTTTCGGCGGCGTGTTCCGCGCCACGGCGGGCCTGCAGGCCAAATACGGCACCAGCCGCGTCTTCGATACACCCATCAGCGAATGCGGCATCATCGGCGTGGCCATCGGCATGGGCGCCTATGGCCTGCGCCCGGTGCCCGAAATCCAGTTCGCCGATTACATCTACCCCGCGCTCGACCAGCTGGTCAGCGAGGCGGCGCGCCTGCGCTACCGCTCGGCGGGCGAGTTCACCGCGCCGCTCACCCTGCGCTCGCCCTTTGGCGGCGGCATCTTCGGCGGCCAGACGCACAGCCAGAGCCCTGAAGGCATCTTCACCCACTGCTCGGGCCTCAAGACGGTGATCCCCTCCACGCCCTATGACGCCAAGGGCCTGCTGATCGCCTCGATCGAGGACAATGACCCCGTCCTCTTCTTCGAGCCCAAGCGCCTCTACAATGGCCCCTTCCACGGCCATTACGACCGCCCCGCCAAGGGCTGGGCCGGCCACCCCGACGCGCAGGTGCCCGAGGGCCATTACCGCGTCGAGATCGGCAAGGCCCGCGTGGTGCGTGAAGGCTCCGATCTTACCATCCTCACCTATGGCACGATGGTGCATGTCGTGGCCTCCACGCTCGACGAGCTGGAGGATGCCCCCAAAGCCGACCTCATCGACCTGCGCAGCCTGATCCCGCTCGACATCGAGACCATCGAGGCCAGCGTGAAAAAGACCGGCCGCTGCCTGATCGTCCATGAGGCGACGCGCACCTCGGGCTTCGGCGCGGAACTCTCCGCCCTGGTGCAGGAGCGTTGCTTCCACCATCTGGAGGCGCCCGTGCAGCGCGTCACCGGCTTCGACACGCCTTACCCGCACGCGCTGGAATGGGCCTATTTCCCCGGCCCCGTGCGCCTTGCTCAGGCGTTCAAACAGATCATGAAGGACTGACACAGATGGCAACCTTCACCTTCACCCTGCCCGACATCGGCGAAGGCATCGCGCAGGCGGAAATCACCCGCTGGCATGTGGCCGAGGGCGACACCATCAGCGAAGACCAGCCGCTGGCCGATATGATGACCGACAAGGCCACGGTGGAAATCGAGAGCCCGGTCTCGGGCCGCATCGTGCAGTTGGCGGGCAAGCTGGGCGATGCCGTGCCCATCGGCGCCATGCTGGCGGTGATCGAGACCGAAGGCGAGATCGAAGGTGGGGCTGAAACCCACCACACCCCTTCCGCGCCAGCGCCCACCACCCGGGCGCCGGATGCGGTGCCCGCGCCCACAGAAGAAACGGCGGCGACGTCCCCGGAGCCCGGACACACGGCTGCTCCGGCGCCCGCACCCGTGGCGGCGACACCCGAAACGTCGCCCCACAAGGTGCTGGCATCGCCAGCCGTCCGGGCGCGGGCGAAGGCTCTGGGCGTCGATCTGGCGCAGGTGAAGGGCGATGGCCCGCATCTGCGCCATGCCGATCTGGATGCCTTTCTGCGCTATGGCAGCGCTCAGGGCTATCGCCCGCAGGCTAGCACCGCATGGGCCGATGAGAAGGTGCCGGTGATCGGCATGCGCCGCCGCATCGCCCAGAACATGGCCGAATCCAAGCGCCATATCCCCCACTTCACCTATGTGGAGGAAGTGGAGGTCACCGCGCTGGAAGAGATGCGCGGCCAGCTCAACACCGATCACGATGGAGAGGCGCGCAAACGCCTGACCCTGCTGCCGTTCCTGATCACCGCCCTGTGCCGCGCCCTGCCGCAGCACCCGATGCTCAACGCGCGCTATGACGACGAAGCGGGCGTGGTCACGCGCCATGGCCGCGTCCATCTGGGCCTTGCCACCCAGACCGCGCAAGGCCTGATGGTGCCGGTGATCCGCGACGCGCAGGACATGAACATCTGGCAGCTGGCGCAGGCCATCGCCGATCTGGCGCAGGCCGCGCGCGATGGCACCATCCGCCGCGAGGATCTCTCGGGCTCGACGATCACCATTTCCTCGCTGGGTCCGCTGGCGGGGGTGGCCTCCACCCCGGTGGTGAACCGGCCCGAGGTGGCGATTCTCGCCCCCAACCGCATTGTCGAGCGCCCGGTTTTCATCGGCGACTCCGACCGTATCCGCCGCGCCAAGATGATGAATCTGTCGATCAGCTGTGACCACCGCGTGGTGGATGGCCATGACGCCGCCAGCTTCGTTGCCCGGATGAAACGGCTGATCGAGGCGCCGGCCCATTTGCTTGCCTGAGCAAGGGCTGGAAAAGGTTCAACTTTACAACTGTTACCGTGCCACTTCGGCACAGATGCCGATTTCCGGGGTTAACGTTCTTTCAACCATCATCAAAAGCGGGGATACTCCGGGCAGCTACGGAGTCCCTTATGTCTGTTCCGCCGCCCTCCCCCCGGCTGAAGGAAAAGGCCATCACATTCGAGGCCTTGTTGCTGGTCGTGATGGTCATGCGCGTTGCCGCCCATTTCGCCCTGCCTCAGCCGCTGTCGGGTGAGGCGCTGACCAGCTTCACCGCCGCGCGTGAACTGGCCGCCGGCCATTGGCCAAGCTGGGGGCCCGACCATTGGGGATTGGGCGCGCAGGCGCTGCATGCGCTGGGCTATCCCCTGCTGCTGGCTCCGGTCATGGCGGTGGCGGGCGCGACGCCGGATGTGGCGTTTTCCGTCAATCTGGTGCTGGCGATGATCTCCGCCGTGCTGGTCTGGCAGGTGGCGCGCCAGATGGGCCTGCGTGACACCGGGCAGAAGCTGTCGATCCTGGGCTATGCGCTGTGGCTACCCGGCATCTGGAACTGCACGCTGGTGACGCGCGAGAATCTGGGCACCGCCTTGCTGCTGCTCTCCGCCTGGCTGGCGCTGCGCCTGCTGCGCGAGGGGCCGCGCATGGGCCTCGCCCTCGCGGCAGGCGCGACATGGGCCGCCGGGCTGCTGACCGAACCCTCGCTGCTCCCTGCGATCAGCGCTCCGGTGCTGGCGCTGGTGCTGGCCGGGCATGGCTGGCGCCTGCCCGCCGCCGCGCTGGCGCTGGCCGCCGGTGCCGCGCTGATGCTGGGCCCGTGGAGCCTGATCAGCGGCGCCATGGCCGAAATCCCCGGCACGGTGCTGGCCACTTTGGCCGCCGCCACCGATGCGGCCAGCACGCCTGTGAGCGCCCCCTTGAGCAATCACGCCGCCTTCGGCCTGCAGCCATGGGATGTCGCCATTGGACGCCTCGCACTGTTCTGGATGCCGCATATGCCCGATGCCGGCGCGCATGTGGTGTCGCGCGCGATCACCTTCGTGCGCATCGGCGAGGTGACGCAATATGTGCTGATCTTCACGCTGGGTCTGGCCGGGCTGCTTGCGGCCCACACCATGAAGCGCCAGCGGATGGTGCTGGGCGTGCTGATCGCCGCCTTCTGGGTGGTCAACGGATCGCTGACCATGGACAGCTCCTATCGTGACCCGCTGATGCCGCTGCTGATCGTGCTGGCCTCCGCCGTGATCGCCGAACTGGTCTACAGCCGCCCCGTCAGGCAGCGGCCCGGCGTGCAGCCCCTCACCCCCCGGTAACGAGCCCTCTTTTCCAGCCCGCGCGCCATCGCTAAAGAAGCGCCATGCGCATCCTGCCCCGGCGGCCCGGCCCCACCCACAGCCTTCCCTATCGCTTTGCCTGGTGGGTGGCGATGGCGATCATCTGGTTCGTTCTGCTCTCCTTCGGCTGGGCATTGCTCTACCGCGTGGCGCCTGCGCCCATCACCGCCACCATGGTGATGGACCCCAACGGCTTCAACAAGACATGGACGCCGCTCAGCCGCATCAATCGCTCCATGGTCGATGCCGTGATCGCGGGGGAAGACGCCCGCTTCTGCCAGCACCACGGCTTCGATGGCGACGGCATCGCCTATGCCCTGCGCCGCGACATGACCGGCGGCAAGCTGCGCGGCGGCTCCACCATCAGCCAGCAGACCGCCAAGAACGTCTTCCTGTGGCAGGGCACCGGCTGGACGCGCTATCTGCGCAAGGTGCTTGAGACCTGGTTCACCATCGTGATCGAAACCGTCTGGCCCAAGCGGCGCATCATGGAGATGTACCTCAACGTGGCGGAGACCGGGATCGGCACCTATGGCGTGGAGGCGGCATCCCAGCGCTATTTCGGCGTGAGCGCGGCAAGGCTCTCGCCCGGTCAGGCGGGCCGTATCGCCGCCGCCTTGCCCAGCCCCAAAAAACGCGCCGTGATCGACCCGAGCGGCTTTACGCGCAGCCATGGCAACGCAATCGCGACACGCAGCCGCGTGGTGCGCAGGAGCGAACTGGACGGTTGCATTTATCCCTGAGGGTTAGGAAGCCAGGGAAAATGCGAGGGTCATAGCCCTCGCGCTCCCTTTCATGTCTGCGTTGCGCTTCGGGTTCGGCCTTGGAGTAAGGTCGCGGCGCCGCAGGCTTTCAGCATGCATTATGCGGAATAGTTCACTGCCTGCGGCGCCTCAGGTCGCGCAGGTGGAGAGGGTGTGCGGGCCGGTCAGGAACCGCCACCCTATCGCCGGCAGCGTTATGAGAGCCCGGGGCCCGGAGCCTTCCTCTTGAGAAAGGCGACCAGCAAAGACTGCCCCCCTCGCATCTTCCTCTTCCCCCCTAAAACGAAAAAGGGCGCCCCTTGCGGAGCGCCCCCTTCCTTGAACCGAGTGATCTCAGAAAGATCAGAAGGCCATGTTGATCGAACCGGTGAAGGTCCGGGGCGAGCCCATGTAGACAAAGCCCAGGTTGTTGTTGGTGTAGCCCGTGCTCGAAGCGAGCGAGGCGACGTGGAAGTCGTTGAACAGGTTGCTCACGTTCAGCTGCAGGAAGGTACGGTCGTTCAGACCGGCCCAGCCCATCTTCAGCTTGGCGTTCAGGTCGATCACGGTGAACGCCTTCAGCTTCGCATTGCTGACCATCGTCGCGGCAGTGGGAGCCGTCGGGTTCAGGTACTGCGGCAGGTTCTGGTCGTTCTCCCAGCGGCTGCCGGTGTACTTGCCCTGAACGCCCAGATCCACGGGACCGAAGTGGCCATCCAGACGACCGCCGACCATCCACTGGGGGATGCCCGATTCAAACTTGCCAGCCGTCTGATAGAAGGTCGTGGCAGTGGCCTGCGAGTTGTCGCGGATCTTGGAATGCAGCCACGAACCGAACAGGTAAGCCGAGGCATGCTCGTCGATCTTGTACGAGATGCTGCCGTCGATGCCGTAGCGGTCGACGCGGCCCAGGTTGGTGTAGATGCTGGCGTTGGCATCCGGATCATAGGCGCTGGTGATGCGGTTGCTCAGGATGGTGTACCAGAAACCGGCCTGCGCCGCGATGCGGCTCGACTTGTAACGCACGCCTGCGTCGAAGTTGTTGCCCATCTCCTTGCGGGGAGCGGCAATCGACTTGCCCGCATAGAAGGTGTTGTACAGCGTATCCGTGCCCGGCACCTGCAGCGTGCGCGAGTAGTTGAAATACACCGAGGTCGACGGAGCGACACGCAGGGTGAAGCCGGCGCTGGGCAGCGGAGCGTTGAAGGTGAAGATCTTCTGCTGCGGCGCGCCATAGGTCGGGTTGGCCGCCAGAACGGCAGCCGTGGTGGCAGCCGAATTGTAGCAGGCGTAGCCCGTCGAAGCCGTCGTGGTGATGCAGTTGTTGGTCAGGTTGCGCTTGAAGAAGGGCATACGCAGACCGACAACGATGTTCAGGGCGTCGTTCAGGAACTTGCCGCTGTACTCACCCGAGACCTGATGCAGGATCGCGTAGGACAGGCGGTTGCGCTTCTCAAGCGGAATGCCGTTCACGTCGCGGATCGGATTGTCGCTGGGGAAGTAGGCGGTGCCGGTGCCATCGGGATTGTAGGTGCTCAGCTCGCCGGTCTGCTTGTGGCGACCGCGATCGTAGGTGTAGGCCAGACGCACGATCTGGTTCGGCGTGAATTCATAACGCAGCGAAGCCATCACGCCGAGGCGATAGGTCTGCGTCATGCTGGGGCCGTACAGATAGGTCGGCGTGGTGTCGATCCGGCCATTGCCGTTGAAATCATAGCCCAGATACATGTTGGAACCGTTGTAGCCGGTGCCGCCTGCAGGTGCGCTGGTTTCATAAGCGGCATAGGCCGATCCGCCACCGTTCGCCTTGCTGTATTCCAGATAGGGATCGATGTTCATGACCAGCTTGTCGCTGAGCGTGAAGCGCGAGTTGGCGCGCAGGTTGGCCGTGTCCGACGGGTTGTAGCGGCGCTCGAAGCAGGACGCGCCCGTGGTGGGTGCGTTACAGGTCGCGGCCGTGTAATAGGCTTCGTTGAAGTTGGTCGGGAAGCGGTTGGCCGGATTGCTGCTCGACGAACCCGGGACCAGGCCCTGGGTGTTCAGCGTGCGCCACGGCAGCGAGGTCGACGAGAAGTTCCGGTTCGAGTTCCAGTGACCGGCGAAGGTGATGAAGTCACCGTTCGAGCCCAGCGGCTGGTACAGCTTGAAGTTGTATTCCTTCTTGTTGATCTTGCCGACGCCGCCGTACCACACATCGTTGGTGGCGCTGCTGGCCGACAGCCAGGCGCGCAGACCGCCCGCGGTGATGTTGCCGGTGTCGATGATGCCGATCACGCGCTGGAAGTTGAAGCTGCCGACGGTGCCCTGCAGGCGGACATGGAAGTCCTCGGTGGGGTTGCGCGAGCGGTAGTTCACGGTCGAACCGGTGGCCGAAGCGGTCGGGCTGTCGACGTCGGTGGTGCCGAGGTTGACGCTGACGGTGTCGATCAGCTCGGGGTCGAGCATCTGGTTCGAATAGAGGGCATAGTTGCCGGTGTCGTTCAGCGGAATGCCGTCGAAGGTTTCCGAGATACGGCTGGAATCGAAACCGCGGATGTAGAGCGTGCCGCCCTGCGAACCGAAGGGATCCTGGTTGGCGAAGCTGACGCCCGGGATCTGGTTGATGGTTTCGTTGATCGACTGACCGGGCACCTGGGCCTGGATGAACTCGGCGTTCAGAACCTGCTTGGCCTTGGGCGTGTCAGGAATATCGACGCCGGCAACGGCCTTGTTGGCCTTGCCGCTGACCACGATGTCCTTTTCGAACTCGACCGAACCGGACGACTGAGCGAAAACGGGGGTGGCCACGGCTGCGACGGCCACGGCGATAGTGCTGGCCGCGAAGGCCATCTTGGAAATAGGACGCATGCTTGTTTGCCCCTGCATGACGAAATTATGTGTACTGAGACACGTCGAAGTCAGCGTGGTTCCGGATTCGTCGAATCCGACCCCCCGCGCTGGCTGGCGGCACTCATACCGCCGCTGGGGACGCTTCTAAACAGCACGATGTGACAAGTATTTGACACTAAAGGTGTAAAAAGGGCATAAAAATTCCCTCTTTCGGCAATTTTATGTCTTAATTATTTTGAATACCGTAAACATCTTACCCGGATGCGCCACCATGATGCCCAAACCGCCCCGACCGTCCGATCCTGATACACGCGAATCTTGCTGCAGTGCGACATTTGTGCAACGCAGCAGCCCCGAAAGGAACCCTTATGGCTCATGATCACGACCATAACACCCATGGCGACTCCGGCGGACACGGGCATGATCATCATGATGGTGACCATAATCATGGACATAACCACGGACACGGGCACGCCCATGGCCACCATCACCACGGCCATGGTCATGGTCATGGTCATGGCCACGGGCATCACCATCATGGCATTGGCCATGGCAAGGCCTTCGCCATTGCCGTGGGCCTCAACACCGTCTTCGTGGTCGTGGAGGGCATCGCGGGCTTCATCGGCCATTCGGTCGCGCTGCTGGCGGATGCCGGGCACAATCTCTCCGACGTTCTCTCGCTGCTGCTGGCCTGGGGCGCCAGCCATCTGAGCCAGAAGCCGCCTTCGGCACGCTTTACCTATGGGCTGAAAAGCTCCTCCATTCTGGCGGCGCTGGCCAATGCGGCGCTGCTGTGGGTGGCGCTGGGCGCGATCCTGATCGAAACCATCCGCGCCCTCTTCACCCCGGAGGCGGTCGAGGCGCCGCTGATGATCGGCGTGGCGGCGGCGGGCATCGCGGTGAACGGCCTCTCGGCGGTGCTGTTCGCGCGGGGCAGCAAGGAAGACATCAACCTGCGCGCCGCCTTCCAGCACCTGATGGCCGATGCGCTGGTTTCGGCAGGCGTGGTCGTGGCCGGCGTGGTGGTGGCCTACACCGGCTGGCGCTGGCTCGATCCCGTCACCAGTCTGGTGATCACCGCGATGATCGGTCTGGGCAGTTGGTCGCTGCTGCGCGAGTCCGTCCATATGGGGCTGCTCGCCGTGCCCGAGGGGATCAATGAGGAGAAGGTCCGCGCCTACCTCGCCTCGCAGAGCGGGGTGAGCGCCGTCCATGACCTGCATATCTGGCCCATGAGCACCACCGAAACAGCCCTGACCGCCCATCTGGTGATCCCCGCCGGCCACCCGGGAGACGCCTTCCTGCACGGTCTGGCCGAGGCGCTGGAGAAGAAGTTCCGCATCGGCCATTCGACCATTCAGGTGGAGTGCAATGCAGAGGTCTGCTCGCTGCATCCGGATGGGGTGGTTTGATTCAAGGGGCTTGAAAACCAAAGATACCTGCCAGCGGCGCTTAAACTCGTGCAGATGGAGAGGCCGGGCGCACCGATGCGCAGCCCATGCCCTGTCGTCGGAAGACGTCATGGGCGCGCGAGGGGATCATCCCCTCGCTTTTTCCTCTTTCTTTTTCTTAATCCCTTCCCCACCTTAAACCCATGTCCACCCTGACCACCCGCGCCCTGATCCGCATGACCCCGCAAGACCCGCAGGAAAACCCCCGCCACTTCCTGCAAGGCCTGATCACCAGCGACGTGCTGACCACGCCCCTGCCCGTCTGGGCCGGCCTGCTGACCCCGCAAGGCAAGGCCCTGTTCGACTTCTTCGTCTGGGACGATGGCGAGGATCTGCTGATCGACTGTGAAGCCGATCAGGCCGAAGCCCTGGCCAAGCGCCTCAGCCTCTACCGCCTGCGCCGCAAGATCGCGATCGCGCCCGACAGTGCCCTGGCGGTCCACTGGAGCGCTCAGGAACCGGGCCACCCCGCCGCACAGGATCCGCGCCTGCATGCGCTGGGCTGGCGCTGGCTGGCCCCTGCCGACGATATCCCGGTGGATGCCGACTATCTCGCGCACCGCCTGCTGCTCGGCGTCACCGAAACCCACGCCGAGCTGGGCGATCTGCTGTGGCTGGAAACCAATGCGGCGGAGCTGAACGGCGTCAGCTTCACCAAGGGCTGCTATGTCGGGCAGGAGAACACCGCGCGGATGAACTGGCGGCAGAAGGTCAACCGCCGGCTGGTGGTGGTGCCGCTGGAGGATTCGCGTGAGGAACGCCGCCGCACCGCTTATCCGCAGCTGGCGCTGGCGGTGGACCATCGCCGGGTGGAGGACATTCAGCCGATTGCTGTGCCAAGCTGGCTCGCGCCGGCCCTGCAGAGCGAAGACGTCGAGGTCAGCCCAGCGCCGGGGTCATGACCAGACCGGCGCGGGCACGCTCGGCCACCAGCATGCGCGTGGCCACATCGCGCCCGCAGTCGCGCGGCAGTTCCAGCGCGCGGGTCATGGAGCAGCCCAGCAGGCCATCGCCCACCGCCAGCATCATCAGCGAATGCGAAACATGGCGCATGGTATCGGTGCCCAGATCGTGGAGCTCCTCCAGCAGGGTCTCGATGGCTTCGATGATGGGATCGAGCGCTTGCGCGTCGCCGGTCAGCCGCAGCCAGACCGCCAGCGAGGCCGCGCCCTGATGCTCGAAAGCATCGAAAATAATGTCCACCAGCTCGCGCGGTGACAGGGCGCCAAGGCGACTGGCCAGCACCGCCTGAGCAATGGTCTCGCACAGAGCGTCGGCCATATGCTGGGCCAGAGCACGCCAAAAATCGCTGACGCTGCCGAAATGGTGAAGCAGATTGGCATGGGTGCGCCCGACGCGCTCGGCCACCGCCTTGAGCGTGACGGCTTGCGGGCCGTGCTCGATCAGCAGCAGGCGCGCCGCTTCGAGGGCAGCTGCCCGACTCTCATGAGGCGAAAGACGCTTTTTCATCGACATCGCTTCGGCTACCCATCCATAGACCATGACCACCGCGACCAACCGATTTTTTGCCCGGGTAAAGACGGGATTAACCGCTGACAAGGGGGGTTTTGCGTCGCAAAACGTAATAAATGTACGCAATCATCGATTCTTGCGTAATTCTGAAATTAAAAGATGGTGGCTAGGTAACAATCCTGTCGCCACGGCTTGGCATAATGCGCTCTCCGCCACCTTCCCGCGCGGCGAAGCCTTCTTTATCGACTCGCTGAAGCTGTTTCGCGAGGGTGCGAGTCCCGAGCTGGCGCGGGAGATTCGTAATTTTATTGCTCAGGAAGCCCATCACAGCCGCGAGCATCAGCACTTCAACCGCCATGTCGAAGCCTCCGGATTCGATCTTTCCGCCATCGACGAGCGGCTGGCCCTGTTCATCGCCAAAACGCGGGTGAAGTCGGATCTGGTCAATCTGATCGTCACCGCCGTGCTGGAGCATCTCACCACGATCATCGCGCGCGAGGTGCTCGGCGATACGCTGGTCTACCGCGAGGCCGATCCACAGGTGCTGGCCCTATGGCGCTGGCATGCGGTGGAGGAAATCGAACACAAGGCGGTGGCCTATGACACCTTCCTGCACGCCACAAGCCGATGGAGCGCATGGCGCCGCTGGCGGG
>NZ_BCZE01000126.1 GCF_001598555.1 Novosphingobium rosa NBRC 15208
GCGGTAAATGCGATAGTCGCTATACGCGACAACGAAGTGAGTATCGCTTGCATCAGGCGCTACGCTGGCCGACGAGGTTTCGTCCGCCGGCGTTTTTCCGTATGATGCGGCGAACGCTGGTCGGCGAGGTTTCGCCCACCGGCGTTTTTGGCGTGTTTTGGGCTTTGTGATCCGGCTTCCCGCCGGAACGGCCCGGCAGGAGTGGCAAGGACATGTTCGACAATCTGTCCGATCGCCTTGGCGGTGTGTTCGACAAGCTGCGTGGGCGCGGTGCGCTCACCGAGGCTGACGTGCGCGAGGCCATGCGCGAAGTGCGCATCGCCCTGCTGGAGGCCGACGTTGCCCTGCCGGTGGTGCGCCGCTTCATCGATGGCGTGACGGAAGCCGCCATCGGCTCCAACGTGCTGCGTTCGGTGACGCCCGGCCAGCAGGTCATCAAGATCGTCAACGACGCGCTGGTCGAGATGCTGGGTGGGCAGGATGTCCCCGGTCTCGATCTGAATGCCGCGCCGCCCGTCGTCATCATGATGGTCGGCCTGCAAGGCTCGGGCAAGACCACCAGCACGGCCAAGCTCGCCAAGCTGCTGAAGGAAAAGCAGGGCAAGAAGGTGCTGATGGCGTCGCTCGACGTCAATCGCCCGGCGGCTCAGGAGCAGCTCAAGGTGCTGGGCGAGCAGGTGGGCGTTGCCACCCTGCCGATCATCGCCGGCCAGACCCCGACCGCCATTGCCGAGCGCGCGCTGCATAGCGCCAAGCTTCAGGCCATTGACGTGCTGATGCTCGACACCGCGGGCCGCCTGCATGTCGACGATCAGCTGATGGACGAGATGAAGGCGGTTGCCGCCATCTCGACCCCCAAGGAAACCCTGCTGGTCGTCGATTCGCTGACCGGTCAGGATGCGGTGAACGTGGCGCAGGCCTTCTCGGGCCAGGTCGATCTGACGGGTGTGATCCTCACCCGTATGGATGGCGATGCGCGCGGCGGTGCGGCGCTCTCGATGCGCGCCGTCACCGGCAAGCCGATCAAGTTCGCGGGCACCGGCGAAAAGCTGGATGCCATCGAGGTGTTTCAGCCGGGCCGCGTGGCCGGTCGCATTCTGGGCATGGGCGACGTTGTGTCGCTGGTCGAGAAGGCGGCGCAGGCGGTTGAGGCGGAAGACGCCGAAAAGCTCGCCCAACGCATGGCCAAGGGTCAGTTCGATATGAACGACCTGCGCACCCAGCTGCGCCAGATGCAGAAGATGGGCGGCCTTGGCATGCTCGCTGGCATGCTGCCGGGCATGAAGAAGGCCAAGGCGGCGATGCAGCAGAGCGGCATGGACGACAAGGTGCTGCTGCGCATGGATGCCGTCATCGGTTCGATGACGCCCAAGGAGCGCGCCAAGCCCGACCTGCTGAACGCCAAGCGCAAGATCCGCATTGCCAAGGGCAGCGGCGTGCAGGTTCAGGATGTGAACAAGCTCATCAAGATGCACCAGGAAATGGAGCGCGCGATGAAGCAGATCAAGAAGATGGGCGGCCTCTCCGGGCTCGCCGCGCTGTTCGGCAAGGGAGGCCTTGGCGGCGGCATGGGCGGTGCTGGCGGGGCTGGTGGTCTGGGCGGGCTCGGTGGCCTTGGCGGTGGTGCCGGGGGCATGGGCGGACTGCCCGGCCTTGGCAGCGGCGCGCCCGATCTGTCCAAGCTCTTCAAGAAATAAATTTCGTTAATTCAGTCTATTCAACAGTTTAAAATCGAAAGGTAACAGCAATGTCGGTTTCCATGCGTCTGTCGCGCGGCGGTTCCAAGAAGCGCCCCTACTACAAGGTCGTCGTCTCCAACAGCCGTTCGCCCCGCGACGGCAAGTTCCTCGAGCAGGTCGGCACCTACAACCCGATCCTTGCCAAGGATGACGAGAACCGCGTGCGCCTGATCGAGGACCGCGTGCGTTACTGGCTCGGCGTTGGCGCCCAGCCGACCGACCGCGTTGCCCGCATCCTCGACAAGGCCGGCATCAAGGAACGCGCTGCCACCAACAACCCCAACAAGGCCGTTCCCGGCAAGAAGGCCACCGAGCGCGCCGAGGACAAGGCTGAGAAGGCTGCCGCCGCCGCTGCGGCTGCTGCTGAGGCTGCTGCTCCCGCCGAAGCTCCGGCTGCTGAAGCCGAAGCTGCGTCCGAGTAATCGGAATGGCGCGCAAGCCCGTGACCATGGCGGCCATAACCGCCGCCCATGGCATCACGGGCGAGGTGCGTCTCAAGCTGTTCGGGGAAGGCGTGGCGGGGCTCAAGGCCTACCGCGCCTTCAACGAAGGGGCTTTCACGGTGAAGGCGCTGCGCGATGACGGCAAGGGTGGGGCGATTGCCCGCTTCGCCGAGATCGCCGACCGCACCGCCGCCGAACGCCTGCGCGGAACGGCGCTGACCGTGCCCCGCGATGCCCTGCCGCCTCTGGGCGAGGGCGAATATTACCACGCCGATCTGCTCGGCCTGCCTGCCGTCTCCAGCGAGGGCGAGCCTCTGGGCATCGTGATCGCCATCGAGAATTACGGCGCGGGCGACGTGCTGGAAATCGAGAAGCCCAAGGGCGAGGATGGCAAGGCCCTTCGCTTCATGGTGCCGATGCGCGTGGAAGCCGTGCCCGAATGGGATGATGAGCGGCTGATCGTCACCGCCGCTTACGCGGAAGGATGAGGTGATCAACGTCCTTCTGGAGGTTCTGCTGGGCACATGCGCTCTGGCAGGTTTTCTGGGAGCGGTGATCGGCCTTCTATGCTGGCAGTTGAGCGTCGATCAGGCCGCCTTGCTGGCTGCTGCTCTGACCTTTCTGATCGAGGTCATGGTTTTCCTGCATGTCGGGCATTATCATGGCGGCCCTCCGCAGGATGATGTGACGCTGATCGTTTCGGTCTTCGGGGCGGGCGTGTTCAGCTTTCCGATCGGTTTTCCACTTGCCAACACGGTTGCTTCCGCGTTCAGACGGCCAAGATGATTTTCGCCCCTGTTTTTCCGCTTTTATGTCGGTGTGTGCCATGCCCGCTATGCTGATGACCTTTCTGTGGTCCCTGCTGCTGCAAGGCGGCATGTTGCTGGGCGTGCGCGTGTTCTACAAGCGCTGGTCGCCGTTGAAGCAGCGCCTTGTGGCCTCTTTCACCCTGCCGGTGGCTTTGGCGCTGATGGCGGCCTGGATGTGGTTTTCGCCGTCATCCTGCCCCGGTGCCAACACCAGTCCCTGTCCGGCGGTGGCCATCGCGGTGGATTTTGCCCTGCGCATGATCGGAATGCTGCTGGTGGCGGCTTTCCTGCTCTCCTTTATCGGTATCGTGCGGAAGCGCTCATGACCTTTTCCGCCACTGTCCTCACCCTTTATCCCGAGATGTTTCCCGGGCCGCTGGGCGTCAGCCTGGCCGGCCGCGCGCGTGACGAAGGCAAATGGGCCATCGACACCGTGCAGATCCGCGACTTCGCGGCGGACAAACACCGTACCGTCGATGACACGCCCGCAGGTGGCGGGGCGGGGATGGTGCTGAAGGTGGATGTGCTGGCCCGCGCCGTGGATCATGCGCGCGACAACGGCCCGGCGAATCGCCCCGTCATCGCCATGACGCCGCGCGGCAAGCCGCTGACTCAGGCCCGCGTGCGCGAACTGGCGCAGGGCCCCGGCGTGATTGTGCTGTGCGGCCGTTTCGAGGGTTTCGACGAAAGAATCTTTGCCGGACGCGCGGTGGAAGAGGTCTCCGTGGGCGACATCATCCTCTCCGGCGGGGAACCGGCGGCGCTGATGCTGCTTGATGCTTGCATTCGGCTGCTTCCCGGCGTAATGGGCGCGGCCTTGAGTGGGGAAGAAGAATCGTTTGAAAGCGGCCTTCTTGAATACCCCCACTACACCCGACCCCCTGAATGGGAAGGGCGATTGATCCCTGAAGTGCTGCGATCGGGGGATCATGGAAAAATCGCTGCCTGGCGGAAACAACAGGCGGAGGATGATACTCGGTCACGCAGGCCCGATCTATGGGAGCGCCATGGTGGCGTTCCGGGTCAGTCTGCCTCTGGCGCGCGGCGCGAAAAGAAGGACACAGGTCGATGAACCTGATTCAGCAGATCGAGGCCGAGGAAATCGCCAAGGCCGGCAAGACCATTCCCGAATTCCGTCCCGGTGACACCGTGCGCGTCGGCGTGCGCGTTGTTGAAGGCGAGCGTACCCGCGTCCAGGCCTATGAAGGCGTTGTGATCGCCCGCTCGAACCGTGGCATCAACTCGAACTTCACCGTGCGCAAGATGTCGTTCGGTGAAGGCGTGGAGCGTGTGTTCCCGCTCTACTCGCCCAACCTCGATTCGATCACCGTTGTCCGTCGTGGCGTGGTGCGTCGTGCGAAGCTGTACTACCTGCGTGGCCGCACCGGCAAACGCGCGCGTATTGCTGAGCGTCGCGACAACCGCCAGGAAGGCTAATCGCCTTACCGCCCGCGATAACGGGATAACCGTTTCAGCAAAGGCGCCCTGGCCAAGACAGCCAGGGCGCCTTTTTGCTTTTCTTCCCCGCATTTCCTGCCGAGGACGCTTCCTTGCCATGCATCTTGCCCGCTTTTCCGCTGCCCTGCTTGCAGCGACCTGCCTTGTCGCCTCGCTTCCCGCTGCCGCGCGAGAAGCGGGCGTGAGCGCGGGGCAGACGCAGGTGAGCGGCGTGCTGACGCTGGACCGTGTGTTCGCCAGCCCCAGCCTGTCGGGCGCCGCGCCGCGCGGGGTGAAGCTTTCGCCCGATGGCCATTGGCTGACCATGCTGCGCCCCCGCGCCGATGAGCGTGAGCGCTATGACCTCTGGGGTTTCGACCGCAAGAGCGGCCAGTGGACGATGCTGATCGACAGCAAGACGCTGTCCAGCGGCGCGGCCTTGTCCGAAGCCGAGAAGATGCAGCGTGAGCGTCTGCGCGTCGGCGATCTGAAGGGCATCATCAGCTACAGCTGGGCGGCGGACAGCAAGGCCGTGCTGGTGCCGCTGGATGGCGCGCTCTATCTCGCCAGCCTCGATGGCCATGTGCAGAAGCTGGAGACCGGGGCCGACCCGCTGAACCCGGCGCTCAGCACCACGGGCAAGTATGTCTCCTTCGTGCGTGACCGCCGTTTCTGGGTGGTGCCGGTGGCGGGCGGTCAGCCGCAGGCCATCACGCCCGCAGAGCCTTCCGAGACCGTCCATTGGGGCGAGGCGGAGTTTGTGGCGCAGGAGGAAATGGCGCGCTTCAAGGGGGCATGGTGGTCCCCCGGTGACAAGCTGGTCGCCATCGAGCGCTTCGATGAGGCCCATGTCGGCGTGGTGACGCGCACCTCGATCGGCGCCACCGGCACCAAGACCTTCGACCAGCGCTATCCGGCGGCGGGCACGCCCAATGCCGAAGTCAGCATCTGGATCGTCAAGGCCGATGGTTCGGGCAAGGTGCAGGTCGATCTGGGGGCCGAGAAGGACATCTATGTCACCCGCGTCGACTGGGCGCCGGATGGCAAGGCGCTCTATGTGCAGCGCCAGAACCGAGACCAGACCAGGCTGGATGTGCTGAAGGCCGATCCGGCCACCGGCCAGACCACCGTGCTGTTCAGTGAAACGGCGCGCCCGAAGATGTGGCTCAACGTCACCGACGATTACCGCTTCCTCAAGGACGGCACGCTGATCTGGCGGTCCGAGCGGGATGGGTTCGGCCATCTGTATCGTTTCGATCCCAAGGGTGGCAGCTGGACCCAGCTGACCAGGGGCCAGTGGGTGGTCACCTCGCTCGACGGTCTGGATGAGAAGGGCGGCAAGCTCTATTTCACCGGCACCAGGGACGATGTGCTGGCCCCGCAGGTCTATGCGCTGAACTATGCCCATGGCGGCGAGCCGCAGCGCCTGACGGAACTGGGCTATGCCAACAGCGCCAGCATCGACCGCAGCGCGCAGATGCTGCTGGTCAGCCGCAGCGGGCCTGCGCAGCCGCCGCAGGTCTATCTGGCCGACACCAGTGGCAAGCGCCTGACCTGGGTGGAAGAGAACCGCGTGGAGGGCGATCACCCTTACGCGCCCTATCTGGCCGCCCATCGTGCGCCGACCTTCGGCACCATCAAGGCCGCCGACGGGACCGAGCTGCATTACAAGATGATCACCCCGGTGATGCAGCCGGGCAAGGTCTATCCCGTGTTCTTCGAGCATTACGGCGGCCCGCATTCGCAGGTGGTCAGCAAGGGCTGGACCAGCCCGCTGGCGCAGGCGATCGTGGCCAAGGGCTACATCTATTTCGAGCTGGACAATCGCGGCTCGCCCAATCGCGGCGTCGATTTCGAAAGCGCGATCTGGCACGCGATGGGCAGCATCGAGGTTTCGGATCAGCGCGACGGGGCGCAGTTCCTCAAGACGCTGCCCTATGTCGATGGCAAGAAGATCGCCACCTATGGCTGGTCTTACGGCGGCTATATGACGCTGAAAATGCTGTCGGCCGATCAGGGGCTCTATGCGGCGGGCATCGCGGGCGCGCCGGTCACCGACTGGAAGCTCTACGACACCTATTACACCGAGCGCTATATGGGCGATCCGCGCAAGGATGCGGCGGCCTATGAGGCGGCGGGCGTGTTGGGCAAGGCCAGCAACATCAGCGATCCGCTGCTGCTGATCCACGGCCTGTCGGACGACAATGTGGTGTTCGAGAACTCCTCGGCCCTGATCGCCAAGTTCCAGGCCGAGGCCAAGCCTTTCGAAATGATGCTGTATCCCGGCTACACCCACCGCGTGAGTGGCCCCAAGATCAGCGTTCACGTCTGGAATACGATTTTCGCCTTCCTGGCACGGCACGGAGTGACGCCGCCGTAACATTGCCAGTCTACAGTCATGCGACCATGCGTCTCTGGTCGCGATGGAATGGGCCGCGAGGGGCTGATCAGTTCCTCCACCGGCCAAGGGAGTGAGTGAAATGGGTTATCGTGTTGTTGTCGTCGGTGCCACGGGCAATGTGGGCCGCGAAATGCTCAACATCCTGGCCGAGCGGGAATTCCCGATCGACGAGATCGCTGCCGTCGCTTCGCCGCGCTCGCAGGGCACCGAGATCGACTTCGGTGAGACCGGCAAGAAGCTCAAGGTGAAGAACATCGAGCATTTCGATTTCACCGGCTGGGACATCGCCCTCTTCGCCGCAGGCAGCGAGCCCACCAAGATCTACGCCCCCAAGGCCGCCTCGCAGGGCTGCGTGGTGATCGACAACTCGTCGCTCTACCGCATGGACCCCGATGTGCCGCTGATCGTGCCCGAGGTGAACCCGGACGCCATCGACGGCTATGCCAAGAAGAACATCATCGCCAACCCCAACTGCTCGACCGCGCAGCTGGTGGTGACGCTCAAGCCGCTGCATGATGCCGCCACCATCAAGCGCGTCGTCGTCGCCACCTATCAGTCTGTGTCGGGCGCCGGCAAGGAAGGCATGGACGAGCTGTTCGAGCAGAGCCGTGGCATCTTCGTTGGCGATCAGGCCGATGCGAAGAAGTTCACCAAGCAGATCGCCTTCAACGTGATCCCGCATATCGACGTTTTCCTGGATGATGGCTTCACCAAGGAAGAGTGGAAGATGGTGGTCGAGACCAAGAAGATCCTCGATCCCAAGATCAAGCTGACCGCGACCTGCGTGCGCGTGCCGGTCTTCGTCGGCCACTCGGAAGCGGTGAACATCGAATTCGAGAAGGAAATCAGCGCCGAGGAAGCCCAGAACATCCTGCGCGAAGCACCCGGCATCATGCTGGTCGACAAGCGCGAGGACGGCGGATACGTCACCCCCGTCGAGGCGGCGGGCGACAGCGCGACCTATGTCAGCCGCGTGCGCGAGGACTCGACCGTCGAGAACGGTCTGGCCCTGTGGTGCGTGTCGGACAATCTGCGCAAGGGCGCTGCCCTGAACGCGGTGCAGATCGCCGAGCTGCTAGGCCGCCGGCATCTGAAGAAGGGCTGATTTCAGTCCGCCTTCCGAAGGCATGAAAAAGCCCCTGCCGGTTTCGTACCGGCAGGGGCTTTTTGCGTCAGCGCTCAGCGGGTTACTGAGTGCGAACGGTCGTGGTCGTGGTGCTGGTGGCCACATTGGCGCTGTTATGCGCCGGGGCCTTGCGCACCACCTTGGTGTGAACCACCTTGCGGCGGGGCGACGAGGTGGTGGTCGTCACGGCCACTTCCTGCTGCTTCTGCTGCTCGGCAGCGGCGGCCGCCGTGGCGGCTGCGGCCTGACGGGCGGCATTGGCTTCAGCCGCCGCCGAAGAGGCCGCATTGTTGGCCTGTTCGGCGCGGGCATTGGCGTCGGCCACCTGGGCCTGAGCATCCTGCGCCTGGGCATTGGCCGCGGCGGCCTGCTCATGCGCGGCCTGCACGCGGGCGTTGTTCATCGCCTGCTTGCGATGCTGCACCTCGCCCAGATTGGCTTCCGCCATGGCGCCGGCATGGTTGGCCGAGGCGATGGCGTCTTCCTTCTTGCCGCTGGCCAGAGCTTCCTTGGCGTGGTTGAGTTCCTCACGCGCGCTGGCCTGCTCTGCCGTCAACATCTGGGCCGCACCCGCCTGATCGGCGGACTGCAGCTTGGCCTCGGCGGCGGAAATGGCTTCACGGGCCCGGTCGGCCTTGCCTGCCATGGCCGGAGAGGCCAGACCCAGAGCAAGGGCGGTTGCGCTCATAGCGATGATCTTCGACTTAAAGGTCAACATGTCCTGTCCTTTCGGAGCTACCAGTTGAAACTAGTAGGCAGAACAGATCGCAGCCCGCCCTGTTCCATGAACATTTCACCGTGCTTGTTGTTTTCTTAGGTTCATGTATCGGGGCATTTCGGGGCCAAACCACAACGGAGTGACTGGGCAAATGGACGTAAAGACTGGCTTTTTTGCAGGCTTCAACGGCGATCAACTGGCCCTTCACATGGCTGGGCCCGAGGATGGCCGCCCCGTCGTGCTGGTCCACGGCCTGTTTTCTTCGGCCCAGATCAACTGGGTGAAGTACGGCCACGCCGCCCTGCTGGTCGATGCGGGCTTCCGCGTGATCATGCCGGACCTGCGCGCCCATGGGCAGTCCTCCGCCCCGCATGACCCCGCCAGCTACCCCGAGGACGTGCTGGTGAAAGACCTGCTGATCCTGATCGAACAGCTTGGCCTGACCGACTACGATCTGGGTGGCTTCTCGCTGGGCGCCCGCACGGTGACGCGCGGCGTGATCGCCGGGCTGACCCCGCGCCGCCTCGTGCTGGGCGGCATGGGTCTGGAAGGGCTGGCGGGCTGGGCCGGGCGCAGCGCCTTCTTCATCGATGTGATCGACCGTTTCGGCACCATCAAGCACGGCGATCCCGCCTACATCGCCCAGCAGTTCATGAAGGCGCAGAAGGTGGATCAGGTTGCGGCCCGTCTGTTGCTGGGCAGCGTGGACGACACCCCGCCCGAGGCTCTGGCGCAGATCACGCAGCCGGTGCTGGTGGTGTGCGGGGATGTCGATCAGGACAACGGCTCAGCGCCGAAGCTGGCCGAAATGCTGCCCGATGCGCGCTATGTCGAGGTGCCGGGCACGCATATGGGCTCGGTGACTCAGAAGGCCATGGGAGCGGCTATTCTGGCGTTTTTGACAGAAGGTTGAAGGAGTCATGCGAGGGCCATCGCCCTCGCGCTCCCTTTAATGTCTACGTGGCGCTTCGAGTTCGGCAGCAGAGCAACGCCGCTGCGCCGCAGGCAGGAATGTCATGCCTGCGGCGCGGTGAGGTCGGGCGCAAGGATTGGGCGCCACGGCCCAAGCGTCGGAAGACGTTATGGGAGCGCGAGGGGGTAACCCCCTCGCATTTATTCCTTCCTTCTTACCGGAACGGCGGCTCATTGAACGCCCGCAGCTTGCGCGAATGGAGCTTCTGCCCCTCGGCGCGCAGCAGTTCACAGGCCATGGTGCCGATTTTCAGATGCGAGGCGATGGCTTCCTCATAGAAGCGGTTCGCCTGGCCGGGCATCTTGATCTCGCCATGCAGCGGCTTGTCCGAGACGCAGAGCAGCGTTCCGTAGGGTACGCGGAAGCGATAGCCCTGCGCGGCGATGGTGGCGCTTTCCATATCGATGGCGATCGCGCGCGACAGGCTGAAGCGCTGGGCGGACAAGGCATAGCGCAGCTCCCAGTTCCGGTCGTCGGTGGTGACGACGGTGCCGGTGCGCATGCGCTTCTTCAGATTTGCGCCGGTTTCGCCGCTGATGATCTCCGCCGCCTGGGCCAGGGCGAGCTGCACCTCGGCGATGGCGGGGATAGGGATCTCGGGCGGCAGAACGGGGTCCAGCACATGGTCGTCGCGCAGATAGGCGTGGGCCAGCACATAATCGCCGATGCGCTGCGTGTCGCGCAGACCGCCGCAGTGGCCGATCATCAGCCACGCCTCGGGGCGCAACACCGCGAGGTGGTCGCAGATCGTCTTGGCGTTGGATGGCCCCACGCCGATGTTGACCAGCGTGATGCCGCTGCGGTTCGGGCCGATCAGGTGATAGGCGGGCATCTGGTGGCGGCGCCATGCGGTGTCGGAGAGACGCGCGCGGGCGTTTTCCACAGGCTGATCCACATACAATCCACCGGCTCCCGACAGGGCTGTATACCCATTTTTCCCCAGCTGGGTGCCGGCCCAGTCCACGAACTCATCGACGTAACGGTGATAGTTGGTGAACAGGATAAAGCGCTGGAAGTGATCGGTGTCCGTGCCGGTGTAATGCGCCAGACGCGCCAGCGAGAAATCCGTGCGCAGCCCGTCGAACAGTGCCAGCGGGATGGCATCGTCCACCCGGCCCAGATCGATGCCGTCGGCGATCTCGTCGCCGATCAGCGCCAGTTCGGTGGCGGGGAAGTGCTGCGCCAGCTCGGATGGCGTGGTGCTGACCGGCGCCGAGGCATCCAGCACGTAAGGGAAGGGGATCTGCTGCGTGGAGCGGCCCACCTCGATCTCGATGGCGTAATCGGCGGCCAGCAGGTCCAGCTGCTCGGTCAGATATTGCGCGTAGAGCTGCGGGCGCGTCACCGTGGTCGAATAGGTGCCGGTGTAGGGCAGGCGACCGAAGGCGCGGCTGGCGTCCGGATGAGTCTCACGCCCGGCGTAATGGATGCGCAGCTCGGGATAGCACCATGCACGCTCGATCACGCGCTCGGCAGGGGGCGGGGTGCCGTTTTCGGCATAGGCCAGAATGTCGGCGCGCAGCGTGGATACAGCCGCGTCGTAAATGCGGCTCAGATCGGAAATGACGTTTTCAATGTTTTGCATGCGCGTGAGTGTAACGCAGACGTGTGACGGTGCAAGGACCGGGTGAGGGGTGTTTTTAAGAGGGTGAATGGAAGGGATTAAAGCAGAAATGCGAGGGCCATCGCCCTCGCGCTCCCTTTAGTTGTCGGCGTGGGCGCTTCGGGTTCGGGCTTGGAGTAAGGTCGCGGCGGCGCTACCGCCTCGTCGGGAGACGTTCTGGGAGCGCAAGGGGGTAACCCCCTCGCATTTCCTTCTTCAAACCTTCAACCCAAACGAAAAAGGGCGCCCCGAAAGGCGCCCTTCTCGTAACCGCTAGGGGTAAAAGGCTTACGCCTCTTCGCCCTCGGCAGGCTCGTCCAGCAGGTCGCTGGCGATCTCGCCGGGTTCGGCATTGGGGTCATAGGCTTCGGTGAAGCCGCCGACCTCGTTGTCGAACATGGCGTCGATCACGTTCACGCCCTGGGTCTGCAGCTCGGCCTCGTCGGTCGAGCGAGCAACGTTCACCTTGACGGTGACCGAGACTTCGGGGTGCAGCGCGATGCGCACATCGACGATGCCGATGGCCTTGATCGGGTGTTCCAGAACAACCATGGCCTTGGTGACCTTGGCGCCCTGCTCGTTCAGAGCCTCGGCGATGTCGCGCACCGAAACCGAACCATACAGCTGGCCGGCGTTCGAAGCCTGACGGATCAGGACCACGGTCTTGCCTTCGACATCACCCGACTGGGCAACGGCTTCGTCACGACGCGAGGCGTTTTCCGACTCGATGCGGGCGCGGTTGGCTTCGAAGACCTTGCGGTTGGCTTCGTTGGCGCGCAGCGCCTTCTTGTTGGGCAGCAGGAAGTTACGGGCGTAACCGTCCTTGACGTTCACGACGTCGCCGATGGTGCCCAGCTTCTCGATGCGTTCGAGGAGAATGATCTGCATGGGTCTTCTCCCTTACTTGACGAGGTAGGGCAGCAGGCCCACGTGGCGGGCGCGCTTGATGGCCTGGCTCAGCTCACGCTGCTTCTTGGCAGAAACGGCGGTGATGCGGCTGGGCACGATCTTGCCACGCTCGGACATGAAGCCCTGAAGCAGGCGCACGTCCTTGAAGTCGATCTTGGGAGCATTCTTGCCCGAGAACGGGCAGGACTTGCGGCGACGGAAAAATGCACGAGCCATGGATCAAGCCTCCTCGCGGTCGCGACGGCGGCTACGCTCGCGGTCGTTCTTGCGCATCTGCACGCTGGGACCAGCTTCATGCTCGTCCACGCGGACGGTGATGAAACGGATGATGTCTTCGTTGATGCTGGTCTGACGCTCCAGCTCGGCGACGACGCCGGCGGGGGCTTCAATGTTCAGCAGCACGAAGTGCGCCTTGCGGTTGCGCTTGATCTTGTACGCCAGACCCTTGAGGCCCCAGGTCTCGGTCTTGGTGACCTTGCCCTCGTTGCTCTCGACGATCTCGGTGGCGGTGGCGGCCAGCGCATCAACCTGCGCTTGGCTCAGGTCCTGGCGAGCCAGGAACACGTGCTCATAAAGAGCCACGGCAACTTCCTTCACTTGTGTAACCGATCGTTGGCTGATCCGCGGGATTGCGGGGCCCCTCCGGCTTTCTTCGCATGTCCATATGCGCGGCCTGCGAATCCGCGCTTTCAGAAGGGGTGGCGCATAGTGGATTGCCGCGCGAAAGCAAGGGAAATCGGGGCGGGAAGGGGATTCGGAAGAGAAGATGCGAGGGGGTTACCCCCTCGCGCTCCCATGACGTCTTCCGACGATGGGGCAGGGGCGCCCGATCCTTGCGCCCGGGCTCTCGACCTGCGTTACCTGGGGCGCCGCAGGCTTTAAAGTGCATCATTCCAACGCAGTGCATGGCGTTCATGCCTGCGGCGCGGCGGCGTTGCTCTGTGGCTGAACCCGAAGCGCCCACGCCGACAACCAAA
>NZ_BCZE01000127.1 GCF_001598555.1 Novosphingobium rosa NBRC 15208
AAAATCTGAAGCAGCGGGGCGAGGGGCTCGCGCGCTGCTCAGGGACAACGCTGTCGAAAACAAACAACGACCGCGCGCGACTGCGCGGCGATAAAACAGGGAGATACACATGATCCGTTTTGCGGCATTGCTGCTTTGCACCAGCGCTCTGGCCCAGACCGCCTTTGCTCAGGACACGGCTGCCCCCGATGCAGGCCCGGCCCCTGGCGAAATCGTCGTTACCGCGCAAAAGCGCGCCGAACGCCTGCAGGATGTGCCACTGGCGGTCACCGCTGTCGGCTCCGAGGCGCTGGCCACACGCGGCATCACCGACACCAAGGGCCTGACCCAGCTCTCCCCCACGCTGAGCTATCAGCAGGGCGCCAACCCCTCCAACTCCTCGTTCCGTATTCGCGGCATCGGCACCTCGCAGTTCGGGCAGGGCACGGAAAGCTCGGTTTCGGTGGTGCTGGACGGCGTGGTGCTGGCGCGTCAGGCTCAGGGCTTTTCCGATCTGGCCGACATCGAGCGGATCGAGGTGCTGCGCGGGCCGCAGGGCACGTTATTCGGCAAGAATGCCACGGCGGGCGTGATCAGCATCGTCACGGCGCGCCCCTCCAAGGAACTGACCGGAAAAATCAACGCAACGGTGGCGGAGAAGGGCGAGTATCACGTCAACGGCACGATCTCCGGCCCACTGTCCGATGTGTTGCGCGTGCGCGTGTCGGGCTATTACAACAAGGATGACGGCTACATCTGGAACACCACGCTGCAGCGCAAGACCAATGGCTATGAATCCTATGGCGTGCGCGGCAAGGTGGAGCTGGATCTGGACCGGCTGAACTTCCTGCTTAGCGCCGATTACAACAAGAACAATTCGCGTTGCTGCACCTCTGTGCTGATCCGCTCGGACAATGCCAATCTGAACAAGTTGATGTCGCCCGTGGTGCCCGGGCCCGACAACACGCAGGTGGCGGCCAATCTGGACACTGTCAGCACCACATCGCAGCAGACCTATTCGCTGGAAAGCCGCTATGATTTCGGTGGCGCCTCGCTCACCTCGCTGACGGCGTGGCAGTCGTATCGTTTCAACAACAACAATGACGTTGACGGGATCAACACCACCGTGCCGGTCTACACCGGCGGCGGCAGCAACCCCGCGCAGTTCGACGTCAACGGCGGCCCGATCCGCCTCGGCCAGTTTTCCGAGGAATTGCGCCTGTCCTCCTCGGGCAAGCGCCGCCTCAACTACACCGTCGGCGGCTATTTCTCGGATCTGACGCTGGACCGTGGCTTTGTGCGCCGCGTGGTCACCTGCTCGCCGCCCGCCGCGCTGGGGCTGGCGATCGGCGCGGCCTGTCCTGCCGCCTATCAGCAGGGCACATCGGGCAGCAGCAACGCGCACTTGCGCCAGACCCATATAGCCGGTTTTGGCCAGATCGATTATGCGCTGGTCGGCGGACTCAAGGCGCTTGGCGGGGTGCGCGTGCAGCATGAGACCATCTCGGTCTGGGGCGCCCAAGGCACCACGGCGCCCTTTGCCGGAGACAACAATGCCTTCAGCGGCGCGACGCTGACCAATGGCCGCACCGCCGCCTCGGATTCGGTGGTGACCGGCAAGGCGGGGCTGCAGTATGAGTTCAGCCGCAATTTCCAGAGCTATGCCACTTACACGCGCGGCTATAAGGGGCAGGGTCTGGGCACGGAATACACGCAGACCTTCAACAACAATGCGCTGGTGCTGCCTGAAACGGTCAACGCCTATGAGGTGGGCTTCAAGGGCAGCATGTTCGACCGCAAGCTGACCATCGCGGTGGCCGCTTTCCTTGCCGATTACAAGAATTTGCAGGTGCAGGCCAATCGCTCTGACCCCTCGACCAACACCTTCAACTTCGTGACCACCAATGCGGGCAAATCCACCACCAAGGGCGTGGAGATCGAGGCCACTGTCCGTCCTGACGAGCATTTCTCGCTCAATGCCTCGGCCAGCTACACCTATGCGCGCTTCGACGCCGATGGCATCGCCTGCCCGCTGCAAAATCAGGCTTCGGCGATCACCGTGGCCTATGGAGCAACGGCTCCGGCCAACGTCTGCTTCAAGGCGACGGGGGCGACGGGTGTCGTGTCGGGTGCGAACCAGAACATCCGTGGCGGCATCCTGCCCAACACGCCGGCCTTCCGCTTTACCTTGAACCCGCGCGTCGAGCAGGAAGTGGGCAAGTTCATCGGCTATGCCGATCTGGCGATCGCCTATCAGGGCGAGGTCAATTTCGCGCTGGAACAGGATCCGCTGCAGACCCAGAACGGCTATGCCACCGCCGATCTGACCGTGGGCCTGCGCTCGCCCGAGCGTGGTCTCTCCTTCTCGGTCTTCGTCAAGAACCTGACGGATCAGCGCTATTACACCACGATGGGCGCCAACTCGCTGCTGACCACGCAGGTGCTGACCCCCACCAACCGCACGGCGTTCCTGCCCAAGGGCGCCTTCCGTTATGTCGGCGCGACGATCGGCTATAAGTACTGAGCCAGGCAGCCATGGGGGCGAAGCCGGAGCGGGGCGACCTGCCCCGGCTTTTGCTTGAGCGACACGTGCCGGTTCCGGGCGTGACAAGGCGCAGGGCCCTTGCCATGCGCGGCGCGGCGGGCAATGGTTCTTCCCGGTAAAAACGGATGGGATGCAGGTGGCAACGATCAAGGATGTGGCCGATGCGGCGGGCGTGTCGTTCAAGACCGTCTCGCGGGTCGTCAATGGTGAAAAGTCGGTCGGCCCTGAACTGCGGGAGCGGGTGGAGCAGGCCATTCGCGATCTGGGCTACAAGCCCACGCTGGCGGCCCGCCAACTGGCGGGGCAGCGCAGCTTCATCATCGGCCTGATCGTGCCGCGCCTGGGCATCAGCTATATCGCGCGCATGATGATTGCCCTGGCCACGGCCACCCGTCAGGCCGGTTATCACCTGATGACCGAAGTGCTGGATCACGACGAGAATCATCTGTCGCTGTCGGGCAAGGTGGATTTCTCGGCGCGGCCGGACTGCGTGATGCTGACGCCCCCTTTCAGCAACGATCCCCGGCTGGTCGCCCATTTCGAGGCAGACGGCATTGCGGTGGTGCGCATCGCCACGGTGATCGAGGGCCATGGCCTGCCGATCCATGTCGATGAGGAGCCGATCACGGTCGAGTTGATGCGCCATCTGATCGCGCTGGGCCACAGAAGAATTGGCCTGATCGGTCCGCCGCTGCCGGTGCGTGCTTCGGAAATGCGGGTCAGTGGTTATCGCAAGGCCATGGAGGAAGCTGGCCTGCCAATCGACCCCGACCTGATGCTGCGCGGCGATTTCTCTTTTGCTTCAGGGGTGAACGGCGCCACGGCCATGCTGGCGCTGCCCGACCGGCCCACGGCGATCTTTGCCACGGGTGACGAGATGGCGGCGGGCGTACTGGCTCAGGCCCACAAGCTGGGCTACCGCGTGCCGGACGATCTGGCCGTTGCGGGGTTCGATGACTCTCCCGTGTCGCGCATGGTTTTTCCGGCTTTGACCACTGTCTATCAGCCGGTTCAGGATATCGCTCAGGCCGCTGTCGATGCCGCCGTCCATGGTCGTTTGCCGACTGCGCCTTTCGCTTATGAATTGCGCATTCGCGGGTCGACCAGCGGTGATCGCCAGCATTGCCTGGACCCCTATCGCTTCTAGCTTGCCGCATCGCTGATGTTTGGCTGCACCGCGCGTTTCCGATTGCCCGGAGCCTCGACAAGGTCTCGCCTCGCGCAGGTCCGGTTTTTCCGCCGATGGATTCGGTCGGCCAGCGATCTTGCGTCGATTAAATTGGTAAGATAAATAAAAGCGGCATGGCAGCGCTGCAGCGCATGCTTTCTGGCCCTTCGCATCCGCCTTCAGCCTGGCTTCCATCAAGGAGGAAAGGCCGTTTTTCAGATAAATAGCCTGTACTCGCGATGCCCCGCTCTGAAAATCTCACGCCTCCGTAAAATTGGACCGTCCTGATTTGACATACTGGACTTACCAGTATAGAAATTTTGGAAATCAAAAAATTGGGAGGAGGACATTCCATGCGTGGCAAGTCGATGTTCATGGCTGTCGTGACGGCCGGTGCCGTTGCGTCTCAACCGGCACTGGCGCAAACGGCGGCGCCCGCCGCCACGGGGGAGCAGGCGCAAGGTCTCGAAGAGATCATCGTTACGGCTCAGAAACGTGACCAGAACATGCAGAGCGTCCCGGTTTCGGTGACCGCCCTGACTGCGGATGCCCTTGCCAAACAGCGCATTGGCGCTTTCACGGACCTGACCCGCGCGGCCGCCTCGCTGACGATCACGCAGCAGACAAACGCCACCAGCTCCTCGATCAACCTGCGCGGCATCGGCACCTATGCCTTTTCCATCAGCGTCGAGCCCAGCGTCGCGGTGATCGTCGATGACATGCCGGTGGTGCAACAGGCGCAGGCCTTCAGCAATCTGAGCGATCTGGCGCGCATCGAGGTGCTCAAGGGGCCGCAAGGCACGCTGTTCGGCAAGGCCGCCAGCGCGGGCGTGGTCAACATCGTCACTCAGGATCCGACTGACCATTTCACGGGCCGGGCCAGCGTCACCGCCGCCACCGACAGCGATTACCGTGTGGAGGCGGGGCTTTCCGGGCCGGTTGGTGACAGCGTGGGCTACCGTGTCAGTGGCTTTTACCATTCCTATGCCGGTAACATGCGCAACCTGACCGATGGCAGCCTGCTGAATGACGAGGAATCCTATGGCGGGCGCGTCAAGGTCAAGTTCCAGCCCAGCGATGGCTTCAGCTATACGATCAATGGCAGCTATGCGCTCCTGCGCCAGGCGGGGACGGGCCTCACGATCCGCAGCATCACGCCCGGCAGCACCCCTATCATCCAGAACGTGGCCGGCGTGCCTCTGTCAGGCCAATTGGGTGGCATCACGCCAGGCGCGGGCAATTATGCAACCCGCGTCGATACGCCGGGCAGCACGATCAGCAAGACCAGCACGATCTCCGGGCGCGGCGTGCTGGATCTGGGTTCTGCCAGCCTGATCTCTGTCACCAGCTTTCAGGACTGGCGCTACAATTTCCGGGCCGATGTCGACGGAACGGCGGCTGACGTCAATGCCGTGCTGACCAATGGCGCGGTCCATGGTGGCATCGTTCAGAGCGGCCCCTATCACTCGACCTCCTTTACGCAGGAGTTGCGCCTTGCCTCACAGGGGAGGGGCCGTCTGAAATATCTGCTGGGCGCGTTCTATGCCGACAGCAACACCGACCGCAGTTTCCAGCGCGGCCCTGTCGCCCTGCTGTCCGCCTGGGACGGACAGGCGGGCAGCCAGAGCGCGGCAGCCTTCGCCCAGCTGGAATATGCCGTCCCCACCGGCACGACGTTCACCGGCGGGCTGCGCTTCAACCACGAGCATATTTCGGCCGCCTACACCAACACGCTGAGCAATGCGACGCCCGCCACCTGCGTTGCCGGCACAGCGGCGTGCCGGGGCACGCATAATGACGATGTCGTGACCTGGAAGGGGTCGATCTCGCAGCAGCTGCATCGTGGCGTGATGGCTTATGCCAGCGTGGCGACGGGCTATAAGGGCTGGGCCTATGACGTCTCCTCGGGCTTTACGCCCGCGCGGGCCAACGGCACGACCGGCCCGGTGAAGGCCGAGCATTCGACCGCCTATGAGCTGGGCATCAAGAGTCGCTTCCTCGACAATCGCGTGCAGCTCAACGTCACCGGCTTCTGGACGGATTACAACAACTTCCAGGGGCAATCGGCGGTTGTGGTCAACAATGCGATCCAGTTGGTGCTCAACAATGTCGGCCGAGTCCGCACCAAGGGCATCGAAGGCGAGTTTTCGGCCAAGCCGACCAATTGGCTCCGTTTCGATGCCTCTGCCGCCTATACCGAAGCGGGCATCCGCTCTTTCATGGGCGCTCAGGCCTACAGCGGCCAGCTGGCCTCCAGTGCCTCCTGCACCACGGCGGCGGCATCGGGTCTGTGTTCCTTCCAGGACCGTTCGGGCGGGCGACTGCCCAATTCGCCCCGCTTCAAGTTCAACATCGGCGCCACCGGCGAGGTGCCCTTGGGACAGTCGGGCGCGAAGGGCACCTTCACGCTCAACTATCAGCATCAGAGCTCGGTCAATTTCGACCTGCTGGGCAATCCGTTGACGGTGCAGGGCGCCTATGGTGTCCTCAATGGCAGCGTGGGGCTGGAGACAGGCAACATCACGCTGAGCCTGTTCGCCAACAACCTCTTCAACACCCATTTTGCCTCCAATCTCTCGGATTCTTTCAGCTCGATGGGCGGCACGGCGACCAATCCGGCGCATGTGATCAACCAGTTCCTCAGCCGTGATTCCCAGCGCTATGCGGGCATCAAGCTGGGCTATAAGTTCTGACCACCCTGCCTGGCATCGGCCCTGTCCATGACAGGCGCCGATGCCGGGACTTTTTAGCTCTGGGTTCGGCTCCCCTGACCGAAGCCCGGGCAAGCGGAGAAATCACATGAGGATGCGAAACGCTTTTCTGGCCACGCTGATGGCTTCCACGCCCATTGCCTCCATGATGGTCTGCGGGGGTGTGGCGCAAGCCCGGTCAGCCCTTGGCTGGATGGCGCCGGACATCATTTCGCGGCAGAAGGCGGCCACGTCCGACGCGGCGCGGGAAGCCGTCGCGCGGGAGCGAGCCCGCCAGTTGATCGCCGCCATGACACAGGCGCAGAAGCTGCAGCAACTGACCGGCAGCCAGCCTTCCGTGCTGCCCGAATTGCCGAATTGCTATGGCGCGCGCCATGTCGACGGGATCGCCGCGCTGGCCATCCCCACGTTCCGCATCACCAATGGTCCGGTCGGCGTGGGGCAGAACGATTGTGTCGCCCTCAGCGTGCAGAGCCAGCGGCCCAAGGATGGCGGGTTGTTCTTCCAGCCCTATTCGCACCCCAGCTCGGCGCAGGCCACGGCATTGCCCTCCGGCATGGCGGTGGCGGCCTCCTTCGATCCGCGCGTCGCGGCTGATTTTGGCGCAGTGATCGGCAGGGAGATGAACAATCTGGCGCTGCATGTCTTCGAGGCGCCGGGGATGAATCTGGCCCGCCTGCCCATTCTGGGGCGGAATTTCGAATATTTCGGCGAAGATCCGTTTCTGGCGGGCACCATGGCCGTGGCCGAGACGAAATCGGTCCAGTCCCACGGCATCATCGCCATGGCCAAGCATTTCGTGGCCAATGAGCAGGAAACCAACCGGATGACCATCCGCGAGACGGTCGACCCGCAGGTGCTGCGCGAGCTGTATCTCATCCCCTTCGAGATGAGCGTGAAGGACGGCAAGGTCGGCGCGATCATGTGTTCCTACAACTATCTCAACGGTCTGCCCGCCTGTTCGAACAAGCCGATGCTGACTGGCGTGCTGCGCGACGACTGGGCCTTCACCGGCTATGTCCAGACCGATTTCTTCGCGATGAAGGACACCGCCCTCGCGCTCTCGGCGGGCACCGATCACGAGATGCCCACCCCGCTCTACTGGACGCCCGCCAAGATCGAGGCGGCGCTCAAGGCCAATGAGCTGACCATCGCGCAGGTCGATACCGCGCTTGAGCGGCGCTACACACAGATGTTCAAGGCGGGGATCTTCGATCGCAAGCTGCAGCAGACCCCGCTCGATTTCGCGGCGGGCGCAAAGGCCGCGCGCGCCATCGGAACGCGCGCCGCGGTGCTGTTGCAGAACAATGGCGCCTTGCCCCTGCCGCAGACGGCGCGGACCATCACGCTGGTGGGCAAGGCCTCGCAGCCCTATGCGCAGCAGGCCATTTCGGGGGGCTCGATCCTGGGTAAGCCGATGGGGGCGGGCGGGGGCAGCTCCGATGTGGTGCCCCATGAGACGGTGAGCCCCATCGATGGCCTGCGGGCGGGGCTGCGGGCCATGGGCCGGGGCGATACGGTGATCCGGATGGTGCTGGTCGACGATGCGAATGCCTCGGCCACGGTGGATGGCCAGCCTGCCTCCTTCAGTGAGGCGCTTGCCCAGATCGCTGCCGCCGACAGCGTGATCGTGATGGCGGGCACCAATGCCGAGGAAGGCGCAGACCGCGCCACTTTCACCGCCAAGGACGGGAATGTGCTGGCCTCCGGCGCGGGCGCGGGGCTGTCGCTCGACTGGTATGCCGCCAAGCCCAACACCATCGCCACCACCGATCCGGCGGGCAACACCGCCAGATCGAGCCAGACCGTGGCGATGCTCAAGGCCATTCTGGCGGCGCGCTCCACCACCGCCGCAACGATGGCGCAAAAGACGGTGCTGGTGCTGAAGGACAATGCCAGCGCGGCGATGGACCCGGCTCTGCTGGGCGCGCAGGGCCCTTCCATCCTCGAGGCCTGGTTCCCGGGTGAGGCCGATGGTGACATCGTGGCCGATCTGCTGCTGGGTCGGGTCGATCCCTCGGGCCGGCTGCCGGTGACCTTCCCGGTTGCGGGCCATGGCTTTCTGGATGCGATCGGCGCCCCCCAGTTTCCGGGCGTGCATGCCGAGGGCGGTCTGCAGACCGTCACCTACAGCGAGCAGCTGAACATCGGCTACCGCTGGTACGATGCCAATGCGGACGGGCAATGCGCGGCGGTTGCGGGCCGCAATCCTTGCGTGGCGTTCCCCTTCGGCCACGGCCTGTCCTACACGCAGTTCAAGCGCTCTGCCCCCACGCTGTCGCGCGATGCGAAAAGCGGGGCCTATCGCGTGTCGGTCACGGTGACCAACACCGGTGCGCGTGCCGGGTCGGATGTGGTGCAGGCCTATCTGGCGCTGCCGACAAGCGCGAGCGCGCTGGGCGCGAAGCAGCCGCCAAGGCGGCTTGTCGGTTTCGGGAAGGTGGCGGTCGCGCCCGGCGCTTCGGCGCAGGTTTCGATCACCATCGATCCCAAGGCGAGCAACCATCCCCTTGGCGTCTGGAGCGAGGCGCAGAAGCGCTGGGTCATGCCTTCGGGGCGCTATGCGGTTCTGGTCGGCAACTCCAGCGCCGCCGGGGATCTCGCCGAGGCGGGGCATTTCGACCGCTGATCCGTTCAAGGCGATTTTTTTGGAGAGGATCGAACCCATGAGTCTTCGTCAGGGCCTTGATAGAAGAACCTTTTTCGGTGGGCTGGGCGGCGGCGTTATTGCCTCTGCTCTGCCTGCCCTTGCGCGGGCGCAAACGGCGATGCCGGGGGCATCCGGCGCGCCACGCCGTCCCAACCTCATCCTGTTTTTCATCGACGAATGCCGGGCCGACGCTTTGGGCACCTATGGCAATCCGGTCTGCAAGACGCCCAACTTCGACCGGCTCGCCAGCCAGGGCACCCGTTTTGCCGAATGCCATGTGCAATACCCGGTCTGCGGCGCCTCGCGCGCCAGCCTGCTCACGGGTCTGCCGGTTTCGAACACCGGCCATCGCAGCCTCTATTACTTTCTGCGCCGCGATGAGCCCAACATGATGCGCTATCTCAAGAACAGCGGCTATGACACTTACTGGTTTGGCAAAAACGATGCCCTTGCTCCGGAAAGTTTCCCGCTCAGCCTGACCGAATGGCGCGATACACCCGGTGGCGGGGTTGCGGCCATGCGCAACGGTCTGGCCTTCGATCCCAAGGCCCCGCTCACCATGCTGGTCGAGCGCAGCTTCGACCGGCGGCAGACGAGCGATTATCTCTTCCTGCAACAGGCGATCCGCATTCTGGAGCGCCGCGAAAAGGACAAGCCCTTCTGCATCTTCCTCCCCCTGACGCAGCCGCATCCGCCCTATTCGGCGCCGCAGGGCTTCGACAGGCTCTACAATCCGGCGGATCTGCCCGCGCTGGTGCCGCCCGGTCTGCCGCGCCGGCCATCCTATCAGGCGGAATTGCGCAAGGCCTACCATCTGGATCAGGCCAGCGATGCCGATCTGCGCCGGGTCCGCGCCACCTATTACGGTCAGGTCAGCTATGCGGACTGGATGCTGGGCGAGTTGATGGATGCGATGGAACGCACGGGGCATGCCGATGATACCGTGCTGGTCGCCAGCTCCGATCACGGCGATTACGCCGGGGATTACGGGCTGATCGAGAAATGGCCGGGAGCGCTGGAATCCTGCCTGACGCATGTTCCGCTGGTGGCGCGAATGCCCGGCGGCGCGCAAGGGCATGTCGTCAACGAGATGGTCGAGCTTTACGACATCATGGCAACCTTCCTCGACCTTGCCGAGGTCCGTGACCATCACGTCTTCTTCGCCCGCAGCCTGCTGCCGCAGCTCAAGGGCGCGGGCGGTGATCCGAAGCGGGCGGCCTTTACCGAGGCAGGCTATGACGTGTTCGAGCCGCAGGCCTTCGAGCCGCCGCTCAAAGGGCCGCCCTCGCTGTATTCGGCCAAGCATGATCTGCAGAATGAGAAGCCCGAAACCGTGACAAGGGCCGCCGCCATCACCACCCCGGCGTTCAAGTTCATCGGTCGCCCGGGCGGGCAGTCGGAGCTTTACGACCGCAAGAAGGATCCGATGGAAACCAGCAATCTGATCGACAGCCGCAGCCATGCTGGCGTGCAGCAGGCCATGATGACCCGACTGATGAACCACTATATCAGCACCACCGGCGTGCCGCCGAAAGAACGCGATGGCCGCGACGTGCCCGAATTCGATCTGATGTCGCATTTCGACGACGCGCAGGCCAAGGCTCAGGCAGTCCTCGACCAGTAAGGGCTTTGGGCGGCGATCCGATCCGGATCGCCGCCCGGGCCTGCTTCAGAGACGCGCGGTCAGGCTTTCAAGCGCCGCGTCCGAAGGCTGCCAGACGGAGCCCATCAACCCGTTTTCGCCAAACATGGCCCGCGCGATGCCCTCGCGGCCATGGGTGCGCCATGCGTCTGCCAGCTCTGGCGCGCGAGGATCCTCGACCAGTCGGGCCTCGCCCTGCACATGCCGGAGCCACGCGGCCAGAGCGGTCAACAGCGCCGGGCAGGGGCGGCCCTGCTGCCCGGCCGCCTCCAGCGTGGCCAGCCAGCGCTGGGGGATCTTCTGGCTGCCATCCATGGCGATCTGCATCAGGCGATGATTGAGCGTGGGATTGTCGAAGCGCTGGACAAGGGCATCGGCATAGGCATCGAGATCCTGCCCCGCCGCCGCCTCGATGGTGGGGGCGGCTTCCTGACGCATCAGTTGTTCGACCAGCACGCGCAGGGCAGGATCGCCCATGGCCTCATGCACGAAGGTGTGGCCCGCCTGCAGGCCGCAATAGGCCAGCGCCGAATGCGCGCCGTTCAGCATGCGCAGTTTGGCGGTTTCAAACGGCGTGACATCGGCGACGATCTGCACGCCCACCTGCTCCCAGGCGGGGCGCGGCCCGGCGAAACGGTCCTCGATTACCCATTGGCTGAAGGGCTCGGTCAGCACGGCGCCTTCATCGCGCAGCCCCAGTTCGTTCTCGACGCTTTGGCGGCCCTCTTGCGTCGTGGCGGGCACGATGCGGTCGACCATGCTGTTGGGGAAGGTGCAATGGGCTTGCGTCCATGCCGCCAGCGCGGGGTCGCGGGCGTTCAGATAGGCCAGCAGCAAGCGTTCCAGCTGACGGCCATTGTCCGCCAGATTGTCACAGGACAGCAGGGTCAGACCGGTCGCTCCGGCCTCGCGGCGCAGCGCCAGCCCTTGGCCCAGATAGCGATAGATGCTGCTGTCATCGGCTATAGCGCGGTCGAGGCCGCCCTGACTGTCGCGGCAATAGCCTTTTTCCGTGATGGTGAAGGTGACCACATGCGTCGTCGGCGCAGCCAGCAGGGCGGCGATCCTGTCCGGCTCCTCGGGTGCGAGGATGACCTGCGCAATGCTGCCGATGATGCGCAGGGACATGCCTTCAGAGGCTTGCTCGGCCAGCGTGTAGAGGCCGTTTTGCGGATTGAGCTGCGCCCCCACCGAGGTGCTGCGCAGCGAAACGCCGGCGATCATCCAGTCGCCCCCGGCTGTCTCCATCGCCCGGTCGGTGTACCAGGCCTGATGCGCGCGGGTGAAGGCGCCCAGCCCGAAGTGGAGGATGCCGATGGCCTTGGCGTTCCGGTCGTAGCTGGGCAGGGCCGCAGGGCCCAGCGTGGCTGCAGACAGGCGCCTCACAGCTTATAAGCCTTCTTGACCAACCCATAGGCCAGTTCCTGCGCCAACTCCGCCGCCTCCCAATCGGCGACGCGATGCTCGGCGACCAGCTGCGCGAGGAAGCCGCAATCGATGCGCCGCGCCACATCGTGCCGCGCCGGGATCGAAAGGAACGCCCGCGTGTCATCGTTGAAACCCACAGTGTTGTAGAAGCCCGCCGTCTCGGTGGTGGAA
>NZ_BCZE01000128.1 GCF_001598555.1 Novosphingobium rosa NBRC 15208
CAGGTGGCGCGCCAAATGCGGCGCCACAGCTACGACCCAACGGAGACGTTCATGATGACCGATCTGAAAGATGACCCGTTCGATCTCGAGCGCTTCGTGCAGGCCCAGGTTGCAATCTACGACACGGCCCTGCATGAGATCCGTCGCGGTGCAAAGCAAAGCCATTGGATGTGGTTCATCTTCCCCCAGATCGTAGGGTTGGGCACGAGCCCGATGGCGCAGCGCTATGCCATTGAATCGCTGGATGAGGCAAAGGCCTATCTCGCTCATCCGCTGCTAGGTCTGCGGTATCGGGAATGCGTGAGCGCGCTTCAGGAACTTCCCGATCGAGATGCTGAGGAAGTTTTTGGACCAGTCGATGCCCTTAAACTGCGCTCGTCCCTGACATTGTTCGCGCTGGCCTCGGGCGAGCGCCTGGTCGAGTCGGCGCTCAGTGAATGGTTTGCAAGTTCTGATCCGGAAACCTTGGGCCTGCTTAGCGAGCATCGCGCGCCATAAAGACCTGCGCCACAATCGATGCCAATTTATGGCGACAGCGAATTGCAACATCAACGTGCCTCGCGGCTTCAGCTGGCGCCCTGATCGATCAGGGCGATACAGAGTGTGGTAACACAGCCCTGATGGCCGAATTAAACACCCGAGGAGGTCGACCGGCGCATCGCCGAAAAGGCCCTACCGAGGCGAACCGGCAGCAGCGCGCTACAAACGCATGTCCCTGCGCGGGCCAGACGCAGGGGCGCAAGCTCTCCACCAGGAATCCCTTTCATCCCCGATTTTCGATGGACTTGATGCCCGTCTTTTGTAAGCATTGCTTTAATGCATAGCAATCATGCAAATTCTTTGGGGGAGACGCCACACATGCGCACTATTCGGCTCGTCGGCCTGCTCACGCTGAGCGTCATCGCCGCGTCCGTTCCCGCAGTGGCCCTCGCCCAGCAGGCGCCGCCCCCCACTACATCGTCGGACGCTAGCGGTGAAGCGGCCCTGCCCAACCTGCCCGGCAGCGGCCCCTACCCCGCCATCATGGAAACCGACGCCAGCCTGCCCGACCATCTCATCTACCGCCCATCCGATCTGGCCAAGATGGGGTCCAGAAAGCTGGGCGTGGTGCTGTGGGGCAATGGCGGCTGCAGCGCGGATGGCGCGAGCGCGCGCCAGCATCTGCTCGAGATCGCCTCGCATGGCTATCTCGTCATTACGCCGGGCCGCATCCTCTCGGGCCCTTCGGCCACGGAAAAGCCTGCCGCTCGCGCCCCTGGCACGCCGCAGGGCCAGCTGCCTCCCGTCGCAACCACCAGCGCCGATGTGCGCGCCGGACTCGACTGGGCGCTGGCGCGTAACGCGGGCAAGGCTGGCCGCTATGCCGGACGCATTGACCCGACGATGACCGCCGTCTCGGGGCATAGTTGCGGCGGGCTTCAGGCGCTGGAGCTGGCGCCGGACCCGCGCATCCATGCCCTGATCGTCAACAACAGCGGCATCTTTGCCGATGGCAGCAACCCCATCCAGGGCATCTCCGTCAACAAGGCCATGCTCAAGCGGATTCACACGCCGGTCATCTACATTCTGGGTGGCCCGACCGATATCGCCTATCCCAATGGCACCGACGATTTCACGAAGATCGATCATGTGCCCGCGGCGCTGGTCAACATCCCGGTGGGCCATGGCGGCACTTTCGGCAAACCCTATGGCGGCGCGGTGGCGCAGGTGGTGGTGGACTGGCTGGAATGGCAGTTGCGCGGGGACAAGACCGCGGGGCGCAGCTTCACCGGCCCGGCTTGCCGCCTGTGTGTGGCCCCAGGCCTCACCATCGCGCGCAAGAAGATCAACTGAGGCCACGATGCCTGGACTTGGTAATCCGTAGAAACGCCCGGGGCTAGCACCATCCTGACGGAGCGTGGGTGAGAGGCGAACCCTGCATCGTAACCACGTTCAATAAATCGCTTCGAAAACTACGTGAACCTAGCCTGCGATTGCGGGGTAGACATGCTGGAACTCCGGTCCGCCCATCGAATGAGGCAACTATGCCCGACAAAGTGCTGAGGCTGGCGGCTATCCCGCCGTGAACCGCGACGCCGGGACCGGACCCCGCAAAACGGGACAGACTGATTTCGGCCAGGACCAATATTCCGCCACCGTCCTCACGCGAAAAGATGAACGGCCTCCGCTTCAGGCAAGGCAGCTTCGACCAGAAGCGAGCGATGGCAACCGGACGGATCCCGCTCGAAGCAGAGCAACGCCGTGGGCCGTTCTTTCGCCAAATCCCGAAGCTGCGCCATCTGGGCCAGCGCCTCCGGCAACTCCAACTGGCCGGCGTAGACTTCGGCAAGTCTGGCATGATTATGCTTGCGCGCTGCCTCGCGGCCTTCGGGCGGCGTACCCAGTGCCTTTAGACCAATATAATCAATGCCGGCCTCGCGCAGACCGGCGGCCAGCACGTTCTTGGAAAAGCCCGGTCGTCGCGAAAGCGGCACAGCCCGAACGTCCGCGAGCAGTCCGACGCCAGCGGCTTGCAGCGCCGCAATCAGCGTTGGCTGTGTGACGCCCTCATATCCGATGGTGAAAACCTGCATAGCTACCAATTGGGTCCAAGAGTGAGGGCAAACTCAAAGCCGGGAGGGGAAAAGGTTGGTCATCGCGCGCACTGTGTGCAGCAGAAGGCTGGTCTGTGGTGGAGCATCGATGGCGTCCATGATGCGTGGACATCCGCGATTGGTAGACAGCGTTAGCCCGGTCGCCTCCCGACGCTCAACTGCACATGGATCAAGCACCGCCTATCGCTTGGACCACGCGGCCAGAGCCGCCGCAATTTTCGCAGTCCCGCCCCTCGACCTGGCCGGAGCCATCGCAAGCGGGACAGACATTCTCGCCGGTGCTCGGCGTGCCCGGCGCGGCCTCGTCGCCTGGGTTCAGAGGCAATGGGGTGTTGGAAGCTGGCTCGGTCACGAAACGCTCCTGTCATTCACAACCCCAACGAACCCAAGTGGGTTTGGTGGCACGTTGGCTTTCTCTCAGCGATAGTTGGCCCAAGGTATGGGATGAGTTGCTCGACGCATGCTGAGCTAATGGTGCCGCTTGGCCTCGCGAGCCAACGCCGGGACGTGTTCAGCACTGGCACCCTGTTCCGACCCGTGCTTGGCGGCGTAGCGAGCATGGGGGCTTGTCGCCGTGAAGGCTGGTTTGCGCTCAGGCTTTCGGAATTCCTGGGTAAGCCAAGGGTCTCACCGATTCATGCCTTCACAAGCTGCTTGCTGACCATACTCTCCGCCGCAGCGGCGATGGCCTCATGCGCATCGCGCGGAGTCCAACCGAGCCATTCGCAGGCCTTGCTATTGCTGGTTTTCTTCGCATAGCCCAAATCGTGCAGGAAGGGGCGGACATCATCCCTGAAGAGTCCGATAGCCCGCATCATCGCATCGGGCATCACGCTCTTGGGCACCTTGCTGGCCGCGTCGCCAACCGCCGACCGGATGGTCCCGCCGATTTCCTTCATCGCCAACGCCGGGCCGTTTGAGATCAAGAAGCGCTCCCCTGCGACCCCGGGCGCCTCGATGGCCAGCACATGGGCCAGCGCCACATCGCGCACGTCCACGATCGGAATGAAGAGATTGGGGAAAGCGGGCATGTCCCCGTTGAGCATGCGCTGGATGATATGGTTCGCTCCTGAAATTTCACGCCCCATGACCGGGCCCATAACGGCGACGGGCAGCAGCGCGGTCAACTCCAGCCCGCCCTCCCGGGCAACGAAGTCCCAGGCGGCGCGTTCGGCCAGCGTCTTGCTCTTGCCATAGGCGTCGACGCCAGGGCCATCGAGATTGGTCCAGTCCGCCTCTGTGAAGATGTGGTCGCCATGGGGATGACCCCAGCTTACCGCGTGAAAGGCAGAGGTCAGCGCCACACGCTTCACCCCGGCGTGATGCGCCGCGCGTAGCACGCGCAGGGTGCCGTCCACTGCCGGGCCGATCACTTCATCTTCGCTGGCCACCTGGCCGGGCCTGACCGGCGAGGCGACATGCAGCACGGCATCGATCCCCTCCATCGCCTGCGCCCAGCCCTCATCGCGCATCAGATCGGCGGCCACAAAGGTCAGGCCGGCACCCGGTACCATGCCCGCCTCTTCCAGCACCGCCCGCACGGCGGCCTCTTTCGCCGGGGAGCGGATCGTGGCGCGCACGCAGAAACCGCGTTCCAGAAGCTGGAGGATACAGTGACCGGCAATAAAGCCGGAGCCGCCGGTAACGAGAACATTCTGCTGGCTCATAAGGGTATCCTTGATGGGGAAAGGGACGCGTGGCGCGCGCGCCAACGCATCGGGCTTGTCTGCTCCCAACCGCGAAATGCACGGGCGAAGGAGTTGGGTTCCTCGAAGCCGAGCAACATGGCGATGGCCACCATATCCAGCTGGGTATCGGCCAGCAGCCGACCCGCCGTGATGCGCCTGACCTGCGCAAGTTCCTCGCCAAAACTGGTGGAAGCCCCATCAAGCCGCCGCTGGAGCGTGCGCACGCTGAGCCCGAGGCGGTGGGCAATCGCCGCGAGGCCCGGGCGGCGACCCTCGCTCAAGTGTCGGGCGATGGCGACGCGCAGCGCGCCGGTCAGCGCGGGAAACCCCTCGCCATGCGCCAGGCGCGCCTCCAGTCCAGCCAGCGTGAGCGCAAAGGCACCACCATCGGCGGTGACAAAAGGCTGGGCCAAAGCCGTCTGGGCGAAGACCATGGCATCATGGGGCGCATCAAAGCGGATCGGGCATCCAAAATGATCGGCCAGCAACGCTTGATCCAGCGACGGTCGCGCCAGCTCAAGGCGGAGCGGCGCCACATGCCCGCCCGTCCCCCGCCGTACAAGGGCCAACAGCGAGGCCATGGTGGTATCGACGAGCAGGCGGGGCACACCGCGCGTCGCCTGAAGCCAGCGATAACGTACCGACACCTCAGCGGCCCCAGTGTCGATCTCGATCAGTTCGGGGCAGGTCAGGCGCTTATAGCGCGCGAGCGCCACCAGGGCATGGTGGAGATCGGGCGAATGCAGTGCGACCATGCCGGCCACGCTGTAACCCAGATCAATCCCCCTGCTGCCGAAATGCAACCCGGCATCACGCTCGGGAAACGCCTGCTCCCCGGCGGCCCAGAGGCGGAAGAAATCATCGGTGTTGAATATTGAGGAAGGCACTACGCCCGCCCGTCGGCAGAGCTGCTCGATGGACAGGCTCAACCCGGCAAAGGCAATTGGAGACAGGGAAAAGCCATGGGCGCGCTGCATACCCAGAACGATAAACCCGAGCGGCGCGCGTCACAAATCCGATCATGCCAAAGTGGCCGGGCGAAGTTGGATAATGACCCAGGCCTCTGTTCGGGTGCCCCCAGCCTCGACCGAATGAAGTCGCGTTTTCCTCGCCGGGCGGGGCATGGTACATCTGCCGCGCGTGTCGCAACTGGCGCGCAGGCAACGTGCAATATGTGCAATATGTTAAATCGGCTGGAAAACCGCGGTTAAGCAGCTCGGGCGGGTTTCCTGACCGCACTCGGTCATTCATATAAACTGCCGATGCGCTGACAACTAAACGGTGGTTTTGTTGTCATCGGATCATCTCGCCGCTCAGGCCCGGCAATTTCCCGGCGGTGGTTCAAAATGTCAACCACGGTAGGCAAGGGCTTGGTCCGGTTTGAGCACCCCCCATAAGGGACCGAGGAAATTCCGATCAGTCGGCCCCCAATGGTAGCTATAAGCCGATCGTGAGAAAAAGCGGACTGACCGGACGCGACAACAAACCTGCCATTGGCCGATTGAGAGAAAACGCCCCATTAGCGGTCATCCGGTGGCCACGCTCCTCGGATCTCGTTTTAGCTTTTCCATTAGTTCGTCCCACTCGGTGAAGGTATAACCGCTTTCGGTGGCACCGGAGTAAGCCGCAATTGCTGCGCTATGAAAGCATCGGAAGGTTGGTGTATCGGCTTCAACTAACGAGATAAACGACATGCCTTCCAAATCATTGGGCGCAAAAACACCTTCAGTCGAGCGCGCATCCTCAGAATTGAGTTGGGCACGCACGGCCTCTAAAATCCGATGATACCCCACGCTGTTGAGGGCCACACCGTTATCGCGGTCTATAAGGATTGTCCCGGCCAACTGCTCATCCCTGTTGCTTATCGCAGGATAGCAGGGCAGGCATGTTCCACAATGACCTAGTTCCCCAACCTTTTCGACGTTCACTGACTTTGCTTCGCCTGCTGAAAGGGGCCGCTGGTTCAGGTTGAGCGGTCACTCGGCGGATAATCCCTCCGCCGCGACAATCTCAGGAAGGCGAAAATGCGCCGCTTCCCCGGCGACGGGAAAATGGCCCGTACCACCGGTGATACCCCGCATTCAGCGGCGATGCATTCGGGGTACGCCCTATCATCCAGGAACCGAAGCAGTCTGCGCGTCGTTTTCCTGGCATGCCACTCGCCAGATTCACAGAAAAACTGCACCCTTCGTTCTGGGAGCTTTGGTCTGACTTCTCGGCACATTGCCGCAGGACTGGTGCGCCCAACTACAAAAACAAGCCCATCCTCATTCCGATGCTGCCGCTATGGCGAGCTTACGTGATCGACGACGCGTTCAGCAAATATCTCGAAGCCAGAGATTTTTTCAGCGGACACCCGACTCCGCCACCGTAGCCAGCAGCCCCATATTTTTAGATGTCTATCCCCATTTCATGGAATAGGGAGAACCGCTCAGGGCGATCATCCTGCCGCCTCCTCTAAAGGAGATGGTTCATGGACGACGAAGCCTGCAAGGCGGTTGGCTCGGTGGTGGCGCTCATCGGCGATATGCTCCAGCGAAGCGGGATCTGCTCGATGACGGAATTCGCCAACAGGATCGGCAGCATGGCAATGATGGCAAAAGACACCGGGCCGGAATTTGAGAGGCGGGGCGAGATGCTGGCGACGATGGCCTTTTGCGTGCTGGCCTATGACCAAGGCAGAGACATGGAGCCCGGCGGGCAGCTCAACTAAATCAATGGCTGTCGAATGTCGTGGGCTGGTTTCTGCTGGCGACCTCAACCAGATTAGAGGCCCGGTATGGCGAGAGCTTATAAGTCGCCAGCACGAGGGCGATGAGCAGAAGCATGAGGATACGGCTTGCGCTGATCACTTGTGAATCGCCCTGTTTCCCAGACGGTTTTTACCGGAAGGGCTGATCCGGCAGCAATGCTCCGGATGTAGGGTTGCCATGCTCCGTTTGAGGTAGGGCCAACCCCCGCCTCAAACGGACAGTTATCCATGTTAGAGCAAACGATTTTATTTGAATTTCAGCGCTTCCCTTTCCGGCCAAGGTCGATAGGTTTCTGGGGTAGGCTATCCGATTCCTAGCCTGCGTCGTGCATTTGGGCGTTGCGAACCTGACTCGAATGCACGGCCCTAATATCGGCGGTTCTCACCAGGCAGCTGGCGGTATTAGGAAGGGTGGCTCGGTCTCGAATGAACTGCGAGGTCCTCGCCGAGCCACCCTTACCAGCATATTCTATCGGAACCAATTCGGGAGGAACCAACGAATTGGAACCGAGGCGCTTTAGGGCGTCGTGAGCGTTCCCCACCTGCACTGACCCCTCGCCGGTTGGGAACGCTCGCTTTTCTCTAAGCCTCAGGCCCTTCGGCGCTCAGCCACTTCCCACCATACGCTGTTATCGTTAGCGCCGATCTTCTTGTCGGTGGGGCAACGACAGTACCCGTTATAAGAACCCGCCACCCGCGTGGTCATCAAACAGCGCGGCCGAGCGGATATAGCCGAGCAGCACATCTATTGATTTTTGCCGGGACACCTCCTGCATCTTGGGCAGCGACGCCCGCGTCCGCGCCGCCTCGGTCAGCAAACCGGCACGCAACGAGTGGCCGGCCACGCTGCCGGGGGCGAGCCCGATTCGGTCGGCATAGCGCTGGACAAGACGCGCCACCGAGCGATCGGACATGGGATCCGACGTGAGTAGCCCGGTCGGCCCGATGCGGGTGAAGAGCGTTCCCGGCTCGCCGCCGCGCAGCTTGAGCCAGGCGTTGAGATGCTTGACCGGGGTGAGGACCTTGCCGGCGGGAATGGCAATCACCGCCCCCGTCCCCTCCTGATCGGTCTTGGACTGCCGGATGCGCAGGGTCAGCCCCTGCTCGACGAGTGCCAGATCGGCCAGTTTCAGCGCCACCAGTTCTGAGCGGCGCAGCGCGGCGGCGAGGCCCAGCGCCAGCACCGCCCGGTCGCGGATCGCCCGGGGTCCCTCGCCTTCGGCATTGGCGATCATCCGCGCGAGATCGGCGGCACCAATCGCCGCCTTCTTGCCGGTCGGCCGCGCGCGCTGCTCGCGGCGGATGCCCGCCAGCGTATCGGCGATCACCATCTTGGTGTCGCGCGCTTGCGGGGCCACGGCCCCAGCCTGGCGATGCTGCCAGCCAATCGCCGCGAGGTGACGGGTGATGGTCGAGGGGGCGTTGCCTGCGCGGGCCCGGGCCGCCAGATAGGTCGCAACCACCTTGGGGCTCGCCGGCAGCGGCTCCAGAGCGCGTTCCCAGCACCACCCCTCGAACTGAGCCCAGTCGCTGGCATAGGCGCGGGTGGTGTTGGCGGCGCGGGCGCGCTGGCGGTACTGGCGCGCGGCCTCGATGTCCTCGACCAGCGCCAGCGACAGGCCGGTGGCGGCTACGGCCTCCCCCTCCGGCAGCCGTTCCAGCGTTCCCCTGCCCTCGTCCCCGTCGACCATGCCCCAAAACCCACGCTTTCGGTGACGCCCGACGCGCCGCCCTGCCCCCTTCCTAGCGTCCAACAGCCTGTCCGAGAAGATGCATTACCAGACACTTCGCTGAAGTGGAGGCATTCCGACGTTCAAACGAACTCCCCTACAGCGGTCATTCGTTCACGCTCGTCGAGCGCTAACATCGGACGCCAAGGCCCAAGCCTCACCTGTGAGCGACCGGGCCGCCAGAGAGCCTGAGAAACCGCGCCGCATTGTCATGCAAAATGTCGCGTTTTTGCGCGGGCGTCAGGAAGGGCGCTGTCTGGATCGAAGCAATGGCTGGCTCAATTGCGCCGGACCACACCATTTGGTCCGAACCGAACATGATCCGCTTTCCGTAGCCGGCATCGACCAGCCTTTTGAGATACCGCCAAAACTCCCGGCGGGGTTGGGTATAGTCAATCACCGCTGTGTCGACATGGACCTGCGGATATTCATACATCAGCGCGATCATATTATCGATCATCGGCCAACCGGCATGCATCACATAGATGCGCAATTTGGGATGCCGTGCCAGCACCGGTTCAAGCAGCAGCGGATCGCCCATGCTCATACGGTAATCCGGCGCGCCGACATAGGCGGCGCCCGGCGGCCCAGGCCCCATATGGATGCCAACCGGCAGGTCGAGCTCCTCGGCCAGCGCCCAATAGGGCTCCAGCCGGGGATCGCCCGGCGCGATGCCCTCATATTGGGTCATCAATTCGCCCAGCAACCTGATCTGCCCGGCCTTGGCCTTCGCCCTGATGGCATCAAGTGTGGGCGCGTCGGCCAGCCCGAATTCGAGCGAAGGGATAATGCGCCCCGCTGCCTCTGCCTGCCACTGAGCGGTGAAAGGCCCTCCGGCCACGGCCACCATGTTGAAACGGCGCAATTGCGCCAGGGTTTGCGCACGCAAAGTCGCATCGTCCTTGGCCGACGCCACGGGATGGCGACAATGTGCGACCTTGAAGGTGTCGGCTGCGAAGGCCTGGTTGCTGACCTGCGGGTCGCGCCCCGGCATGGTGTCATAGGGCGCGCAAATGATGACGGGCGGCGGCCCTTCCGCACCGGCGGGATAGGCGTGGAGATGCATGTCGATGATGGGCGGCGAGCCTGCCGCCCGGGAGAGCCCAGGCAGCATCGAGAGCGCCATAAACGCCAGACAGGTCCCCAATCGTCTCATTGCAAAGCCCCCATTCCCAAGGGAGAATAGATCAGCGCCTGTCAACGAGCAATCGGCAGTTTCACCAGCGACACCCGCTGAAAACTGGACATTCAGCGTCCCTGGTGGGGCCTTCCAAACCGGCCGTAGGTTCTTCTCGCATTGAGTTGGCGGAGTGACGGGACGTGGGACAAAACCCCCATCCCCTACCCCCCGTGGCTACGGCGGCTTTTGTCGTGAATCGGCCGTTGTCATCTGGATCAATCATCCGCGCGGAACGCGCAGCTGCGGTGGAGTGCCGACAGAAGGCTTTAGGAGGCAGATGGAGATAGCTGCCATCCCGGATAGGATGCTATGTTTGCTCATCGTCATAATTGGAGCACACACGATGGCTCTTTCCCCATCGAAGGACATCAGCCAAACGATACCTCGCTCGGTCCAGTGGTCGGCTATCCTAAGCGGCATCCTTGGGATCTGCTCGTTCGTCAGCCTGATCACCTACATTACGTCGCCGGATCTTCAGATGGAGGAGTCTGGAGCGGTGGCGCCGACAGGGCAATTGCTTCTGACCGCCCAGTTTTTGTGTTCCGCCGCCCAGGTTTTCCTGATGAGTCCCGTTGCGATTTGGTTTTATCGGTTGGACCAACAGCGGTCGCTTGGTGTGGGCCGGAATCGGGTGGTCCGACATTGGACGATGTTGGGGCTTGTTGCTTTGGTGGCCGTGGGTCTTCTTCGTTTGATAGCCATGGTGGAAGTCGCCATCTCTGACATTCTCTTCATGCTTCCGATGGGACTCGTCGGCGCGTGGCTCGTAGCTATCAATTGGGTGAACCCAATGGCGCTGCCCAAGTGGATGAGAATTTGGGGCGCAGTCGCGGGCGCCGGTCTGGTTGGCGTGGGGCTAAACTTTATTTTTAACGGAGGCCTTGCTATCTTTACGGAAGGCCCAATGTCATATGGAAATAACGTGCAATTCCATATCGGATTGGGATTGTTCGGATTTCCTGGATTTGCTCTATTCGCAACTTGGTCGGTCCTGCTTGGTCTGCGGCTGTTAAGATTGTCACGCCAACAGCTACATTGATCGCGGCGCACGAAGAGCTGGCTTCGGGACGGCCCGCCGATCCACCTATGACTGGCAATGGTCGTCTCCCGTCCGGCAGCCTCGGATAGCTGCTCCCTTCGAAACCGGCCGTTTGGGCGGGCCCGGCCGGGCGTCTTAGTGTGGTCGGAATCTCGCGTTCCGATGCTGCGGGGAGAGCCGCTGAATAGTTGCCGTTGGAGGCTTCAAACAATTCCGTCCGTAGCGGCCTTCGTTCAACGTAGCAGGCCACCTAAAGAATCACGAATAGGCTGAAACGCCGTCGCCAACTGCCGCCAATATATTAGTCATATCCGCGCACAAGATGCCTCGGCAGCAGCTGTTATTCGTTCAAATTCGCCGATAGTGAAATTGCCCGTCAGTGACCGATTGGGCGTTTTGACTGGTCTGCAGCAAGCTGCCGGGCGCATAGGCCTTGGGGCTGCCAAACTTGGGTCAGGGTCGTCGGTGGCTGGTCCGCGTCGTGCAGGATCAGCGCAAAGCCTTGCCGAGGGACGCTGCCGATCGCCATTAAGAGCATCGGCGGACCAGCTTTGATCAGCAGACTATTGCCCGCACCACGGCCAATCTGAACCCCATCGGGCGTTTCGAGACAAGTATCACCGCTGACGGCATAGAAAGCCTCTGGCCCAGAATGAACATGCAGCGGCGCTGTCGTGCCGGGCTTGAACACTGACCGTAGATATTCGACAGAATAGGTGTTGGCTCCTGCAATCGGCAGCGGGCCGATTTCGGCGACGTGCCTTCCCCCCGTGGGCCGCCATCCAGCATGCTGCAGCGTGAAAAGCCAAACAGATCCGAAAGCTTCGACTACCGTGCCATGCTCACTGGCGGCCTGCTGAGCCTCCGTGGTGGATTTAAAGGTGTCCAGATGCCAGAAAACTGGCCCGTCCGGCAGTTCTGGCAGGTGCTGATGAGCTAGCAGACAAGCTGGCCCCGGCACCTCAAGGGAACTGCACATCCGCGTGGTGGCCTGAGCCCAAGCTGGTGAAGCCAGGCCGATCGTCGCAACGGATATCGCACTCGCCAAGACTTTCAACATGGAGTTCCCCCGCTGGTCGCCGGTCGGGATGATCTTATGCCTGCTTTCAAGATCAGCATCAATCAGGACGCGCGGTCCAAATACAACGACAATCGGCCTGGCCGCCGCGGCGCAGACCGCTGAAAAGCGGTCCTTCACCGCCAAAATCGTAACCATCCGAAGCAGCTTTCAATTACCCACAAGTGGTCGTACGCGTGATTCGCGTT
>NZ_BCZE01000129.1 GCF_001598555.1 Novosphingobium rosa NBRC 15208
AAGGCGGTCATGGTCGAAGCTGGCCAGCTCGTTTTCGGCATCATCGTTCTCGCCGTTGGCAGCCAGAAACCGATGCTCTTCCCGAATCGAGGCGGCGTAATGCGCCAGCAGGCTTTCGATCTCCGCGCTGCCGCTGACACGCTCCTGCGCTGAGCCCAGGGCCACCCGCGCAACATAGGCATTCACCTCAGCCTCAATCCGGGTGGCGATGGCCAGCTGCTCCTGCGAATAACCGGAGCGCGTCAACACATGATGCGCGCGGCTCAGGCCAAGGCCCGCCGCCAGCGCCATAGCCACCACAACCGCCAGAGCCACGAGCCCGGCGACGATCAGCGTATGGCGGATGGATGGGCTGATCCGCCGCATCATCCGCGCCTTCTGGCAGCTTTGCCCATCGATCATCTCTCCGGGCGTCATGCGCCTTGCTGCGCCCGCCCGACCATGCTTCGCTTCGAAAGTGAGGGTGTGATTTTCGTGATGGCGATCAAGGATACGCAAGGGGAGATCGTGCAGAACCTGCATCAGGCAGGCAAGGGGGAAGGGCGTTATCTGATTGCTCATCCCGGAACCTACAGCCTGCAGATCAGCGGCGCGGAGGGCTGGCGGATATGGCTGGAGCCTCAACCATGAAACATAGATCGCCCCTTCTCGTGACAGAGGGCAGGGGCAACCTCCAATCCTCGTGGTATTTACTTATTCGTATCGATTTGGCGGCTAACTTTCGGGGATGCCCGGGCGCCAGATAAAAAATTTGCAGGATTTTGCGTGCTTGGCGCTATGCGCGGCCGTCTGCGCAACGGCCTGCCTGACAGCGACAGCGTTTCCATCCCGTCTGGCGGCAGCGGGCATGGCTCTGATGGCAGTTGCAGGCCTGTGGGCTTGTCGCGCGCGCGAAAGCCACCGCCTTGCTCTTCTGGCCAACCGGTTGGGTTGTGAGCCATATCGGGGATGGGGAGAGATACTGGCCCGCGCCACCGAAATCGAGCATGAGTTGCAGGCGCTCGGCACGCGTCTGCCACAGCGCCACCCCGTGTCAGACCTGCCGACCCGGGAGCCGCTGCTTTCATTGATGGCGCAGGATGGCCATGGTACGCTGGGCATTGTTGCCCTCGATGATTTCGACCGGCTTTGCGCGCTCGATCCCGCTCAGGCTGATGACATGCTCAAGGCGCTGGCGCTGCGCCTGTCGCGCATGACCGGGGCGCGGCGTATGGTGGCGCAAGTCGACCGGGCGCGGATCGCCATCTGGCTGGGTCCGGATGTCGCCACCCGGGATGCCCATGGCCAGCTGGAGGCGATCAGCTATGCGCTGCATGCGCCGCTCGAGGAAGAAGCGCCCTTCGCCGGGCAACTGACCGTCCATCACGCCGCCTTCGATCATGCGGTGGAAACGCCGCAGAATGCTCTGGCGCGCCTGCTGGCGGTGGCCAGTTCGCGGCCAGGTCGGGGCGGCGCGGTGCATCGCGTCGATGACACCTGCGATGCCAGGGAACGCGAGCAGTTCGCGCTGGAACAGGATGTGCGTCATGCGCTGGCGCGTGGTGAACTGGAGTTGTGTTTTCAGCCGCAGATCGATGCCCGCAAGGGGCGCACCGTGGGTGCCGAGGCGCTGCTGCGCTGGCGCAGCCCGGTGCATGGGCTGGTCTCGCCGATGCGCTTCATTCCCCTGCTGGAGCAATTGGGGTTGATCGAGGAGGTGGGCCTGTGGGTGCTCAATGCCTCCTGCCGCATCGTTCGGCAATGGCAGGGCTTGAATCTGGGCCACCTCTCGATCGCGGTCAATGTTGCGCCACAACAGCTGGAGGATGCCAGCTTCCACGCGCGGGTCCGCCGCACGCTCGAAGCGCAGGGGCTGGCGCCGCAGGCACTCGAGATCGAGTTGACCGAATCGCAGGCCGTCGCCGATCCCAGCCGCGCCGGGCGGCAGTCCACGCCGCTGCGCGCACTGGGCGTGAAAATCGCCATCGATGATTTCGGCACCGGCTTTTCCAGCTTTTCGGCCCTGCGCAAGCTCGATTTCGACAAGATCAAGATCGACCGCGAATTCGTGACCGACGTGGAGCAGCGTCGCGACAGTCAGGCCATTTGCCAGAGCATGATCGCCCTGGCGCGCGGCCTTGGCATTCGCGTGATCGCCGAAGGTGTCGAGCGGGCCGAGGAATACCGCTGGCTGCTGCATCACGGCTGCCACGAATTTCAGGGCTTCTATTTTTCCCGGCCGTTGGCGGGGCCCGATTTCGCTGATTTCCTGCGCGACCGTGCCGGGCTGACGGCAAAGCTGGCTGTCGATCCCCGGCAGTCTCAACACAACATATTACAAAGGTTTGGTTCATGATCCGGCGACTGGCTGGCCAAGGCGCGGCGGCATTTCTTCTGGCCCTTTCGGTGGCGGGTTGTTCGCATGACGAAAGGCCCAAGACCGTCGCGCCCCCGGTGTTGACCGTCACACCCGAGCGGATCGATGCCATCCAGACCAGCCTGCTGGCGGGGGACAGGAAAGGGGCGGACAAGCAGCTCAAGGCTCTGCAGAAGCTGGAGCCGATGAACCCCAGACTGCAGCTGCTTGCCGATTCGCTCGACAAGGATCCGCAGGAGTTGTTGGGCCCCAAGAGCTATCCTTACACCGTCCAGCCGGGCGAAACGATCACGGATGTTGCCGAACGTCTGCTCGGCAACCGGCTCAAGGCCTATCAGCTGGCGCGCTACAACCAGTTGGCGACCCCCGTGGCGCTGACGGCGGGGCAGGTTTTGCGCATCCCGGGCGAACTGCCGGTGGCCCGGCCCCAGCCAACGGCGCCTGCGCCGGAAAGGCCTCGCCGCCCGGCTCCGGCGGCAAAACCCGCGCCCGCCGCAACGGCCAAGCCTGCCGCCAATCCCGCCGCCGCGCAGCATCTGCGCGCGCTGGGCCTCGCCGCGCTTAACCGCGGCGCGGTGGGCGAGGCGGTCGGCCTGCTGCGCAAGGCCAGGGCGCTCGACCCCGGCAATGCCCTGATCGCCCGCGATCTGGGCCGCGCCGAGCGGATTGAGGCCACCGTGCGGGCCAATGCCAAAAAATAGCTCCGTGCTAAATTTTGTTAAGTCATTTCCCTTAGGACGCTGACGACCAAACGGGGGGCCGGAGGGCATATGCAGCAACTTGGCCGTTATCAGATTGCAGGGCGCCTGGGTGAAGGCGCGATGGCGGACGTCTTCCGGGCGTTCGATCCCGACATCGGGCGCACCGTCGCCATCAAGGCCCTGAAGTCCGATTACCGGCGCGATCCCGAACTGAGCGCGCGCTTCCTGCGTGAAGCCCGCGCCGCCGGGGCGCTGACCCATCCCCATATCGCCACGATCTTCGACGTGGGCGAGATCGACGGCATCCCCTACATCGCCATGGAGCTGGTGGAGGGCAAGCCGCTCGACGCCGTGCTTCAGGCACAGGGCCGCATGCCCTTCGAGCGCGTGCTGACGCTGGGGCTGCAGCTGGCCGAGGCGCTGGCCTTCGCCCATGCGCGCGGCATCGTGCACCGCGATGTGAAGCCCTCCAACATTCTTATCTCCAGCGACGGGCTGACCGCCAAATTGCTCGATTTCGGCGTGGCGCGGATGGATGAGGGCGACGGCACCGGCAATGATCGCCTGCTGGCGCGCACGCAGGCCGGGCAGATCATCGGCACGCCGCGCTACATGAGCCCGGAGCAATGCCTCGGTTTGCCGGTGGACCAGCGCGCCGATCTCTTCTCGCTGGGCGCGGTGCTGTATGAGATGGTGGCGGGCACTGTGGCCTTCGATGCCACCGGGCTGGCCACGCTGGCGATCCAGATCTCGCAGGACAAGATCGCCCCCATTGAGCGCAGCGCCGCCGATTGCCCGCTGGGCCTGCGCCAGATCATCGAGAAGCTGCTGGCCAAAAAGCCGGAACAGCGCTTTGCCGATGGCACCCAGTTGGCTCAGGCGCTGCGCCGCGAGATCGCCGCGCTGGGCGCTGATGAGGGCACGGTGCGGAAGGGCCTGTCAATCCGCGTCAAGCTGCCGCTGGCGCTGGTGGGCATCACGCTGGCCGCGCTGCTGCTGTGCATTTCGGCGGTGCTCAACCGGCAGCAGCACGCGCTGGAGCATATGGCGGTGGCCTCCGGCGAGACCATCGCCACCTTCGTCAGCAAGAATGCCGCCGTGCTGCTGGCCGACAATGCCGGGTTGCCCACCGATCAGCAGGATTGGGCGCCGCTTCAGGCTTTCGTGGCCGCCGCCGATCAGGAAGGTGGCGTGAAGGACATCGTGGTGGTCGATGCGCAGGGCACGGTGCGTGCAGCCAGCCAGGCCGGGCTGGTCGGCCAGCGCTATCGCCCCGTGGCGGGCGAGGCGGCGCTGGAATCCTCCGGCCATGCGGCGGTCACCGATGTGCCCGGGCGCGGATCGCTGCGCTTTGTCCGCGCGATCCATTACGCGGGCGCCGATTTCGGCAAGATCGACATGCTGGTGCCGCGCACCGCGCTGGATGAGGCGGTGGGCAATGCGCGCATGCTGCTGATCGCTCTGGCCGGTGTCGTGCTGGCGGTGGTGCTGGCGGTCGGCTATTTGAGCGGCGCCCTGGTGGCGCGGCCCCTGCGACGCCTGCAGCAGGCGCTGCAAGAGGCGGGCGAGTCCGGTTTTGCCCTGCGCATCTCGCACAACCGCCGCGACGAGTTCGGGGCGGCCTTCACCGCCTTCAACCAGCTGGCCGAGACCATCGAGCCGCGGTTGGGTGGCATGCCTGACATGGTGGCGCCCGCGCTCGATGCGACCTGCATCCAGCTTCCCTCTCGTCAGGCGGCGTAAGGAACGCGGGCGATGTACATGCTGCAGCTCTTCACCGAGGACAGCGCCATCGAGCCTGTGGATGCGCGGCTTTTGCGTGATGGCACGATCACCATCGGGCGCGGCGCGACCTGCGACTGGCCGATCAACGATCCGCAACGCGCTCTTTCGCGTGAGCATTGCGAGCTTTCCGCGCTGCCCCATGGGCTGATGCTACGCACCACCGGGGCCAACGGCGTGTTCGACGATGCCACCGGTGAGCGGTTGCCCGATCTGGTCGATGTGCCGGTCACGGTCCCCGCCACCCTGCGGATCGGCGGCTTTCGTCTGGCGGCCACCCATGCCCAGCTGACCGATCAGGATCAGGGGGAGGACCGCACCATGGTGCTCACCCCGCCCATCGGCATGTCCGTCGCCGTGCCGACCGATTGGGAAGACGCCTCCTTCCCGCTGGCCAGCCAGAGCGAATCGCTGATGGAGGCCTTTTGCCGGGGTGCGGGACTGGATGCCTCGATGCTCTCGGGTGACGATCCGGCGCTGGTGATGGAGCGCGCCGGGGCGATCTATCGCCAGATGGTGCTGAGCATCGCGGATCTGATGCGCGAGCGCGAACAGGCGCGGCGGCGTTACAATCTGGCGCGCACCACGATCAGCGGTTCGGGCAACAATCCATTCAAATGGGCCCCGACGCAGCGACTGGCGGTCGATCTGCTGCTCTCGGAGATCGGCAGTTTTCTTTCGGGTCCGGAGGCGATCGCCAATTCGCTGCAGGATGTGAAACGCCATCTGATCGCCACTTTCGCGGGGCTGCAGGCCTCGCTGCATGAGGCGGTCGAGACCTTCGATCCCGACGCCGTGGCGGCGGCCACCGAAGGCAAGGGCGGTCTGCTCAAGAGCCAGCAGGCGTTGCAGATGCGCGAAGTGCAGGAACGCCACGCCGATCTGCGCCGCCAGCTCGATGGCGCCGAAGGCTCGCTCGAACGCGCTTTCGTCAACGCCTATGCGGCGGCGGAGCGGGGCTGATGGGCGCAACGCTCGACGGGCTCGAGGCGCAGGCCGCACAGGCTTTCGCCTCGGCGGCGCGCAGCCATGTGGGGCATGTGCGCAAGATCAACGAGGACCGTCTGCTCGATTGCCCGGAGCGCGGCCTGTGGGCCGTGGCGGACGGCATGGGCGGCCTGCATGGCGGCGATGTCGCGGCTGAACTGGTGATCGGCGCCTTGCGTCAGCTGGTTCGCCAGCCCGCGCCGGTCACGGCATCGATGATTGCGGAGGCCTTGCAGCAGGCCAATGCCGCGATCCTGACGCGCGGCCGCGACACGGGTGGAATGATCGGCTCCACCGTGGTTGTCCTCCATATCGAGGCGGATCGGGCCACGCTGTTCTGGGCAGGCGACAGCCGCGCCTATCATTGCGGCGCGGGCGCATGGACGCAACTCACGCGTGACCATAGCGTGGTGCAGGAGCTTCTGGATGCCGGGCTGATCGACCGCGATCAGGCCAGGCGGCATCCCAAGGCCCATATCGTCACCCGCGCCCTGGGGGTTGCACAGGCTCTCGAGATTGCGCAAATGACCCACACCGTCGCGCCGGGCGACCGGTTGCTTTTATGCTCCGATGGCCTCACGCGTATGCTCGACACGCAGGATTTCACCTCGGACGTCGATATCGGGACGGCGGCTGACACCCTGCTGATGCAAGCGCTTCATCGCGACGGTTCGGACAACATCAGCCTGATCCTGATCGAGCCGGTTCCGCTCTGACATGCCGCAAGCCCTGCTGCCCTTTCTGGTGAACATCACCATCGCCGCCATGCTGGTGGCGAGTTTCCTCACCATCGGGCAGCTCAACCCCAGTGCCCGCAGAGCGCGGTGGATCGCGGTGTGCTACGGGCTGGGGGCGCTCAATCCGCTGGGTGAGCTGGCGATCCTCTTCGGGGGCGATCTGAAATGGATGGGGATGATCGCCGCCGGCGGCTTCCTGTCGGGGATCACGCTCTATTCGCCGGTCATGTCCCAGTTTTACGGAAAAACCCCCTGGTGGCGGGGGGCTTTGGCAATTGTGCTGATCGGTCTGATCTACAGCTGGATCACAATCGGGATGCCGGGCAAAAGCCTGTGGATCGATCTTGGCTTTCAGGTGCCTTTCGCGCTGGGCAGCGCGCTTTGCTCGATCACCACCTGGCGTCATGCTCCCCCTTCGCCGGTGAACCGCTTTCTGTCGGGCATTTTTGCGCTGACCGCGCTGCATTTTCTTTTGAAACCGTACGCCGCGCTCTTTCTGGGCGGCGCAGTGAGCGAAACGCAGTATGCTCACACGCTTTATGCCGTGGTGTCGCAATCCAGCACGGGCTTCCTGATGGTGGCCGCAGGCCTGCTGTCCCTGATTACGGTGCTGCAGACGGTGGTGCAGACCAACGCGCTTCAGGCGCGCACGGATCTGCTCACCAACCTGCCCAACCGCCGCGCGCTTTTCGAACGATTTGCCGTGCTGACGGGCCATCGGCACGGCAGCGCGCCGATGGGTGTCGCCGTGATCGACATCGACCATTTCAAGCGGATCAATGACAGTTTTGGCCATGCTCAGGGCGATGAGGTGCTCAAGACCATAGGCCTTGTGCCTCGACCGGAATAAACCCTCATCTGCCATGCTGGCGAGGATCGGTGGCGAGGAGTTCGTGATCCTGCTGCCGGGTCTGGATGAGCAGAGCAGTTTGCTGGTTTGCGAGCATCTGCGTCTGGCGGTGTCCCGTCTGGTGATAGGATCGTCCCGCACTCTCACGATGAGCGTGGGTTTGACGCTCGTTGATAGGGGCGAAGATCTGGCGGATACGCTGCGTCGGGCGGATCGTGCGCTCTATGATGCCAAGCGCGGCGGGCGCGACCGATGCCGTGTTGCGGCTGAGCAGGTCCACCCGGAACGTTACCCTCACCTGGAGCTCGTTGCGAACGGATGAGTGCGAAATTCAGGGTTGTGGCGCGTTCGCGAACATCCTGTTTGATCGTTGATGAGCGGCAGGCGATGTGTCTCACGCTCCCTGAACAGACCGAGGATAGGCAACCTTTATGCTATGCGATGCCACCACATTGTTGCTGGCAGCTAGCCAGGCTGATGGCGGTGGGGTCCGGAATGTCGGCACATGCCGGAAAGCTGCTCTTGGGTCACCGCCACGGTCAGCCTAGGATCGATGCTGGCAGACGGACCGTGATCGTGGTGCCGGTCGGGCCGCTGGCTCGCGCCAGGGTGCCGCCGATCTGCCGCACGAAGGCGTCGACGAAACGCGTGCCCATGCCGGTGCTGTCCTCGCGGATCAGGGCCGCTTCCAGGCCGACACCATTGTCCTCGACTGACAGGATCAGGCCACCCTCGCGCTGACGGAAGCCGAGCATGATCCTGCCCTTGCCGTCCGGAAAGGCATATTTGATGGCGTTCGTGGCCAGTTCGTTGAGCAGAAGCCCCACCGGCACCGCGTAATCGGCGCTGATGACAAGCGGGTCGGCATCTATGCTGATCGCGATAGCCCCATCCGGATCGACAAGGCTGGAGCGGATGCTCTGGGCAATACCATTGAGATAGGTCTGGACATCAACCGGGCCAAAGGCGTTGGACTGGGCGATCACATCGTAGAGGCTGGCAACGGCATTGATGCGGGTGCGCATCGCCTGATAGCCCTGCAGGCAAGGCTCCGCTGCCCGCCGCATCTCGAAAGCGACGAAGGACGAGATGACGCTCAGCGAGTTTTTGACCCTGTGCGCCAGTTCGACGGCCATCATATCCCTGTAGCGGTCGGCCGCAACGGCCTCGGTCACGTCCTCAAAGGCCAGCAGAAGCTGGGTTACATGGTTGCCGGGGACATGGATTTTCCGGGCGTTCAGCTTGAAGACACGGTGGCCCAGGCCGGGGAAGTCATCCTCGACGAGGAAATCCTCGAAGGGTGCCTCATCCGGGACAACCCGCGCCAGCAGCTGCTGAAGCGGTGTGATGTCCCACTGGCCCTGCTTGAGATCCTCAATGCGCCTGCCCAGAACATCGGCCTCGGCATCGCCGAAGATCCTGATGAAATTTCGGCTCGCTGTCGTGATGATGAGATCAGAGTCGAGGATGACAAGCGGATCACGCATCGTGTCCACGATGGTCTGCATGACCTTCGCGACGCGCGCTGCCTTGAGCTGCCCCTCGCGGACATCCGTGACATCATAGAAGGTCATCAGCACATGCTCGACATGATTGCCGATGCGGTAGACCTTGCGGGCGTTGAGATGGATGATCCGGCGCCCGACATGCGGGAATGTGTGATCGACCTCGAAGGCTTCCACCGCCTGCTGTTCGGGCAGGATCTGTTCGAGCAGCACCCTCAGCCCGGGAGCATCCCACTGGCCATCGCCCAGATCGTAAATCCGGCGGCCGATCGTATCTTCCGGCGTCACCCCAAACATGGCGTAGAAGCTGCGATTCGCTGACGCGACGGCCAGGTTGCTGTCGAGCACCACAAGACCTTCGCGAACGGTATCCACGATGTCCTGGGCCGAGATCGTCTGCATGTCAAAACTCCGCAAGCCAATGTCTTTCAGAAAGGCAATGCCCATCCGAAAGTGCCGGGAGGTCAGCCGCCGCGTCTATAGATTGTGAAATCCGCATCAACCACACGGCCTAAAGGGATGCCCGGTGGTCTAGGCGAGGATTTCCCGGATCTTGGCCATCAACGCCTGCTCGCCCCACGGTTTGCGCATAAACCGGCCATCGTCAGGGATCTGATCCTGCGTTGGCTGTCGGTGTCCGGAGGTGAGCAGCAGCCGGATGTTGGGCCAGCGGTCGTGGACGACGTGTGCGAGTTCCAGCCCGTTCATGCTGCCCGGCATGTCGATGTCGGAGAAAAGCAAGGACACCTCATCATGGCTCTGCAGCACGGCGATGGCTTCGTCGGCATTGCCGGCGTCCAGCACCCTGAAGCCGGCATCCTCCAGAATATCCATGCCATAAAGGCGTACCAGCGTTTCATCCTCGACAACGAGGACGGTGGCTTTGATCTCTTGGTTTGCCATGGATCGGTCCTTCCAGGCGAAAGGCCCTGAGAAAGGAAGCACTGAGCGAAGGTAATGTTCGCAGAAATATATGCGCAGTGATTATGCCTGGGCTGTTCGGGCAAGCGGCATGGTGAAGGTGAAGCAGGTCTCTGTGGGATCAGAGGCCACGGTCAGCGTGCCCCCATGCGCGCGGGCAATCTCCGATGCGATGTGCAGCCCAAGGCCCAGGCCCTCGTGGCGACTATGACCATCTCCACGAAAGAAGGGCTGAAAAAGGCGTTCGAGCGCTGCAGGAGAAATAGGCTCGCCGCCATTGGCCACCGCAATGACGAGGTGGCCGCCAGACGCCTCCGCGCTAACGCGCACGGGCTGGTCTTTGGCGCCATGGGTCAACGCATTGCCCAGCAGGTTGGAGAGCAATTGCCCCATTCGCACGCGATCGCAGTCGACAGCCTCTGTGATCGAAAAGGCGGCTTCGATCTGGTGGCTTGGGGCGATTGTCTGCAACTCGGCGATAACCTGGCGCAGCACGAGTTCAAGCGGCTCCCGATCGTCGCGGGTCAAGGTGATGCCGCCGCCCAGACGACCGCGTGCAAAATCGAGCACATTGTCGATCAGGCCGACAGCCCGCACCACGCTGCCGTCGATCAGGCGCAGGATCATGCTGCCACGCTCGCTCAGCTGCTCTTTGAGCAGCATGCGGGCGCCGCCGGCGATCGAGGCCAGCGGGTTGCGCAGATCGTGGCCAAGCACGGCGATGAATTGTTCGCGCAGCTCGGATTCGGCGCGTTCGGAGAGCACGCTGGCCTGTGCCTCATTGCGCGAATGCAGCAGGGTCTGCTCATAGTTGCGCCGCTGCGAGGCGGTGAAGACGGCGAAACGCAGCGAAGCGACCTGTCCCCGGTCGTCACGCAGCGCCGTGCCGTTGACCAGCATTGGAAGTTTGTGGCCCTGGGCATGGAGGATATCGAGGGCGATCTCGCTCACGCTGCCCTGAACATGCAGCATGGGGGTCACATGGCTTTCATAGAAGATCCGCACCGCGATCGGCAGCAAATCGGCAAAGCGCCTGCCTTGCAGTTCTTGCGGCGTCCACCCTACCCATTGCGCAAAGGTCGCGTTGGCGCGGGTGATGCGGCCTTCCTTATCGGCCAGCACATAACCGCAGGGCGCGGCCTCGAACAGATCCGCGTAATCGAGAGGCGTTTCAGACAAAGGCTGTGATCGCGGCAATGGTTTCCTCAGGCGCGCTGAGGTTGGGGCAGTGGCCCGTGGCCCTCATCAACACCAACTCGCTGCCGGGAATGGCGGCATGCACATAGTGGCCGACGGCCAGCGGCGCGATCATATCCTCGCTGCATTGCAGGATCAGCACCTGCGCCGCGATGGCGCCCAGATCGCCGCGATTGTCGGACAGAAAGGTGGTGCGGGCAAAACGCTTGGCGATCTCCGGATCGGAACGGCAGAAGCTGCCTGCCAGTTCCTCGCCCAGTTCGGGCCGGTCGGGGTTGGCCATGATCATCGGGGCCATGGCCTGCGACCAGCCCATGTGATTGCTGTCCAGAAAGTCGAGCAGTTCGAGGATCTGGGCTCGGCTGAATCCGCCCACATAGTCGGCATCGTCGATATAGCAGGGCGACGGGGCGACCAGCACCAGCTTCGAGAACAGCTCGGGCGCCTGCCGCGCCGCGATCAGCCCGATCATCGCGCTGACCGAATGGCCGACGAAGATGCCATCCTTGATCTCCAGCGCGCGGGCCAGATCGATCACATCCTGGGCATAGCCATCAAGCGTGGCATATTTGTCGATGACATAGGCGTCGAGATCAGCGCTGCCCGATCCGACATAGTCGAACAGCA
>NZ_BCZE01000130.1 GCF_001598555.1 Novosphingobium rosa NBRC 15208
CCGTGAAGGGCAGGTCGAAAAGGGCCGCGATCTCCGCGCGGGTCCAGTCGTTGCGCGGCGTAATAGCGGGGGCGCAAGAGGCGTCGGTCATGCTGGTCAACTCCGAAAATCTCGACGCGGCGCGGCAGGCAGAACCTGCGGCGGCGTCACCATGGCGCCCGCGATAGGCGCGCGAAGACCAACACTCAAGCATGGGAAGGCGCGTTCCATCGCGCGGCAGCGTTCCATCCGGGCCATGCTGGCATCCTCGCGCCATCGATAAAGGGCATCTGACACCAGAATAGGCCACGACCGACCCGCCGCGTCAACAATCTTTAATCATCCGGTTAAATCGCCTTGTCCCGATCCGCGCCGGACGGGCGGGCAATACGCCTTTCACCCCGCCCGCTGATCCTGCAGATCGATCACCTGCAGATAGTTGCGCAGCCGGTTGATCTCCAGCTTACGGATCAGCTCATTGTCATGATAGGGCCCCAGCAGCTGAGCCAGCGGATCGCCCCATGACGCCGAGGCATCGAACAGCACGCCCAGCCCGAACACCGCCGGAACATTGGCGAAGCACATCTGGCGCGTGCCATCTCGCTCGACCTCGGCGATGAAATCCTCCACCGCGGTCAGCACGCCATTGCCCGGGCCGCCAGCCTGCAGCGCGCATGCGTAAGCACCATGACTGCGAAAGCCCCGCCCCGGCAGAGACCCGGCGTAACCCAGCGTAACCCCTGCATCGAAGCTGAAAAGCTGACGATGCTCCGCCGGAATACGGTCGGGCGCGTAATAGGAATCGCGGCGCGCCCAGGGCCAGCCCACATCATGCATAAAGGCCAGCAAAGGCCGCCCGTCACGCTGCGAAACGCTGTCGGCCAGACGCAGTTCGCGCAGCACGGTGTAATAATTGTGATCGCCATCGATCACCCAGGCATCGACCTGCTCCAGATCGCCCATCACCTCCAGACTGGGCGCGGCCAGATGGGTGACATGGGGATGCTGCGCCACCCAGTCGATGAACTCCTGCTTGGGCGCCGGATCGATGGTGGCGAACTGGCCGCCCACCCTGCCGCAATAATCGGCCAGAACGCTGGACATGCCGCCGAACTCCGCCCCGATTTCCGCGATGTTGCGGACCTGCGCAACCTCGAAAGCCTCCAGAATGAGGCTGGAAAATTCGCTCATCGAATGAATGAGAAGGTCGCTCATCGCCAATATCCTCTCGGGCAGACTGCCCATCGGGATCACTGGCTAGTGCTTCATGGTTAAGGGGCGGAAAGCCTCCGCCCCGTAACTTTGCCTAACGCATCAACACCAGTTCTTCCGACATGGACGGGTGCAGCGCCATGGTCGCGTCGAAATCCGCCTTGGTCAGCCCGGCCTTCACCGCAATGGCGGCGGCCTGCAGGATTTCGGGCGCTTCGGGGCTGATCATATGGATGCCCAGCACCTTGTCGCTCGCCGCATCGACCACCAGCTTGTAATAGCCGCGCTCGACTGTGCTTGAGAACATGTTGCTCATCGGGCGGAAGTCGCTGGTGAAGACCTTGATTTCAGCACCCGTCTCGCGCGCCTGCATCTCGGTGAGGCCCACGGCGGCCAGCGGCGGCTGAGAGAAGACCGCGCTGGGGATCGCATCATAGGCGGTGGTCCGGGGCTTGCCGCCAAAGACGGTGTCGGCAAAGGCATGGCCCTCGCGGATGGCCACCGGGGTCAGCTGCACGCGGTCGGTCACATCGCCCACGGCATGGATGCTGGGCACGCTGGTTTGGCCATACTCGTCGACGATCACCTCGCCATTGGCGCCCAGCTGCACGCCTGCCTCCTCCAGCCCCAGCCCCGGGGTCTTGGGGCGGCGCCCGGTGGCGACCAGCACCACATCGGCCTCGACCGGATCATGGCCTGCCAGCGACACTTTGAAGGAACCGTCGGCCTGCTTCTCGATGCCGCAGATCGGGCTGTCGAAGCGGTATTCGATGCCGCGCTTTTCGGTCATGGCCATCAGGCGCTCGGTCAGATCGTCGTCATAGCCGCGCAGGATGCGGTTCGAGCGGTTGACCACCGTCACCTTGGCCCCCAGCGCATTGAAGATCCCGGCGAATTCCATGGCGATATAGCCCGCGCCTTGAATCACCACGCGCCTGGGGAAAGTCTCCAGATGGAACACCTCGTTGGAGGTGATGGCATGCTCATTGCCGGGAAAGTCCGGCATCACCGGCCATGCGCCCACGGCGATCAGGATATGCTTCGCGCTGATTTCCCGCCCGGAAGCCAGACGCACCAGATTGGGGCCCGCCACCGTGGCGCGCTCATGGACATGATCGACCTTGTTGTTGTCGAGCGTGTTCGTATAGGCGCGCTCCAGCCGGTCGACATCGCTGGCGACAAAATCGCGCAATTTGGCCCAGTCGAACTGCTTGCCCTCGATGGTCCAGCCGAAGCCTGCGGCATCCTCCAGCCCATGGGCGAAATGCGAGGCGTAGACCAGCAGCTTCTTGGGCACGCAGCCCCGAATCACGCAGGTGCCGCCCACGCGAAATTCCTCGGCCACGGCCACGCGGGCGCCATGACTGGCCGCGATGCGGCTGGCGCGCACCCCGCCCGACCCTGCACCGATCACAAACAGGTCGTAGTCGAAGGTGTCGGTCATTGTGCAGGCTCCAGTCGGGCGGCGGGGGCAGCCCTTTCGTTTCCGCGCGATATGGCCCCTCGCCCCGCCGCTTGCCAATCGGATTTGGCGATCAGCGGCGGAAAAACAGGCGATCAGTCGGCGGGGTTATATTTGGCGAGGAAGGTCTCGATCGAGGTCAGCAAGGTCAGCCGGTCCGGCCCACGGGTGAAATGGTGATCGGCCAGCGGGATCTGCACCAGCTCCACAGACTTGCCCGCGCCGCGCATCCTCGCGGCCATGGAGGTGGACTGGCTGACATCCACCGTGGAATCCTTCTTGCCGTGGATCAGCAGCATCGGCGCCTTGATGCGGTCCACCGCATTGATCGGCGAGACGGCGGCGAAATCCGGGGTCATGCGCCCCCAGGCATCGCTGTTGCTGTTGGCATGCATGCTGCTGTCGCCCATGTCGTTGACCTCGCGCCTCAGGCTGGCGACGCCCGCGATGGAAATCGAGCAACGCCACAGATCGGGATCGCGCGCCGCGCCCCACATGGCGGCATAACCGCCATAGGAGGCCCCCACGATGCAGGCCCGCTTGCCATCGGCCATGCCCTGATCCACCGCCCAGGCCAGCGCATCGTTGAGATCGTCCTGCATGGCGAGGCCCAACTGCCCCTCCCCACGCCGCTCGAACGTCTGACCATAGCCGGTCGAACCGCGGAAATTGGGCTGGATCACCAGATAGCCCTTGCTGGCCAGAAATTGCGCCCAATAGTCATAATCCAGCGTGTCATGCGCCCATGGCCCGCCATGCGGCATGACGATCACCGGCAGTTTTTTGGCCTCACGCCCATTGGGGCTGGTCACCACCGCCTCGATCGGCAGGCCGTCGCGCGCCTTGTAGGTCACCAGCTTCACCGGAGAGAGGGCCCGGCTGCCCACCTTCTCATTCATATGGGCGACAAGGCGCAAATGGCCGTCATTCACATCGAAGAAATAGAGCGAACCGGGCGAATTGGGCCGATCGAGCAGCACCAGCATCCGCTTGCGGTCCCGGCTGAAGCTGAGGATCCGGACCCGCCTGCCGCTGCCCACGGATTTGTCGAAGGCGGCTTGCAGATCGGCCAGATCCGGCTCGATCCACACATCCTTCTGCTGGGCGCCGCGCAGGCTGACGGCCAGCGGGGTCTGGCCATCGGCGGCCAAGGTCACATCGTCGATCCAGCTGCCGTCGGGCGCGGCATAGATCGGTTTCACATCCTTGAGCGGATCGAGATCGGCTTCGAACAGGGCGCTGCTGCCCTTGTCGTCATCATGAACCACCAGCGCGTGATTGCCGCCGGGGATGAAGCCCATGGGGTTGAGCGAGGATTCGCGCTTGCGAAGATCGGCCCGGTCGATGACGTGGAAGGTGCTGCCGCCTTCGCCGCGATAGAGCAACCGGGTGCGCCGCGTGCTGTCGTCATAGCCATAGCCCAGCCGGACCTGCCCCGCGCCATCGGCCACCCAGCCCATCACGCCGCCGCGCCCTTTAAGCACGCGCACGCGCTCTCCGGTGTCGACATTGACGCGGAAGATCGAGGGCCAGAGATCCTCGCCCTCATAGATCGAGGCCTGAGCGCCAACCAGCGCATAGGGGCTGCCATCGCGGGCCGTCCAGATCACGTCATCGGTGTTCTGGCCGTTGAGATCCCACATCAGCGTCTTGAGCTTGCCCGTCGTCCGGTTGAAGGCGGCAAGGCGCGAGACATACCACAGCTTGCCGTCGACCGGCTGCTGGATGGTGACATGGATCAGAAAGCTGTCGTCATTCACCCAGCGGAGCGAATGGGCCTCCATCTTGTCGGGGATGACGATGCAGCGTGGCGCGCTCCCATTCTCGAACAGGCTGAGCGCGCAGACGCGGCGGCCCGTGGCGCCGCCGAACAGCCCGGCCATCCATTCGCCATTGGGGGAGAGCTTCACGCCCTCGATAAAGGGTAGCGCGGCGAAATCGGCGGCGGTCAGCGGGGCATTCGCGGTGGCGGGCGCTGTCGGTTTGGCGTCCGAAGATGCGGCGGCGGCGGTCGCCTGCTGCGCCAGAACCGGGGCTGCCCAACCCCATGCACACACCAACACCCCGGCCAAAGCCGCCTTCACTGCCCGCATTCTTGCCCCCTTCGATCCCGGATCCGTAGAACCGGCGAATTTCCGAAAGAATGCCTAGCGGGAGGAATAGAAAATACAAGAAGGCGGCAAGACAAAAGCGTGAAGAACAGTCTCCGGCGGAAACGAATGCCTCCGCCGGAGCTTTGTCCTTACGCCAGACCGGCGGCTTCCAGCAGCGCGGTGGTGCTGGCATCGAAACGCGCGCCGCCCTTTTCGATGGATTTGGCGATTTCCTTGCCCAGCTCCACGCCGAACTGGTCGAAGGGGTTGATCTGCATCAGCGCGGCATTGGCGAAGGTGCGATGCTCATGGAAGGCGATCAGCGCACCCAGCGTGGCCGGGTTCAGGTCATCGACCAGCATGGTGGCGCTGGGGCGGTCACCGGCATAGGCGCGGGCCTTATCGGTGGCATCCTTGCCCGCCATCAGCGCGGCGCCCTGCGCGAAGCAGTTCATCAGCAGGATGCGGTGATGGGCCGGGTCCAGATCGTCGCCCGCCGCGATGCTGGCGATGAAATCGACGGGCGTGATGACCGTGCCCTGATGCAGCAGCTGGAACACGGCATGCTGCGCATCCGTGCCCACGCCGCCCCAGGTGATCGGCGCGGTGGGGCCATCGACGGGCGAGCCATCGGCCTTCACGCTCTTGCCGTTCGATTCCATCTCCAGTTGCTGGAGGTAGAAGGGCAGCAGCGCCATGCGCTCGTCATAGGCGAAGCAGGCGCGGGCCTGACAGCCACGCAGGCGGGTGTAAAGCTGATCGGCAAAGGCGGCGCGCAGCGGCAGGTTTGCCGCGCCATCGGTGTCGCGGAAATGCAGATCGACGGCGGCAGCGCCTTCGAGGAACTCGACGAACTCGTCCCAGCCGATGGCCAGCGCCACCGGGAAGCCGATCGAGGACCACAGCGAGTAACGCCCGCCCACGCTTTCGGAGAAAGGCAGCACGCGGGTTTCATCCACGCCCCATTCCACCGCCTTTTCGGGATAGGCCGTCAGCGCCACGACGCGGCCATAGGGATCTTCCACGCCATTGTTGCGCAGCCAGTCGAGCGCCGAGGTGGCGTTGGTCATGGTCTCGGTGGTGGTGAAGGTCTTGGAAGCGACGGCGATCAGCGTGGTGGCCGGATCGCAGCGCCCGAAGGCCTGCTCCAGCGCGCAGCCGTCGATGTTGGCGACGACATGCACCTCGACCTTGGCGCCGTCGCGGGTCAGCGCATCGACCGCCAGCTTGGGGCCCAGCGCCGAACCGCCGATGCCGATATGGATCAGATGCTTGACCTCGCCCAGCGCGCCCTCATGGATCGCCTCCACCAGCGACTTCATGCGGGCATGCAGCGCCATGGCCTCTTCCACACTGGTGTCGCGGCCCACGCCGCGCTGGGCGGTATGCTCGGCGGCACGGCCTTCGGTGACGTTGATCTTCTCGCCGTCGAAGAGCGCCTTGCGCTGGCCGGCAAAATCGACCGCGGCCGTCAGCTTCTCGAACAGATCGAGATGTGCGGCATCCAGATGCGTCTTGGACCAGTCGAAACGGATGCCGCCCTGCTCCTCGCCCAGTTCGATGCGCCCGGTCAACGTGTCGACGCGGGCCTCATCCCTGGCGAACAGCTCGGCCAGCGTGGGGCGCGGCAGGTCCGCCAGTTGGGTCCACAGGGCGGCGATCTCGGGCTGGCTGGGCACGGGGCGGTTTCTCCGTTGAAGATGAATGGACTGTCCTATGCCCGCCCGATGCGACATGGCCAAGTCCGCATTCGTTGCCAGCACCTAAAAAGCCGTTCAGCCGCGTGCAAAGTCCTCCGGTGTATTGATCGGACAATACACTTGTGAGACAGTCCCGCGACAAACACCCCTTCACGAAGGGTTGACGGCAGCGCGGAGGCGCAACATGGACATAAACATGACCGACACCGCCAATCAGGGCTCCACGCCCGTCAGCTCCGAAAAATCCGCTCCGGCGGGCAAGAAGCCTCAGGAAGAAGAGAATTTCTTCGTCTTCCTGATCAAGCTGGTCATCATTGTGGCGGTGTTCCGCAGCTTTATCTTCTCGCCTTTCACCATTCCCAGCGAATCGATGCTGCCCGGTCTGGTCAATGGCGACTATCTGCTGGCCGCCAAATGGCCCTATGGTTTTTCCAGCTATTCGCTGCCCTTCGGCGCGCCGCTGCTGCCCAAGCGGGTGCTGGCCCATCAGCCCCATCGCGGCGATGTGGTGATCTTCAAGGCCCCGCCGACCAACGATCAGGACTGGATCAAGCGCGTGATCGGCCTGCCGGGGGACACGGTGCAGATGATCGGCGGCGTGCTGTATCTGAATGGCAAGGCCATCCCCAAGGTGAAGATCGAGGATTTCGAGATCGCCGTTTCGGGCAACACCCATTGCTACACCCCCGCCTTCGCCGCCACCCGCAAGGATGGCACGGCGGTCTGCCGCTATCCGCAGTACCGCGAGACGCTGCCCGGTGACGATGGCCGCCCCTCCAAGGACATCAAGGTGCTGGATTTCGGGCCCGAGAAGCACGATCCGGTCCCCGGCTTCGATGCCGACAACACCCCGCCCTATATGGTGCCCGAGGGCAAGCTGTTCCTGATGGGTGACGACCGCGACAATTCGATGGACAGCCGCTTCACCACGCTGGACGGCGGCATCGGCATGGTCCCGCAGGAGAATCTGGTGGGGCGCGCCACGATCATGATGTGGTCGACCGATGGCGGCGCCTCATGGTATAAGCCATGGACCTGGTTCACCGCCACGCGCTGGAGCCGCATCGGGAACACCTTTTGACGGTCGGAAAACTCAAATTGAAGCCCGTGGCAGGCGCTGAGCCCCTACCCGATGAGACGCTGGCCTTTCTGCGCCAGTTGCTGGACGGCGCATCGCCTGCCGATGTCGAGATGTGGACCGCCGCGCTGACCCATGGCAGCTTCACCGCCGCGCCCAACAAGGGCATCGCGCGGGCCGCCGACTATCAGCGGCTGGAGTTCCTTGGCGACCGCGTGCTGGGCCTGACCATCGCCGAATGGCTGTACGAGGCCGAGAGCGACGCCGAGGGACGCCTGTCGCAACGGCTGAACGCGCTGGTTTCGCGCCAGAGCTGCGCCAATGTGGCGCGCGGGCTGGGCCTTGCCGGGCATATCCGCCTCGGCAAGCAGGCGCGCGACGATGGCGGCGCGGATTCCGACAACATCCTTGGCGATGTGATGGAAGCGCTGATCGGCGCCAGCTTTCTCGAACGCGGCTTCGAAACCACCCGCGCCATGGTGCGCAAGCTCTGGTCCGACACCTTCCGGGGCCATGCCGGGCAGACCAAACATCCCAAATCGGCGCTTCAGGAATGGGCCGCGGGCAACCGCCGCCGCCCGCCCGAATATGCGCTGATCGACCGTTCCGGCCCGGATCATTCCCTGCAGTTCACCGTCTCCGTCGCGGTGAAGGGCGTGGGTGAGGCCCGCGCCACCGCCAACAGCAAGCAGGAGGCCGAAACCAAGGCCGCCGGCGAATTCCTCCGACTTTACGCCTGAAAGCCAGTTCCATGACCGACCAACCCTCCACGCCCCCGATGACCTGCGGCCTCGTCGCCGTGCTGGGCGCGCCCAACGCCGGCAAATCCACGCTGGTGAATGCGCTGGTCGGCCAGAAGGTGGCGATCGTCAGCCAGAAGGCGCAGACCACCCGCGCCCGCCTGATGGGCATCGCGCTGGAGCAGAGCGACAAGCACAACGCCCAGATCATTCTGGCCGACACGCCGGGCCTCTTCGCGCCCAAGCGTCGCCTTGACCGCGCGATGGTCGCCGCCGCCTGGGATGGCGCCGAAGAGGCCGATGCCATCCTGCTGGTGGTCGATGCCGCCAAGAAGCACCGCGATTACCTCGACCCCATTCTCGAACAGCTGCAGAGCCGCAAGGAGCGCAAGATCCTTGTCCTCAACAAGGTGGACCTGACGGCCAAGGAACCGCTGCTGGTGCTGGCGCAGGAGCTGACCCAGAAGGTCGATTTCGCGGAAGTGTTTTTCGTGTCGGCGCAGAGCAACGATGGCGTGGCCGGGCTGAAGGCCCATCTGGCAGGGCTGATGCCCGAGAGCCTCTGGCATTTCCCCGAGGATCAGGTGTCGGACGCCTCCGAACGCCTGATGGCCTGCGAGATCACCCGCGAGCAGCTCTACCGCCAGCTGCATGACGAGCTGCCCTATGACAGCACGGTTCGTCCCGAAAGCTACAAGATCCGCAAGGACGGTTCAGTTGAAATTCATCAGCAGATCGTCATCGCCCGCGAGAGCCAGAAACCGATTGTTCTCGGCAAAAAAGGTGCGCGCATCCGTGCCCTTGGCGAGGCATCGCGTGCCGAACTGACACAGATTCTCGGGGTGCCGGTCCATCTCTTCCTCCATGTCAAAGTGGATGAGAACTGGGCCGATGCCAAGGAAATCTATGAGGAAATCGGCCTGGAATGGGTGCGCTGAGGCGGTTTTTCCGGATTTTCCATCCCGGTTGCAGCCAAGGCTTGTGATGAACCGCCGCTGCGCTCTATAGCGGCGTGATGGCGTGAAGCCATATTCTGTGGATCGGGCTTGCGGGGGCGGGCCGGTCCATCGGGATCGCTGTGCAGGATTAACAAGGATGGTGGATTTCATCGCGGCACTGCCGGGGCGGGCAAGGGTGGCGCTGCTGGGCAACCTGGGCGTGCGCCTGCGTGTTCTCGCCGCCGACAAGGCTTTGGTGCTGCTGGCCTATACGGTTCTGGCGCTGGCGCTGCGCGGCTTCACCTTCGGTTCCCCCACGATCCAGATCGATGAGCAGTTCTACCTGCTGGTCGGTGACCGCATGCTTCACGGCGCCCTGCCCTTCGTGGACATCTGGGACCGCAAGCCGATCGGCCTCTTCCTGCTCTTCGCCGCGATCCGCCTGCTGGGCGGCGAGGGCATCGTGCAATATCAGCTGGTCGCCATGCTCAGCGTGGTGGCCACCTCGCTGGTGATCTGGCGCACGGCGCGGATGATCGCCTCGCCTTTGGGCGCGCTGTGCGCCGGCGTGGCCTATCAGCTGTTCCTCTCGGTGTTCTTCTGCTTCGGCGGGCAGTCGCCGGTCTATTACAACCTGCCCGTGGCGCTGGTCGGCCTGTGGATGACGGACCTGATGATCCGCCGCCGCAAGCCCGGCGCCCTGTTGCTGCACGGGCTGGGCGTGATGCTGGTGATCGGCATCGCGCTGCAGATCAAATACACCGTGATGTTCGAAGGGATCGGCTTTGGCCTGGCCCTGATGTGGCGCATCCGCCGCATGGGCTGGAGCCGCCCTCAGGTCACGCTGGCCGCTGTCGCATGGTGCGCCGCCGCCCTGCTGCCCACCGTTGCCGCGCTGGCCTATTACGCGGCCATCGGCCATGCCGACGCCTTCATTCAAGCCAATTTCCTCTCGATCTTCGCCCGGCACGAGCCCTATCTCGCGTCCCTGTGGCGCCTGACCAAGGAAATGCTGGCCCTCACCCCCTTCTGGCTGGCGCTGTTTCTCGCCCCCCGCCGCTTCGGCAAGCTGGGACTGACCGCCGGAGGCGAAGCCCCCCAAGCCCTGCCCTTCCTGCGCATCTGGGGCCTGACGGCCTTCGGCGGCTTCCTGCTGCTGGGCACATGGTACGATCACTATCTCGCGCCCGTGCTGGTGCCTTTGTCGATCCTTGCCGCCCCCGCGCTGGGCCGCCTGACGCCGCACCGCTGGTACACCCGCCTGCTGCTGGGCTTCGGCGCGGTGGCCGCTTTGGTGGTGACATCGGTGAACATGAGCGATCACGGCTCACGCGCCGAGATGGATGTGCTGCTCACCCAGATCGAGAGCGCCCGCGCCAAGGGCTGCCTCTATGTGGCCGAGGGCGATCCGATGCTGTACCATCTGTCGAACAGCTGCCTGCCCTCGCGCTACGTCTTCCCCAATCATCTGGTGAGCCTGACCGATTCCGAAGCGCTGGGCGTGGACGCGCAGGCCGAGGCGCACCACATCATGGACAGCCGCCCCGATGTGGTGGTCATCACCGCGCAGCCTCAGGCGCATCCGGTGAACTGGCCGGTGCGCAACTTCCTGATGGCGCGGCTGGGGAGCGATTATGTACTCTACGGCAAGGCCCGCGTGGGGACGCGCGATTTCCTCGTGTTCCAGAACAAGGCCTTGAGTGGGAAGCGGGTTGTCGCTGTGCGTTAAGGGGTTTTAAGAGGAAAATGCGAGGGCCATCGCCCTCGCGCTCCCTTTAGTGTCCACGTAGCGCCTCGGGTTTGGCCATGGAGCAACGTCGCAGCGCCGCAGGCTTTGAAACGAGAAAAGGCGCCGGGGCATGCCTGCCTGCGGCGCCTTTTGCTTGCCCGTGGAAAGGTGGCGCTCCGACAGGATGTCACTGAGC
>NZ_BCZE01000131.1 GCF_001598555.1 Novosphingobium rosa NBRC 15208
AAGCCGTTTTACGCAATCGGCGGGCGGGATTCCAGTTCGCGTTTCTCGATGTATTCGAATAGGTGCTCAGAGCTCATCGCCACAAAGCGCTTTCCTAGAGGCAGCCCATCGCGCGCCGATATCGCCAGTCCCTCTGATCCATCGGCGATCCACACGCCCGCCCTCTTCAGATGTGTCTGGCCGACATCCTTCAATGCTCCAACCCAGTTGGCGCGGCCGAAATAGCTCACGGACTGGTCAGCCTCCACGACGCGAACCACGTCAGTATATCCGAAGACACCCTCCTGGCTTCCATACCAGAACCAGAAGATCCTGACACTGTTGCGAAGCTCGTCTTCATCGGCAACGTCGTCAGGGTCGAATGTGCAGATATGGGAGAGCCGAGATGACGACATCGGCTGCCCCGTCACCTCTTCCAAAGCCTTTTCGGCCTTTCTGACCCTAACCGTGGAGATGCGTGCGTCGCCGAAGATGAAACCGCTAGCCATGAAGGCAGGCGGATTTCCGGCAAGCCTTGCAAGAAGCGAAGCTCCATCCACCGGCGCATCGCCATGCCTGTCTCTTGCGGCAGGATTGGGAGGCGCGGATACCGCCTCATCGAAGTCGTCGCGCGTGATCGGCAGAGAACGGGCTCGGTAGGATTCATAGATACCCACAAGCCGCCTGTAGGCTTCAGGTTCGGTTGCACGGTCGAAGATGACGCCCGCTTCCAGAAGTGAAGGCGCGCGCTCCGCCGTGCCGAGCGCATTGCGCGAGGCATTCGCCGAACCGATGATAGCCCTTTCATCGCCGATGAAGATCTTGGCATGAAGATCGTTCAGGACCGTCACCCTTGGCGTCTGCTGTGGCAGCTCGTCCCGCCGAAGGCCGAATGCGGTGAGCGCATTGCGGGACGTGCCCCCCATCCGGATATCAAGAACGACCTCTGCGTCACGCGCGGCAGCCAGCCGAGCCAGATCCGGCCCCCAGAAGGCGACCGCACAGCGAAGGCTGCCCGGCGCCTCGATCAGCTTCAGAACGGCGGCAGCGAATTCGGAATCAGAGAGAATTTCCATGGATATCAATGTGCCGTGAGTGACATGCGATTTCAAGCAGAGGATAGGCGCTTGGACGGTGCGGAGCGTGGTGCGCCTCGCCGCGTGAATTTCCTCCCCGCGCTAGAAGCCTAGCCGGGAGCAATCCCAGCCATCAGGATGCAGCGCGCATCTTGAAATGTTCTAGATGCGTTCCCATCTTAAGGGGATGTTTACCGAAAGGGGATGTGAGGGTGAGACAGCTCGACGTTGAGAACGAACTCCGCGACCTTGTTAGCCGGATCGTCCTGCAGGTCGAGTTGGCGACGGCGCAAGGGCGCACGGATATCAACCTCGCCCTCGAGGATGCCTTCATTCCAATCCTGAAGTCGGTGTTCAACCTCCCCCATCTCATAAACCTCAATCGGAAGCAGAAGAATTTTCCCGGCATCGATCTGGGCGACGACCACGACCGCATCGCCTTCCAGGTGACGTCCACGACCGCCCTGGAGAAGGTGAAATCCACCGTCACCCAGTTCATGAGCCGGTCCTATTACAACACGTTCGACGAGCTTTACGTCCTTATGCTCGTGAGGAAGCAGGCAACTTACAGTCAGAGCGCCGTGGACGCGCTGTTGACGCCCGACTTCTCCTTCGATTGCAAGAAGCACATCATCGATCTCAGCGATATTCTCCGCATGGTGGGCGGATTGCGCCTGGCCGCGCAGGAAAGGGTGCTGACGGAGTTCAAGCACATTCTCGGGGAGGTGGACGCCTTCAACAGCATCAGGGCCGAGACCATCGAAGCGCCCACGGCGATCACCACGAACCTCCAGCAGATCAGACTTCCAGACGCGATCTATGTCGCGGAACTGACGATCAACGACAAGGAGGTCATCGCCCGGGCGAAGCAGGAGCTGAACTACCGCGGATACGCGAAGAGCCGCAGGTCGGTCGTCAAAATGGCCCTCCTCCTAAATGACGTGCTTACGGACGCTTGGATCTGTCACGACAATAAGCTGTTCTCTTTCACCGACATCCAGGCCAGCGGCCTTATCAGCATCGTGGACGAGGGCACCATCGAGCGGCTGGACGTGGTTGATCTGGCCGACTCCGACGAGCTGGACAACGTGAACATCCTCAAGCAGCTTCTTTGGGCCGAGACCCGGCAGATGCTGAAGGGGCGCAATGTCCGATCGCATCCGAAGGACAGCTTCTTCTTCTTCGTGCCGAACGAGGATAGGCAGGAGCTGCGAAAGGAGTCCTGGGTCGGCAAGGCAAGCGCGTCCCGGAGCGTCTACGCGGTCAAGTACCAGAAGAAGGATCCGGAAAAGGTCCTGTACCATCAGCACCTTTCGTTCGACGTCACCTTCTCGAAACTAGGCGGGGAGTGGTTCGCGCAGATCGTACCGAGCTGGTACTACACCTATGATGGCTTCAACCGGTCCTACTGGCACGAGAAGTATCTCTCGAAGCAAAAGCGCCTTGAACTGAATCTCAGCGTCAGGAACGCGGTCCGCTTCATCGCCTACTTCCTGGCGAACAGCAGCGGCGAACAAGTGGGCGACGAGACTTTGCTCGAATTTGGGACGCTGCTTCAATTCGACGTGGGCGGGGAAGCCGATGAAGCCCTCGATGAGGGCGACGTCTCCATCGCTGACTACGATGACGATGCAACCGACGAGGAGGAGGCGGCATGAAACTGACGACGCTCGCAGAGCCTCTGCTCGAGTTCGGTACCGGAACGCACATTTGCCCACGTACCGGCATCGAGCACATGGGAGTGTATGACAAACGCGACGAATTGCGTCGGACCGAGCTTCGGATCGGGGTCGTGGGCCGGGGTGAAGGCATCGACCTTCTCGATGAATGGCTTGAGAAATGCCGCGATGGCGTGGAACGCAAAGCAGAGTCGCAGCTCCTCAATCTGTTTCGCGGCTTTGGCGGGGTGAACCAGAGCTATGGCTTCCTGACCCGGCTGATCAACTCGCCCCAGTATACCCGGACATTGAAGAAGTCGGACATCACCGGGATTGTGAAGCTCGCATCCCGCGCCAGCCGTGTCGAGAGGGCCGTGGAGCTCTACTACGAGCAGATCAGGTTCCTGGCGGAGAACAGGTCGGTGGACGTAATCGTCTGCGTGATGCCGAATGAGATGTTCGATTCCATCACCACCGCGGCCAATGACGACGAGAAGGATGAAAGCGAACTCGAACACAACTTCCGGCGGACCCTGAAGGCCAAGTGCATGCATCTCGGCACCCCTCTGCAGCTTGTGCGCGAGAAGACTATCCTGATCACCAAGCTCGCCGGCGATCAGCAGGACCCAGCCACCAAGGCATGGAACTTCTGTACTGCCCTCTACTACAAGGGCAATCGCACCATCCCTTGGCGGCTTGTGGAGGACACGGCCAAGCTGCGGTCATGCTACATCGGCATAGGCTTCTACAAGAGCCGGGACGGCGAGACCGTATCGTCTAGCCTGGCGCAGGTTTTCGACGAGTTCGGGCACGGGATCATCCTGCGCGGCACGCCCGTTTCGATCGACAAGAGGAACCGCCACCCCTATATCAGCGAGGATCAGGCCTACGAACTGCTGCGCGATGCACTGGACGAATATGACCGCGCGCTTGAGCACATGCCCGCGCGAATCGTGATCCACAAGTCGAGCCGCTTCCGCGATGGTGAACGCAAGGGCTTTCTGCGCGCGCTCGAAGAGAAGGGCATCCGGTCCAAAGATTTCGTCGCGATCACGGACACCGACGTGCGTCTCTTCAGCGACAAGAAATATCCTCCGAAGCGCGGAACGCTTCTCTCCATCTCGGAAACGGAAGGCGTCCTCTACACTCGCGGCACCGTCGATTTCTACAAGACCTATCCTGGGCAGTATGTGCCGAGTCCCTTAAAGATCACGGTGTACGAGCAGGATTCATCGCTTGAGAGCATCTGCCACGAGATTCTCGGACTCACCAAGATGAACTGGAACAACACCCAGCTGGATGGGCGACTGCCCATCACGCTCGAATGCGCCAATAAGATCGGCGACATCATGAAATATGTGAGCGTCAATGAGAAACCGCAGGTCAGCTACAGCTTCTACATGTGATGCCATCGGATGGATATAGCGCGTTGGCGCCGTCGTCCGGCAGCGTCAGTGCGGATCGGGGAAATCCATGCCAGCGATGTAAGCGCGAGCTGACGGGAAATTTCCTGCAAGGCGATGGCAGCGGCGCGGGACTCGTGGTCCGCGCCGCCGACCGATTCAACGATTTCGCCACCAACCTCTCGGCGATCGACCGGTAATGCGGCAGTTGCAGGCTCCTGCGCTCAAAGCCCGGGCGCTCTCCGGGGCATGCGCCGGTCGGCCTCGGCCTCGATCATTCTGCCGATCCCGGTCGCCGTCCCTTCCGGCTGGCCCAGCGTGACCGAGCCGCCATCGAGTCCCACGATGGCCGACATCTGGAACAGGCCCGCACCGCTGCCGCAGGACGCCCTGCCACACCACCGGGCATGCAGGCCCTCGCTGTCGATCCTGCCGCTCCCGTCACTGGGGCGGCCATACTTGTCGGCAAGAAGCGTCTGCCATGCGCTCGGCGCGGTCCCCCGCGGCGGCAGGAAGCTGATCGTCGAGACCCTCGCCGTGTCAGGCCAGGTCAGCAGCTTCAGCAGGACCCGGCCTCCCTTGCCGTCGTCGAACTCGACCTGGCCCAGAACCGAGTGACGCATCATCCGCTCGCTGCCCCCGCGCACGTTCATCAGGCCGCGGACCTGGTCCTCGAAGTTGACCACCCTGGTCGCCCTCACCACCTTGAGGCCGCGCGACCGCATGACGCCCTCGACGTCGGCCTCGCTCATGCCGAGGCGGAATCCGGCCAGATCGTAGGTCGCGGGATCGGTCTTCACCGTCAACGTCGCGGGGACGGACATACCCGTGCGCGGGGCGTCGGCGACAGCGCCTGCCGCCAGCAGGGCGGCGAGAGGAAGTATCATCTTGCTTTCTCCTATCAGTCGATGAGGCCGTCGGCCCGCAGGCGATGCAGCCGCCAGTTCGCAAGCGCGCCGAAGGCGATGAAGGCGCCGAGCTGGAGCCAAGCTCCAGGTGCGACGCCGGTCCGCATCGCGACCGCGATGATCGCTGCCATGAGGAACGGCACGGTCCGCAGCGTGCAGAGCACGAAGTAGAGCGCCCAGTGGGCCTGTGGCCGGATCAGGGCGGCAAGACCGGTCAGGAAGACGACGGCCGCGCCCGCCGGCTCGCTTCTCGCGAAGAAGGTGACGGCGAGTCCGGGCAGGAAGAGGAAGATGAGCCCAACGATGAAGTCGGGGATGAAGGGAACGACCTGGACCCGCATCGCTCAGAGCCTGCAGGCGGAGGAGGTGACGGGAAACACGGCTTTCGTGGCGGTGGATCGGGTGTGCTGTCTCGACATGCTTGCCCCAGACTGTGGGGTGGTCGCCAAGCCGGCGGCACCCCGAGTTGAATCGGGGTGCCGGCCCTTGGAGACCGGGTGTTCGAAACCAGCACTGAGACTGGCGCGGAAACCTTTAGCCGGGTGGCCTGGACATACGCGTCCGCCACCCGGTCACAGAAGGCTCTGCGACCGGATAATTGGTCTTGCGACCGGCTCTCAGTGAGGGGTTTCGACGCCCCGGCTCCCGGAACAGCTCCCGCGAGTTGAGCGACACAATAGCCATCCGAAATCGGGAGCGCCAGAGTTTTCAGGATGGAAGGTGTTCCCGGGCCGTTGGGATGGCCTGCCAGACATCGACCCCCGGCCAGGCGCCAGGTGCCGAACAGCCGAATGATATTAGGCGCTTGGGCAGAATAATTTGCCCCATGTGCCTTGATCCGTGACCGGCGCTCGCCATCTGCAGCCGGCGCGGACCCGCGCAATCCCAACAAGGAGACATGCCTGTGGACGAGCCGGTCATCGAGCCGAACCTGTCGATCGTCGTGCATGACGACGACCTGCCCGTCGGGGTCGTCATGTCCCGGATCGCGCATGCCCTTTCGGCCGATTTCGACGTGAAGTGCGCCGAGATCGCCCCCAAGGAGATCGGAATGACGATCCGCTACAGGCTGGCCCCGATCACGGGAAGGGCGTCAGGGAGCGCAAGCGGCCTCCCTGCCTAGGCCGCATTCCCATCTGCGAGGGGCATCGTGGCAGCCCTTTGACCAACGGCATCATCCATGCCCTATTGTCTGGGCACCTGAGAAGGAGATGCCGATGTCCGAGAACACGCCCCAGTGGACCCAGGAACAGGCGATCGCCTATGAGGCGGCGCTGGAGGCGATCAACGACGTGATCGCCGGCTACAGCGAGGCAACCGACAGCGCGGGCAGGGCATTGCCGCCTTCCGACAGGCGCTTGTCCTTCCTCCGCATGCGCGTCTCCCAGGCCCGCGACGTGGGCGATGCCCTCGACCCGGCCGACGACGCCAGCGTCGGCGATGTCCTGCGGGAGTTCAGCGCGATGGTCCGCGCCCGTGAGGCTGTGAAGGGGGCATGAGCTGACGATGGGTTTAGTTCGGGAATATGAGGCGGATGGCTGACATGAACGCGGGATCGCGCTAGACTTCGCACCGAAGGGGGCCCCATGTCTAGAAATCCCACCGCGACGCGAAGGGCCCGGCTGCTGGCCGGTTTCGCTGCTGCTCTTTCGGCTGTTTCTCCGGGCATCACCTATGCCGGGCCTGCGGTGCCGCCCGCGCCATCGGACAGGCCGGGCAGCATCACCGTTCTGGACATGACCGATAGCCAGTGCACTGTCGATAAGGCCTATGCCGACACGCTGTTGACTCAGATGCATGCCGGAGCGGTGCTGGGTGAGCAATCCATCAAGACCCTAGGCGAATTCGAGAAGTTGACCAACGGTCGGCCGTTCAAGCCCAACGTGCCCATGGGCGAGCAGATGACCCCCGAGGAAGCGAACAGGTTCGGCAATCTCCAGGAACGGCTGAAGGCCCAGAACGCCAGCAATATGTTCGAATCCGACAGAGAGCGCGACATCGAGGTGGTGAAGGAGATGACCGACATCGCCGGAGAGATGGCGGCTCCCAACTGGTCGCCACCGGACGATTCACATAAGCGACACCAGTATCTGGCAGCGATGCTTCTTGCCATGCGGGACAAGTTTCCCGTCAGCGAGACCGAAAGAAAGCAGATGCTCGATCTTTCCGGCAAATGCACGCTGGCCCATGCGATCATGGTCCAGGCCCAGAACTCCTATCTGGGAGCGGCGAAGATCTACGGCCTGGACGAGGCGTCGCGGGACCTCGACGACCTGAACAGGCGTTATGGACAGAACCTCAAGCCGGACGCGCTGCTCCCGTCGGACAGAGCTACCTTCAACCGCCTGATGCCCGTGATGGCTCAGGTCCGGCAGCAGGTCGCCTACACCGATGATCTGATCCGCATATCTAAATTTGAGATGACGTCGATAAAGCTCGCCGAGGTCAGGCGTCAGGCGCTCTACGAGGCGCCAGGCGACATCGATCATGTCCGAGGCGCCTGGACGGATGCCGTCAAGTCGGGCGACATCGATCCCGAGACCAACCAGTTTTCGGGCATCGTCAACCTCGTGGGCGACCATTTCCCGTCAAACTTTGTCGACAGCCTATCGAAAATCCATCCCAATTAAGCGCAGGCTTCGGGCACCCTTGCCAATCCGTTGCGAGGCGCAAGACAAGGCCAAGACCTCGATCGTCCAGACCCGGTCGTTCCCGATACGACTGGCGCGCTCATCGAACCGATAACCGATGCTGCTTAGAACCACCTTCCGCCAATCACCCGATCTCGTCCATTGACAATGTGCAAGCGCAGCCCAGAAGCTGTCGGGTCAGAAACGCGCGTAAGGAGACGAGCATGGGGTGGACGCGCGAACTTACAGAGCAGGAGGACGAGTTCTGTCGTGCGCTTGGCGAGGTGGTGGTCTTCTGGAACCACGTGGAGCAATCGTTCCGTGTGCTTCTACAGCGGGCCACGTTCCTAGGCGGGCCCGATGGGAGGATATGGGGCCTCATAGCCCACCTCACCCCCGTCCAGTTGAAGGATGCCTTGATCGCCATCGCAGCGGACCACGCACCCGAACGCGAAGCACATCTACGGCACTGCGCGGCATTATTCGATCGAGAGCGCGAGTACCGCAACCACTACGTCCACGGACCTCTGACTTTCCTGACTACGGAACAGTCTAGCATAGGCGTCGTCGAGGGCGTGGTAGCGCGAGGCGGATCGCTTCGCGTCCAGCAGGCTTTGATCAGCGCTGCCGAACTGACAACCTATCGCGATCGGCTTGGCGCTCTCCAGCGCTACATCGGCGAACTGCTCCAAGACTCCCGCGACCTGCGAGGCGGAAAGGCGCTTGCGGAATTGGAGATGCCCGCCGTTGCTCCCCGTGTGGTCGTCGTGAAAGAGAGTTGGTGGGACTTGTACGGCCACTAGCCCATTTCGCCTGATGTCCGCTTACAACAGGGAAGATCAGATTCTGGTTCTCTTCGGGTACCTGCTGGGCCAGCATTACGGGATAGTCGAATAGGCCACAATCGGAAAGGTGAGCCCAGCCCGTAAGATAACCGCCTGCCTCTGATGCAGTTGCAGCGAGAAGGGCGTCAGATATCAGCCATTAATGGGAAAAGCCTGATTTTGCGGCACAGGCGCCCGTCGCTTGGACTGCCGGTGTGCCGAACTTGAACGGCACCGTTACGAAGGCCATTTCCTCTGCATCCCAGGGCTTGGAGGGGCGGCTGACACGTCCTGCCGTGCCGCCCCGCCCCTATCGGCCAAGTATGCTGCCGCTCCCGGGCAGACCGTCGTGGCGAACGGTCGGGAGATGCGAAGATCTGCTCGGAATCAAGGGTTCCAGCATCCGTCCTCGATCAGGCCAACGGCCGCGTCCAGACGCTCCGCATGATCCTCAACCTCGTCCAGCGCGGCGACGCGACGCCAATACGTGACCTCTTCGGCCCATTCTTCCTTCTCGGCATCAGTGGGCTCATCCCCCTGCGCATCCAGCGTCTCTTCGAAATCAAGGATGCGCTTCATCTCGACGAATTCGAGATGATCGACGAAAGCCTGAAGCGCATTATCGATACCCTCTTCATCGACGGGATCCGGCTGGGCGTCGAACCCGAGAACGCGGCGCAGATCGTTCCTGGCCCTCTGCCATGCCCTGACCGAGATACCGAAACGAGGGCGCCACAGAAGCGATGGGTGGGGAATGACCGTCATCGAGCCCATCTCGGCTCCTGTCGCGGCGCGATAGGCCCTGACCATCAGTCCGACGGTCTGTCCACATGCCACGACTGGGCCTGCGAGACGTCCTTCCAAATCCCATTCCCGGAGCCGCTCCATCGCCTGGGCCGGATCTATCCTGGAGATCTTCTTCCTGTCGATGATCCGTTCGTTCAGATTGCGCATGTCGAACCATCTGCGACATTCGCCCGGATCCCGCGACCGGTCGAACGCCAGATAGGCTAGCGCCCCGGTGGACTTGGCCTCGGTGCTCCAGGACACCGTCTCTGCGACCGGCGATGGGTTGAGGCCTATGAGCAGCGGACGGTCCTCGATTCTGGTCGGACGTTCAAACATCTGAAATTGGCCTCCAAAATGAGGGGGCATCTCTGCCAGAAGAAAATAAAGGAAAGGTAATTACGAAGCGGCTGAATAAGCTGGCGCGCATTGACTTGAGTAGCGCGATGAGCCGTCTTCCCAAGCGACCGCATCCTGCACAGTCGAAAAGTGGTGGCGCCGGTTCAGTCCGGCTCGATCTTCGGCTCATGGCCAGATTAACGATCCATGGCGGATGACCTAGACCATCTTGTCAGCCGTCAGACAACCGCCTGCCTTTGATACCGATGCAAGGAGTAAGGCGTCGAATTGATTTTATGAGCTGCGCGGACATGCTCTCGGTCCTGCAACTGTCTGCGTCCGCCGCCTCGACATGCCGACTAGGGTATCTTGTCGCCGAAAAGTGGGAGATCGGCGACCTCTTGCTCATAGGTCGGCCGTGCACTGCCATCGACCCAGCGGTCGTTGGTCTGCTCGACCTCCAACTGGTCATTCCAAGTCCGACACGGACCGAAGGCATCGGCGGGCGCACCGCTCAACCAGGTCGCCCAGTTCTCACGGCGCAGGATGACCGGCATGCGGTCATGGACCTCCTCCATCTGCGTGCAGCCGTTGACCATCACCATCGAATAGCAGTTGCCCCAGATGTCGGTGGGCCTCCAGATGCCCGCGACTGCGAAAGGCTCGTCGCCCGGCAGCCGGTACCAGGTCCGGGTCATGCGCTTCTTCCGGCCCTGAGGTTCGGCCCACTGGGTGACCGGGATCAGGCAGCGTCGGCGCTCGAAGCTGTCGCGCCAGAAGTCGGTGTGGAGCTTGTCGTCGCGGGCGTTGTTGACCGGCGTGGGGGCCAACTTCTGATCCTGGGCGCCCCGCAGGACAACCGGGAACCCCCAGTTCATGGCCCTGAATTCCGCGCCATTGGTCACCAGGCCCGGGTAGTTGGGCGAAACCTCATCGGTGTAGTTCACCCCGACAGGCACCTCGACGCCGAAGGCGTGGGTTATTTCGGCCTTGCCGGTGCGGAGGCAATAGAGATTG
>NZ_BCZE01000132.1 GCF_001598555.1 Novosphingobium rosa NBRC 15208
CCGCCGAAGCCGCCGCCACCGCCGCCGCCGCCACGCGGGCCGCCGAAGCCGCCGCGGTCACCGCCGCCGAAGCCACCACGGTCGCCGCCGCCGCCAAAGCGGTCACCACCGCCGAAGCCGCCGCGCGGGCCGCCGAAGCCGCCGCCGCCACCGCCGCCGAAGGGGTCGAAGCCCTCCTCGCCAAATCCGTCGCGCTTGTCCCGGCCCCGGCCGCGACGCCCTCTATCAAAACTCATATACCCGAAAGAACCTTCGCTTCGCCCCGATCGATTGTGCCCGGCGCTTGGACGAAACGCACCGAACAACAGGGCCAGGCGCCATGCGACAGCACAGTCCTTTCCTCTGCATTTTTCGACATACCCCAAAAATCCGGGCAGCGCGAACAGATTCCGCATCTTGCGTTCAGATTCGTGACAATCGGTTTACAGCCTGCGGTCACTTGCGAGTCGAAGCCTGCCCTCACCTTGCCAGCGGAGGCGCCGGCTGGCATGCCGACAGGGCTTACGGGCGATCAGGGCCCGGCTTTTGATAAGGACACAGCCGATGTTTCGCCAGCTGACCGACACGATTCTGGTAAGCCCCCAGATCGACACCGACGATCTTGCCGAAGCGGTGAAGCTCGGCGTGAAGCATATCATCAACAACCGCCCCGAAGGCGAAAGCGACGATCAGACCCCCGGCGCGGTGATCGAACAGGCCGCCAGGGACGCGGGCCTGAGCTATATCGCGATTCCCGTGGGCCATGGCGGCTTCAGCGAGGGACAGGTCCAGGCCATGGCCGAGACGCTGGCCGGAGCCACCGGGCCGATTCTCGCCTATTGCCGCTCGGGCACGCGCTCCACGCTGCTCTGGGCGCTGGCCCGCGCCAGCGAGGGCGCCACCGCCGATGAACTGGCCCCCATCGCCGCCGCCGCCGGTTACGACATCACCCCGGTGCGCCCGCTGGTCGATATGCTGAGCGGCAAGGCGAACTAGGACCCCTGCCCCTCGACATAAAACAAAGCCCGGTCCGCAACGGCCGGGCTTTTTGCCATCTATCTGTCACGAAAACGAAAAGAGGGCCGGAGCGGCTGGCTCCGGCCCTTTGAGTTTTCGTCCGCAGGAGGAACGTCTGGTGGCGGGACCAGGAAGGAGGAGGAAGAAGCCCCGATCCCGCCGAACTTTAAACTCAGCTGTTGTAGGCGCGCTCACCGTGTTCGGTGATGTCCAGACCTTCACGCTCGGCTTCCTCGGTGGGACGCAGGCCGATGGTCTTGTCGATCACGAAGAGCAGCACGGCGGTGACCACGCCCGACCACACCAGCGTCAGCCCAACGGCCTCGCACTGGGTGATGACCTGGCCCATCGTGTCCCAGGCGCCAGCCTTGGCGACGAAGCCCGAGTAATCGACCCAGCCCTGGCCACCCAGCGCGGGGTTGGCCACAATGCCGGTGCCGATGGCGCCGATGATGCCGCCGATGCAGTGGACGCCGAAGACATCCAGCGTATCGTCATACTTGAACTTGTTCTTCACGGTGGTGACGAAGAAGAAGCAGACCGGCGAGACGATCAGACCCAGCACGATCGAGGTCATCGGCGCGCCGAAGCCCGAAGCCGGGGTGATGGCGACCAGACCGGCCACCGCACCCGAGGCAGCGCCCAGCATCGAGGGCTTGCCATGCACGATCTGTTCGATGACCGCCCAGGCGACCGCAGCGGCGCAGGTGGCGAGCATGGTGTTCACGAAGGCCACAGCGGCGACACCGTTCGATTCGAGGTTCGAACCGGCGTTGAAGCCGAACCAGCCCACCCACAGCAGCGAGGCGCCGATCATGGTCATGGTCAGCGAGTGCGGCGGGGTGTTTTCCTTGCCGAAGCCCACGCGCTTGCCCAGCACGAGGCAGCCCACCAGGCCAGCGATACCGGCGTTGATATGCACCACGGTGCCACCGGCGAAGTCCAGCGCGCCCTTCAGATACAGGAAGCCGGCGTCATTGGGGCTGGCATACAGGAAGTCGGGGCCGGCCCAGTACCACACCATATGCGCGATGGGATAATAGGCAAAGGTGGACCACAGCACGGTGAAGATGATCAGCGGCGTGAACTTGATGCGTTCAGCGAAAGAACCGATGAACAGCGCCGGGGTGATCATGGCGAAGGTCATCTGGAAGACGAAATAGGCCAGTTCGGGGATATAGACGTTGTTCGAGAAGGTGGCGGCATAGGTGCCGCTGTTCACGCCCTGCATCAGCGCCTTGGAGAAGCCACCGATAAAGGGCGAGCCGCCGGTGAACACCAGCGAATAGCCATAGGTGGCCCACAGCAGGCCGGTGACCGACACGATCATGAAGACCTGCATCAGCACGCTGAGCATGTTCTTCGAACGGACCAGACCGCCGTAGAACAGGGCGAGGCCCGGGATGCTCATCATCAGCACCAGCACGGTGGACATCAGCATCCAGGTGGTGTCGCCCTTGTTCACCATATTGGCCTGCTGGGCCACGGTGGGGGCTTTAATCAGGGCGGCCTGCGCGAAGGCGGCACCGGCATAGCCAAGCGAGCCGCCCACCGCCGCGACGCCGCACATCATCTTGCGGATCATGGTGTTCCCCTTCCAAAGTGAAGCGCCGCTCACAGCGCGGTGTCCCCGGTCTCGCCAGTGCGGATGCGGGTGGCCGAAGCCAGATCCAGCACGAAGATCTTGCCGTCACCGATGGCTTCGGTGCTGGCGCTCTGCTGGATGGTTTCGACGACGCGCGGCGCGAGCTCGTCGCTGGCGGCGATCTCGATCTTCACCTTGGGCAGCATATTCGTGGAATATTCCGCGCCACGGTAGATTTCGGTCTGCCCCTTCTGCCGACCAAACCCCTTCACCTCGGACACGGTCATACCGGCAATACCGAGGGCACCGAGGGCTTCACGCACCTCGTCGAGCTTGAACGGCTTGATGATGGCGATGATGAACTTCATGCCTATCCCCTAATAGCCAACCGGCCTGATGCCGGATGAACAAGGATAAGCACGAGGTGTGCCAATTTACGATTCGCCCCGATTCACAGGAGTGTCATCGATTCCATTCCTGTCGCGCAGGGGTGGTTTCGCGCTCGAATCTTGCGCATCTGCCTAAATTTTAGGCAAAGCCTGGCCAAAACTTTGCCCATGCATGAGGCAAATGACTTAGTCAGCCGGGAGCTGAGCGGCTATCCGGCAGGCGAAAATGGTTAATGGCCCTCGCCCTGCCCGGGCCTTCAGCGCTCCTTGGTGGCGCTGAAGGTCAGTTCGGGGTTACGCTCCTGCTGATAGGAGACATCCCAGGCCGAGCGGGCGAGAAAGACCATGCCGCCATCGCGGTCCTTGGCCAGATTGGCCTTGTTGAACTCGGCGAAGTCCTTCAGCCCGGTCTCGCTGCCCTTGACCCAGCGGGCCGTGTCGAAAGGCGCGCCTTCCAGCACGGCCTCCACCTTATACTCGGCCTCCAGGCGCGAGATCAGCACGTCGAGCTGCAACTGGCCCACCACGCCCACGATCCACTGCGCGCCGATCTCGGGATAGAACACCTGAATCACGCCCTCTTCGGAGAGGTCGTCCAGCGCCTTGCGCAGCTGCTTGGTCTTGGTGGGGTCCTTGAGCGCCACGCGGCGCAGGATTTCCGGCGCGAAATTGGGCAGGCCGGTGAAGCGCACCTTGTTCGCCTCCGACAACGTATCGCCCACCCGCAGCGTGCCATGGTTGGGAATGCCGATGATATCGCCCGGCTCGGCCGAATCGGCGATCTCGCGGTCCTGCGCGAAGAAGAGGATCGGCGAGTGGATGGCGATCGGCTTGCCCAAAGCCGAGGGCGTCAGCTTCATGCCGCGCTTGAAGGTGCCCGAGACCAGACGCATGAAGGCGATACGGTCGCGGTGCATCGGGTCCATATTGGCCTGCACCTTGAAGATGAAGCCGGTCACCTCGCCATTGGTGGGATCGATGGTGCCCGCCTCGCTGGGCTGGGGGCGCGGCGGAGGAGCGATTCGGGCAATCGCCTCGATCAGCTCGGCCACGCCGAAATTCTTGAGCGCCGAGCCGAAGAACACCGGAGTCAGATCGCCATGGCGATAGGCTTCCAGATCGAACTCGGGATAACCGGCCTGCCCCAGCTCGATCTCCTCGGCGAACTCTTCGGGCACCGGCTCATGATCGACGGTGCCGAGAAATTCGCGCGAATCGCCCTCGGGGCGGCTGATGCGGCCGCTGGCCAGATCCAGAATGCCCTCGAAGGTGCCGCCCATGCCCACCGGCCACGACTGCGGCGAGACATCCAGCGCCAGCGCATCGGCCACTTCGTCGAGGATCTCGAAAACGCTGCGCCCCTCGCGGTCCACCTTGTTGACGAAGGTGATGATCGGCACATTGCGCAACCGGCAGACCTCGAACAGCTTGCGGGTCTGCGGCTCGATGCCCTTGGCGGCGTCGATCACCATGATCGCCGAATCCACCGCGGTCAGCGTGCGATAGGTGTCTTCCGAGAAATCCTCGTGGCCCGGCGTGTCGAGCAGGTTGAAGGTGATATGCCCCAGCCCGTCGAAATCACGGGCGAAGGTCATGACCGAGGAGGTAACCGAAATGCCGCGCTGCTGCTCGATCTTCATCCAGTCCGAGCGGGCGCGCCGCGCCGCGCCGCGCGCCTTCACCTGACCCGCCAGATGGATCGCGCCGCCGTTGAGCAGCAGCTTTTCGGTCAGCGTGGTCTTGCCCGCGTCGGGGTGGGAAATGATGGCGAAGGTGCGGCGGCTGGAACTCATGGCGCGCGCCTCTACCCTTTGCGGGCCCGCGCGTCCATGATGAAACCTATCCCGTGGCGAGACAACGGCGCAGCGCCTCGCTTTCCTGATTGCGCAAGGGCCGCCCGCCGGGGCTGGAAAATTCCACCCTGCGATGATCGCCCCGATCGATGATCTCCACCCGCAGATGGCGCGCTTCATTCCAGGGCTGTTCGCGCGCTGGGCCCACCTCCTGCCAGCGCCCGGTCAAAGGCAAACCCCGGCCCAAGCAATCGCGCAGATCCGATGCGGGAAGCCCGGTGTTGGTAAAAAGCAGATGACGCAGTTCAGCTTCCTGCTTGCGGCGACCATAGCTGCCCGCAAAAGCGACAAGCGCGATCAGGCTACCGATCAGCAAAGTCCAGCTGACCATGGTCCAGCGTGGCGGCAGCGCCTCTTTCCTACCGCTCACGCCGGGCGGACCGTCACCTCCATGCGATAAGTCCGCGACTGGCCGGGCTCGATGGTGACCACGCCGGGCTTCCGGGTGAAATCGCCCGTAAAGCCCTGCGGGTCGGCATGGCCCTGCCATGGCTCGATGCACAGGTAATGCGCGCCCGGCACCTGCCAGATGCCCAGCGCGGGCGTATCGGGAAAGCTGACATCCAGCCATGCGCCGCCATCCGCGCCATAAGACAGCGCATGGCTATGGATATGATCCCAGATCGCCGCATCATCCTCGAACAGCGCGGGCGACAGCGCCAGATCGCGGCCTTTCACAGGGGTTGCCTCTTTTTTCGGCAGAAGCTGGCCAGTGGCCTTGTCCACACGGCGCAGATCCTCGGGCTCATCCTTGGCGAAGACGATGCGATGGGCTTCCTTGGCCGCCCCGCCAGGCAGCGGCCATGCGAAGGCCGGGTGATAGCCGAAGCTGAAGGGCATATCATGGTCGCCCGCATTGGTGATGGTGGCGGCCATATGCAGCGTCTGGCCGCTGAGGCGGAAGGCCATCGCCAGCTTGAAGGCGAAGGGGTAGATTTTGCGGCTGTCCTCGCTGTCGCTCAGCCCGAAGACAACGAAGTCATCCTCCACCGCCAAAACCTCGAAGGTCTGGCGGCGGGCGAAGCCGTGGCGCGGCAGATGATAGGTCTGATCGCCCAGCCGATAGCTATCCTCCACCAGACTGCCGACGATGGGGAAGAGCAGCGGGGCATGGCCTGTCCAGAAGGCGGGATCGGCGTCGGTCATGTAACGGGCGCCGTCGGCACCATCGAGCGACCACAGCTCCGCGCCAAGCGGGTTGATCCGGGCGGTCAGCGCGCCCGAGGTGATCGAAATCAGATTGTCCATGAGGCATCCCCTTTGCCGCACCAGACTGGAGGCTGGTACGGCAAAGGGCAAGGCCGGAAAGGCAAAAGATTCAAACGCGCAGCACGGCGTCCTGCTTGGCGGCAGCGGCGACCACCTTGTCGGTGATGGCTTTCAGATCGGCGTCCGTAAAACTCTTCTCGCCGGGCTGGAGGGTGATTTCGATGGCCAGGCTCTTCTGGCCCTCGGGCACGCCCTGCCCGCGAAAGTCATCGAAGACGCGGGCGGCCACGATGCTCGCCTTGTCCGCCCCGCGCACCGCGCGCAGCACATCGCCCGCCGCGCGGGTCACCGGCACCAGGAAGGCGAAATCGCGCTTCACCGCCTGAAGCGCGGGCGGCGCATAGTTGACGCGGGCGAAACCGGCGGCACCCTTCTTCGCGGGAATGGCATCGAGATAGATCTCGGCCACCGCGACCGGCGCGTCGATGTCGAAGGCTTTCAGCGTGGCGGGATGCAGCACGCCGAAACGCGCCAGCACATTCTTGGGCCCAAGGCGCAGCGTGGCCGACTGGCCGGGATGGAACTGCGGCCCGGCCTCGCCCATCAACTGCAGGCTCTCGACCGGAGCGCCCGCCTGCGCCAGCAGCGCCACGGCCTCGGCCTTGGCGTCGAAGGCATCAAAGCTCTGCGGCTTGCCGGTCGCCCAGCCACGCGGGGTCTTTTCACCCACCAGCACCACGGCGAGAGTCAGCTTTTCATCGCTGCGGCCATCTTGCCCGCGCAGATAACGCCGCCCGATCTCGAACAGGCGCAGGCCCGAAGCGCCACGCGCCAGATTGCGGCGCGCGGCAGAGAGCAGCCCGGGGAGCAGCGAGGGGCGCATCGCCTTCAGATCCTCGCTGATCGGGTTGGAGAGCACCCACAGGTCACCAGAAGCAAAATGCTCGGCCTCGGGCACGGGCAGGAAGGACCAGGTGACGGCCTCGTTCAGCCCGCGCGCGGCAGCGGCGCGGCGCACGCGGCGCTCCAGCTTCTGGGCCGGGGTGGCCGTCGGGCGGGCCACACCATCGGTGCGGGGCAGCGGCACGCTTTCCACCTTGTCGATGCCGTGGATGCGGACGACTTCCTCGACGATATCGGGCGCGCCATCCACATCGGGGCGCCAGCCGGGCACGGTGACCGACCAGTCATCGGCGGCCACAAAGCCGAGAGCGGCCAGAATGCGCTTCTGCTCATCGCCGGGGATGCTCACGCCACCCAGCGTCTCGGCCAGCTTGGGATCGTAAGCCACCACCTTGGGCGTGGCAGGCGCTTCGCCCGCGCGCACCACTTCGGAGGCTTCACCGCCGCAGATCTCCAGCACCAGACCCGTCAGCAGATCGAGGCCGGTGTCGAGGAAGGCGGGATCGACGCCACGCTCGAAGCGGCTGCGCGCATCGGAAGTGAGGTTCAGCTTGCGGCCCGTGGCGGCGATGCGCTCGGGGTTGAAATAGGCGATTTCCAGCAGGACATCGGTGGTGTCGTCAGCGCAGCCCGAATGCTCGCCGCCCATGATGCCGGCAATGTCATGCACGCCCGCGTCATCGGCGATCACCGTCATCCCGGCGTCGAGCCCATATTCCTTGCCGTTGAGGGCCAGACAGACCTCACCCTCGACAGCGCGACGCGCCACCACCGGGCCCGTCAATTTGGCCAGATCATAGGCATGCGCCGGGCGGCCATAGGTCAGCATCACAAGGTTGGTAATGTCCACCAAAGCCGAGATCGGGCGCTGGCCCGCGCTCTTCAGGCGCTCCTGCAGCCAGTCCGGGCTGGGGCCGTTCTTCACGCCCTTGATGACGCGACCATAAAAGGCCGGGCAGGCTTCGGCGTCCTGCGTGGCAATTGCCACCGGGCAGGGATAGCTGCCAGCGATGCCGGGCGCCGCGATGGGCTTGAGCGTGCCCAGACCTACCGCCGCCAGATCGCGCGCAATGCCATAGACGCCCATGCAATCCGGGCGGTTGGGGGTGATGGCGATGTCGAACACCGGATCGGCGCCATGGTAGTCGGCGAAAGCGGTGCCCACGGGCGCATCCTCGGGCAGTTCGATGATGCCGTCATGGCCCTCGCCCAGCTCCAGCTCGCGCATGGAACACATCATGCCGTTCGATTCGGTGCCGCGCACGGCGGCCACCTTCAGCACCATGCCATTGGCGGGCACGACAGCGCCGGGCAGCCCCAGCACGCCGACCAGACCGGCCCGCGCATTGGGGGCGCCGCAGACGACCTGCAGGGGGTCGCCCTCGCCGGTGTCCACGGTCAGCACCTGCAGCTTGTCGGCATTGGGGTGCTGCGCGGCGGTGAGGATCTTCGCCACGCGGAAGCCCTTCAGCTTCTGCGCCGGGTCTTCGATGCCCTCAACTTCCAGACCGACAGCGTTCAACCCATCGGAAATCTGCTGGACGGAAGCCTCGGTGTCGAGATGGGCCTTGAGCCACGAGAGAGAGAATTTCATGTGGTCCAGCCCTTCTTATGCGTTCACACCGACGCCGCCCGACAGGGTCGGCACGTCCAGCGCGGAGAAGCCGTAATGGCTCAGCCAGCGCGCATCGCCATCGAAGAAGGCCCGCAAATCGTTCATCCCATATTTCAGCATGGCGAGGCGATCGACGCCCACGCCAAAGGCAAAGCCCTGCCATTCCGCCGGATCGTAACCGCCCGCGCGCAGCACATGGGCATTGACCATGCCGCTGCCCAGCAGCTCCATCCACGAATGGCCTTCTGCATCGCCGCTGCCGCCCACCACGCGGCGGCCATCCTGCCAGCTGTAGCCCGTATCGACCTCGACCGAAGGCTCGGTGAAGGGAAAGTAGCTGGGGCGCAGGCGCAGCACGATGTCCTCACGCTCGAAGAAGGCCTTGAGCAGCGTTTCCAGCGTCCATTTGAGATGGCCCAGATGGATGTCCTTGCCGATCACCAGACCCTCGATCTGATGGAACATCGGCGTGTGGGTGGCATCGCTATCGCTGCGATAGACGCGGCCCGGCGCGATGATGCGCAAAGGCTGGTTGCCGCCCGCCGCCAGCATGGCGCGGATCTGCACCGGGCTGGTATGCGTGCGCAGCACCATCTCGCGGCCCTCTGCCGTCAGGTCGGGCAGATAGAAGGTGTCATGCATCGCGCGCGCCGGATGGCTTTCGGGCATGTTGAGCGCGGTGAAATTGTGCCAGTCGTCCTCGATCTCCGGCCCGCTGGCGACGGCAAAGCCCAGATCGGCGAAGATCTCGGCCAGCTCATCCATCACTTGGCTGACGGGGTGGACGCTGCCCAGCGGCGCCTCGGGCGCGGGCAGGCTGAGGTCCACCGTTTCGGCGGCCAGCTTGCGCTCCAGCGCGGCGGCTTCCAGCTTGGCCTTGCCCTCGGCCAGCGCATCGGTGACGCTGCCGCGCAGGGCCTGGATCGCCACGCCCTTGGTCTGGCGCTCCTCGGGGCTCATCGCGCCCAGCGTCTTGAGCAGGCCCGAGATCGAGCCCTGCTTGCCCAGAAACTCCACCCGCAGCGCCTCAAGCGCATCAAGGGTGTCCGCCGCGGCAATCTTGCCCAGCGCATCGGTTCCAAGAGCATCCAAATCGATCATCAGCCTGTCCGGTATTGCTTGCGGGAACGGAAAGCCCCCTGTTTCAGCCGGGCTCCTTAAGCCGCCCGCCACCGCAGCGCAATCTCTTAGGCCTTCACGATCAACCCCGCCCGCCCCGCTGCCCGTCGGGCGTATCGAGCGCCTGCATCGCCGCGCCCGCCAGCCGCGCCCGTTCATTGACGATAGCGTCGAGGATCGGATGCTCCAGCTTGCCGTACTGGCGCGGGGTCATGCCCATGAACTGCCGGAACTCGCGCACGAATTGCGCCTGATCGTGGTAATGCCCGTCGAGCGCGCCGATCCACTTGAGCGAGGGATCGAGCATGTACTGCGAAAGGCTGCGGATAAACCGCTGGCGCCGCAGCAGCAGCTTGGGCGAGAAGCCGAAGGCCTTCGCGCAGACCCGTTCCACCGTCCGATCGCTGGCGCCGACCGTTTCGGCCAGCTGCGAGACGGTGGAGATATCGGGATCGACCAGCGCGGTGTGGATCGCCATGATGCGTTCCTCATCGGCCAGCGGTTCGCCCGCGCGGGCCATAAAATGCGCAGAGATGCGGCCCAGCTCGCCCTCGACATCCGGCTCGGGCCCGAACAGCGTATCGGCCAGCGGGCGGAAAGCGGCAAAAGCCTCATGCGCCTGCCCGTCGACCACGGCATCGGCCAGCGCATCGGCAGGGGCAGCGACGAATTTGGCCCAGCCCGAGGGCATCAGCCCGATGCCCCAGATGCGGCAGGTCCCCACTTCGAAGCGAAGGGCCCGGCCGCTGGGACCGGTGGCGGCGAAGTCAACCTTGTCGATCGACTGCCCTTGATAATTCTCGGCAGAGAGGCGTTCACCCGAATGGAAGCGAAGATTGGCCCATTCCGGATGTAAATAGTCGATCGCGCGCTCACCCGCAGGCACGTCGATTTCC
>NZ_BCZE01000133.1 GCF_001598555.1 Novosphingobium rosa NBRC 15208
GGGGGCGGCGGAGGAGGGGGCGGCGGAGGCGGCGGCGGCGGCGGGGGAGGCGGCGGCGGAGCAGCCTCATGGCCGAAGTTGTAGGTCAGCGTCGCCAGCAGCGAGTGGGTGCGCAGCGAGGTCTGGTGAACCACATTGTTGGCGTTGATGAAGTGATCGGTGCCGTCCGGACGGAAGTAGCGATACTTCACACCCAGATCGATGTTGTGGCTCAGCGGCATGGTCACGCCGGCGATGGCCTGCCAGGCATAGCCGGTGTCACGCTTGTTGATCGGCGTCAGGCCGGGCTCGTTCTCGTGAAAACGGATCGCGGCATAGCCGCCACCGCCACCGGCGTAGAACTTGGCGCCGCCCCAGTGGCCCAGACCGAACAGCACGTTGGCCATATAGGCCGTGGCGTTGTTCTGACCGGCCAGACGGCCCTGATCGGCGGTGTAGGTGCCCGAGGGGCGATGCGAGGACTGCATGCCGGCTTCGTAGTGGAAGCCTTCAGCCTCCAGACGGAACTTGCCGAAGTCATAACCGATGGCGCCACCGGCTTCCCAGCCATACTTGAAGCGGTCGGAGCGCTGATAGGTGCCGCCGGTGCGGATGTCGGCGCGCTCGTTCTTCACGGCGCCACCTTCGATGGTGACATAGGGACCGTGATCGTCGGCGTAGGCCGTGGTCCCCGATGCTACGGACGCCAGTGCGGCGGCCAGAATGAGTTTCTTCATTCGTTCTTCCCCTTACACAGAGTGAGCCGCTTCGCGGTTGGTGGCCTCCGAAGCGACGTCGGGGAAGGAAAGTGCGCCCAAGACGGATTGTTGCATGGGCGAGATAAACGGCTGCGTCATTTTACGAAGTGTGGCTTTGGCGCAACAGCCGGCGGTGTCTACATAACGCAGGCATAGTCGCTTTAGGCGGCGCCTCGATAGGCTGGCAAGCTTGGCTTACTTAATCCAGAGAACATTCTAAACATCTGGTCAAAGGCACTTCTTTGATCGTCCCGGCGTCACCAGTCATGCCTCGCTCGATGATTTTGAGGTTTCGCGAGCATCCGCGATCGACAGAAGCAATTTAACCCGTATTACCCTTAGCCTCCAAGGGTAGCACCGCCCCTTAAGCCTTTCAGCAAGGGAAAATGCCATGATGGAAGATGGGGCAGGAACAAAAGCTATGGCGACAAAATATCAATTGGCCGCATATTGGTAGCACCGAGCGTCGGCGGTAGGCGACACCAAAAATGTTCCCACCTGGCTCTCTTCATTGACCAGCACAGCCAGTCGTTCAGGAAAACCTCAGGCAATCTCCAAGGTCTTGGAGCGTTTTCGCTAGAAGCGAAAACGCTCTTGTCTTTCGATGCCGTATTTTCCGAACCGTTTTATGTATACGGCCAACTTGAAAATGCTCTAGATCAGCGCCTTGCAGATATTACGCAAACGCTTGGCAACACGACGATAATCGTGCTCCTTCCTCCAACTCGATGCTCGTTCCGAGACAAGCTTATACTCGTCATCCCTATTTTCAATAGATGCCAAAATCCGTTCAATTCCGTCAGCAATTGCCTCGGGTGAAGTGCCGGAAAATCGATAAACAGAATTCTGAAGATCATCAAAAATCGGAATTGGCGTGACCGCAACCGGCTGATTAGCCGTCATACCGTAACGCACAGCCCCACTCGCAGATTCGGCTGTATTCTGATAGGCGAATACAACAAGATTGGCCTCCGACAACAGATCTAGACTGTCTTCATCTTTCAGGAAGTGATTATGGAACTCGACTTGATCCCCAAGGCCAAGTACCTGGCAAAGATCATACAAGTTCTTCAGGAGATCGCCCGATACACTCGCCGGATGCTCTGAATTCACAAGTCGCAGCCGCACTGGCTGGTTGCGATCCTTGAGAAGTTTCACAGCCTCGACAACCTGCGACAATCCCTTGTGAGGCAACGCAAATCCATATGTGGCAATCAAGGGAAGGTCATCGTCCGCACGAGAAGACTTATTCACCTCATGAACAAGCGCTCCATGAGGGAACAGGGCTACATTATGCACCAGTCCCAACTTTTTCAATCGGTTCAGATCCTCCACTGAATGAACGAGCACGCGGTCGCATACTGCAAGAGTCGGAACCATATATGAAAGATGGTAATCTTTTTCAGGTTGGGTTTCTACTTGGTCCCTTGTCGCATGCAGGCAAATAACGACAGGCTTACCAAGCGCTCGCGCCTTCTCGACAAAGTTACCCAAATCAGTGTGATTGAAAAAGGTATTGTTGAACTGAATGACAAAAACATCAATTCTTTCAGCTTCTTTCGTTGAAAGAATGTCACCCAGTCTCGTATCGTCCTTGCCACGGTGCCAGACTCGAACGGCCTGATCTCCGTCATCGACCTTTTCAAAATTTTTAGGCCCGAAAACAACGACATCCCCATCCATTGCATCAATCAAATGCTTTGAATAAGTGGCAATGCCGCAACGCTCATTCCAGGTGCTGATCCAACCAATACATGGATCCGCCTTGTTCAACGATGATGGCAAGAGAGAAGCAGCGGCAGACAGCCTGCCAGCGACATCTGACCATTTATGGCTTTGTAGAAGGTGATCGCGACCCAATGTCGCCATGGCCTTTCGCTGCGCCGATGAGGACGCATAAGCCTCCTTCAGCGCCGCGACCAGCGCATCACCATCGACCTTGGCCCATGCGGAAAACCAGAGGTTGAAATGGGTATCAGGCCGTTCAAACTTGTAGTCGACAAGCCAGGAATTTCCCTCATTGCAGAAGTCGGTCTGACCGCCCCATGCCGTTGTTATGACCGGGATACCGCTCAGCATGGCTTCCGCAAAGGGAAGGCCATAACCTTCAGCATGACTCGGCCCGACCATGACGTCGCACTGCGCATACAGGGCCTTCAACTGCCGATCGGAAATATCGCCGAAAATGGTTATGACATTCGGGAAGCGAGAATTGCTCGCCTTGGCCTGCGCCAGTCTTTCGAGCAAATCATTATGAGGATTTTCGAAGGTCTTGATAATCAGGCTGACATCATCGTCGCACGAAAAAGCCCGGCCATAGGCTTCGATGAGGCTATCGACTCCCTTGCGAGGGAAGCATGAGGAGACATGCAAGAACTTGAATGCCTTGCCATCGACCTTGTATCCCGGATCGGCTTCGATCCGCTCCCAATGATCCACACCGCAGCCGCTGGTGACCATCGGAACGGAAACGCCATTATCGATCATGATCTTTTCAACATGCTTGGACAAGCATGTCATCATGTTCAGGTTATTATTGAAATTATCCACCCATTCCACGGGGAAGCCCGCCTCTTCCCAGGCGAAATGGTGAAGGGCATTGACGCTTCCACTCAGGTCTTCAACCCGAGGAGGATAAAGATTCCGACTGACCACCACGGCATCTTCATGCGTCGATCTCTGCGCACGATCATGCATGATCTTCAGATCCGGGTTTTCAATCAGGAACGCTTCGGAAGGATCGAAATCACCCGGACCTTCAGTCGACTTCAGCGCAACATCATAGCCTAGATTGGCGAGTGCCCTGGCCGTTTCGCGGTTCAGCAAGGCAAGGCTATAGGTGCTGTCGAAGGGGCCCTCAATGCGCCAAACAGCGCCCTTACCCACAGCCTTTTTCCCATAACTTTCAGCGATACGCTGTTCACCTTCAACCAGAACGCTGGTCAGATCAAGCAAGTCAGCGGCTGCATAGCCAGACAGGTCAATAGCGGATGCAATGTTGGACAGCATGCGCTCAGCATCGGGAAAGGCCCTGCGCCGGGCAGGGCGCTCCGCAAAGGCTTTCTTCAAAGCATTGACAACCCGGTCAGCCACACCCTCCCAACTGAATGTCCGAGAATGGGTTTCCGCATGCCGGACCGCACTGTCTCGACACGCACTGTCAGTCAGGATCTTCTCGATCAGCGAAGCCATGTTGGAAGCATCATGCGGATCAAAAAGCAGATCCTTGCTACCAATCACTTCCGGAATGCTGGTCAGGTTGGACCCGATCGCCGGGCAACCGCATGACATCGCCTCAAGGGCTGGCAGACCGAAACCCTCATGAAAAGACGGAAACACAAACAGGCTGCAAGAGCGATACAGCTTTGCCAAATCGGAATCGGTCACATAACCGGGAAAAATGACATCCTGATCCCCAAGCCCATGCTTGGCTGCGTGGTGCCGGATGCGCATCACGGCATCCTCATTAGAACCGCCGACCAGAACCAGCTGATATTGGCTCTGAAGCGACTTCGGTAGCAGGGCGAACGCCTCGATCAGCCCTTCAAAGTTTTTGCGCTCATCAAATGCACTGGTGTGCATAAGAAATGGCTTCACAATGTTGAGCGCGGCAAGCTCTTTGCGCGTCGCTGGCACATCGGGATAAAAAACGTTCCGGTCAGTCGCCGTTCCGACATTGATGCATGCATCAGGCGCAACACCTAGGTGCTGAATACCCTCCTGCCGAGACGATCCGGAAATTGCAAGAAGCAGATCGGCCTCGACCAGATGCTCCACCCTGTCGAAATACCAGTCATGAGCGAGGTGGAATCCGAGATACTTTTCCTTTTCAATGAGAGGAATAAGATCATAGAGGACTGCCGATTTGACCACATTGGACGAATGGGATTTCAACGAAACAACTGTCTGGTCATCGAAACCCTCGAACAAGCTGCCGACAAGCAAAGCGTCACAGCCTGCACTTTCAACAAAAGCCTCATAAGCGGCCTCGCAAAGCCTGCGGCGCTGTTTCATAGGCTCATTATGCGGCATGGTGTCTGTCATGCCCGGGAAGATGAGAATGTTCGCATCACCGACGGCCGCGCGAGCAAGATCCCTGGCATCATCCAGATTCGCTGTTAGGCTTCCATTCAGAAGCGCAAAAACCTCCACGTCATCGCGCGCCGCGATGGCTTGAAAAAGGTTTAAAACATATCTGCCGATGCCCCGTCCACGGCTCAGATTCTGAATGCCCTGAAGATCGAAAAGAAGCCTCATACCACTCTCTTCATAAAAAGAATTTTACGCTCAAGGGCTTCGGCCAGTCGCCTGGTTTGGCTGTCCGTCGACAAGGGAAGCACAATGTGCTGTCCCCCAAAGTTGAGAGAATGGGTGGCATGCTGCGATGACCGTTCCACTGCAACCTCGTGGTGGGCAAGCGCGATGATGTCTGGAACCGTCTCAACCGATACAGCGGATGACGCCTGGTCGGAATGGCCCAGCGAGGGGGCCGCAATGACCGGATGAACTTGAAGAGTCAGCTGAGAGATTTCCTGACGAATGCCCGCCAACTGGTTCAGCAACGCACGGTTTGTACGTTCGGAACTGCTATTTCCCTCAGAATAACCGAACAACCTATAAAGCCAGCTCACGCCCAACAAGGACGCCCTTCTGTACTCTCTTAATTTTCCGGCAAGCCCCGCCACCAAGCCGACATGCAGCGTGCTCTCAGCCGATTGATGCAATTGATTCAGCAAATGGGTCTTCGAGTAACCCATTTTCAATCGCGACAGGTAATACCGTTCGCCAATCGGATCAGGAAATCTGTCCAGAATCGCAATATAGGCACGGACTACAAAATCGGTATCATCATAGGAACAGAGTTCCGTATATGACTTCACTAGGAAATCTTTGACTTCCCTGCCCTCATACATCCGATTCATGATAAAGTTCTCGAGCTTGGCCCCAATAGGCTGAGAAAATTTTCCAAATTAAAAATTCAGAATTCACGTTTTTCAAGCAAGTACCCCACTTGCCAAATCCCGTAAGCTGTCTTCAAGGCCGTGCTTCGGCGTCCAACGAGTTGCTTGCCTCAACCTCTCGGCATTGCCAACCACGGCAATTGTGTCATCCGCCGAATTGCCGCTTGTCGTGAAGCTCACGCCGCCGATCGGCTTGTCCAGCACCTTGGCGACAGTGCGCACTACATCGCCGATGCTTGTGGCTTTGCCGCTAGCCACATTGAAGGTCGTTTCAGTCAGCATAGGCTGCTGGAGCAGCGCAAAATAAGCCTCGACGATATCGCGGACGTCGAGAAAATCGCGGATGCTGTCGAGACCAGCCATGACGATGGTATCGCCATTCGCTGCATCCCGTACCCGGCGTACGATCGAGGGGATGACAAGATCCGGCCGCATCCTGCTGCCGATATGGTTGAACGGTCGAGCAATTACAGTCTCGATGCCCTCCTGCGAGGCCGCCCGCGCAACAATCGCCTCGGATAGTACCTTGGCCAGGCCATAGTGCCCGCGCGGATCGAGAGGCGTCTCTTCCGTCATTGGCTCCCTGCTGGCCGCATAGACTAGACAGGAGCTGGCAAACAACAGGCGCCCCGTGCGCAGATGGCGGCACAGGTTCAGAGACATCTCGACTGAATCCAGCAGCGGATCATAAGTGGAGAATTTCGAGGGTACCGTCTCACTGGCCAGATGCAGCACATACGGCAGATCCGTTGGCATACACGCCACCGAGGCTCGATCCAGCAGATCCACCGCTTGCCAGGCAACATCGGCGGGCAGCCAGTCGGGGCGCTGGCCGCGACCGGTTGCGACAATGTCGAACCGGTCGCGGCCCAGGTCGATGACGTAACGTCCTACGAAACCCGATGCACCTGTGACGAGAAGGCCTGGCTTACTGGCCAATTTGCGCCTCGAGTTCGTCGAAGTTGCGATGATGCTTCTCGCGCTTGGCTAGCTGCAGGTCGCTTTCAACCATCATCTTGGCCAGCGAAGCGACGTCATGGGTCGGCTTCCAGCCCAGATCGCGCTCGGTCTTGCTGTAGTCGCCCAGCAGGTAATCCACCTCGGCGGGGCGATAGAAGCGCTCGTCAATTTCGACGAAATCCTGCCAGTCGAGGTCGAGGGCTTGGAAGGTCAGTTCCAGGAACTCGCGAATCGAGATCGCCTTGTTGGTCGCCACGACATAGTCACCGGGGGTGTCATGCTGCAACATGCGCCACATGGCCTCGACATAGTCACCGGCAAAGCCCCAGTCGCGCTTGGCGTCCAGATTGCCCAGATAGAGCTTCTTCTGCAGGCCCAGCTTGATGCGGGCAGCGGCCAGCGTGATCTTGCGCGTCACGAAGGCCTCCCCACGACGCGGGCTCTCGTGGTTGAACAGGATGCCGTTGCTGGCAAACATGCCGTAGCTCTCGCGGTAGTTCACGGTCTGGTAGTGACCATAGACCTTGGCGCAGGCATAGGGGCTGCGCGGCTCGAAGCGGGTGTTCTCGCTCTGCGGCGGCTTGGCAGAGCCGAACATCTCGCTCGAACCTGCCTGGTAGAAGCGGATCGTCTTGGGGGTATATTGCGTGGAGGCCCGGATCGCTTCGAGCAAGCGCAGCACGCCGGTGCCCGTTGCATCGCAGGTGTACTCAGGCTGGTCAAAGCTGACGCGGACGTGGCTCTGCGCGGCGAGATTGTAGATCTCGTCAGGCTGGGTCACGTCAATCAGGCGGCGCAGCGAGTTAGCATCCGACAGGTCACCGTAATGCAGCGAGAAGCCGTTCTCCGCGCCTTCTTCCAGCAGGTGGTCAATGCGCCAGGTGTTGACCGTGCTGGAACGGCGGATCATGCCGTGAACTTGGTAGCCCTTTTCGAGCAGAAGCTCGGAAAGATAACTGCCGTCCTGTCCGGTAACGCCGGTAATCAGGGCAGTCTTACTCATACATAAACTCCATTGAATACGCTGCTACGGGATTTCTATTGGGCATTCAGATGTAAATTGTGCGTGTGGGCAGCCATCGCCTGATCGAAATCGGGATAAAAAACCAGCTTTCCGTCTTCCAGAACAGCAAATTTTCCACAATGATTCCGTACATATTCCGCGTCATGGGATATTATAAGCATCGCACGATCACGGCGCTTGTGAAAGAGTTCAGTCGCGCATTTCTCATGGAATTTTGCGTCACCCACGGCCGTGATTTCATCAATCAAATAGCAGTCAAATTCAATGATCATGGAAATGGCGAATGCGAGTCGGGCCCTCATACCTTGAGAATATGACCGAACCGGTTCACGCAAATAAAGTCCCAGCTCGGTAAAACTGGCCACAAAATCAATATTCTGGCGGTAGTCCTGCTTATAAATTCTGCTGATAAAACGAACATTATCGAGACCAGTGAGGGCATTTTGGAATGCTCCCCCAAACGCGAGCGGCCATGAAACCGACATTGATCTGGTGATGGAGCCGGAAGTGGGGCGCTCCGCCCCGCTCACCAGCCGGATCAATGTCGATTTTCCGGCGCCGTTACGGCCAAGAATGCCCAATTTCTCGCCTTTTCCCAGCGAGAAGGAGATATCATCAAGAACGACGCGGTCGCCCGTGCGCGTGGGATAGACCTTGTGGACATGCTCAACGGAGATCATTCCGGCGTTATCCCGCGATTGACGTCAGCAACCTGCGTGAGCGCTAGAAGGGTCAGCGCAACACACCATGCAAAAAGATAGCCCAAATCGTAATGCACACGCACATGATCGCCAAAATAACCTTCCCGCACGATCTCCACGCCATTCACCATGGGCACGTACAAAATGTACTTCTGTGCTGCGGGTGGAAGTGCGTCTACCATAAAGGCAGCCCCTGACAGAGGGAACATGATGTAGGATGCGGGATGCCACAGTCGATCGACAAGTTCACTCTTTTCAGCAAGAGCCCCCATCAGCATAGCAAGGCCGCAGCCGAACCAGCCGATAAGAACCCATCCCTCGATCACGGTGAGAACATCCTCCGGAGGCTCGAGCCAGCCAATATAAATGTAAAACAGACTAAGGGTAACAAAAGAAATGGTTGCCCCACCGCCCTCAAGAAGGAGGCGAGCCGCAAAAATGTCGATCGGCCGGACATTGCGGTGATACATCAAGGCGAGATTCGGCTCAATGGCGCCAATGCATCGCGCAGGCATGTTACGCCACAGCAAAACACTGGAATATCCGGTGAGCGCAAAGGCAACAATTGGCAATGACGATCCGTGAACCGATTTTGAGAGAGTCCAAAGGACGGTCACGCCCGTAGTGAACAACATCGGCTCAACGAACAGCCACAAAAACCCAATGTTGTGCCGGCCATAGCGGGTGAGAATTTCACGCATCAGCAATGCGTGGATCACCCGACCTTGGATAGCGGCGCTTCGCCCGATTGGTGTGAGCCTAGAAAACATCCCGTTAATCGCGATGTTCCAGCATGCCTGCAACAAGCATACTGATGATTCCCCAAGCCGCCAAGCCCAGGATCAAGGTCGAGAAGATGCCCCGCAACCTGCGCGGCTCCAAAGCGTCATCGGGCAAGTTTGGCGAAACGATGCGCTCGACATAGGTCTGCTTGCGCCGCGCCTCGTTACGGGCCTCTTCCAAAGACGCCATGGCACTTGCCAGATTTTTGTCGGCAAACTGACTTTCCAGCCAAAGGCGCTGATACTGAGCCGCGCGCGACGAGAGCGACTTGGTGCCACCGGCCACCTGGACAAGCTGCTCATCGATCTCCAGAGTCAAACCTTTCGCACGAGTTTCGAGTGTTGTGATTTGCGGATTTTGGGGCGCAATAACTCGCAATTCACGCAACTGGGTGCGGGTCGTGATGAGCTCATCCTGCAGCTTCGAGATCATTTGCAATTGGACGGTCGCCTGCTTCTCGGGATCGACCACCCCCGCCTCGTTGCGATAGGCAGACAGCGCCAGGGCAGCATGCTGCGACTTCTCTTTGGCCTCGTCCACTTCCTTCTGAGCATAGCGGATCAGATCCTGCCGCCCTTGCTCGCTCAACTTGTTGACGGTCGCCTCCGCCATCTCAAGCAGATGCTCATTGAAACGGCGCGCATCCTGCGGCGTGTAGGCGCGGACAGTCAGAGTAACGATGGATGACGTCGTATCCTGCTCCACATTAACTTTTTTCTTATAATACTTATAAAGATCCTCAAAAGTACTTTTACTTCCTGGATCAAATCTGTCAAAAAATGAAACAGACTTCGCGCTGTAAGAATTCACGAACGAATGATCACGATTGAGCGCCTGAAGGGCATCTCGTGACAGCATATAGCTCTCAGCTGCGTATATCTCGTCACCAGAGCTGCCAAATCCAGTTGTTTTCAACAGAATACCCAGACCCGACGTATTCTGCTTTTCCGGGCTACGCACAACAAAGCGAGATTCCGATATGTAAACATCAGAAGCCAAAAAGCCAAAATACAATATGGAAATCAGGCAAGGCACCAAGACCGTCAAAACAAACAGCGCGTTTATTTTGCCGAGCAACAAGTGAATGCGGCTCTTCACTTGATTCGCGTTCACCAGGTCCACCTGATTTTCGAGCTGACCTGCTCCATCAATTCCTACTTCGGTGCCAGAACTATTCATACTAGAAACCTTCGAGCACCTTTCCGACATGGGCTGTGCGGGTACGGCACTAGCGCCCTGATTTATCCCCGTCCAGCGTCGATCAGTGCAATCCATTCGGAAATCTAGCATTGGGCCCCCTTCAATTGCGGCAGCCTGAACGCTTGCACATAATCTCAGATATGAGAC
>NZ_BCZE01000134.1 GCF_001598555.1 Novosphingobium rosa NBRC 15208
GCATGCTTGATCCGATGTGATCGGATCAAGCATGCCAGCCGTCCGAAACGCAAACCTCAAAGCTGGAAGCGCAGCCCCATGCGGAAGGTGCGGCCCAGCAGGTCGAAATAGCTGCCGGTGGTCGAAAGACCGCCGCTGGCCACGATCGGCGGATCCTTGTCGAGCAGGTTGGTGATGTCGAAATAGACCTCCAGCGAAGACTTGCCCATCGGCACCTTGCGCGACAGCGACAGGTCCAGATAGGTCGCCCCGCCCACATGGTTCTGGTCGATGGTGGGGTAGGAGGTGATCGGCGTGGTGGCGGTGACGGCCGGGCAGCCGCTGGCGCATTGAATGTATGTGTTGCTGATCGTGCCGGGCGAGACGCCGCGCACCACCAGCGCGCTGGTGAAGTCCTTCAGCGTATAGGTGGCGGCGAAGCGATAGATCCACTGGGGCACGCCGTCGCTCATCGAGCCGACATAGTCGATGGGTCGGTCGATGCCGTTGTTGATGTAGTCCTTCAGATATTTCGTGGCCATGCCGCGCAGCGACAATTCACCCGGCAGCGAGATGCGGCTGAGCGGCAGTTGATAGCTGGCTTCGAAATCGATGCCACGGGCATGGATGGTCGAGAAGTTGAAGGGGCTGAGATTCACTGTCAACTGCGTGGCGCCGGTGGGCGTGCGGGTGATCGCCGAACAATAGTCGGTCAGCCCGTTGTAGCAGCGGTTGACGATCTCCTGCGAATAGACTTGCCCGATCGCATTGTTGATCTGGATATCGTAATAGTCGGTCGAGAGGCTGAGGCCCGGAATGAAGCGCGGCTGCAGCACGCCGCCGAAGGTCAGCGTGTTGGCGATTTCCGGCTTCAGGTTGCGATTGCCGGTGGTCACCTCGGTAAAGGTGGTCACGGCATTGTTGTTGAAGGGATCGTTGAGCGTGTTGGTGCGCGAGGTGCCCGCCTGATACAGCTCGTTCAGATTGGGCGCGCGAATGTCGCGGGAGCGGGTGAAGCGCAGGGTGATGTCACGGATCGGCTGAAAGGTGGCGCCGCCCTTCCAGGTGGTGACATAGCCCGAGGTGGAATAGCCGGTGAAACGCCCCGCGCCATTGACGGTCAGCCCCAGCCCCAGCGGCACCACGGTTTCGATGTAGCCTTCTTTCACGTCATAGCTGCCGAAGGTCGGCAGGAAATTGCCCACCGACCAGCCGGTGCGATATTGCGTGGGCACATTGCCGGAAACCTGCTCGCGCCGATAGGCAAAGCCGGTGGAGAGCGAGACTGCCCCCGCCCAGGTGCTGAAGGGATCGACCGACAGGTTCGCCTCGGCCACGGTCTGCTTGAAGGTCTGGTTGCGGTAAGGATTGCCCAGCACATAGCCCAGCGCCGCGGCGCTCGACACATTGGTGCCAAGGATGTTGAGCGGCGAGCAGCCATTGCCCGTGTTGGTCAGGCTGGAGCGGCACACCACCGTGCCCGCCGCCACGCCCAGCGCATTGCCCGCCGGCGCCGACACCGCATCGAGCGCCAGCGCCAGATTGGCGTTGTTGATGATGTTGCGCTCCATCTCATGCGTGTTGGTCACGCCATATTGCGCATAGCTGGTCCAGCGGAAGGTCTTGCCCAGCCATTGGAACTTGCCGTCGCCGCCCAGCACATAGCGCTGCACGCTGCGGGTGTTGTCATTGATGCGATAGGGGAAGCCCGCATCCGAACTGCCCACGGTGATGGTGTTGGTGCCGGTCAGCAGGTTGCCCAGAGTCTGCTGCACATAGGGATTGCTGGCCTGCAGGATGGCGGTGGAAATCAGCGAGGGGCCCGCGTTGAACACGGTGTGATGCCAGTTGTAGGAGGCTTCGCCATAGATGTTGAGCGCGTCGGACACTTCGAAGCTGGTGCGCCCGAAGACGCCGCGCCGGTCCTCCTGGGCATCCAGCCCGATGCGGCGGTTGCCATCGGCCAGCGCCGCATCGCCGCCCACCGAGGTGGTGGTGTTCGACGGACTGCCGTAATTGTAGCGGCCCAGCGCGCCATTCGCGCCAAAATAGATGCCGCGCAGCGCATTGGGCGTGGCGCCCGCCGAGGCATTGATGATGCCGCCGGGCAGCGTGTTGTTGGTGCCCGCCCCCGTCACGACCAGATAGGCGGGTTGCCCATTGTTGCTGGTCCACGCCGGGTTGGACAGGATACGGTCGCCATGCTGGTTCCAGCTGTATTTGCTGGCGTCGAAAATGCCGTCCTTATGCGCCCATTCGCCATCGAGCAGGATATGGCCGCGCCCGCCGGCAAACTTCATGCCCGCCGCCACGCTGCCCTTGTAGTTGAAGCCATCGCCCTTCTGGTTGAAGCCCGATTCCACATTCATGCGCAGGCCGGTGAAGCCCTTGTCCAGCACGAAGTTCACCACGCCCGACACCGCGTCCGAACCATAGGCCGCCGAGGCGCCGCCGGTGACGATCTCGACCCGCTTGATCAGATCCTGAGGGAAATCGTTGACGTCAACGTCGCCGGTGATGTCCGACCCCACCGAGCGGTGCCCGTCGAGCAGCACCAGCGTGCGCGTGGTGCCCAGATTGCGCAGGTTGAGCGCATTGATCCCCGCCAGACCCGAGGAAATCGCCAGGCGCGAATTGGCCGGGCGCGTCGATCCGGCCACGGCGGGCAGCGTGTTGACGAAATCGGCGACGTTGTTGCTGACCGATTGCGTGCGCAATTCGGTCTCGCCGATCACATTGAGCGGCGTGGGCGACTGGAAGCCGGAGCGCAGGATGCGCGATCCCGTCACCAGAATTTCGCTGTCGGGCTGGTCGCTCGCGGCATCGCTTTTGGATGGCGCCGTATCCTGGGCAAGGGCCGCCACCGGCCCCCATGCCAGAGCCACCGCCAGCGCTCCGCCGGCAATCATGCGCTTATAAGACTGTTTCATTGCTTGGAGCCCCCATGCTCAAACTGGTTACAAGCCGACAGCACCATGCGTGATGGCGCGATCAGACTTTGCGCGCGTGATGTTCCCTGCACCTTCATGCTCAGCCTCCCTCCTGTTCTGCGCCCGGGCGGTCATGCTTGTGCCGCCCGAATTCGCAGTGCCTTGGCCTTGGCTGTGGCAACCCGGCCCCGGTCATGATGTTGCAATGTCGGGGCGCTAGTCCTCTCGAACCGGTCCCTAATTGGTATCAGGCTGCACCTGCCGCTTCTTGCCGTCAATCACCCAGATCGTTCCTATTGTTGGGTTATCCATAGACTTAGGGCATAAGGTGCAGGAATCCGCCCTTTGCAAGGGCAGAGCTACCACTTGACGCCAGACCACTTGAGGCCGATCATGGCGCCTTCATGAATTTTCGGCACATCGAAATCTTCCATGCGGTCTATGTCCATGGCTCGGTCAGCTCCGCTGCCACTGCACTGAACGTCTCGCAGCCCTCGGTCTCCAAGGTGCTGCGCCATGCCGAACAGACTTTGGGTTTGGAGCTGTTCCAGCGCACGCGGGGTCGCCTGGTCCCCACGCAGGATGCCCACGCCCTTTTCGCCGAAGTGGCCGAGGTGCATGACAAGGTGCGATCCCTGCGCCAGACCAGCCGCAATTTGCGCGACGGACGCGGCGCGGTGCTGCGCGTGTCGGCGCTGCCCTCGCTGGGGCTGGATCTGATCCCTCAGGCGGTGGCCAGCTATCTGCGCCAGCACAGCGAAGTGCTCTTCGATCTGCAGACGCTGCATCACGATGAAATCCTGCGCAAACTCTATGAGCGCGAAACCGATGTGGCGATCAGCTTCCATCTGCCCCCCGGCGCGCCCGTCACCCACCGCGTGATCGGCGAGGGCGAACTGGTCGTCCTCTACCGAGAGGATGACCTGCCCGAGGCCCCGCCCCGCCTTTCGCTCGACAGTCTGGACGGGCAGCGCTTTATCAGCCCCATTCAGGCCGGGCCTTTGGGCTGGCTGCTCTCGGGCGAGATGGAGCGGCTGGGCGTTACCCTTCAGGAGACGGTTTCCGCGCGCACCTATTATGTCGCCGCCGGGCTGGTGAAGGCCGGGGTGGGCATGGCCATCGTCGACAATTTCACCGCCGAGGCGGCGCGCGAAAGGGGCCTCTCCTACCGCCCGCTTCAACCGGCGATTGCCTATGATATCAACGCCGTCTTCCTGCAGAGCCGCCCGCCCTCGCAGGCGATGAGCGACTTCCTCGACAGGCTGGCCGCGATCATCGACGCCTTATAACCGCCATCTATAGGGTGCGGGAGCAAGGCTATTGGTCCACGCCCGGCCTGCCCGATAGGCTTGTTTGCATCCTTCCCGCAAACAGGCGCGCCATGATCCTTTCCCCCTATCTGCTCTACATCGGCCATTCGCGTGACGAGATCGGCATCAAGACGTCCCGTGGTCTCGCCGCCTTCCGCCCGCGGGATTGTACCGGCGAATTCCGGCACGACGATTGCCCGCTCACGTTGAACCTGCCGCGCCAGAGTTTCGCGCAAAGCGTGGCAGCCGGCGCGCGCACGCTGGTGCTGGGCGTGGCCAATGCCGGGGGCCGCATGGGCGAGGATCTGGTGGCCGATGCGCTGGCCGCGATGGACGCCGGGCTGGACATCGCCTCGGGCCTGCATCAGCGTCTGAAGGATGTGCCCGAACTGGTCGAGGCCGCGCGGCGCCTTGGCCGCAGCCTGCATGATGTGCGCGATCCGCACCCCGACATTCCTGTGGGCAATGGCCGCAAGCGCGCGGGCAAGCGCCTGCTGACGGTGGGCACCGATTGCTCGGTGGGCAAGATGTACACCACGCTGTGTCTGGCAAAGGGCCTGCGCGCGCGGGGCGTCGCCGCCGATTTCCGCGCCACCGGGCAGACCGGCATCCTGATCGCCGGATCGGGCGTGCCGCTCGACGCCGTGGTGGCGGACTTTATCTCCGGCGCCATCGAGCAGATCAGCCCGGAGCGCCATGACGGCGGCTGGGATCTGATCGAGGGTCAGGGCTCGCTGTTCCATCCCTCTTTCGCCGGGGTCTCGACCGGCCTGCTGCATGGCGCCCAGCCCGATGCGCTGGTGCTGTGCCACGATCCCGCGCGCCAGCATATGCGCGGCCTGCCCCATTATGGCCTGCCCGCGCTGGAGGAGTGCCTTGAGGCCAATCTGCGCACCGCCCGCCTGACCAACCCGCAGGTGCGCGCGGTGGGCATTGCGCTCAACACCTCCGCCATGGAGCCCGAGGCCGCCCGCCGTCTGTGCGCTCAGACCGAAACGCGTATGGGCCTGCCCTGCTGCGATCCCTATGCGATGGGCGTGGAGGGCATGCTCGACCAGTTGCTGGGCGTGAGCGCCTGAAAACCGGGTCTTGTCAAACGCATGGCAAGGCGGGATGACATGCCAAACACAAGCGCGGGCAAGGACACAACAGCTATGGTGATCGTCAAGCGCTGGCTGGCATGGCCCCTGTGGCTCCGCGTGCTGGGGGCGCTGCTGCTGGGCGTGCTGCTGGGGCTGACCGCGCCGGGCTTCGTAGGCGGTATCGCCTTTGTCGGCGACCTGTTCATGCGGCTGATCCGCATGCTGGTGGTGCCGGTGGTGTTGATCAGCATCGCTAGCGGCGTGGCCGCCATGGCCGATCCACGCCGACTGGGCGCGGTGGGTGCGCGCACGCTGGGGCTCTTTGCGCTGACCACCATCTGCGCGGTCTCGCTGGGCATGGCGATCGGGCTGGTGCTGCATCCCGGTGTGGGCGCCAAGCTGGGCCAGCTGCCGCCCCATGCGCTGGGCCCCACCCCCAGCCTTGGCGAGCAGCTGCTGGCCATCGTGCCCACCAACATTCTGGCGGCTCTGGCACAGGGCGATATGCTGGCGATCATCTTCTTCTCGGTGCTGCTGGGCCTGGCCACCATGACGGCGGGGCGGCAGGGCCGCGCCATGGCGCATGGGCTGCGCTCGGCCAATGCGGTGCTGTTCCAGATGGTGCGGCTGGTGATGGAGGTCACCCCCTTCGGCGTGCTGGCGCTGATCGGCAATGCGGTGGCCAAATTCGGCGTGGCGGTCTTCGCCAATATGGGCTGGCTGGCCGCCGGCGTTATGCTGGGCGTGGTGGCGCAGATGCTGCTGGTCCACGCACCACTGGTGGCCACCTTGGGCCGCATGAGCCCATCGCGCTTCTTCCGCGCCCTGCCCGAGGCACTGCTGGTGGCCTTCTCCACCGCATCGTCAGCCGCCACCCTGCCCGCCGCGCTGAAGGTGGCGCACGAGGGGCTGGGCGTCGATCCTGCCGTCGCCTCCACCGTGCTGCCCATCGGGGCCAGCATCGGCAAGGATGGCACGGCGATGTATGTCGGCCTGCTCAGCCTGTTTGCGCTGCAGGCGCTGGGCATCACGCCCGATCTGCCGATGCTGGCCATCGTGCTGCTGACCGGCGTGCTGGCCGCTTTCGGCACGGCGCCGATCCCGGCCGCCTCGCTCTTTATGCTGAGCGCGGTGATGTCGGCTGTCGGCGTCCCGCCCGAGCGTTGCGCCTTGGTGGTGGGCTTCGTGCTGCCTTTTGATCGCCTGCTCGACATGACCCGCACCGTCGCCAGCGCCAGCGCCAATCTGGCCGTCACCACCGCCGTGGCGCGCAGCCAATAACCCATCCCCCCAGCGAAAGGTCTCGCTTTCGATGACACGCTTCAAACCCGCCGCCCTGATGCTGGCCACCACCCTGCTGGCAGGCGCCGCCGCTCCGGCACAACAGGCCGATGTGGTGATAACGGGCGGCACGATCTACGATGGCGGCACCGGCAAGCCCTTCATCGGCGATGTGGCGATCAAGGGCGAGCGCATCCTCTATGTCGGCCCGCACAGCCCCTTGCGCGCCGCGCAAACCGTTGACGCCAAAGGCATGATCGTCAGCCCCGGTCTGATCGATGCGCACAGCCATCCCGACACCTACATCCTCTCGCCCGACCCGGCGGTGCGGGTCAATGCGCCATGGACGCGGCAGGGTGTCAGCACCATTCTGGTCGGTGTGGACGGCTATGGCACGCCCGATATTGCCACCTATGCCGCCCAGCGAAGCAAGGCGGGCGTAGGCACCAATCTGGTGCCAATGATCGGCTTTGGCGCGGTGCGCCAGCGCGTGCTGGGTCAGGATGCCCGCGCGCCCGATGCCGAGGAACTCGGCCGCATGAAGGCGCTGGTCGCCAAGGGCATGTGCGAGGGCGCGGTGGGCCTCTCGACCGGCCTGTTCTACCCCCCGCAAAGCTTCGCCAAGACCGAGGAGGTGATCGCCGTCGCCCGCGAGGCCGCCATCCGCGGCGGCCTTTACGATACGCATCAACGCGATGAATCCAGCTACACCATCGGCCTGAAAGGATCGGTGCAAGAGGTGCTGCGCATCGGGCGCGAGGCAGGCATGCCGGTCCATTTCGCCCATATCAAGGCGCTGGGCGTCGATGTGCAGGGCCAAGCGCCAGAGATCATCGCCATGATCGAGGCGGCCCGCAAAGCCGGGCAGGATGTCACCGCCGATCAGTATCCATGGCTGGCCTCGGGATCGAGCCTCGAGGCCTCGCTGCTGCCGGGCTGGTCAGTCGATGGCGGGCCGAAAAAGATGCTGGAACGCTTCGCGGACGCCCCCACCATGGCGCGCATCCGCGCCGACATGGTGAAGAACATGCGCCGCAGGGGCGGCCCCGCCAAGATGCTGCTGATCTCTGCAGGCTTCGACTGGACCGGCAAGACGCTGGAACAGATGGCAACGGCGTGGCGCCTCGATCCCCTCGATGCGGCGCTCAAGATCATCACGCAGGACGCCCGATCCGACGATAAGCATTACGGCGGCGCCATCGCCTCCTTCAACATGATCGATGCCGATGTGGACCTGTTCATGAAGCAGCCGTGGGTGGTCACCAGTTCCGACGGCTCGGACGGCCACCCCCGGCAATTCGCCACCTTTGCCGAAAAATACGCCCTCTATGTGCAAAAACGCCATGTCATCGATCTGGCAACCTTCATCCGCCAGTCCACCGGGCGCACCGCCGATATCTACAGGCTGGATCATCGCGGCTATCTGCGCGCAGGCTACTATGCCGATGTGGCAGTGATCGACCCTGCCCATTACGCCCCGCGCGCCGATTACGTCCATCCGCGCGAACTCAGCGTGGGGGTGCGCCAGCTCTATGTGAACGGACGCCTCACCGTGGATTCCGACACCAACACCGGTATTTTGGCTGGCCGCGTGCTGCTGCGCCCGGCACCGAAAGCCTGCCCCGCGCATTAGGTATAGACAGGCGGCATACCGCTGCCACCAATTAGCATAGCACAGGGCGGGCGGGCCGCCCTACCCTGTGCCTCCCCCCTGAAGCGAGCGTCCGGGTCTTCCCCTCTCTGGGCCCGGGCGCTCCAACCACCGGGATTGTTCATGTTTCGCATCAATCGCCGCAGGCTCCTGCGTTCTTCCATCGCTCTGGCAACATTGGAGACCGTCATGTGCAGCCCTGCTCTGGCCCGTTCGCTGCCGCTGGCCACACGCCGCAAGGTGCCCGGAGCGCAAGGCCAGATCGAGATCATCGACGACCATCTGGGCGTCCCCCATATCCGCGCCGCCAGCAAGGCAGACGCCTTTTTCGGCCAGGGCTATGTGGTGGCACGCGACCATCTTTTCGCCATCGACCTCGACTATCGCCGCCGCACGGGCCGCCTGGCCGAAAGCTTTGGCGCTCCCTTCGCGGACCATGACGAAGCCTCCCATCTGCTGCGCTATCGCGGCGATCTGGAGGCCGAACTGGCCGCTTTGGGAGAAGAAACCAGAAGCTGCCTCGAAGCCTATGTCAGCGGCGTGAACGCCCGCATCGCCGAATGCGAAGCCGACCCCAGCCTGCTGCCGCTGGAATACGGCATCCTCAAGCTCCACCCGCTGCGCTGGGACGCGCGCCAGCTGATGGCCGGGCGTGACATCGCCGTGGGCAATCTGGAGGAAAAGATCCGCCGCGCCGCGCTGACCCATGCCGGACGGCTCGATCTCGATGCGATCTGCGCGCCGCTGCGCCCGCCCGCGCCCTTCACCCCGGCGCCGGGCCTCGATCTGGGGGCGATCAGCCCCGAGGATTTGGGCATCCTCCACAAGGCCGCCAAGGGCCTGCCCTTCGGCGCGCTGGTCGATGAGGCCGGGCGCCGCACCGACAATGCCAATGCGGGCAGCAACGCCTGGACCCTGGCCGGATCGCACACCGCCAGCGGGCGGCCCATTCTGGCCAATGATCCGCATATCGGCATCGGCGGCTTTGCGCCGCGCCATGTCGCGCATCTCTCCGCGCCGGGGCTCGATCTGATCGGTGCGGGCGCTCCGGGTCTGCCCGGCATCATGCAGGGCCATACCGACCGCTTCGCCTTTGGCCGCACCAATTTCCATATCGATCAGGAGGATGTCTTCATCCTCACCCTCAACCCCGCCGATCCCGAGCAATACCGCCATAACGGCGGCTGG
>NZ_BCZE01000135.1 GCF_001598555.1 Novosphingobium rosa NBRC 15208
CGGGCGCGAGCCTCTTCCTGGCGCAGACGGGTGTCGGCGATCACGCGGAAATAGTGGTCGGCGAACTGGAGGTAATACTCCGCCGTGACCCGGTCGCCATTGAGATGGGCGTCATGGGCCAGCTTGCGGTACTTTTCCAGCAGCTGGGGCGCATTGCCCCGCGCCCGGCTGTCAATACGGTTGAGCTGCTGCCCACCGCCATTGCCCTGCGGGCGACCATTGCCGTTGCCATTACCGCGGCTGCGCCGACGGTTGTTGTTGTTGTTACCACGATTGTTGTTCAAGGGATCGGTCTTCCTTAAACCGGACTGCCACGCGGCCATAATGCGCCGCCGGATCAGCCATCCGTCCTATCCTTCGACCCTTCCCCCGGGGCCTGTTGTTTGACGTGAGCCTGTAAGGCCCTGCGCCCGATCGGTTCGTTCAAGCCCGAACCGCATCTGGCCCGCCTGCATATGCCAAGACCTTTCGAGCGGATTGCCCGGCCCCGACATGGATGCTGGAGTTCGGCCTGCCAGAGGGGAAGATTTCATCCCTCGGCGTGCCTTGGCTTCATTTAGGGATCATAGGGCCAAAAGCCAAGCGGAATCTTAATGCGACGAAGGTGGGGAGGAAGAAATTTCCAGCACGCGGGGGCGATCCCCCAGATCGCGATGCAGCTTGGCGACAAGGCCATGCGCTTGCGCCAAGGCCGAGACAGCCTCGGCCTGCGTATAACCGATCTCGATCAGGGCCACGCCGCGTGGGGCCAGCAGGGCAGGCAGCGCGGGCAGGATGATGCGGTAATCATCCAGACCCTCGGCCCCAGCGAAAAGGGCGGAGGCCGGTTCGTGATCGCGCACCGAGGGGGCAAGCAGGGCTTCCTCCTCGACATAGGGCGGGTTGGCGAGGATCAGGTCGAATTGGCCCAGATCTACGGCCCAATCGGGCTGGGTCCAGTCGCCGGGGCGCAAATCGGCGCGCGCGGCCAGACCCAGCGCCTGCGCATTGGCGCGGGCCACAGCCAAAGCGCCGGGCGAGCGTTCGATGCCGATGCCCTGCGCTTGAGGCAGGTTGTGCAGCACCGCCAGCAACAACGCGCCCGAGCCCAGCCCCAGATCGAGGGCACGCCTGGCATCCGGGCGGGCGGCCAAAGCGGCCTCCACCAGCACCTCGCTGTCGCCGCGCGGGATCAGCACATTGGGGGAGACGGCAAACGCCAGCCCGAAAAACTCTTGCGAACCGGTAATATAGGCGACGGGTTCATGGCGCAGGCGGCGTTCGATCAATGCCGCAAATCCTGCGGGCACAGCGCTGCGCCCATGATTCAGCAACATCGCCGAGCGTGTCACCCCCAGCGCATGGGCCATCAGCACTTCGGCATCGAGGCGAGCGGTATCGCTGGTTTCGGCCAGCCGGGCCGCCGCCTCGCGAAGGGCCTGCGTTACCGTGTCACTCACCGATGGCGGCCAGACGCTTGGCCTGATCCTCGGCGATCAGCGCATCGACCAGTTCTGTCAGCCCCGGCCCTTCCAGCACCTCGGGCAGGCGGTGCAGGGTGAGGTTGATGCGGTGGTCCGTCACGCGGCCCTGAGGGAAATTGTAGGTGCGGATGCGTTCGGAGCGGTCGCCGCTGCCCACCATCGCCTTGCGCGCCTCGGCCTCGGCGCCCTGCGCTTCGGCGCGGCGCTGGTCATAGATGCGCGTGCGCAGCACCTGCATCGCCTTGGCCTTGTTCTTGTGCTGGCTGCGCTCGTCCTGACAGATCACCACAATGCCGGTGGGCAGATGGGTCAGGCGCACCGCCGAATCGGTGGTGTTGACGTGCTGACCGCCCGCGCCCGAAGCGCGATAGATATCGATCTTGATGTCCTTGTCATCGAGCTGGACATCGACCTCATCGGGCTCGGGCAGCACGGCGACGGTGGCCGCGCTGGTGTGAATGCGCCCGCCCGATTCGGTGACAGGCACGCGCTGCACGCGATGCACCCCGCTCTCAAACTTCAGCTTGGCGAAGACCCCCTGCCCCGCGATGTTGGCGACCACTTCCTTGAAGCCGCCCAGTTCGTTGGCGTTGACCGAGATCATCTCGACCCGCCAGCCCATCTCTCCCGCAAAGCGCTCATACATGCGGTAGAGATCGGCGGCGAAGAGCGCGGCCTCGTCTCCCCCGGTGCCCGCGCGGATTTCCAGCATCGCCGGGCGGCTGTCGGCCACATCGCGCGGCAGCATGGCGATGGAGAGCGCGCGTTCGGCCTCGGGCAGATCCTCGCGCAGGCGGGTCAGCTCTTCCTCGGCCAGCGCGCGCATTTCGGGATCGTCCTGCATCGCCGAGAGATCGGCCTGCTCGACGCGCATGGCCGAGACGGCGGCGGCGGCACGGGCCACCGGCTCCAGCTCGGCATAGTCGCGGCTGGCGGCGACGAACTCGCCACCCTCCAGCGTGCCCGAGGCGAGCCGCGCCTCAAGCTGGGCAAAACGCGCCCCGATTTGCGCAAGGCGGGCGTCGGAAATGCTCATTTACGCGATCAGAGCCTCAATGCGCGCCACATCGCCATCGACATTGCGCAGGCGGGTGGTGAGACCCTCATCGCCCCAACCCAGCGCGAGAATCGCGCGGGTGTTCGATTTCACGGCCTTGTCGAAACGCTTGCGCGGGCTGCCGCTGGCAATCAGCTCGGCCGAGAGTCCGCCACGGCGCAGCGCCGCGACATGGCCCATGCCCGCGGTCAGCGCGCGATCATCCTCGACCACCACGGTGACCTCGGTACGGTCTTCCGCCACCTGCCCCGCATCGGCGACCAGCATGGCGAGACGTTCAACACCCGCCGCCCAGCCGACAGCCGGGGTGGGCGCGCCGCCCAGCGATTCCATCAGTCCATCGTAACGCCCGCCACCCAGCACGGTGCCCTGAGCGCCCAGCCGGTCGGTGACGAATTCGAACGCCGTGTGGCGATAGTAATCGAGGCCACGCACCAGCGCCGGGGCCCGCACCCACGACACGCCCGCCGCATCCAGACCGCCGGTGACCTTGGCAAAGAAATCCTGCGCCTCAGCCGAAAGGTAATCGTCGATCTTCGGCGCATCGGCGGTGAAGGGCTTGTCGCGCGGATCTTTGGAATCGAGGATGCGCAGCGGGTTGCGCTCCAGACGGTCCTGCGAATCCTCGCTCAGCGCATCCTTGTGGGCGCGGAAGTAGTCGATCAGTGCGGCGCGCCAAGCCTCGCGGCTCTCGCCATCGCCCAAAGTGTTGAGCTGCAGGGTCACGCCATCGGCAATGCCCAGTTCCTTGAGCAGCTGATCGGCCATCACCAGCAGCTCGACATCGGCTGTCGGTTCCGCCGCGCCGATCACCTCCGCGTCAAGCTGGTGGAACTGGCGGTAGCGGCCCTTTTGCGGGCGCTCGTAACGGAACAGCGGGCCATGCGTGGCCAGCTTCACCGGCGCATACTGCTGCCAGCCATTGGTGATATAGGCGCGCGACAGGCCCGCCGTGAACTCGGGACGCAGGGTCAGCGATTCCCCGCCGCGATCCTCGAAGGAGTACATTTCCTTGGACACCACGTCGGTCGTCTCGCCCAGGCTGCGCGAGAACACCGTGGTCTTTTCGAAGACCGGCATCTCCACCCGGCGGAAGCGGTACAGGCGGCGGATGCGCTCGAAGGTCTCCACCACATGGGCGAAGGCTTCGGCATCGGCGCCGAAAATGTCCTGGGTGCCGCGGATGGCCTGCGGAGTCTCGATACGGGCGGGCTTGTCACTCTTGCTCATGGGCATGCCCGATAGCCGCCCGCGCGCGTGGAGTGAAGCACCAGTTTGCGCTTCTTCACCCGATGCGAAACCTACACCAATGTCAGTGAAGATAACAAAACCGCGCAATTCGCCATTTGCCCCGCAGAAGATTGTTGCGAGCCGCTCCGGTTCGCGCCAGATAAACGCACCATGAACACGCTCCGCAACGCCGCCCGCCTCGCGCTGGGCCTCACCCTGACCGCCAGCACGCTCGCGGTTGCCGTTCCCGCCCTTGCGCAGAGCCCCGCCCGCTCCGCCCCGCAGGCCGTGCCGCTGCCTCACAGCGTGCCCGATGCGGTGGACACGCCCTATGCCGGCACCATCACGCTTGACATCGATGCCAGCGACACGGTGCGCGCCGCCTATCGCGTGACGGAAACCATCCCCGTCGCGCCGGGCACCAAGGATCTGATTCTGCAGCTGCCGCAGTGGATTCCGGGCCATCACTCGCCGGGCGGCACAATGGACCAGCTGGTGGGCGTGCAATTCTTCGCCAATGGCAAGCTGCTGACCTGGCACCGCGATCCGGTCGAGGTCTTCGCCTTCCATGTCGATGTGCCCGATGGCACGCAGGCGGTCGTCGCCAAGTTCATCAACACCTCGCCCCTGCAGCCCAGCGAAGGCCGCGTGACCGTCACGCCCGACATGCTCAACCTGCAGTGGGACCGCATGAGCCTGTATCCGGCGGGCCATTACGTGCGCCAGATCAAGGTCAAGCCCACGGTCAAGTTCCCCACCGGCTGGGGCGTGGCCAGCGCGCTGGACGGCAAGACCCAGACCGGCGACACCGTCAGCTGGGCTCCGGTGGAGTATGACACGCTGGTCGATTCGCCGGTCTTCGCAGGGCTGAACTTCAAGCGATTCGATCTGGGCAAGGATGTCGCGCTCGATGTCGTGGCCGACCGTCCCGAGAATCTGAATGTGAAGCCCGAGAATGTCGGCGCCTACAAGGCGCTGGTGGACGAGGCCTTCCTTGCTTACGGCGCGCATCACTTCGACCATTACGACATTCTGCTCGCCCTTTCCGACAAGCTGGGCGGCATCGGTCTGGAGCATCACCGCTCGTCCGAAAACTCGATGCAGCCCAAGGCCCTGACCGACTGGAAGGAGCTGGACTGGGCCCGCAACGTCATCCCGCATGAAATCAGCCACAGCTGGGATGGCAAGTTCCGCCGCTCGGCTCGGCTGTGGACGCCCGACTATCGCCAGCCGATGCAGGACAATCTGCTGTGGGTCTATGAAGGCCAGAACCAGTTCTGGGGCCTGATCCTGGCCGCGCGCTCGGGCGTGCAGACCAAGGAAAGCGTGCTGGGCCAGTTCGCCTCCTATGCCGGCGGCTTCACTTATGAGGCAGGCCGCGAATGGCGCAGCGTGGAAGACACCACGCATGATCCCATCATCGCCAACCGCCGCCCCAAGCCCTTCGCCACGATGGACCGCAACGAGGACTATTACACCGAAGGCGCGCTGGTCTGGGTGGAAGCCGACCAGATCATCCGTGAAGGCACCGGCGGCAAGAAGGGCCTCGACGATTTCGCCAAGGTCTTCTTCGGCATCAACAACGGCGACTGGGGCGAAGTGCCCTATGAGTTCGAGGATGTGGTCAAGGCGCTCAACACCGTCTACCCGCATGACTGGGCCAGCTTCCTGCACACCCGCTTCCAGACGCCGGGCCAGCCCGTGCCGCTGACCGGCATCGAGAAGGGCGGCTACAAGCTGGTCTGGAAGGAAGAACCCAACCCCTATGAAAAGGGCCGCATCGGCATGGCCAAGGGCAGCGTCAGCCTGTCCTACTCGCTGGGCGTGGGGATCGACAAGGAAGGCAAGGTCACCAGCACCGTCTGGGGCAGCCCGGCCTTCAACGCGGGTCTGGTCACCGGCGCCAAGATCATCGGCATCAATGGCCGCAGCTATGATGCCGACGACATGAAGGCCGCCGTCACCGCCGCCAAGACGGACAACCAGCCGATCACGCTGGTCGTCCAGCGCGGCGATCTGGTGCAGACCATCGCCATCGATTACCATGGCGGCCTGCGTTACCCCTGGCTGGAAAAGACCGTGAAGGGCGAGGCCGGGCTCGACCTGCTGCTGGCGCCGCGCCGCCCCGGCGCGAAGTAAGCGCATGGGGGCGAAACAGCCCCCGAAAGCGTGGGGGGCGAACTGGTTTCTGCCCCCGCGCTTCATGCTGTTCCTGGCCAGCTTCGCGCTGGCCGGGGCGGCCTTGCTGCCTTTGGCCCAGCGCTGGAGTCAGGCGCTGCTGGGCGGTTTCGATGTCGGCGTGCTGGTCTTCAGCCTGTCGCTCTGGCCGCTGACCCGCGATCGCACCCCCGGCCAGATGCGCCGCCATGCCCGCGACAATGACGCGCGGCGGCTGGGCGTGCTGGTCATCACCAGCCTGCTGATGGCGGTGATGGTGACCGGCGTGGCGATCGAACTGCCCGATGCAAGGCGCGAATCGGGTTCGGGCCATATGCTCTCGATGCTGCTGGTGCTGGGATCGCTGGTGGTGGCCTGGGTCTTTTCCAATCTCATCTGCGCGCTGCATTACGCCCATCTCTTCTATGGCGACGGCACCGAGGGCGGGCTGAAATTCCCTTCCGATAAAGACGGCTATTGCCCCAACTTCTGGGATTTCGCCTATTTTTCGCTGACGATGGGCATGGCCTTCGCCACTTCGGATGTGGCGATCAGCGATCCGGCCATCCGCCGCTTTGCCACGCTGCATGGCGCCGCGGCCTTCTTCTACAATCTGATCGTGCTGGCTTTCACCATCAACGTGACCGCCGGGGGCTGAACGAGCGCCACCGGAACAATACACCGCACAAATGTTCCAAAATAGCGCTTTCGACCCGCTTTCGACCCGTTTTCGACCCAAGGGCCCCGTTGCAATGCAGCAGAGCGCCGTCTAGGGCTGGGCTTACGTAAGTTTCCTGCGCGGCGGGCTGCGGCCTTATGCGCTTTTCAAAGACGATGGGTGCCATGGACATTTCCAAGATTTCGGTTGGCAAGAATCCGCCTGACAACCTTAACGTCATCATCGAAGTGCCCACCGGCGGCGAACCGGTGAAGTATGAATTCGACAAGGACTCGGGCGCGCTCTTCGTGGACCGCATCCTGCACACGCCGATGCGCTACCCCGCCAACTATGGCTTCGTGCCGCACACGCTGTCGCCCGATGGCGATCCGCTCGACGCGCTGGTGGTGGCCCGCTCGCCCTTCGTGCCCGGTTCGGTGGTGCGCGCGCGCCCCATCGCCGTGCTAAACCTTGAAGACGAGGCCGGCGGCGACGAAAAGCTGCTCTGCGTCCCCGACGACAAGACCTTTCCTTACTATGCCAACGTCAAGGAAAAGGAAGATCTGCCCGACATCATCTCGCAGCAGGTCGAGCACTTCTTCACCCATTACAAGGATCTGGAGAAGGAAAAGTGGGTTCGCGTCGGCACCTGGGGCACCGCCGCCGATGCGCGCCGCATCGTGATGGAAGCCATCGCGCGCTATCAGGCCAAGTAAGCTTCAAAAGCTGAAGGCTGAATCGAAAAGGCGGCTCCGCAAGGGGCCGCCTTTTTGCTGTGCAATGCAAGCGATGGCGGTTTCGCCTCGCCTGCCCCTTTGGGACTGTCAGTTGGCGGCGCTCGCCATCTGCGCGATCTGCGGCACCGGCGTATCCACTGTCGCGGAAGGCATGGGCGCGGAAGGAATGGGCGCAGGAGACACCGCGCGAACCGGAAGCGTGCGCGTGGCGGGCACGGCAGGAACCATGACGGGAACCGGCGCCGCAGGATATGAGGACGCAACGGCCAACACAGCTGGCGCCGCCACGGGCGCTGCGGGCGTGGCAGGCACCACGGCGGGGCGGGGCGCCATCGGCATCGCCCGCGCAGGCCGGTTGACGAAGACCGGCGGCGGTGTGCCCTCCTTCACGATCTGGAAGGCGAAGGGATAGCGGTCGCCATTCCAGTTCACCACCATATCGATGCGTTGCGACAGCGCGGGCGACTTCAGCTTTTCGATCACGATCCGGCCCGCATAGCCATTGCCGGGGTCCACCGTGGTCATCTGCACCGTGGTGTCGCCCAGAGCCGCGCGGGTCTGGTCCAGCCGGTTCTGGACGCTGGCGGCAGCCACGCTCGACCCGGCGATGGCCGCCGCCGCCTCCACCTGACCCAGCGCGCTGGGCGTGCTGACCACCGTGCGATACGTGCCGCGGGGCGTGCGGGTGGTGGCGTGATAGTGATCGCTCTGGCTGGCCGCCAACCCCGCTGCCACCCCGCCCACGGCGGCAATGGCGATGGTCGTCCACATCGCGCGGGTCTTGGCCTTCCTGACCAGCTGATCCCTGGAGAAGACCGCCAGATGCTGCGGCCCCGCATTGATGTCAAAGCTGGCGATGTCGAAGTTGGCGGGGACATTGCCATTGTTCAGCACCGCCACCGAGAAGGCATAGCTGCCATGATCCATCTCCAGCGGGGTGACCTGCACCCCGCCATGCGGCCCCTGCAGATCCAGCGTGGGCACGCCCTGACGGAAGCGCAGCGTCTCCTCGCCGATCTGAACCGGCTGCAGAATGTCCCTCGCGCTGGCCTGCGTGGAACCGAACAAGGCCAGCATGGCTGCCGTTGCGTATGTCAGTCTGGTCATCCTGCCCCCAATCTGCGCTCGATCAGGGGCACATTATGGAGGCAAGGGATTTAATAAAATTGCACCCGGCGGGTGATGAATACAGTCATTTTATCCAAGACGATCTCAATCGCCCGCCACCACCATGCCATCCACGCGCAGGGTGGGCACGTTGATCACGCGCCAGTCTTCAAGATCGTCCGCCGGGGTCAGGGCGGCGAACATGTCGATCAGATTGCCCGCAATGGTGAAGCCCGCCACCGGCTCGCCCAACTCGCCGTTCACGATACGGCGGCCCCCGGCGCCACGGCTGTAATCGCCCGTCACCGGATTGATGCCATTGCCGATCATATCGGTGATGTAGATGCCATCCTTGATATCGGCCATCAGCGCCTGCGGGCTGAGCGCGCCCGCGCTCATGAACAGATTGCTGCCGCCCACGCCCGGCGCGCCACTCACCCCACGCGCGGCATGGCCGGTGGGGGCAAGCCCCAGTTGGCGCCCCGTGGCGCTGTCCACCAGCCAGCCGGTCAGCACGCCATGTTCGATCAGGGCGCGGCGAGATGTGGGCAGGCCCTCGCCATCGAAGGGGCGCGCGCGCATGCCGCGCCGCCAATGCGGATCGTCATGGATGGTGATTGCGCTGTCGAACAGCTTCTGCCCCAGCCGGTCGAGCAGAAAACTGGAGCGCCGCGCCACCGACGAGCCCGAGATCGCCCCCAGCAAAGGCCCCAGCAGCGATCCGGCCACGCGCGGATCGAAGATCAGCGGCATCGGGCCACTCTTCACCCGCGCCGGATTGAGCCGCGCCACCGCGCGCTCGCCCGCCTGACGGCCGATCTCCGCCGGGGAGAGCAGATCGGCGCTGTGGCGGGCGCTGCGCCAGCCGCTGTCGCG
>NZ_BCZE01000136.1 GCF_001598555.1 Novosphingobium rosa NBRC 15208
CGAACGCCGGAGGGAATAGCGCGAACGCCGGTTCTGGCAATAACGCGGGCGGCAACAGCGCTGGCAATGCCGCGTCGAACTCGAATGCGGGTGGGAATAGCGCGAATGCCAGTTCGGGTTCGAATGCCGGTGGCAACAGTTCGAGTAACGCGGCGTCAAATTCAAATGCCGGCGGCAATAACTCCAAGGGCAAGGGCTAAGGCATGCCTTTGCCTGTCTGGTCCCTTTCCCTTGGCTCCTTTCGGTCAGTTCTGAAAAACAGCCGCGTTGGGATACCATTGCTTGCCGCTTTGCTGATGGGGCTTCTGGCCGCATGGAGTTCGGTCGGCGCCACGCTTGATCGCAGCCTGCAGATCTGGCGTTGGTCGCTCTTGCAGCACCCTGCCTCCGGCCATATCGCATTGATCGAAATCGATGCGCGCTCGCTGGCAGCGCTCCACAGCTATCCCTGGCCCCGCAGCCACTATGCCGAGGCGATCGACCGGTTGAACAAGGCCGGCGTCGGCACGATCGCTTTCGACGTCGATTTTTCATCCCCTTCCTCGTCTGATCAGGACGCTTCCCTTGCCCAGGCCATCAATGGCTCGCGCGCTCCGATCATTCTGCCCACCTTTCGACAGGCCAGCATGCAGGGTAGCCGGGAGTTTCTGGAGAACCTGCCCTTGCCTGCATTGCGGGAGCGGGCCCAGCTGGCCGCCGTCAACATCTTTGCTGACACCGATGGGCTGGTGCATTCCTATCCTTATGGTGTGGTGACCGGCGGTGTGCCGCGCCCCTCCATGGGAGCAACTCTAGCCAATGTTGCCGGGCAGGCCGGTGAGGGATTTCCCATCGATGGTTCGATCGATCCCGCGACGGTTCCACGCGTGAGCTTTGTCGATCTGCTTGACGGAAAGTTTGCGCCCGGTCTGCTCAAAGGGCGCGACGTGTTGATCGGCGCATCGGCTATCGAGTTGGGCGATCGCTATCCGGTTCCAGGGCGCGGCGTGATGGCTGGGCCGATGATCCAGCTGCTGGCGGCTGAAACCCTGCTTCAGGGCAGCGCACCTTTCGATCATGGGGCCACTTTGCCTTTGGTGATCGCGCTGGCGCTGGTTGTCTGGGCGGCCGCCGCCACATCGCTTCAGCGTGTTGTGGTGCTGGGCGGCGGGGCGATTGGTTTGCTGGTTCTGCCCTTGGCCACCAAGGCAACGAAACTGGGTAGCTTCTCTGTTGCGCCGGCCTTGCTGGCCATGCTCGCGGGCGGATTGACCATGGTCATCTACGCTGCGCTGACCTCTGCACGAGAAGCCCGGCATTTTGATGCCGAAACTAGGCTCCCCAATGCCCGTTCGTTCCGCGAACTGGTCGAGAAGCAGCCCCAGGGCAGCGTTGTCGTCTTGCGGCTAGCAAATTTTGGCGATGTTGCCAGTGTGCTTGGGCGCACGCACGCCGCTGAGCTACTGGCGCGGGTTGCGGAAAGGCTGGTGTTCGCTGGAGGCAGCCCGATCCACCGCATCGATGACAGTGCTCTTGCCTGGCTGAATGCCCCGCTCGACCTTGACGAGGAAACCGAGCGGCTTGACGCTGCCGCTGCGATGCTGCGCGCGCCTTTCTTGGTTCATGCTCGCCAGGTTGAACTGAATTTTGGCTTCGGGCTTGCTCCATCGGGCGCAATCGAGGCTCCGGCGCGCGCTGCCCGGGCCGCCGAGGTTGCTCTGGCGCGCGGACAGCGCTGGTCGCACTACACGGTCGATCTGGAGCAGGAAAGCGAATGGCGCCTCGGGCTGGCGGCGGAGTTGGATCATGCCATGGCACAGGGCCATATCTGGGTTGCCTATCAGCCCAAGCTGGATATTCGCACGCGGCGTGTCACGGCTGCCGAAGCGCTGGTACGCTGGCGGCATCCAGAGCGTGGTGCAGTCCCACCCGATGCCTTCATCCCGGCTCTTGAAGAGAACGGTCGCATTGCCGACCTCACGCTTTTTGTGCTGGAAAAGGCGCTGGAGGACCGCATGGCCTGGGCTGCTGCAGGTCTCGATCTCGACGTGGCGGTCAACCTTTCTGCGCTGCTTCCATCCGATCCGGAGTTTGTCGTGCGCCTGGAAACCGTGCTCAAGCACTATGTGGATACTGTCCCTCACCTCACACTGGAGGTTACTGAATCTGCGGCCATGACCGATCCGGAGCGAGCCATTGCAGCCCTTGAGCGCTTGGCCGGGCTGGGGCTGGCGTTGTCCATTGACGATTACGGCACGGGGCTTTCGACGTTGAGTTATCTCAAGCGGCTTCCCGCTCGCGAGATCAAGATCGACAAGAGCTTCGTTCTGGCGCTGGACTCCAGCCGCAGCGATCAGGCCATGGTGCGTTCGACCATCGAACTCGCCCATGAACTGGGCTTCAAAGTCGTTGCCGAAGGCGTGGAAACCGGGAGTACGCTGGAAATGCTGGCGTCGTTTGGATGCGACGTCGCTCAGGGCTGGCATATCGGCAAGCCAATGGCTGCCAGTGATCTTTTTGATACCGCTCAGGAGCGATTGGCCGAGGCGGGGTAGCGGTCATCGAGGATCGGTCCATGGATATATTATGGGCCAACCCTTTGGTTCTAGTTGCAGATCGGCCTCGAATGACAACCGAACCGCCTAGACAGTTTCATCAAGAATTTCCCGGACCCGATGGATGATATCGTCCATGTTGAAGGGCTTGGTTAGCACCGCCATACCGGCCTCAAGATGACCTGCCCCGACCGACACATTCGCTGCGTAACCCGTGATAAAGAGTGTCTTGAGACCGGGCCAGCGCGAACGCCCGATATCCGCCACCTGTCGACCATTGAGGCCGCCCGGTAGCCCAACATCCGTGATCAACAGGTCGATGCCGGGAAGATGTTGCAGCCGCTCCACGCCCGAGCGTCCATCCTCGGCACAGATCACGCGGTAGCCTGCTTCCTCCAAAACATCGCTAACCATCTCGCGGATCGGTTGTTCATCCTCGATCAGCAGGATTATCTCGCCCGCGCCATCTCCGGCTTCGGGGCGCGCAGCATCGATTTGTGCGGCTTTCGTCGCCCCCTCCGTCCTGGGAAGGTAGAGTTCAATTCTAGTGCCTTTCCCGACCTCGGAGTGGATGCGGATCTGGCCGCCGGACTGCCTGATAAAGCCGTAAACCATGGAGAGGCCCAGACCCGTGCCTTGGCCCAGCGGCTTTGTCGTGTAGAAGGGCTCGAAGACCCGTTCGACGACATCTGGCGGCATGCCGATGCCCGTGTCAGTGACGGAGAGCAATATATAACGGCCTGGTTTCAGATCACGTCGCGCCGCGTCGATCACATCCACCGATACATTGGCCGTCTCAATGATGAGCTTGCCACCCTCGGGCATGGCATCCCGGGCGTTGATGCAAAGGTTGAGAAGGGCGTTCTCCAGCTGAGGAGCATCCACCATGGTCGCGCCAAGGCCTTCGGTGCGGCACATCGTCAGTTCGATGGTGGGGCCGAGCGCGCGATCGATCATGTCCTGCATGCCGGCGACCAAATCGTCGACGTTGGTGTTAACCGGGGCGAGGGTCTGGCGCCGGGCGAAAGCGAGCAATCGCTGGGTCAGCGAGGCAGCGCGGCCCACTCCCTGTTGGGCCAGAGCAAGATATTGATCGATTTCGTCGTAGCGTTTTTGTTTGACCCTGCGATCCACCAGATTGAGCCCGCCCAGCACCGCTGCAAGCATATTGTTAAAATCATGGGCGAGGCCGCCGGTGAGCTGCCCGATCGCTTCCATCTTTTGCGATTGCCGCAAGGCCTCCTCTGTGGCGACCAGCGCTTTGGTCCGTTCCTCGATACGCTGTTCGAGATTGGCATTGGCATCACGCAGCTCTGCTTCGGCTCGGACACGCTGAATGTGAGACCAGGACCGCTCGGCCACCTCGCTTATGGCGATGATTTCCCGCTCGGTCCACGCACGCGGCCTGTTGTCGTGAATGGCCATCAGGGCCAGCAGCCTGCCATCCTTAACAACTGGCGCGCAGACTGTGGCCGTGATGCCGATGTCTTGAAAGGTTTTAGCTTCCCCAGGGGGCAGTTCGGCCAGATTATCTTTGATGATCAATGGGCGACCTGCGCGCAAATCATTAACCGCTCGCTCCCCGAAAGCAGCAAGACTGTAATGGCCAACAATCGAGCGCGATCCGGGCGCAGCCCAGTCGCCGCGAATGGTGAAGGCATCCTGATCCTCCTCCATATCTGCATAGGCGCAGTTGCTTAGATGGAAATGCTCACCGACCATCTTTGTGGTGGCCAAGAGCACTGCGTCGGCGGCTGATAGGCCCCGTGTTGAGGAATCGATATCATCAAGCAAGCGGTAAAGGGCTTCACTCTCTCGCAGGCGTCTTTGCTGCTCGGCGCGGACCCTGATGTCCTCAAAAAGAACGGCAACCTTGGGACGATCGCCCGGCTCGCGGAAGGCATGGACAGAATAATTACGCCCGCGCCCTTCGACAACGCCCTCAAAACTGCGGGAAATACCTGTCCGGGCGATTTCCCCGTAGATCTGAATCCAGCTTTCTTCCTGGCTCGGGTTGATCGAGCGGATCGATCGACCGATGCCGTTCTCGATCCCGGTCTGAGCCTCGAAAGCAGCGTTTGTTTCGACAATAATGTAATCGACGGGTTGCCCATCGTCATCATAGACCATTTCGATGACGCAGAAGCCCTGGGGGATGGCATCGAAAAGGGCGCGATATCGCGCTTCGCTGGCGGCCAGCAGGGCCTTGTTGCGCTGCCTTTCGGCGCGTTCGGCCACGGCCCTCTCGACCACGCCGGGCAGCCGGTCAAGGCGCTGTTTGACCACATAGTCGGTGGCCCCCCGCTTCATGGCGGCAACGGCGACCTCTTCACCCAGCGTGCCCGAAACAAAGATGAATGGTGTTTCTGGCGCAAGCTCTCGCGCGAGGGCGAGTGCTGCCTGGCCGTCAAAGGCGGGCAAAAGATGATCAGCGAGAATGAGGTCATAGGAGCCTTTGGTCAGCCCCTGGGTGAAGCCATCGCGATCCCAGACCCGCTCAACCTGACAGTCTGCGCCGGTGCGCTGCAGATATTCGCCGATCAACTCAGCGTCGATAGCGCTGTCCTCCAAATGGAGGATTCGGATGATCGCTTTGCTATTTTCATCCGTCATCGGCGAGTTCATTCGTCCTGTGGTCCCAGCTGCATCACGGGTGGAGGTTCGTTCAGAACGGCCCAGAACATACCAAGATCCTGAATTGCTTCGAAAAACTGATCGAAGCCGACTGGCTTGACCACGAAGGCGTTGACGCCCAGCTGGTAGCTGCGCACCAGATCTTTCTCCTCGCGCGAGGAGGTGAGCATGACAACCGGCGTCTGGCGCAGCTTCTCATCGCTCTTGATCCGCTCAAGCACCTCAAGCCCATCGACCTTGGGCAGCTTGAGATCGAGCAAAACGACGACAGGATCGCCGCCATTGCGGCCTTCGTAGGGGCCGGTGGCGAGCAGATAGTCTAGCGCTTCCGCGCCATCGCGCACCACGACGACAGTGTTGGCCAGCTGGCAGCGCTCCAACGCGGCAAGCGTCAGCTCGACATCCTTCGGGCTGTCCTCCACCAAAAGGATGGGCTTGAGGTCTGGTCCACTCACGACATGTTCTCCCGGCGCGGCAACGAAAAGAAGATCGTGGCGCCCTGATCGATCGCTCCTTCCGCCCATACGCGGCCACCATGACGGTGTTCGACTATGCGCTTCACATTGGCGAGCCCGATGCCGGTGCCCTCGAAATCCTCGGATCGGTGGAGCCGCTGGAACACACCGAATAGCTTGCCGACATAGGCCATGTCAAAGCCGGCGCCATTATCCTGAACGAAGTAGGTCACCACGTCACCCTGCACCCGGGTGCCAACCCGGATGATCGCGGGATCGCGTCCGGCGGAGAATTTGACGGCATTCTCCAGCAAGTTCTGCATCACCAACCGGATCATCACCGGGTCGCCATAGGCTTCGGGCAAGGCATCGATCCGCCACTCCACGGCGCGCTCGGCCAGATCGAGGTCCAGCTTGCGACGCAGTTCCTCCACCAGCCGATCCATGTCGATGGTCATCTTGTTCAGCGTGGCCCGGCCCATCTGTGAGAAGCTGAGCAGATTGTCGACCAGCGTTCCGGCCGAAATGGCGGATTCGATGATCGTGCCGATGTAGCGATGCCCGCGTTCGGAGAGCTTCGCGCCCTCATATTGCTTGAGCAGCTCGGCATAGCCGACAATGTGGCGGAACGGTGCGCGAAGGTCATGGCTGACCGAATAGCTGAAGGCCTCCAACTCCTTGTTGCTGCGCAGGAGCTGCTCGGCCATACCCGCCAGCTCTTCGGCCTTGCGCAAAACGATATCGACGATGGCCGAGCGCAGATGCTCGGCAGCCTCGATCTCGGCCTCGCCCCAGGGGCGGCTGCGCATGCTGACAGCCTCTTTCCAGACCTCGAAGGACTGGCGGGGATGGATGCGGCCACTCTCGATATCGACAGCTTTGCGCGGTGATCCGCCCCAGGAAACGGTGCGGATAACCTCTGGCCGGAACCAGAGCACATAGGCGGAATGGACCTGCGAGATTGGCACAGCCAGCACGCCGCTCGCCGTGTCCTTGATGCTGGCAAAGTCCGGGAGAACACCGGCGAGATGATCGGTGACGACGATCTCATCCGGGCGCTGATCGTTGAGCCAGTCGGCAAGGCGGCGCACCTCGGGCTCGGCTGGCGTTTCCCCCAGCAGGCGGCATTCACCGCCGAACACGATGGCGGCGCCCGTCGCATCGGTCAGCGCCAGCATGTCGGCACGCTCCTTGACCAGGCTGACCATAAAAGGATCGGCTGCCGCCATGCTAGCCAGCAAGCGCGCCTGAACCGACCGCAGCGCGATCCGCTGCTCTGCCAGAATGGCCTGCTCCCGCCCGGCAAATTGCAGCGAGAGGAACTGGCCGATGAAATCGCAGGCTGTGCGCACATGATAAGGCACACGGCGAGGGGCCTTGTTGTGGCACGAAATCAACCCCCAGAGCTGCCCTTGCCGCAGCAGGGAAATCGACATGGAGGCGCCCGTGCCCATGTTGCGCATATATTCGAGATGGATCGGCGACACGCTGCGCAGGGTCGCAAAGCTCAGGTCGTTGCGCTGGCCGGTCACCGGATCGAGACCGGGCTCCAGAGGCACCGGCCGATAATTGGCATCGGCAATCAGGCGTAGACGGTTGAGGCGGTAGAGTTCGCGGGCCTGTGCCGGAATGTCCGTCGCGGGGAAGCGCAGATCCAGATAGGAGGGGAGCACCTCATTGCGGTCCTCCGCGATCACTGTACCGTTCCAGTCCTCATCGAAGCGGTAGATAAGGACCCGGTCGAACTGCGTGATGCGCCGCACCTCCTGCGCGGCGAGGGCGCCAAGCTCTTCCAGGGACTGGTTGACCTGCGCCCCTGACAGCAGGGCCGTCAGCGACGGGTAAAGTTCATCGAGCGAACCCGGTTCGCCCGGCTCGATCGTTTCGAGTTCAAGAATGATGTTGGGGCCAGCACGGTGGGCGATGGCGTGATAGCCTTCCTGCCCGCCATAATAGCTTCCGAGATGACAGGGGCCATCCTCGAAAGATGCCTTGCCGATGCGCTCCGGGACGAGAGCCAGCCATGACGCGAGGGCATCCCGGAGCGGATGATTGAGCACATCTTGCACAGAAAACGCAGAAGAGCTGCCAATTGCTGCCTGGATGATGGTGAGGTCTGCGCCTGACAGCACAAGCAGATTGCCTTGGGGCTGGATCTGGCCCGGCGCCTGGATTGGTTCGCGTGCGCAGGCATCCAGATCGGCAGCCGTTGCCTGTGTTTTGGCCAAAGTCTCAGATGCCAAGGTGCGCCCCTTCCAACATGCCGCTTGCCTTACCCAAGGATGACAGTCTGTCCAATCCTTTCACCGGGGGTTTGCCGAACGATCGGCATCGGACCCCACCTGGCAGGTGAAACGCTCGCGGCTGACAGGCTAACCTGCATTCAATCGGTTCGATCAGATAAGGCAAGAGAAATTGGCGTGTCCGGGCGGGGGGTCGATCGCTTACCGGACACGCCTAGTCGATGGCGGGTTGTGTGCCCGCTCCCGGGTCTGTCGCCAGGACGGCCAGCATCCGGAGAGGGAGACGTCGGAAGCGATTGTTTGTTCCGCTGGCGCAGCTGGCGGGCTATCTCAATCGAGGAGGACTGCAGCATGGAAAGGCGCTGATAGACCGATGGGGCTTCTGGCGCGCCCATTTGCATTATCAAGCCGGACCAAGCTGACCTTTCTGCCATTAACCCGTTGATGTACTTACTCTGGGGTGTTGGCCATGCGCGGTGTTCTCATCATAGAGACCGATGGCTTCGATGACTTGGGCCTCACATGCTCTATGCAAGCCTTTCACCGGGCTGGCATTGAGACAGTCCTGGCCAGTCCCGAAGCAGGCGAGATTACTGGCTGCAAAGGCGCGGAGCTAGGGTTGGTCCGCACACTCGGCACTGTTAACCCAAACAAATTTGACGCGCTTGTGCTGCCGGGCGGCCAAGTCGGGGCTGATGGCCTGTCGATTGAGCACAAAGCGATCGAGTTGGTGCGAGACTTTCTTTGGGGAGGAAAGCCTGTCGCCGCCGCCTGCGATGGGCTGTGGCTTTTAGCCGTGGCGAACGTGCTGAAAGGGCGCGTTGTGACCGCCGCGCCGACAGGCTGGCTAGAGTTTGGGCATGCAGGCGCACAGCTTCGAGAGCAGGAGATCGTCGTCGATGGCAATCTGATCACTAGTCAGGGATGCGGTTGGGGCGATGCATTTTCTCGTGCCCTCATCTGGGCCGTCAGGAAGAGGGACATCGATGAAGGCAGGTGAAGGTGAGGCATGAACGGAGGGCTGCTTCGG
>NZ_BCZE01000137.1 GCF_001598555.1 Novosphingobium rosa NBRC 15208
ATCGCCGCCCCTCGCCACCATGCAGTTTGAACCGAATCCGAAAGGGGGGCCAAAACGGTCTGAGAGGTCATGCAGGGCATCTCGCAATCGATGGTCAACGGCTCACTCTATGGCAAGGATCGGGGTCTGCCCAGCGGTATACGAATGTGCTGGAGCGCCCTCAGGGGCAGGTGATTGAGGATTTTTCGCCGATCCGGTTCATCTTGCGCAAATCCTCGTGAAATTACAGGGCTCGGCAAAAGCGAGCCTTGCATCTGGCGCACAGATGCGGGATCGGGGTTATTCAACCCTTGCCACAGGCAGGGGCACAGGCAGGAGCATTTCGGCATGAGCATCACCGGCGGGGCACGTCCCGCATTTCCCTCGCGGGCAGGCGTCGCGCCCGTGGCGGAGGCCCGTGAGGCTCGGCATACGCGCTGGCTGAAAGGGGCCGCCCTCGCTTCGGTCGGCATGCTGGGAGCCTGGGCGACGCCCGTTCTGGCCGCGCCCGCCGATCAGGCCGTGCTGACCTATGCGCCGCTCGATTCGCTGCAGGCCGCCGATGAGGCTGCTCAGGCCGCCGTGCCCGCGCCCGCCTTCGGCGCAACCACTCCGGCAGCGACGGATCAGACCGCTCCGGCCAGCCCGTCGCCCGTCGCGGCTCCGTCTGGCGACAAGCAGCCTGCCCCGGACCAGCACGCACACACCAGCGCCCCGGGCGACATCGTCGTCTCGGGCGAGCGCAAGGCCCCGGCGGGCGATCCGCTGGAAGGCATCAACATCAAGACCTACGCCGTGATCCAGGCGACGGACAAGGCGGTCGTCGGCCCGGCGGCGATGGCCTATAAGAAGACCCTGCCCTCGCCGCTGCGCCAGGGCTTCCACAATGTGCTCTACAACATGCGCGAACCCTCCGTGGCGGTGGCCTATCTGGCGGAGCACAAATTCGGCAAGATGTTCGAGACCATCGGGCGCTTCGGTCTGAACAGCACCATCGGTCTGGCCGGCATTTTCGACATCGCCAAGCGCAAGCCCTTCCACCTGCCGTGGCGCCCCAACGGCATCGCCGATGCCCTGGGCTTCTATGGCGTCAAGCCGGGCCCCTATTTCTTCCTGCCGCTGATCGGCCCCACCACGCTGCGCGACGTGATCGGCACCACCATCGACCGCGTGGGCTTCCCGGCGCTCTATGCCGATGAGCTGCGCGGCCCCGCCTATGGTCTGGCCGTGACGATCATCGGCGGGCTGGACGACCGTGTGATGATCGATCCGCAGCTGCGCGTCTTCCGCGATGCGCCCGATTCCTATGCGGCGATGCGGCGCTTCTATCTCCAGCACCGTCAGGCCGAGATCGATGGGCTGCACGGCATCAACACCCGCCCGATCACGGCGGAAGAGGCGGTCTATGGCCCTTCGGCCACACCGCCCGAGGCGCTGCCCCCGCTGATGATCCCGCCGATCATTCAGGAGCCCACGCCTCCCCCGCCGCCCGCGCCGGTGATGGTGTCCAATCCGGTCGTTCAGCCGGTTCCCGAGGGTCACCATCGCTGACGGTCAGCAGACCAGGCGGCGAAAGAATCCTTCGTTCTGCGCGATTCTCTCGCGCAGATGGCCCGGCACGGCGGACAGCGGACGGCGCATGATCGTCGGGCTGCCGAGCGCCGGGCCGATCGACACAAGAATCGCCAGCATCGCCTGCCGCCGCAACACCGGCGTCAGGCGATGCAGGGCAAACCCCTTGAAGAACGCCACATCGCCCATCCGCCCCAGCAACGCATGGGGCGGATGGCGCGACGTCATCGCTTCCACCTCGTCTTCGCCATAAAGGCGCGGCTCAAGGCAGGCTGACCATTGCGCGCTGCCCGGCAGCACCAGCATCGGCCCATCCTCCTCCCCCAGCACATCGCCGAGCGGCACCAGCACCTGCACGGCGTTGAAAGGCTCGTCATTGTTGCGGTGCCATTTCCACTTGGGCGATTCGAGATAGCCCGGATTCGCGATCCATGCCTGCCCCCAGCTGACCGCCGCGCGCGGCCCGATCACCTCCCGGCAAAATGTCATGACGGTGGGGCTGGTGCAGATTTCCAGAAAAAGATCGCTGGCGAACAGCGCATGCGGCAGCATGTGCAGCTCGCTGTAGGGCGCCGCCTCGACCAGACCGCGATAGGTCCAGCCGGGGATGGTGGGATCGTGATAGAGGTGCTGCTGCATCACCTCGTCGCGCATGGCGGCAAGCAAGCCGGGCGGCAGAGCGCCGGGCTCGGCATGGTGATCCCGGGCCTGGAACAAGGCCGCGCGCGGCGTGCGGGCGGCGCGGTGGTGCAGCGGATCGGCCAGGCGCCTTTCGATCCGCGCCATACGCAGCAACCACGAGGGCGCGTTGGAGTGTTTCCTTAAACCGTTGATATAGTTATAGGCTATGTTCAGCCTTAACCAATATATCAGGCGCGCAAAGACCCCGCCAGCGGGGCAGCGCCCCGCGTCCCGATGATCCTGCCAGCTGTCGGCCCCCGCTTCGGGACGATACCCGAAGCCGACGAGCCCGCCGTGCCCAAAGCGCATTCAAACTCCCTTGGCGCCGGCTTGCGCCGGGTGGGTTGCACCGTGGCGGTCGCCACGGCGGCGCCCCTGAGAGTCCCCGTACGAAACATTCTCACAGAGCGGGCCAGGGATCATAACATTCAATTGCATAACACGCAGCCACCGCCCGCTTACCAGCGCACCCGCGCGACCACCCTAACAACCACGGTTAAGAGAGTTTTACCGAATCCCCTCTATGCAGGCCGTGCAAGCTGACCGAATCCCGGCCCCCCGGGACAGGCCAGCCTGCGAAAAGGGACATCACATGATCGCTCTGACGGCAAAAAGCCGGCACAAATCAAGTCGCGCCACGCCAACCAGCATTTTGCTCTGGGCGCTTCTGCTCGCCGTCATTTGCGGCGCGATCGACCTTGGCGAGCCGCTGGAGGATCTGTTCCGCGGCGGCCGCAACATGCTCCGCGCCCGGCCCGCCGATGGCAAGATCGTGGTGGTGGGTCTGGACGAGAAGACCTATGCCCGTTTCGGCACATTCAGTTTTTCGCGCAAGGTCGATGCCAAGCTTATCGACAATCTTGTCGCCATGGGCGTCCGCCATATCTATTTCGACCGCACCTACACCGACGCTTCATCGCAGCCCGATAACGACGTCTTTGCCGCGGCGCTGAAAAACAGCAACGGCAAGGTTTCTCTGGGCAGCATGGCCGCTTCGGGCAAGGGCGTGGGCGCGATGACCACCTATATCCTGCCTGCCCCGCTCTTCCGTCAGTACGTCAAGCTGACCCTGCTCAACGGCGTCACCAAGCCTTTTTCCCTCTCGGCGGAATTCCCCTATCAGGACGTGGTGGCCGGCCAGACCGTGCGCTCGGTCGCGTCGGAAATCTCCGATCACTCGGGCCCGACAGGAACAATGTTCCGTCCCGACTGGTCGATCCAGATGCGCTCGGTTCCCACCGTCAGCTTTATCGACGTGGTCGATGGCAAGGTTCCGGCCTCGCAGCTGCGCGGGAAGGATATTCTGGTCGGCTGGACCTCGGTCAGGCAGTGGGACATGCATGGCATGGCCGGGCAAGGCTGGACGCCGGGCGTCTATTTCCTTGCCGTGGGCGCACAGACCCTGCGCGAAGGCGTCCCCCAGAACTGGGGATGGGTGCCCGCCATTGTCGTCGCGACGATCTTTGCCGCATTGCTGCTGCGCTGCCGCCAGCGCATGATGGCCGGACTGGTGACGGTGGGGGCGATGGCCGTGCTGCTGGCGCTGCCTTTCGCGCTGGACGTTCATTTCATCACGGCCGATTTCCTGCCTGCCTATCTGCTGTTCGGCATCGTGGCCTATCGCTCGATGATGCTGCGCGAGATCAGCCGGGCCCAGCGCCTGCATGCCGGAACGCTGCTGCCCAATCTTTCGGCGCTGCGCGAGGAGCCCCAGGCCACCGAAAAGCCTCTGGTGGCGATGCGCATCCGCAATTACGCCGCGATCTGCTCCAGCTTCCCCGAGGCGATCGAGACCGATCTGATCAATGAACTGGTGCGCCGCCTGTCGCTGCCGGGCCAGCGCAACATCTTCTATCAGGCCGAGGATGTCATCTACTGGCTGGCCCCGCGCCTGCCCGCCGACGAGCTGGCCGGGCATATCGAAGGCCTTGCCCGCCTGATCGAGACCCAGCTGATTCTCGGCACCCGCAAGATCGACGTGCAGGTCTCCTTCGGCCTCGACGACGAATATGAACGCACGGTCACCAACCGCATCGCCAGCGCCCTGCTCGCCGCCGACCGCGCCGCCAGCCGCAACCAGCTGTGGCGCTTCCACCAGTCGGACAGCGAGGGCGACACCAGCTGGCAGCTCAGCCTGGTGGGCGAAATGGACAATGCGCTCGATCAGGGCGACATCTGGGTGGCCTATCAGCCGCAGTTCACCATCGACGATCTGCATATCATCGGCGCCGAGGCGCTGGTGCGCTGGCAGCATTCAGAGCGCGGCTCGATCTCGCCCGAAACCTTCGTGGGCGCCGCCGAAGCCCATAACCGCATCCTGCGCCTGACGCTCTATGTGCTGGAGCGCGCCACCAGCGACATGCTGCGCATCGTGGACAAGCAGACCAATTTCCGCCTCAGCGTCAACCTGTCGGCCACGCTGCTGGACAACACCGAGCTTGTCGCGCGCATCGCTGGCGTGTTGGCGACCACCGGCTTTCCGGCCTCGAGCCTGACGCTGGAAATCACCGAAACCGCCCAGATCACCGAGAACAACAAGGCCAACATCACGCTGGCCCAGCTGGCCGAGATGGGGATCCAGATTTCCATCGACGATTACGGCACCGGCAACGCCACGCTGGATTATCTGAAAAGCTTCCCCTGCGACGAGGTGAAGATGACCGCAAATTCGTCACCCATCTCACCAGCGACGAGGATGACCGTTTGATGGTGGAATCGACGATCGCGCTGGCCCACCGCCTGAATCGCCGCGTGATCGCCGAGGGCATCGAGGATCGCGCCACGCTGGATCTGCTGCGCCAGCTGGGCTGCGACATCGCCCAGGGCTATCATCTGGGCAGGCCGATGAAATTTAAGGATTTGGTCACCATAGTGTTCCCTTCCAGGACACCTCGGGCCGCCTAAAGGTTAATACGCGTTTACCCTCTTGAGTTTGGTTTACAACCAGTTAACGTTGCCCTTGCCGGAACCGTCTCCGGCAGGTCATGTTTTCTGGGAGCGTTACCATGACGAACAAGAAGCCTGCTGCCCGCAGCATCTGGGACAGCATCGGCAATTTCTTCGGCGGTTCCGAGTAATCGGAACCAGCTGATATTGCTGAATAAAAAGACGGCCTTGGATCACCTCCAAGGCCGTTTTCATATCTGGCCCAGCGTGGGGACGGCCCTTCGCGTGCTACGGCGGCAGCCCTGCCAAAATGGTGAATTAGGGACGAATCCGGAATCCATTTCCGAAGGGCGCAGCGGTTAAAATCTCCGGGTATTTACCTGTCACTCCACCATCGCGTTAACCCGCCTCCGCAAAAGCGCCCAGTCCTCGACTGGCCACCGCCGATCGCGGCGAAAATATAGTCAGGGGAGCGCGAAGGGCACTCGTCCCACCCTGCCCCGGTGCCTGCCCCCGGGAACAAAAGGGTCAAACTTCCGCTTTGGATTCACGCCCGGAGCCATCCGGACATGTTTCCTCCATCGCAGGACAAGTGGCCATCATGACCGACACGATCCTCACCATCATCGACGTCACCACGCCGGATTCCGTGATGCCCACCTATGTCCACACCCCGCATGGCGAAGGGCCCTGGCCCACGGTGATCATGCTGATGGACGCCCCCGGCATCCGCCCGGCCATGCAGGATCTGGCGGCGCGGCTGGCCTCGCACAGTTTCGCGGTGTTTCTGCCCGATCTGTTCTATCGCGCCGGCCCCTATGAACCCATCGACGCCAAAAAGGTCTTCGGCAATCCCGATCTGCGTGAGGAGCATCGCGCCAAATTCATGGCGGCGATCACCACCGAGGACACACTGAGCGATCTTGGCGCCTTGCTGGAAGCGATCACCTTGCACGATGCCGCGCAGGGCGGCCCGGTGGGCGTGGTCGGCTATTGCATGGGCGGCCGCCTTGCCCTGACCGCGGCGGGCACCTTCGGGGACAGGATCGCCATCGCGGCAGCCTATCACCCCGGCGGGCTGGCGACAGAAAAGCCGGACAGCCCGCATCTGCTGGCCCCGCGCATCAACGCCAGGGTCTATGTGGCAGGCGCCGCAGAGGACAAGAATTTCGACGATGCGCAGAAAACCCGGCTGATCGCCGCGCTGGATGAGGCCGGGGTGGAGAATGAGGTGGAAACCTATCCCGCCCATCACGGCTGGGTGCCCGCCGATATGCCCGCTCACGATCATGACGAGGCCGAGCATCACTGGCGAACCCTGGTGCCGCTGATGGACGCGTTGCGCCCCTAATCCTTCAGGCCGAGTAAATCACGCAAAGCCCAGAGCGGCAGGTGGGGCCGCGCCAGCGCCTTGTCGATGGCATAGGCCCACCAGCCCGGCCCGGTGGGCAGATAGAGCCGCAGGGGCACGCCCCGCTGCCGCGCCACGGCCTCGGTGCGGCGGCGCGGCAGGCCGCGCAACTGCTCCAGCAGGCAGGGCGTTCCGCTGGCGATCAGCAGGTCGAGCGCCTGCGCCGCCAGCAAGGGATCATGCGTGGCCACCACCACCGGCGCCGCGCGGCCCGCCAACGACCGCACCAGATCGAGATAGGCGGCACGCAGGTCTTCGGGATCGCTTTCAGGATCGGCCCATTCACCTTTGACGATCCGCAAGGTCAGCGGCCTGTCTCGCAGCTTTGCAGCATCCGCCTCGCTGCGCCGCCAGCGCGCGGGCAACGCGCAGCCGACCGCGGGGTGCAGCGCCATGGCCTGCTCGACCAGCGCCAGCGTGGCATCGGCATGCGTCGGTCCATGGGCATCGAAGACCAACGCCACCCCCGCCTGCGTCGCCGCCCTGGCCAGCGTGGCGATACGGGCCTCGCTCAGCCCCAGAGCAGGGGCTTTCACCGCCAGCACGGCATCCTGCCCGGCCACCGCCGCGATCAGCGCCAGATGGCCCGCCAGCACGCCATCGGCATCCTCGCCGCCGGGGAACCAGCCGAAGCTTGTCGCCCAGCCCCCTGCCTGCCAGCGCCGCGCCTGCGTCCCCGCCCATGCCGCATCGGGCGCGGGCAGATGGCGCCCGATCATGCCGGGCAAGGCGTATCGGGCATCGCGCAAGCGGCTCCACAGGCTCACGCCTTGCGCCTCAGCCGCCCCTTGAGCCAGACCAGACCATCCGCCGCCAGCGCCAACAGGCCGCGCGGGTTGAAGGGATAGGTCCGCAGGCGCACGCAGTCATGGTTGTCGCGGGTCCAGAAATCGGCGATCCAGGGTTCGGCCTCGCCCAGCAGCTCATAGGCCTCCAGCCCCGCGCGGGCGGCATGGCGCAGGCTGTGCAGCATCAGCAGATTGCCCGGAGAACAGCTGCGATAGGCCTCGTCATAGCCGATCTTGAACAGCCAGTACCGGTTGAGGCTGACCACCGCCAGCTGCATCGCCACCGCCTTGTGGCCGATGCGCAGAAAGGCGATGCGCAATGTGCCCTGCTCGCAGGCATGGCGGAACCAGGCGCGGACGAAAGCCTCCTTGGCCGGGTTGCAGCCGATGGCGCTGCCCGCCGCACGCTTCCAGCTGTTCATCTCCACCGCGATGGCTTCATCGAACAGCGTGTCGAATTCGCAAGGGTCCGGTGCAATGATCTCGTGGAAGACCGCACCCATGGCCGCGGCGCGCCGCTCGGCCCTGCGGAAATCGGAGCGACGCCCGGCGTTGAGGAAGCTCTCGCCTTGCCCCCAGTTGGCGTCCAGCGCGATGGTCGGGCAGCCGCGCGCCGGGCGCACCGAGACCAGCCCCCGTCCGCGCATCGCCACACGCAAGGCCGGGATCAGCAGCGAACGGGCGGGTATACGGTCAAGACTCAGCGCATGGGGATCGCGCGCCAGCACCTGCGCCAGCAGCGCCGCGCCCTGCTCGCCTGCGCACAGGGCGTCGCCGGGCTCGAAGACCTCGCAAGCACCGGCCAGACGCCAGCGGGCGGCATAGGAGGCGCCGCGGCACAGCGGGATCAGCGCCTCGATGCCTTCCTCGCCGCGCCCCACGAAGACCACGATCCCGACACCGGCCAGCAGGCTTTGCGCCAGAGCCGCGATAAAGCCCAAAGTCTGGGTGGGCAGGCTGGCGTGGCGCTCCAGCCGCAGCCAGGCGTCGGTCAGCAGGTGTCCCGCCTCGAAGCGCTGAAAATCCAGCGCCACTCCCGTTTCGGGCCGCGGATCAGGCGCGGCAAGACTGGTCGGCATGTTGAAACTCTGATGTTCCACGAAAGCTGCCCTTTCATGGGGCGCTTTACAGCGCAATCCCTAAAGATTGCCTGCCGGGTCCAGAGCTTCGCGTCGGTTTATTGGTCCTCGGCAAGATAGGGCGCGCGTTTGGGCAAGG
>NZ_BCZE01000138.1 GCF_001598555.1 Novosphingobium rosa NBRC 15208
CGTTGAGTACCCTGTCAGCGCAGGGCAGCGATGGCCGAATGCCAGAAGAGCGAAAGCACGTCAGTGGAAATCATGGCTGCGAACCGGCAGAATATCGTCCTGCTTTCCGTCAGTTCGGAAGGCAGGCGCAGCCAGCACGCGCCCCTTGGGAAATCCGGGGTCACGGGGATCGGGGCCGCCGCCATGGGCAGCGCCATCGCCGCGCCCGTGTGGCAGGTTCAAATCCTGCCGCCCGATCGAGCGCAGCATGGGGTCGAGATTGGTGATCCGGTCGGCGATGACATGGATGATCTCGCCCTCTTTCTGCAGACGCCCCCGCACCGCGATCATCGACGCCGACATGATCTGTCGCCGATAGGTCTCGAACTTGTCGGGCCAGAGGATGGCATTGGCCACGCCGGTCTCGTCCTCAATGGTGACGAAGAGCACACCCTTGGCGCTGCCCGGCCGCTGGCGGACCAGCACGATGCCGGCCACCTCCAGATTACGGCCATCGCGCTGGTTGGGTAGGTCGCCGCAGGACACGATCTTCATGTCCGCCAGCTCCTCGCGCAGAAAGCTCACCGGATGCGCGCGCAGGGAGAGCTGGATCGAGCGATAGTCCTCGACCACCTCCCGGCCTTCGGACAGCGGCAGGAGCGTCACGGTCGGCTCGCTGCCTTCGGGCGAGAACTGCTCCTCTTTAGCGTCGGCAGCAGCGAACAGAGGCAGGGGGGCATCGCCCAACCCCTTGACCTTCCAGAGGCCCTGGCGCCGATCTTGCGCGATGGCCGCGAAAGCGTCGGCTTCGGCAAGCCGCTCGATCGCCGCACGGGGCACGCCCGCCCGCCGCCAGACCTCCTCGACACTGCCATAGGGCTGAATGCCCCGCGCCGCGACGATCCGCGCACCATGGACATTGGCCAGACCCCGCACCTGCCGGAAGCCAAGGCGTACGGCCAGATTCCGGCGATTGGTATGTTCGAGCGTGCAATCCCAATGGCTGTGATTGATCGAAACAGGCCGCACCTCCACCCCATGCTTCCTTGCGTCCGCAACAATCTGCGCCGGGGCATAGAAGCCCATCGGCTGGGCGTTGAGCAGTGAAGCGCAAAAGACATCGGGATGGTGATGCTTCATCCAGCAGGAGGCATAGGCGATTTTGGCGAAGCTGGCGGCATGGCTCTCGGGAAAGCCATAGCTGCCGAACCCCTCGATCTGCTTGAAGGTTCGCTCGGCAAAGTCCTGACTGTAGCCGCGCGCGACCATGCCGCCCACCAGCTTGTCATAGAAATGGCTGACCCCGCCGGTCATCTTGAAGGTGGCCATGGCGCGGCGCAGCTGATCGGCCTCGGCAGGGGTAAAGCCCGCCCCCACGATTGCCACTTTCATGGCCTGCTCCTGAAAGAGGGGCACGCCCAGCGTCTTTTCCAGCACGGCGCGCAGCTCGGGCTTGGGATATTCCGCCTTCTCCTTGCCTTCGCGGCGACGCAGATAGGGGTGAACCATGTCGCCCTGGATCGGCCCGGGACGCACGATCGCCACCTCGATGACGAGGTCATAGAATTTGGCGGGCTTGATGCGCGGCAGCATCGACATCTGGGCCCGGCTCTCGATCTGGAAAGTGCCGAGCGTATCGGCCTTCTGGATCATCGCGTAGACGGCAGGATCGTCCTTCTGCAGATCGGCCATGCCGATAGCGATCCCCTTCATATCCGCCAGCATGTTGAAGGCTCGGTTCATGCAGCCCAGCATGCCCAGACCCAGCACATCGACCTTCATGAATTTCAGAGCATCGATATCGTCCTTATCCCATTCGATGATCTGCCGGTCTTCCATGCGCGCGGGTTCAATCGGCACAAGATCGTCGAGGCGGTCCTGCGTCAGCACAAAGCCGCCCGGATGCTGCGAGAGATGGCGCGGCGTGCCGATCAGCTGGCGCGAGAGATCGAGGCAGAGCCGCAGGCGATAGTCATTGGCGTTGAGGTTGAGGCTTTCGATCTGTTCGGTGCTGATCCCGTCGACCGACCAGCCCCATACCAGGCCGGTGAGCATCTTGGTAAGATCGCGCGGCAGTCCCAGCGCCTTGCCGACCTCGGCCACCGCGCCGCGCGTGCGGTAGCGGGTAACGACGGCGGTCAACGCCGAGCGGTGGCGGCCGTAGGTCTCGTAGATCCACTGGATGATCTCTTCCCGGCGCTCATGCTCGAAATCCACATCGATGTCGGGCGGCTCCTTGCGTTCACCCGAGACAAAGCGCTCGAAGAGCAGCTCATGCTGGATGGGGTCGATCGAGGTGATTCCCAGCATGTAGCAGACGCAGCTGTTGGCCGCCGAACCACGCCCCTGGCAGAGAATACCGCGCCGCCGGGCCTCGGTGACGATGGAATTGACGGTGAGGAAATAGGGTGCGTAGCCAAGCTGCCCGATCAGCCGCAGCTCATGGTCGATCTGGGCGCGATAGGGGGCGGGTAGGCCGCGCGGGAACAGGCGTACTGCCGCCGCCTCGGTAAGGTCAGCCAACGCTTCCTGCGCGGTCCTACCTTCGACCACCTGCTCATAGGGATATTGGTATTGGATCTCGCCCAGATCGAAGCTGCAGCGCGCCGCGATTTCCGTGCTGGCCTCGATGGCTTCGGGGAAGGCGGCAAAGCGCCGCTCCATCTCCTGGGGTGATTTGAGATGGCGGTCCATAAAGCGCTCGCGCTTGAAACCCAGGGCATCGACGGTGGTGTGTTCGCGGATCGCGGCCAAAACATCCTGCAGCGGGCGCATCTGGCCGGAATGGTAGAGGATGTCTCCCGTGGCGACGGATCTCACCCCGGCGGCGCGGGCCAGCCCATCGAGGCGATGCAGACGTCCGGCATCGCCGGGGCGCCGACGGAGCGCAAGCGCCAGATAAGCGCGCTCGGCGAAGATCTCCTTCACCTGGGCGAGATGGCCGCCGCACGCTTCATCCGGCTGATCGGGAAGCAGGATGGCGACCAGACCCTCGGCATGGACCGTGACATCTTTCCAATCGAGAATACAGGCTCCCTTGCCGCCGCGCGCCTTGCCCAGCGAGAGCAAGCGGGTGAGGCGTGACCAGGCAAGGCGATCGGTGGGATAGAGCAACAGCGCCTTGCCGTCGGTGAGATCGACCCGCGTACCCGGGATCATCCGCACACCGGTCTCCTTCTGCCCGGCCCAGCCGCGCACCACGCCGGCCACGCTGCCCCAATCGGCAAGGCCGAGCTCCGAATGGCCCAGCAGGGCAGCTGCCGAGAACAGTTCTTCCGGCGAGGAGGCACCGCGCAGGAAGGAGAAATGGCTGGTCACCTGAAGCTCGACGTAACGGGCCATCAGCCGAACACGCCATGCAGATGCCAGGAGAGATCGCCGGTGCCTTCCTCGACACCATCGCCGCGCCGGAAGATCCAGTAGCGCGCGCCGCCCTCCACCTCCACCCGGTAATAGTCCCTGACCGCCCACATCTCGCCAGGCCGCCGCCACCATTCTCCATGCACACGTTCGGGGCCGTCACCGGCCACGACCCGATAGGTCCCGCCGCGCCAGGAAAAGCGGCGGGGCGGGTGATCGGGCAACAGCGCGATCACGCTGCTCAGGGGTTCGGGCCGGGCGAGCAACCGGGACGGGCGCGCCCATGCTGGCCAGCCCTTGGGCTCACCCAGGGGCATCATTCGGCGGATCGCCCGCTCAGGCACATCGCTCTCATGAGAGGAGAGGCGGAAGACGGCTTCAGGCGGCACGCGCCCGCTTAGCTGATCGACCAACAGAGCCAGATCTGGCGCATGGTCGTCACGCCCCAGCTTGGCTGCCACCATGCTGGCCTGCAGATCCTCAACATGCGGTGCGATCAGCACCATCGTCTCGATGCCGAGACCAGGATCGATGCGCTCGATCCGCGCGACCAGCATGCGGGTAAGGTGCCTGGCGTCTCGGCTCGCCCGCGCGGTGCCGATACCCACTTTCTGCTCGCTGCCATCGACCAGCTGGCAGGTGAGATGGGCAGCGCGCAGCCCAAGGCGCCGCTGCTGGAGTTGGACCACCAGATCATCGACCAGATCGCCGATGACCTGAGCGATCGCCTCGGCGGTGCCAATGGGTTCGAGCAACTGTCGCCGGGCGCTGGGCGTTTCGAAAGCGGTGACCGGCACAATCGGCTCGGCCACCATGCCGCGGGCCTGATCGAGCCGCATAACGGTCGAGAGGCCCAGACGTTTGGCCAGTGGCCCACGCGGCATGGGATAGAGATCGCCGATGCGTTCCAGGCCAAAGCGGGCTGCGGCATTGAGGGCGCCGGTTTCGAGGCGCAGGGCGGCCAGCGGCAGATCGGCCAGCGCGTGGGCTTCCTCCTTTGGTGGCAGCAGGATCATGGACTCACCGCCATAGCGGGCCAGGGCATGGGCCGCGCCCGGTGTCCCCGCTACCGCCACGCTGGCGGTAAAGCCGAGGCGGGAGAGAAAGCGCAGCAGGCGGTGGCAAAAGCGGGCCTCGCCTCCAAAGAGATGGGTGGTCCCGGTAAGATCGAACCACAAGCCATCATGCCCGGAGACAGCTACCGTGGGCGTCCAGTGACCAAGGGCATGGAGGGCGAGGCGTTCAAGCCATGCAGCATCTTCCTCGGGCTCGGCATCGCGGACATCGAGATCGCTCACCAGCGCGCGGGCATGGGCAGCAGCCATGCCGGGGTGGAGGCCCAGATCCAGCGCCAGCGGGCAGGCCGAGGTGATGATCTCGCGCTGGCCGCTGCGGGTGATCAGCACCATGGGGCGAGCCCAGGTCAGGCGCCCGCCCTGCAGCACGGCCATGGGGGAGCTGGCCGAGGGCATCGCCGTGCCACCACCGCCACGCGCGCCTTCATCGGAAGGCATGGCCTTGAAGGGATGATCGGCATGTTCGCTGCGCCGTCCCATCTCGCGCATGGTGGGGCGCTGATGAGCCGGCAGGGCATCGATGGCCGCTGCCTGCCCCACGCCGTTCTGGGTATCATTACGCGCCCAGCGGGCGCCAGGGCGCCAGCCGCCGCCGCGCGGCACCGAGCAGGCGCCGGGGTCGTCGTCGATGGCCGGGGGCGGGAGCGATGAAGAGCGGGTGGGTGCGACGCGATCAGGCCGCGCGGTTGGCCGATCCAGCCGGCGCAATCGCTCGATCGATAGAAAGGGCAGGGCGAGCGAGGCAACCCTTGTCATCACAGGCGTCCAGATCGAGAGAAAAGGGATTGCCGCCACGCTGGCGGGCAAGTTCGACTGACCAGCGTGCCCGGCCGACGCCGGGGTGCGGCAGGGGCGCCGAAGGCAGGCAGCCAATGCGCCAGCGGGTCATGGCGGAAGAGTTCTGGGTGAGCGGGCACTGATCACGCGCGCGATGTCGCCGGTAGAGCAGCATCGGCGTCTGCCCGTCGCTGGCCGCCAGTTGAAGCCGTCTTGTGGCAGTCATATCGGCTGAGCGCACTTCAGCGATGACGCAGGCCAGCGAACCATCGCGCAAGCCGTCCTCGGCGATTGCCAGCACCTCCTGATCTTTCTTCCCCTCCGCATAGAGCAGCCGGGAAGGGCCCAGGCCAACCTGTTCGAGGCCGGGGGCATAAAGGTCGAAGCGCGAAACCGCCCAGAGCACGGTAAACCCCGAGCTGGCAAAGCGCGCTGCGATGCCAGCGGCAAAGAGCGTGGCTGCAGCATCATCGCTCAGCTTTGAGGATGCCGCCGCAACCTCATGAAGGCCCGCGCCATCAAGCCCGCCGAAGGCGAGCCGCTCGTCGAGCATCGGCACACCAAAGGGCAGGACCGGCCCCCGGCTCGCACGCGCCGAGGTCAGCTTCGCGCGCAGGGCGTCGAGCTGTTCCTGGCTTGGGGAGGGGAGGGCAGGCTGGGTGGACATGATGGCAAATCGACTCTATTGTTCCCTTTATGTTCTCAAAAGGAAGGGTGCCGCGTCAAGCTGGATGAATCGGCCATCCACAGAGGTTTATGATTTTGCCTCCGCCGCCTTTGGGCGCTGTCGGTGCGTGAATTTTGCGCGCCCAAAAAAAAGGCCGGTCCAAAGACCAGCCCTTTGAAAGTTTGGGAGAGGATGCCTGAAAGGCGATTTCCAAATGCCAGCAATCGCATTTTGCTGCAAACGCAAAAATCGATCAGCACGTGCGTAAAAGCGATAGAGCTGCGGAGTTACGGGCTATCCACAGGAAGTTGGCGTGTCGCCTGATGGCATTCACCCTTCTTTCATCTCGCACATGCGAAGAGGCACTCGATAGCGTTTCGGCTGCTGCGAATGGATCACCGCTACGGATATGCCGAGCGCTACGTCTTCCCTCACAAAAGCCGCCCAGATCATGGGCTCTCCGGTCAGGCATATGGCTTCAGTCCATCAGAAGCCGGGTCATAACGAGAAGCAGTGCCAGGGATGCGATCGGCATCTGAATGGGCCTCAGACCGGCGAAATGGGCAGGCGCATTGCCCGCCTTGGCCGCGCGATGATCCAGAACGGAAACCAGCGCGAAGCCGATCGCCAGCAAAGCCAGCGACGGGACGATGAGACCCGCCCAGCCCAGGATGAGAGCCAGCCCGGCTATCGAGACGTAGAGTGCCATCGTCCATAGCTCACTGGCCAGCGACGCCTCGCTCCGGCCAAAGCCGAAACCCCGCCTGACGCCACCGACAAAGGCAAGGATCAGGCAGCTCCAGATCACCGTGAGATGGACCGCCACTTCTCGTAGAGCGGGTGCGAACCAGCATCCCAAAGCGCCCAGTACGAAAGGCAGCATCGGGAGATAGCCGAAGATCAGGCTGTCCATCGGGATGGCAGCGGGTTTGGAGATGGATTTGCTCATCTGACGTCCAACGCGTCATCGGGCGGCAAGTTCGCTTGCAACGCGCGCCGCCCATGCCGCAGGTGCCTTACAGCATCTCGAGGGGGCTACGCTTGATGGGGCGGGGAAAGCTGCTTTCGAGCGCCGCCATGTCACCGTCAGTCAACTCCAGAGCCGCCGCCGCGCGATTGTCCCGCACATGGTCGATTGATCCTGCCTTGGGGATAGGCAGGATGCCTGGCTGGCGCAGCAGCCATGCCAAAGCGATCTGGGCCGGGCTGGCATCATGGCGGCGGGCAACTTCCTTGAGCATCCGGTGCGAGAGCAGGCGGCCCTGCTCGATCGGGCTATAGGCCATCACCGGCATGGCATGGTCGGCAAGCCACGGCAGCAGATCGAGTTCGGGGGCCCGGCGCGTGAGGTTGTAGAGGATCTGATCGGTGGCGCAGTGCTGGCCACCCTGAGCGATCAGTTCCTCCATATCGCCGATATCAAGATTGCTGACGCCCCAACGCAGGATCAGACCGGCCTCGACCAGTCTTTCCATCGCCTCGACGGTTTCGCCCAGCGGCACATTGCCGCGCCAGTGGAGCAGATAGAGATCGAGGCGATCGGTTCCCAGGCGCTTGAGGCTGGCTTCGCAGGTGGTACGCAAGCGCCGGGCCGAAGCATTCTGGGGATAGGCCTTGCTGACCAGGAAGACCTCGTCGCGCTGACCGGCGATGGCTTCACCAACCAGCGTTTCGGCTGCGCCTTCGCCGTACATCTCGGCGGTGTCGATCAGCGTCATGCCGCGCGCGATGCCTTCGCGCAGGGCCGCGATCTCCTCAGCCCGGCGGGCGTGATCCTCTGCCAGCATCCAGGTGCCCTGGCCCAGGGCGGGGACGGTGGTTCCATCGGGGAGCGTGATCGTCTTCATAGGTGGTGCAACACCTTATCCGGGCATTGGTTCGCCGGATCTACAGGTCTTTGAAAAGCGGCAGGTCCTGCAATTTGGGCGGCTCGTCCTCCAGCAGAGGTTGCCCATCGACCCAGCGATCCTGCGTCCGCTCGACCTCCAGCCTGTCTTCCCAGGTCCGGCATAGATCGAACGCCTGCGTAGCAGAGCCTCCAAGCCAGCGATCCCAATCCTCACGCCGCAGGATCACCGGCATGCGGTCGTGAACTTCCTGCATTTGGGGCGATGCCGGCACCATGACCATCGAGTAGCAATTGCCCCACATGTCGGTCGGTCGCCAGATGCCGCCCACCGCGAAAGGCATGTCGCCTGGCAGAGCATACCAAATGCGGGTCATGCGCCTATCCTCGCCCTGTGGTTCGGCCCATTGGCTCACCGGGATCAGGCAACGCCGCGTTTCGAAACTGCTCTGCCAGAAGGGGGAAGCAAGATTGTCGCTGCGGGCGTTGTTGACTGCCGTGGGAGCCAGCTTTTGTCCTTGCTTGCCGCGAAGTACGCGAGGGAAGCCCCAATTCATCGACTGGGCACGACCGCCTGTGATCATAAGACCGGGGTAGCCCTTGACCACCTCTTCGCCGAAATTCGCGCCGGCAGGCACCTCTACCCCGAAAATCTGGGAAATCTCCGCTTTGGCGGTACGCAGGCGGTAGAGATTA
>NZ_BCZE01000139.1 GCF_001598555.1 Novosphingobium rosa NBRC 15208
CGTGAGGTTGAACATCGCCCAGCCGGCGGTGGCGCCGATCTCGCCCATCATCGCCTCGACGAAGGCATCCTTGCGGGCCAGCAGCGCATCAGCTGCCTTGGCCAGCACGGCGCGGCGGGCGTTGGGGCCCATGGCGCCCCATGCGGGCTGAGCGGCGCCGGCCTTGGCGGCGATGGCGGCGGCGTCCGCCACAGTCATCGCCGTGGCGGTGGAGGCAACCGCCCCCGTCAGTGGATCAAGGCGCGTGAAGTCTGCAGGCATGGTGATTGCTCTCTCAGGCCGATTGAGGGGACAGACGTGGGCGGGTTTCGCGCAGGAACAGGCAGGCAAGCACAACAGCGGCTCCTGCTCCTGCTGCGAGCCATAAGGGGGCGGTCAGATCGAAGCGCTCAACCAGATAGCCGCCCGCCACCGGCCCGAGCGTGGCGCCCAGCGCGTCTCCCCCGATCGAGACAAAGCCCACGGCGGTGGCTGTCTGGCCGTCCGGAGCCAACTCCATCGGGACCAGCACCATGGCCAGCGCGGCGATGGCAGGCCCGGCCGAGGTCAGCATCGCGACCGGAACCAGCAGCCGGGCATCGAGCCCTGGCAGCAGAAATCCCAGCGGCAGGGCGGTGGCGATCGCACCCGCCGCCAGCAAGGCGGGGCGTCGCCCGATCCGGTCGGAGAGAGCGGGCCAGGTGAGGCAATAGAGGAAGCCGCCAAGCCCGGATGCGCCCAGAATCCAGCCGATCTGCGTGCCGGAAAAACCCTTCGTCTGGCTCATGAACAATGGGGCGAAGGCGTTGAAGGCAAAGATCCACACCGTCAGCATCAGCGCGGCCACAAAACACAGCCACAGATCGCGCGAGGCCAGGACCGCGCGCGCTCCGGCCAGGCTGGCGCGGGGGGCATGGGGCAGTCGGGCGGGTTCGGGCACATGGCGGGCAACCACGATCGCCAGGATCAGGCCCGGAATACCCGCCGCGAAGAAGGCCGTTTGCCAGCCAAAATGGGCCGCGATCTGCGTGGCGAACACCGGGCCAATGGTCGAACCCACCAGCGACCCGGCGCAGACCACGATGCCGACATTGCGCCCGCGCCGCTCGGGCGTCGAGAGGTCTTCCATGGTGGCCATGATAACCGACCAGCAAGGCCCCTCCGCGAGGCCGAGCAAAGCGCGGATCAGCAGCATCTCCTCGAAATTGCGGGCCAGACCCGATACCCATGACAGCAGGGAAAAGACCACCATCGCAGGCACCAGCACCCGCTTGCGCCCCACCCGGTCCGAGACCATGCCGAAGACGAAGGTAGACAGCGCCCAGCACACCGAAACGGCTCCGGCCAGCAGGCCGATCTGGCTGGGTGAAAGATGGAGGCCGCGCTCCAGATCGGGGCCAAGGAACAGTTGCTCCATGCGGTCGAGCATCACCGTGCCGAAGCAGGCGGCCAGGATCAGCGCCACGCCGATTTCGGATGGGGCTTCAGAAGGGCGAGAGGTCATGGGGTAGGGGCTCCTCAGCGCATCGCATAGGACAGGGTGACGCCGAAGGTGCGCGGGGCCGCCGGGAAATAGGCATCGCCGAAGGTGTCGGGCTGAACGTCGGAATAGTAGTGTTTGTTGCCGATGTTCTCGGCCCAGATCTTCACGCTGATGCGCGGCAAGATCTCGACGGTGACCGATCCGTTGAACAACCCATAGGCGGGCTGGTGCACGCGGTTCTGGGGATCGAAGAAGAAGCCGTCATTGTAGCTGTAGGAGCCCGCCAGCGTGGTGCGTCCGATGGGTGTGGCAAAGGCATATTGCGCCGAAAGGCTCAGCACCAGCTCGGGGGCCAGCACCGGCACCTTGCCGCTGGCGTCGCCTACCGAAGCAACCAGACCACCGGCAGGCGCGGCAGGCAGGGTGAAATAAAGCGCATTGGTAAAGCCCGCGCCATAACGCCCATGCAGATAGGACAGGTTCGCCTGCGCCGTCAGCCCGCGTGCCGGGGCCGCTTCCAGTTCCAGATCCACGCCCTTGAACGAGGCATTGGCGCCATTGTAGAAGATCGGCGTGGTCAGCCCGTTGGGGATGCCGCGGATCTGGATGTCCTTCACCTCATTGTCGAACAGGGCGATGTTGGCGCGCAGCTTGTGGCTGAAAAGGTCTGATTTCAGGCCGATCTCATAGGCATCCACCGTCTGGGGGCGCACCGAGGGTAGGTTGGGGTTGGTGGCGTTGAACAGGCCGCTTTTGAAGCCCCGGCTGTAGGAGGCATAGAGCAGCACATCGCGCGTCGCCTGCTGGTCGAGCGCCACCCGCCAGCTGGGTTTCTTGTCCTCCAGTGACTGGCGAGGATAGGTCGTGCCGGGCACGGCGGGGTCGCTGATGGTGGTGACGAAATCGATATGGCGCTTGTCGATGGTGTAGCGCAGGCCACCGGTCAGATGGGTGCCCCTGGCGATCTCATAGGTGGCCTGGCCATAGGCGGCGAAGCTCTGCGTGTTGGCCCAGGAGAAGGTGTCGGCATAGGCCAGCGGCGCCACGGCAAGGCCCGAGACCTGAACCGGCACCGTCTTGAGTTCATTGCCGTAATAAAAGGCGCCCAGCGTCCATTTGAGCGGACCATCGCCGTTGGAGGCCAGCTGAAATTCCTGGGTCCAGGAATAGCTCAGGCTGTTGATGTTGAGGTTGAGCAGCGGGGCCGGCGACAGATCCTTCTCGGTGGTCAGCCGGAAATGGACGAAATCGCGGCTGGTGATGCTGGTCAGCGTGGCGAAGCCCAGATCATGCTTGAAGGTCGCGGAATAGTTCTGCTGGTCGGTGCCGGTGCGCAGATCATTGTTGGTCGTGGTGTTGTAGAAGCCGTTGTAGCCCGGCGTTCCCACCACGGTCAGTTCGCCCGGGATCAGCGCGCCGCCTTGCAGATTGGGGGCATAGGCATGCGAATACATGGCGGCCAGGGTCAGGCTGGTGCCGCTGTCGATGGTCCAGAGCAGCTTGCTGCGCACCCCGCCATATTCGCCCTTGTAGGCATCCTGACCTGTGGTCAGATTCTTGCCCCAGCCCTTGCCCTGATGGTTGTAATTGCCCGAGACATCGATCGCCAGATTGTCGGTGATGCCGGTGGTGGCATAGAGCCCGGCGGTGACGGTATCATAATTGCCATAGCCGATCTGGGCCTTGAGATTGGTATCTGCGGAAGGGGCAGGGGTGATGATCTGGATCAGGCCGCCGCTGGCATTGCGCCCGAACAGCGTGCCCTGCGGGCCTTTCAGGATCTCGATCCGCTGGATGTTGTTGAAGGCAAACAGCGAGGCCGTGGGGGAAGGCTGATAGACGCCATCGATATAGACCGCATTGGCCGATTCATCCGCGCCCGATCCGGTGCCGCCCACACCGCGGATGGCGATGGAGGCACCGCCAAGCCCCGTCGAGACATGCACGGCGGGCGCCAGCGTCGTCAGGTCCGAAGTGGAGGCGACACCGATCTGGCTGAGCCTCTCCGCGCTGGCGGCGGTCACCGCGATGGGCACCTTCTGCATGCTCTCGCTGCGGCGCTGGGCGGTGACGATGATATCGGCGACGCCTGCTGCCGGCGGGGTGGTTTCCTGCGCCTGCGCGGCCGAGGCAAGGCAGACGGCCAGCGCGGATGCGCCACTGAATCCCAGAGTTCGACGGATGGTGATGTGCACGATCTTCTCCCTTTCCCCGGCCTGTTCTGTGCTGGCTTGTGGGGGCAAATTGACGGTCAGGAATGGTTACAGTCGGTGCGCGGTGCTCCGGCCAAAGGTTGGGAACATGGGATGCGGTGCCCAGGCGACCTGTGCGTCGATCACCACCGATGTCTCGGCGGCCAGGGCGCGGGCCATCACGGCATCAAGGTCTTCGGCTCGTTCCAGCCGCTCGCCATGGCAGCCAAAGGCTCGGGCGATGGCGGCATAGTCGGTGCCCTCAAGATCGGTGCCGATCTCGAAGCCGTTCTTGCGCTGGGCAGCGCGGATCACGCCCCAACTGGCGTTGTTGTGAATGACGGTGATGACCTTGATCCCATAGCGTCGGGCGGTGTCCAACTCCTGCAAGGTGAAACCGAAAGCGCCGTCTCCGGTCAGGCAGAAGACGCGCCGGTCGGGATGCGCGCGGGCCATGGCCAAAGCAGCGGGCAGGCCGAAGCCGAGATGCGACATGCCGGGTTCGTGAAAACGGGTAGAGTAGCTCAGGGCAGGTGTGAACTCATTGCTCCAGAAGCTCGTGTGACCGCCATCGAAGGTGACCAGATCATCGGAACGGATGTGGCGTGCGACGCCTTGTGCCAGCGCTCCGGGATGCATCTGGCCGTCGATATCGGCCAGAGGGATGGCTGCGCGCGCGCTGTCGCGTTTCGCGACAAGGCCTGGCAACCAATCTGCATCCGGGGCAAGTTCGATATCGGTCAGGGCTTCAAGCAGGGCTTCAAGCGCCAGAGCTGCGTCGCTGGTGAGGCCAAGGGTCAAGGGCAGGGTCTGGCCTAGTGCGGCAGGATCGATGTCGATCTGCACCAGCTTTCGCGCCGGGCGGTCATCCCACTTGGGCGGGCCATCCACCCACATGAAGGAGGAAAAACGGCAGCCGAGGGCCAGCACCAGATCCGCCTGCTGCATGGCCTCGACCACCGCAGGCCCCCCAACGAATCCGCCTTGCCCCAAGCACAGAGTGTGATCCTGCGGAATGACGCCCAGACCCATCTGCGTGGTCAGGCCGGGGCAGCCGATCCTCTCCAGCAGCGCGACGAGGCGGGTGCAGGCCTCCGGGCCGGAGCGGGCCACGCCGCCGCCGGCGACGATCAAGGGGCGCTTTGCATTGCGCAGCAAATCCACCACCTGCGCCACATCCTGCGCATGAGGGGCAGGCGGACGGCCCATGAAGCTGGCCATGGGGGCATCCAGCTCGGCGCGGCTGTAGCGGAAAGTGCCCCCCAGAATTTCGGCCGGAATATCGAGATGCACCGGGCCGGGGCGACCGCTCAGGGCCTCCCGCAAGGCGCGGTGGACCAGTTCGGGCAGGCGCTCGCCGATGCTGGCCCGGCAGGTCCATTTCGTCAATCGGCGATAGAGCGCCTCATTGTCGGTCGAGCTGAAACCGCCCCGGTGCGGGTGCATGATGGCGGAAGGGTTGCTGGAGGTGATCGCCAGCACTGGCAGATGATTGGCCCAGGCACCGCCCAGCGCGCTGAGCAGGTTGAGTCCGCCTGGCCCGGTCTCGCCAAGACACAGCGCAATTCGGCCGGTGGAGGCCGCGATGCCGCTGGCCATGAATGCAGCGCTGGCCTCATGGCGGACGCCGGTGAAGCGCATATCGTCACAGGCGAACAGTGCCTTGAACAGCGGCGACAGCTTGCCGCTGGCCAGACCAAAGACCTCGGTGATGCGGAGATGACGCAAAATGTGAACCACCGCTTCGGCGCCGGTCATGGAAACGTGGGTGAGGTCGTCGTGATCCGGCATAACAGGCTTTCGATGTTTCGGCGCGAGGGAGGCGGGTGCTCGCAGCCCACCTTGGTGCTGGCGGTGGGAAGAAACTGCTGGAGAAATGATATTCAATCAAATCGTATGATTTGCATGGTGTATAAATATGAGTGATACCTCAATCTGAAGCACCGCCGTTGCGAGGAAGCCATGATCGACCCGCGCCACCTCACCCATCTGCTCGCCATCCATGAACAGGGATCGCTCAGCCTTGCCGGGCAGGTTCTCAACCTGTCGCAACCGGCTCTTTCAAACAGCATCGCAGTTCTGGAGCAGCGTCTGGGAGCGCCCGTGCTGATCCGCAACGCGCGCGGTGCAGTCGTCAATGAGCTAGGGGCGGCGCTGGTGCGTCGTGCCCGCGAAATTCGCTCCGTGCTGGAGCATGCCGATCAGGAGGCGATGCTGCTGCGCCGGGGGCGGATCGGTCCGCTGGCGGTTGGTGTGACCCCCAGCTTGGTGGAGCAGTTCATTCCAGATGTGCTGGAGGTGTTGTTGGCGGAATTGCCGCAATTGTCGATTTCGGTGATCGAGGGGCTGGATGGCCCGCTCAATGAGGCCCTAATCGCAGGCGAGCTGGATGTTGTCGTCGCATCGGTGGGGCAACCCAATGCTTCACCCGACATTACCGAGGAACTGCTGATCTCCGATCCATTTCTGATGGCCGTCCATGAAAACTCTCCGCTGATTGCTCGCCCACACTTGAAGCTCTCCGAGACACTGGAGGAGCTGTGGGTTGTTCCCCGACCGGGAGGGTCGGCCTATGCCCATACGCAAGCCATGTTCCTGAATGCGGGTGTGGATTGGCCTAGACGCACGTTATCGACCAATTCGGTTGCGCTCACGCATCAGCTAGTGGCGCGGCTCGGTGCGGTGGCACTGGTCAACCGGATCACGGCCCGTGGCTGGACGACTCCTGTCCGAACCATTCCTCTTTCTGAAGCAGGGCATCGCAAGATCGGGTTGCGACGACGGCGCTCTCGCGAGACATCACCTTCTTTGCAGGCCTTTGCAGAGATTGCAGCTCAGGTTCTTCAAAAGCATGCCGTAAAACTGTGAGAGAACTTAACAGGTTGCGGAAAAAGGCTCTTGCCTGCGGGCACCATTGCTGAATCCAAGATCGCGTAGCGTGCTGTTGAAGGGATCGGGATGCGCGGTGGTGATGAACGGAGCGAGGGGCTGTTTTCCTACGTGAGCTGCGAGGCTCGTGTGCCCGCCAATCATCCGCTCCGGGCGATCCGGGCGATTGTCGATGAAACGCTCGACGTGCTGTCCTCAGATTTCGACGGCCTTTATTCCCGCATCGGCAGGCCCTCGATCCCACCCGAAAAGCTCCTGCACACCTTGCTTCTGCAGGCCTTTTAGTCGGTCCGCTCGGAACGCCAGTTGATGGAGCAGATGGACTACAACCTGCTGTTCCGCTGGTTCGTCGGCCTGGCGATGGATGCGCCGATCTGGGATGTCACGGTTTTCAGCAAGAACCGCGAGAGGCTGCTGGTTGGCGGCATTGCAGCCAGATTCTTGTCAGCGATCATCCGGCAAGGCTTTCAGCATAGCTTTTGAAAAATGCGAGACCCCAGATGTGAAATGCTTCGCCCGGAGGAATGGTGGGCGGAGCAGAAAACCAGGGATGCGGAGGCTTCATCGTTGCGAGGCATCGCGCCTTTTCTATGAGGAGATCGAAACGCGGTCGGTGCCGGAAGGCCGGCTTGCCAAACCATGCCCGTGCCAAGGCATCGCGCAAGACGGCAAGGATGCTGGGGGGGGCTGACCGGCTTATATCAGTCAGCGTGCTCAGGAAGCCTTTGCCGATGCCTTCTGCCAACAGTCGGTCGGGTACCGGCGCGCCAGACTGCATCGAGCAGAAGATGGCGTCACAGCCCCAACGTTGAAGATAGCCTTCGCGCCCTGACTGGACGCGGCCTCATCGGCAAGGCGCATGGATTCGACAAAAAAGGCGAGGACATTGGGGTAGTCCGTGCAAGACAACACCCGAGAATGCGGGACATGCAGCTGTCAGGAGCAATGCCTCGGCCGTGTTTTGGTCAATTTGGCGCACTGTAACGGGAAACTGTGAGGGGAAAGCCTTCCCCTGATGGCGAGCCGCTGCGCGTCTCGCCTTACCCCTTCAGCAGCGCCGGGCCAGCGCTGCGCGGCAAGGCCAAGAGGAGGAGGGCGGCGAGAGAGGCTTGCCGCCACCCGTTGCGGAGATTTGATATGGCGCGCAACATTCCAATGGTCCTGCCGGGCGGACGAACCTCTACCAGGAAATCACTCAGCGCATCATCGCCCAGCTTGAAGCCGGGCGCGTCCCCTGGGTTCAGCCCTGGAGCAAAGCCCAGGCACCGATCGATATGCCCTTCAATGCGGTAAGCCAGCGGCCCTACAGTGGCATCAATGTGCTCACCCTGTGAGATGCGGTGGTGTCGCGCGGTCTTTCCAGCCATGGCTTACTGAACTTCCGGCAGGCCCTGGCCCTTGGTGGTTGCGTCCGTCGTAGCGAGCATGGGGTGGGCGTGATCTATACGCGGCGTTTCATCCCCGGCGCCGAGCGGGAGCGCGCGCAGGCCGAGGCGCGCGAGCCTGCCGGTGGCATCCCCTTCCTCAAATGGTTCACCGTCTTCTCGGTCAAGCAATGCGAGGGGCTGCCAGAGCGCATTGTTGGGCCGCGTCCGCCGCTGCGCCAGGGGCTGATCCTGCCACAGGCCGAAGCCCTCATCGCTGCTACCGGGGCAGACATAGTCGAACAGCG
>NZ_BCZE01000140.1 GCF_001598555.1 Novosphingobium rosa NBRC 15208
CGGGCGTGGCCCGCCAGAACAATTTCGGCGGCCTGTTCGACAGCTATGCCATTCGCGGCTTTGCCGGCGACGAAAGCCAGTCGAGCAATTATCTGCTCAACGGCTTCAGCGCCTCACGCGGGTATGGCGGCGCGCGCGATGCCTCGAACATCGAACGGATCGAGGTGATCAAGGGACCGACCTCGGCCCTCTTCGGGCGCGGCGATCCGGGCGGCGCGGTGAACATCATCACCAAGAAGCCGTATTTCACCAATGGCGGAGAACTTCAGCTTTCAGGCGGCAGCTACAACAACCGCCGCGTGCAGGGTGACGTCAATGTCGCGCTCACCTCGAAATTCGCGGCGCGGATCACCGGGGCCTATGATGAGGGCGACAGCTATCGCCAATATATGCATCACAAGACCTATACGATCTCGCCATCATTCCTGTGGCAGCTCAACGATGCCACCAAGCTGTCCTACGATTTCGAATGGGTCCATCAGCAGGTGCCCTTCGATCGCGGCATCGTGGCGGTCAACGGCAATCTCTACGCCATTCCCCGCACGCGCTTTCTGGGCGAGCCGGGCGATGGCCCCATCACCACCGAGAGCTTCAGCCATCAGCTCCAGATGCAGCACAGCTTCAGCAAGAACTGGACTGTGCTGCTGGGCGCCTCCTATCGCACCTCCTCCTTCAGCGGCTATGCCACCGAGGCGGAGAACACCACCAGCCGCCAGCGCTTCTACACCGACAGCACCAACCTGTCGCGCCAGCGCCGCTATCGCGATTACAACACCACCGACCTGACCTTCCGCGGCGAAGTCGACGGCAAGGCCGAGACCTTCGGCCTCACGCATAATCTGCAGATCGGCGCGGACTGGAACTATTTCACGCTCGACACGATCCAGAACCGCTTCCGCCCGCCCTCTGTGGCCGCGCAGACCACGCTCGCCGCCGGCAATGCCGTCAACGTCTACAATCCGGTCTACGGCAATCTGGCCACCGTGGGCGCCTTCATCAACAGTCTGGAAAAGGACGAGGAAGGCGGCGCCTATCTGCAGGACATGATCGATGTCACCGGCTGGCTGAAGCTGCGCGCGGGCGGCCGATATGACCATTTCGACCAGATCGTGCAGAACCGCATCGGCAACGCCTTTGCCCGCCAGACGCGCAATGCCTTCAGCCCGCAGCTAGGCCTGAGCATCCTGCCCACCCAGTCGCTCACGCTTTATGGCAGCTTCGGCAAGGGCTTCCGGCCCAACATCGGCACCGATGCGAACAACAACGCCTTCCTGCCCGAAAAGACCACGGCCTGGGAGGTTGGCGGCAAACTCTCGGCCTTCCACAATGCGCTGCTGGCCTCGCTTGCGCTCTACACCATGACCAAGACCAATGTGCTGACCGCCGATCCGGTCAATGCGGGCTTCTCGATCGCGGCGGGCAAGGCGCGCAGCCGGGGTGTCGAGGCCTCGGTCAGCGGCAAGCTGCCCTATGGTTTCCGGGTGGACCTCAACTATGCCTACACCGACGCGATCATCGATCAGGACGCGATCGATCCCAACTTCGGCTATTCGCTCCACAAGGGCGACCAGTTGATCAACGTGCCCAAGAACAGTGCCAGCGCGCTGCTGTTCAAGGATTTCACGCTGGCCGGCAAGAAGGCGGATATCGGCGCCGGGATCAATTACGTGGGCCAGCGTGTGGGCGAAACGGGCTATCGCAACGCCAGCGGCGCGATGTTCATGCTGCCCAGCTATACGCTGACCCGCGTCTCGGCCTCGATCGGGTTGACCGAGAAGCTCAAGCTTTCCGGAGAGGTCACCAATCTGTTCAACGTGACCTATTTCCCCAGCTCCTATTCGCGCATCTGGCTGATGCCAGGGGCCCCGCGCCAGTTCATGGTGCATCTGGCCTATAAGATGTAAGCGAGGATGCAGCGCCGCACGGGTCTTGCCCGGCGGCAGCGCATCCCGCAGACATGCGACCCATCACCCCACGCCCGAACCGTCCCATGATGGTTCGGGCGCTGTTTCTGTCCCTTGCAACGGTGGCGCTGACCATGACTCCTCCCGTCTTTCTTCACGTGGGCTCGCCCGAGCGTGGGCGCATCTGGGCCGAAAGGCTGCCGCAGATGATCCCCGGTCTGGAGGTGCGCCAATGGCCCGATGTCGGCGATCCCGGCGAGATCGGCTATGTCGGCGCATGGACCCTGCCCGAAGGGCTGCTCGATGGCCTGCCCAATCTGCGCTTTCTGCTGTCGGTGGGGGCTGGCGTCGATCAGCTCGACCTGAGCGTGGTGCCCGATGGCCTGCCCGTGCTGCGCATGATCGATCCGGCGCTGGCCGAGGGCATGACCGAATATGTCGCGGCGGGCGTCCTGTCGCTGCACCGCGACCTGCATCACTACCGCGCCGCAGCGGCCAGAGGCGAATGGGCTCACCGCCCGCAGGTCCGCGCGGCTGACAGGCGCGTCGGCGTGCTGGGCATGGGGCGCCTGGGGCAATCCGCGCTGACCGCGCTGGCGCCCTTTGGCTTCCGCCTCTCGGGCTGGGCCCGCTCGCGCCATGCCATGCCGGGCGTGGACTGCTTTGCGGGGCAGGAAGAGCTGGCCACCTTTCTGAGCGATCTCGACATTCTGGTCTGCCTGCTGCCGCTGACGCCCGAAACGCGCGGCATCCTCAATGCCGATCTGTTCGGGGCCCTGCCGCGCGGCGCCGCGATCATCAATGCCGGGCGCGGCGCGCATCTGGTGGAAGGCGATCTGCTGGCGGCGCTGGAAGAAGGCCAGATCGGCGCGGCCATCCTCGACGTCTTCGAGAACGAGCCGCTGCCCGCCGATCATCCCTTCTGGCGCCATCCCGCCATCGAGGTCACGCCGCATATCGCCAGCGCCACTCTCCCCGCCTCCAGCGCGATGGTGGTTGCCGAGGCGATCCGCGCGGATCTGGCAGGCGCGCCCCTGCCGGGGCTGGTCGATCCCAAGACCCAATACTGACCACAGGATACTGGCTACAGCCGCCGGGCGGGGCGATCATCCCCGCCCGGCGCTAACCTCAGAACCAGCTCTTGATGCCCAGCACGAAGACACGGGCCGAGGGGCTCTCCCCATCGGCGCGGCGGTAGTCGGCCGTGCGCCCGCCCGCCCATGTCCATGAGACGCCGAGATAGGGCGCGAACTTGCGGCTGAACTCATAGCGCAGGCGAAAGCCCAGTTCGGCCGTAGTCAGCCCCGCGCCCAGCCGCTGCTGCGGCATATCCTGCGCTGAAAGGTTGAACTCCACGCGCGGCTGCAGAACGATGCGGCGTGTCACCCGCTCATCCACCGAGGCCTCGATCCGCCCGGTCCACTGGCCCTTGTCGGAGAGATAGGCCGCCGCCAGCGTCTCGAAGCGATAGGGCGCCAGACCTTCGAGCGCCAGCATCGCATGGGTGCGCACCGGCCCCGTCCCCAGATCCTGACGCACACCCGCCTGCAGGTTCCACCAGGGGCTGATCGCGCGGGAATAGGCGGCTTCCACCTCGGCATCCTCCAGACGGCCGCCGACCGGGCCTTCGCCGCGGCTGCGGACCCAGAGGCGGTTGGTGTCGCCCAGCCAGCCCTCGCCCTCCCAGCGCCAGGAATCGCCGTTCTTGCCGAACTGATATTCGGCAATGTCCATCTTCACCGCGCCATAGAGCGGGGCCGGACGCTCGGTCATCATCGCGTGATGCGCCTGCGCCATCGCCTGCGGATCCCAATAGCGGCTGCCCGCCAGATCATGCGCGACGGGCGGCGGCTCGGCGCTGCCGGGGGACTGGTCGGTGCCCTTGGGCTCGTCGCTCGCCCCCTCCGCAGCCGGAGCGGCAGGCGCTGCTGGCTGATCCGCCGCCTGTTGCGCGGGGGGAGCCGGGGCATGGTGATGCTGATGGCCGCCCATATCCATCCCCGGCATCGTGTCCTGCGCATGGGACATGGCGGGCAGGGCCAGAGCCAGCGCGGCCAGCGCGACGGCGCAGCGATCGGTCATGATCCTGCCCCCCATCACGCCGGACGCACCTGGACGACACGCATCATGCCCATCGCCATATGCAGGAAGAGGTGGCAGTGAAACGCCCAGTCGCCCGGCTCTGCGGTGACATCGAAGCTGGCCTTGCCGCCGGGCTGCACCGTCACCGTATGCTTGCGCGGCGAATGGTCGCCATGGCCGGTGACCAGCTCGAAGATATGGCCATGCAGATGGATGGGATGCGCCATCATCGTGTCATTGACCAGCGTGAAGCGCACCCTCTCGCCCTTGCGCATGGGGATGGGTTCGTGGGCCTGGCTCATGGTCTTGCCGTCCATCGACCACATATAGCGCTCCATGGCGCCGGTCAGATGGACCTCGATCTCGCGTTCGGGCGCGCGCAGATCCGGGTTGGGATGCAACGCCACCAGATCGCGATAGGTCAGCACCTTGTGGCCGACATCGCCCATGCCGATGCCGGGGTCGCTCATGCGATCCTCGGGCATGGCGCTGATCATATCGACGCCCGGCCCCATCTTCACCTGAGGCGCCAGCGAGCCGTCGCGCATCTTCATGGACATGCCTTTCATCGCCCCGCCCGACATATCCATGCCCATATCCTTCATGGTCAGCAGCGGCCTTGCGCGTCGCGGCGGCACCGGCGCCGTCATCCCCGCGGCAGGGGCGAGCGTGGCGCGTGCCATGCCGGAGCGGTCCATCGTCTCGGCGGCGATCGTGTAGGCGCGGTTCTGCGGGGTGACGATCACATCATAGGTTTCGCCTGCGCCAAACTGGAATTCCTCCACGGTGACGGGTTGCACATCCTGCCCGTCAGCGGCCACCACCTGCATCGCCAGCCCCGGAATGCGGACATTGAAGAAGGTCATCGAGGCGGCATTGATGAAACGCAGCCGCACCGGCTCACCGGGGGAGAACAGGCCGGTCCAGTTCTCGTCCGGGCCGTGGCCGTTGGCCAGATAATGCATCACCGAGGCCGTGACGTCGGCGATGTCGGTGGGCGACATGCGCATCTTCGCCCAGCTCAGCCGCTGATCCAGCGACAGCTCATGCCCGGCCATCAGGCCCGACAGCGTCTGGGGCTGGCGGTTGTAGTAATCGGCCTCGACCTTCAGATTGCGCGCGATGCGGGCCGGGTTAACAAAGCTGTGGTCGGACAGCAGCACCACATGCTCGCGCATGGAAGGCAAAAGCGCCGGCAGCGCCTCGGCGGGTTCGATGACGATGGGGGCATAGCAGCCCATCATCTCCTGCAGGCCCGAATGGCTGTGATACCAATAGGTACCGTGCTGGACGATGGGGAACTCATAGGTAAAGCTGGAGCGCGGCGGAATGCCGGGGAAGGACACGCCCGGCACGCCATCCATCTGGAAGGGCAGCACCAGCCCGTGCCAATGCAGCGAGCTTGGCTCATCCAGCTCGTTGATGACGGTCAGGCGTAGCATCTGGCCTTCCTTCAGCTGCAGCATCGGGCCGGGCACGGTGCCGTTGATGGTGATGGCCTTGGCAGGCTTGCCGCCGATGGTCACATGCCCCTTGCCGATGCGCAGGGTGATCGCCTCGCCCGACAGCACTTCGGACTGGGGCAAGGCAGCCGCCCCTTGCGAGAGGGTCTTGGCCCAGCCGGGCGTGGCCTGCCCGGCCAGCGCCACACCGCCAAGCTGACCGGCGGCCCCCAGCAGGGCGCGTCGGTCGATGATCCAGGATGACATGATGTTTCTGTCCCGAAAGATGGTCTGCCTGTTGATACGCGGCCGGGCCATCAACCCCTCAAAAGGGCGGCCAATTTTTCTCGGGCGCGGTGCAGGCGGGTTTCGACCGCCTTTTCGCTGATGCCCAGCAGGCTGGCGACCTCGCTCTGGCTCATGCCCTCCAGCGTGCGCAGCACCAGCACCTCTTTCAGCCTGTCGGGCAGGCGGGCCATCGCCGCCATCGCCCGGCGCAGCTCCTGCGCATCGGCGAGCTGCGTGTCGGCAGCGACCTGCGGCGCGGCGATCTGCGTCGCCTCGTCAAGCGGGCGGGCGAAGCTGAAGAAATCGCGCACCTTGCGGCGGCGGGCCCAGTCATGGCACTTGTTGAGCGTGATGCGCGCCAGCCAATGGGCAAAGGGCCGGGCCCGGTCATAACGCGCCAGCGCGGCAAAAGCGCTGACGAAACTCTGCTGCGTGATGTCCAGCGCGGCATCGTCATCGCCGCAATGGTTGCGGGCAATGCGGAAGACCAGCGCGCGATGGCGGTCGAGCAGCAGGCGATAGGCCGCCTGCCGCCCGGCCATGGCCAACACGGCAAGATCCCCATCGCTGAGCCCGGCCAGATCAGCCAAGAACCGCCTCCCGCCTGCCTGTCCCTGCCATCATTTGGCCGGACCGGTCAGGGCCTTCACGATCGCCGCGTCGAAGCGGTTCGCCTGATCGGGGCGCAGCACGCTGCGCATGGCAAAGACATGCTCCAGCGTGGCTTTCTGCAGCTCCCCCATGGCGTGGTGCGATTTGTCCACGGCACTGGCGACGCGCGGGCCATAGCCATGCTCGGCCTCGATGGCGGCGGCCAGATCGACATTGGCCGCGCGCAATTGCGCCTCCAGCGCGGCCTTGCGCAGCGCGAAATCCTTTTCCAGCCCCTCGACGCGCGCCGACTGGGCGGCATCGAGATTGAGCTGTTCATGCAGCAACTGATGCATCTGGCTTTCCACCGGGCGCGGCGGGGCGATCACCATATGCCCGAGGCAGACCCCGCCGACCGCCGCCACAAAGGCCAGCGCCGCCGCCAGGATCAGCGAGGAGCGCCGGTTCACGGTTCCTCTCCCAACAGGGTGGAGGGCATCAACTCACGCGGCACCCCGATCGGCGTGGCACTGCCCCCCAGCGCCGCCGGAGCCGGCCACGCTGTTGCCAGAACGCCGCCCAGCATGGCCAGCCCGGTCAGTACGCCCAGCGCCCCGCGCGACAGGGCAGGCCGCTGTTCGGCCTCAAGCCCGGCAAAGACCGAGGCATCGATCGCAGCAAGGCGGGGGTCGAGCGGCCTGTCGCCAAGGCCGGCAAGCAGGTGGTCAAGGTCGGTCATGCGCGAAAATCCTCTGGTGCACGCCTCTCCATACGCAGCATCGCGCGGCATCCCTCACGATTTTTGCCCGAAGCGAAAATTTTCGAGGGGTCTTCACCGCCGCTGCGTATCCCCGGAACAACCAAACGGGAGTTTCCTCGATGCGTCATCGTCTTCTCGCCGCCGCCCTGTCTGCCGGTCTTGCCGTTGCCGGCCTTGCCGCCCCCGCCATGGCCCATCCCAAGCTGGTTTCGGCCAAGCCTGCCGAAGGCGCCGCCGCCAGCAATGTCACGCAGGTTTCGGTGACCTTCAGCGAGCCGCTGATGGCCGCCATGTCGGGCATGGACCTGCTGATGACCGGCATGCCGGGCATGGATCACCATCAGCCGATGAAGATGACCGGCGTGAAGACCAGCGTTGCGCCCGATGGCGTGACCCTGCTGGCCAAGCTGGCCCGCCCCCTGCCCGCCGGCACCTATGAGGCCGACTGGCATGTCGTTTCCACCGACACCCATCGGGTGACGGGCAAGTTGACCTTCACCGTCAAGTGATGGACGGGGCGCAGGTCTGGCTGCGCTGGGCGCAGTTCATCGATCTGGCGCTGGTCTTCGGCGTTCCCTTCACGGCATATCTGCTGGGGGAACGCCGGATCGGCAGGGCGTGGCGGCTGGTTTTGGGCATCGGCTGTCTGGCCGGGCTTGGCATCGGCATGCTGGGCTTTCTCGTGACGATGGCCGCGATGATGGGCTGCAGCCTGACCGATCTCGACCGGGATATGGTCATGATGATGGCCTGCCATTCCGCGCTGGGCTGGAGTGTGCTTGCGCGGCTGTGTGCCTTGCTGATCGGCCTGATCCTCGCGCTTTCTGGCCGCGCGCTGGGCCCATTGGCTGCGGTTGCGGGCGTGGCCGCGGCCAGTCTGGCATGGGGCGGTCATGGCGCGGCCTCGCAAGGCAGCGCTGGCCTGATCCGGCTGGCGGGCGACATGGCTCATCTGTGGGGCGGCCTTGCCTGGGTGGGGGCGCTGCTGCTGTTCACCGCCCGGCTGTGGCGCGCTCAGGCTAAGGACGGCGTGGCCCTCTCACAGCTCTTGCGCTCACTCTCCGGCTTTGCGCT
>NZ_BCZE01000141.1 GCF_001598555.1 Novosphingobium rosa NBRC 15208
GTCGCCAATGCCATAGACGCCCTGATCGGTCTCGATCTTCAGCGTGACGAAATTACGCCCCGGGCAGGTAACGATGACGCGGGCGGAATGGATTTTCATGGACGTGTTCCCGGATTGGTCTTCTCGTGCTAGGAACCGGGTTGACCAATTTCATTTGGCCTGTCAAGTTTAGAATAACTGGTAAGGCCAACCAAGGAGACGCAGACCATGGGTGACGACGCCTTTCCGCAGGACCGGCTCTATCAGGACCTTGCCCGCAAGCTGATGAAAGAGCTGGCATCCGGAAAGTATGCTGTCGGCGACCGCCTGCCCGCCGAGCGCGAACTGGTCACCCAGTTCAACGTCAGCCGCCCCACCGTGCGCGAAGCCGTGATCGCGCTGGAGGTTCAGGGTCTGGTCGAGGTGCGGGTGGGATCGGGCGCCTATGTGAAGCGCCTGCCGGGCCGGAATGACATTCCCGGCTTCAACATCACCGCCTTCGAACTGACCGAGGCCCGCCTGCTGTTCGAAAGCGAGGCCGCCGCGCTGGCCGCCACCCAGATCACCGAGGAAGGCCTCACCGAACTGGCCCAGCTGATCGAGAAGATCGAGCAGGAAAACAACAATCCCAACGGCACGGAAAAAGCCGACCGGGACTTCCATCTGGCCATCGCGCGCGCCACGCGCAACACGGCCATCTTCGAAACCGTCGAGCGCCTGTGGGATTTGCGCTCACGCTCGCCCGAGAGCGCCCTGCTGCATGCCAAGGCCCGTTCGGCCAACGTCAAGCCGGTGGTGGATGAGCATACGGCGGTCTATGAGGCGCTGCGGGCACATGATCCCGTGGCGGCACGCGCGGCAATGCGCGCCCATCTCTCCTCCGTGCTGGACAGCCTGCTGTTCGCCACCGAGGAAAAGGCCATTCAGGAGGCCCGCCGCGCGGCGCAGGCCCAGCGCGACCGCTACGCCCGCGTCACCAGCTGATCGTCGCCCTTTCGAAAAGCATGGCTATTGGCCATACCAAAATCAACAGTTCGACAGCCCAATTGGGAAAGGCCAGCCTGATCGGTTCGCCTCAATCCCAATAGGGCGGATCGCCGAAAGTGTCGCGCAGATGCTCGATCAGGCGGCGTAGCTTGGCCGAGGGTTCGCGCCCCTGCGCATGGGCCATATAGAGGGTATCGGGCGCGGGGGCGGCCTCCAGCGGCACCTCGACCAGCGCGCCCGCCCTGATCGCCGGCCCGGCGATAAAGGCGGGCAGCATGGCCAGCCCCAGCCCGGCGATGGCCGCATCGCGCATCATATCGCCATTGTTGACCCCCAGCGCCAGCCGCGCCCGGATCGAGACGGGCCCCTCGGCGGTCTCGAAACGCCAGTCGCCCACGCCGCGGTTGGTGTAATAGATGCCGCGATGGCGGTGCAGGGATTCCAGCGTCCCGGGCGTGCCATGCTCGGCCAGATAGGCCGCCGAAGCGGTGAGGATACGCCGGCTTTCCGCCAGCTTCCAGACGATCAGCCGCGTGTCGTCGATGGCGCCGTTGCGGATGATGGCGTCATGCCCGCTGGAGGCGACATCGATCCGCCTGTCATCCAGATCGAGCGTCAACTGGATATCGGGATGCGCCTTGAGGAAAGGATAGAGCGCCGGGCCCAGGTGCAGCCGCCCGAAAGTGACCGGCGCGGCAATGCGCAAGGGGCCGCTCAGCGTGCCGCGCCGCTCGGTGATGTCGGCGGCGGCGGTGGCGATCTCGCTGGTGATGCGCTGCGCGCGGGGCAGAAAGGCGCTGCCATCCTCGGTCAGCGCCAGCTTGCGCGTGCTGCGGTGGAGCAGCTTCGCGCCCAGTGAGCGCTCCAGCTCGGCCAGCCTTTCGCTGACCACCGATTTGGACAGGCGCAACTGCCGCGCCGCCGCGCTGATCGAGCCCTGCTCGGCGGTGGCGACGAAAGCCTCAATGCCCTCGATCCGGATCATCGTTCGGTATCTCCGAATTATAGAACTCACATTTAGCCACTAATCCGAACGCCGATGCAAGGGCATCTTCTCCTCATCAACCGGGGCCAGCCCTTCAGGACACGCCCCCCAATCGAGGAGAACCATCATGGACCGTTTGCTGAACAAGGTCGCCATCATCACCGGGGCCAGCGCCGGGATCGGCCGCTCCACCGCCCGCCTCTTCGCCGCCGAGGGCGCGAAGCTGGTCGTCGGCGCGCGCCGTCAGGCCGAGCTCGACAGCCTTGTCGCCGAGATCGAGGCCGCTGGCGGGCAGGCCATCGCGGTGGCGGGCGATGTGAAGGACGAAGCCTTCCACGCAGCGCTGGTGCGCGCCGCCGTCGAGACCTACGGACGGCTGGACATCGCCTTCAACAACGCCGGCATCATGGGCGAGGCCGGGCCCAGCACGGACATCTCCGCCGAAGGCTTTGCCGACACGGTCAACACCAACCTCACCGCCTCCTTCCTGGCCGCCAAACACCAGATCGCCGAAATGGTGAAGCATGGCGGCGGTTCGGTGATCTTCACCTCCACCTTCGTGGGCTACAGCTTCTCCTTCCCCGGCGTGGCCGCCTATGCCGCCAGCAAATCGGGGCTGATCGGCCTGACTCAGGCGCTGGCCGCCGAATTCGGCCCGCAGCAGGTGCGCGTCAACGCCATCCTGCCCGGCGCTGTCGACACCGACATGTATCGCGGCATGAATGACAGCGCCGACAAGCAGGCCTTCATCACCAACCTGCATGCGTTGAAGCGTGTCGCCACGCCGGAGGAAATCGCCCGCTCGGTGTTGTATCTGGCCTCGGATGACGCCAGCTTCGTCACCGGCACCGCCTCGCTGCTCGATGGCGGCATCTCGATCACGCGGAGCTAAAGCATCGGGCGAAAAAGTGGGAACCGGTTTTTCGCCAAAACGATGCGACAACAGAGATCTGAAGCATTCCGCGTGATTCAGGAAACACGCGGAATGCTTCAGGCCGCAAGCACAGGAGCCAAGACAATGGACCTTCAGCTTCAAGGAAAACTGGCGCTGGTTTCCGGCAGCACCGCCGGGATCGGCAAGGCGATCGCCACGGCGCTGGCGCAGGAAGGCGCGCATGTGATCGTCAATGGCAGAACGCAAGCGGCGGTGGACACGGTGGTGGCGGAGCTTTCCGCCGCCACTGGCGCCATAGTCGAGGGTTTTGCGGGCGATCTGGGCACGGATGCCGCCGCGCAGAGATTGTTCGCGCGCTTTCCCAAGGTCGAGATTCTGGTCAACAACCTCGGCATTTTCGAACCCAAGCCCTTCGAGGAGATCCCCGACGAGGACTGGCAGCGCTTCTTCGATGTCAATGTGCTCTCGGGCGTGCGGCTCTCGCGGCTTTACCTGCCCGCGATGCGCGCGGCGAACTGGGGCCGCATCATCTTCATCTCCAGCGAGAGCGGGCTGCAGATCCCCGAGGAAATGGTGCATTACGGCGTGACCAAGGCCGCCCAGATCGCCGCGGCGCGCGGCATCGCGGAAAGCGTGGCGGGCAGCGCGATCACCGTCAACAGCGTGCTGCCCGGGCCGACCCGTTCACGCGGCGTCACCGATTTCGTCGAGACGCTGGCGCAATCGGGCGGCAAGAGCTTTGATCAAGTCGAGGCCGAGTTCTTCGAGCATGTCCGCCCCACATCGCTGATCAAGCGCTTCGCCACGCCGGAAGAGGTGGCCTCGCTGGTCGCCTATGTGGCCAGCCCCCTCGCGGCGGCCACCCATGGCGCGGCGTTGCGGGTGGATGGCGGCGTGGTCAAAAGCGCCTATTGATCGCCTGTTGATCGCAGGTTGACGTAGGGCCTGCGGCAGTCCGGACGCGACCGCCGCAGGCCTTTGCCGTTTCAGGCCGCACCCGTTCCATGCAGCCCGCGATAGGCCGCAGGCGACAAGCCCAAACGGCGATGAAAGGCCCGGCGAAAGGTCTCCACATCGCGAAAGCCGCATTGCGCGCCCGCCAGCTTGGGCGGCATGCCCTGCTCCAGCAAATGGCGCGCCGCCTCGATCCGCGCGCCTTCCACCCAGGCCGAAGGCGTCACCCCCACCTCGCCGCGAAAGAGCCGGGCGAAATGGCGCGGGCTCATCCCCGCGCGCGCCGCAAGATCGGCCACGGCGTGATCCGCCTGCGGGTTGGCGACGATCCAGCGCTGCACCTCCTGCAAGGCCGAGCGCCCGGCGGGGCCTGCCTGACGATCACGGCTGTATTGCAGCTGGCCGCCGGGCCTGCGGAAATACATCACCAGCTGCTGCGACACCTGCCGGGCGATCTCCGCCCCCAGATCCTCCTCCACCAGCGCCAGCGCCAGATCGAGCCCCGCCGTCACCCCGGCGGCGGTGCGCACCGGGCCATCGCGCAGATGGATCGCATCGACCTCCAGCATCACCTCGGGAAAGCTGGCGGCGAAAGCCTCGGCGATGGCCCAATGGGTGGTCACGCGGCGGCCATCGAGCAGGCCTGTCTGGGCCAGCAGAAAGGCGCCGGTGCAGACCGAACCGAAGCGGCGGGTCTTGCCCGCCGCCGCGCGCAGACGGACCAGCAACTGCTCGTCACGCGCGCGGCGATGGAGGTTGGGCGCGCCGGCCACCAGCAGCGTGTCGAGCGGCGGATGGTCCTGCCCCAGAATGCCGTCGGGCAGCAGCCGCATGCCTGACGAGGCGTGGATCGTGCCGGGCGCGGCCGCCAGCACATGGACCTGATAGGCGCTCTGGCCCGATCTGCCGCCAGCCTCGGCGAAGACATCGGCGGGCCCGGCCACGTCGAGCAGTTGGGCACCTTCCATCGCCAGAATGCCAATATGCCGCAATGTCATGAGTCCCCCGAGTCCGGATGTGAACGCTTTTGGCAGAAATAGCAGGAAAACATCGTCAAGCGCCATAGCCAATCGCGGTTACAAGCAAGCAGACCCCAAGGCTGGAGACCCAAGATGACCATGATCGATGCAGGCGCCGCCATTCCCGACAGCACGCTGGCACGCGCCATCACGCAGTTCGTGCGCGACACCGAAACGGAGCTGCTCTTCAACCATTCCAGCCGCGTCTATCATTTCGGCGCGCTGGCCGGGCTGCAACGCGGCCTGCGCTTCGACCGCGAGCTGCTCTACGCCGGGGCCATGTTCCATGACATCGGCCTGATGCCCGGCCATGCCAGCGCCGATGAGCGCTTCGAGGTCGATGGCGCCCATGTCGCACGCGATTTTCTGCGCAGCCATGGCGTGTCCGAGGCCGACGCCTACACCGTCTGGACCGCCATCGCGCTGCACACCACGCCGGGCATCCCGGTGCATATGCATCCGGTGGTGGCGCTGGTGACGGCGGGTGTCGAGATGGATGTGCTGGGGCTGACCTATGCCCAGTATCAGCCTGCCGAGCGTGAAGCCGTGGTCAGCGCCTTTCCCCGCACCGCCGCCTTCAAGGAAGACATCATTCAGGCCTTCTACGACGGCATCAGGCACAAGCCCGACACGACGTTCGGCAATGTGAAGGCCGATGTGATCGCCGACAAGGAGCCGCACCACCATCGCGGCAATTTCTGCCAGATCATCCGCGACTCCGCCTGGAAGGGCTGACGATCCCCCCGGCTGAAGACATGAGAAGGGCCCGGCGCAGCGCGCCGGGCCCCTGTGCGGTTCTGGTGTCCGGTTCCGGCTTGCCGGTGTTTAGCGCCCGATCGCGCGTGACTGGGCGTTTTCCTCGGCGTTCAGGCGGTGCTGCTGCCCACGGGTGATGTAGCCGCCATTGGCGCGGGCGTCGGCGTGATCCTGCGCGGCGATCGAGCGGGTGGTGGCGCGCATCGCGCGGGCCTGACCACGGGAGATCTCGCCCTCGCGGCGCTCCTGATTGATGCGGGCAAGCTGGTGGTGCTCGCGATGCAGCACCTCATGCTGGCGCGGGTGGCGCTGGCCCCAGGTCGCGGCGTCGGCGCTGGTGCCGATGGCGGCCAGCGAAGCGGCGGTGGCGATGGCGAGAATGAACTTGGTGGCACGCATGATGATCGCACTCCAGACTTGCCGAAAGGGCCCTCCCATCCGGTGAATCACCATCTGCGCCATCCGGGTTGAACGATATCTGAGGCGCGCTGAAAGCATCCATTCAACTGGCCATCCATCGCATCCCATGGCAAGGCTGCGCATCCTTCACCCATCAGGATCACGCCATGACAGATCAGGACACGCCCAAAGCCCGGATCGACGCGAAACTGGCCAGCCTTGGCGACTGGCGGGGCGAGACGCTGGGGCATCTGCGCGCGCTGATCCTCAAGGCCGATCCTGCGGTGGAAGAGCATGTCAAATGGGTCAAACCCTCCAACCCGCATGGGGTGCCGACCTGGGAGCATGCCGGAATTCTCTGCACGGGGGAGGTCTACAAAGCCTATGTGAAGCTTACCTTCGCGCAGGGGGCCGCGCTGCCCGATCCGGCCGGCCTGTTCAATGCGGGTTTTGACGGCGGCACGCGGCGCGCCATCGATCTGCGTGAGGGCGAGCAGATCGACGCCGCCGCTTTCGATGCGCTGATCAAGGCCGCCGTCGCGTTCAATCTGGCCAGGCAAGAGGCCCGCAAGCGCTGACGCCCTCAACGCGCGAGGGGCACAGCCTGCCGCAGCGCCATGGCGGCCCGGCGGCGCGGCATGGCAGCCCCGGCGCGATCCCAAGAGGAGGCTGCGGATGAAATCTCTCGCCATCGGTGTCGCCGCCTGCCTGGCGGTCAGCGTTGCGGGCGCCGCCACGCAGGATTTCAGCCCGCTGGCCTCCTATGGCCCGGGCGGGCGTTACGCCACCGGCACGCATGGCCTCGATGCGCTGCCCTCGCGCCATCAGGTTCAGGCGGTGCGCGGGCAGAGCGTGCGGGCGCTCAGCGCCGTTCCCGCCTTCGCTCAGGCCGACGATGCCCTGCGGCAGGGTCTGGCCGACCTGGCGCGCGCCAGCGCCCATCCAATGGCATCGATCTCGACAGGATGCGTTTGACGGAGCGCGGTTTCGTCATCAATGGATTCCCATGATGAGCGAACGCGAAACCATCCCGTTCAGCGGCAAGGTCTGGGTCTGGACCTCCGCCAAGCGCGAGAAAGAGAAACCCGTCCGCTGGTTCTTCGTGACGGTGGAGGGCGCTCCGGCGGCGGAACTGAAGCTGGCCTCGATGGGATTGACCGCGGGCTTCGGCTCGCTGCCGGTGACAGCGCGGATCGGCGCGACCACATGGCGCACCTCGGTCTTTCCCCATCGTGAGAGCGGCGGCTGGCTGCTGCCGCTCAAGGCGGCGGTTCGCAAGGATGCCGGGATTCACGAGGGTGACGAGATCGAGGTGACGCTCGACATCTGAGGCAAGGAAGGGCGTGATCATGCCATCGGCGAAGATGGAGCAAGCCATTGCGCTGCTGCTTGCGCACGGCGATGCGTGTGCCACGCGCCTTCCCCCGCCGGGGGACGCGGTGCTGAACGACATCGCGCGTGAAAGCGGCCTGCCCCTGCCGGACGACTATCGCACCCTTGTGCAAAGGGCGGGCAACATCAGCCTCACCAGGGAATTGCTCCAGCCCCGCGCGGGCCGAGAGGGACGCCTGAATCTGCTCTCGGCCATCGTGGAGGCCCGCGCCTCAGGCGTCCCGGCGGAATGGCTGCCCATCTGCCGGGACAATGGCGATTACTATTGCCTGTTGCCCGATGGATCGGTCCGCCTCTGGTCGCATGACGCGATGTTCGAGGGGGAATGGACCGATCTGCCGGATTGGGTGGTGGACAGTTTTATCAACGGCAACTGACCTGTATCACCGCGCGCCGAAGGCCTGATCGGCATAGCCGCGCGCGCGCTGTTTCTCTTCCGCCGCATCGGGCCCCAGCAGCCAGCCCTGCGCCTGCAGTTGCGCCAGCCGGGCATCGAACTTCGCCAGATACTCCGCCTTGCCGCCGGGATAGGTCTTGGCCAGCAACGCCGGATCGACCGGCAGGCGCTTCAAATTGCGGATCGGCACCACCCCGCCGCAAGCCGAGGCGGG
>NZ_BCZE01000142.1 GCF_001598555.1 Novosphingobium rosa NBRC 15208
AAAACGCATTTCAGTCTCCTCTTATAAAGAGCTTTACGCACTTGCGCCGCGCACCACTCATTTCATCCTTGGCATATCCTTCATCATCTTGTCGTGATCAGCCGGCGCACTGGAGACTAGCGTTTTGTATTGTTCGGGCGTCATGCCGGGAAGCTTGCGGACGAAGGCCACCAGATCCCAAATCAGCGGGTCGGGATGCGTGCGGCCCCAAGCCGGCATCGCGCTAAGCTTCACGCCGTGCTTGATGATCCAGAATTGTTGGCCGGGAGTAAGATTTCGGGCCTGCACTAGCTCGGGGGCCTGCGGATAAAGGCCTTGGCTCATCTCCGACTTCTCGACACCGGGGCCTAGATGACAGCCGGAACACATTTCCGCATACAGACTCGCGCCCGTCGAAATGCGGAGCGGAGAGGCGAGGTCCCCCGGAGGCGAGATGCCTTGCGCATGAACTTTGATGGACTGATCGCGAAGGCGTTCGAGCACGGAATAGACGAACGGCGTGTGCGGCTCATCAGCCGCGATGTTATAGACGCCAAGGTAAATAAACGCAGCCGCGCCCAACCCTAAGAGGATCGCGATCGCAGCTACGAATGGCAGGCTGGGCAAGTGCTGCTTCAACCCGGTGCGATCCATATCGGCCACTCCTGTTCTTCCACTGCCCATCAGAACCAAGCTCGCACACCGGCGACAAAGCTCGTCGTGGACGGGTCTTTGCCCTCGGCGCGTGTGAAATCTGCGGTGCGGCCGGTTTGTGTCACGTAAGAAACACCGACGTAGGGCGCGAATTGCCGCCTGATCTCGTAGCGGAGCCGAAGCCCCAGTTCCGCATCCGTCAGCCCCGCACCAAGCCGGCTTTCGGGCACGTCCTGGGCAGCCAAATTGAACTCGACGCGCGGCTGTAGGACTAGCCGTTGCGTGATGCGTTGGTCGTAATAGCCCTCAAGACGGCCGAGCAAATCGCCCTTGGTAGAGAGAAACAACGCTCCCTCGACCTCGAACATATAGGGCGAAAGGCCCTCGAAGCCGACCGTCGCGTAGGTGCGCTTCGGGAACGGTCCCAAATCTTGGCGGACACCGCCCTGTAGATTGAAATAGGGTCCAACCGCGCGGCTATAGAGCGCTTGGACTTCGGCGCTTTCGATGCCCTCTCGCAACGCACCTTCACCCTCACTTTTTAACCAGAGGCGGTTTATATCTCCACCAAACCACCCTTCGCCATCCCAGCGATAGCCATCACGGCCTTGGCGCGCCTGATACTCGGCAAGATTGAACATCACCTGATAGAAGGGCTTGCCGCCTGACTCGGACATCATGTCGCGGCGCGCCTTGGTCATATCGGCGGATGCAAACTGACGATCGGCGTAATGATCCATAGGCGGGGCGGGTGCAGGTGCGTTCCCGGCCGCAAGCGCGGTGCCGGTCTGCTCCATGGCCGGCATCGTCACGCCCGGCATTCCGGCCATGCTCGACATCCTTTGCGCGCCGTGCTGATCGGCCGGCATCGTCATGCCAGGCATCGACTGCATATCCGCCATCGGCTGCGGGGCACCCTGCGCGGGCGGTTGCTTGCTTGTAGGCATCTGCATCCCCGGCATGGATTTCATGCCCTGAGATGCACCTTGCGCGGGTTGGGAAGCGCTGCTGGACATGTCCATCTCAGGCATCGCCGAATGGTCCATCCGCTTCATGCCTCTTATCGGCGCGGCTGAGCTTCCGGCTGAGCGCTTGCGCTTTATCGCTGCTGGCCCGGATTGAGCCCGGGATTTGCCCTTCGCTGCCGATTTTTTGGTTACGGCTTGCTTCTTGGCCGGCATCGACATCCCAGGCATGTTCATGCCCTGCATGGACTGTGCCGCAACGGGTGCTGAGATGGTCAGCATAGCGGTTGCCGCCGATAGGAGAGCAGACCGCGTCATGCGGCGTCTCCGCGCGGACGAACACTGACGGTTCGCATCATTCCCGCGTGCATGTGGTAGAGAAGATGGCAATGGAACGCCCAATCGCCGACGGCATTCGCGGTGAAATCCCATGTGACCTTGCCGCCTGGCTGAACGATGACAGTGTGCTTGCGCGGCGCATGATCGCCGTGGCCAGTTACCAGCTCAAAAAAATGACCGTGAATGTGGATCGGGTGCCCCATCATGCTGTCGTTGATGAGGTTGATCCGAACGCGTTCGCCTTCGAAAAAAGGAATCGGCTCCATCTTATCGGACATTTTAACGCCGTCGAAAGACCACATGAAGCGCTCCATGTTGCCGGTCAGATGAATGTCGAGACTGCGCTCGGGCGCACGCACGTCGGGGTTGCGTGTCAGCGCCATCAAATCCCGATAAACGAGTACTTTGTGCCCCACGTCCTCTAACCCCTGACCGGGCTCCCCAGTGCGATCCATCGGCATCGGCGAGATCGTCTGGACACCCGGTCCCTTTTTGACCTGGGGTGCTTTCGAGAAGTCGCGCATTTTCATGGAGCCCATGTCCATCGCACCCATGCCGCCTTGCTGGCCGCTCATCGTGCTATGATCCATGCCTGCCATGTTGGCCATGTCGCCACCGCTGCTGCCACTCGCTATCGCGCCCTGGCCCATCGCTGCATGATCCATCCCCGGCATAACATTACCGCCCTGGGCCATGCCGCCCATCGCCATTGCCCCTGCGGCCATCCCGGCACTGGCTGTGGTGAGCTTTGCCGAAGAGTTCTTTTCGGCCGTGGGGTCCGGACCACGCATCTTCGACATATCGCCGCCCGACATGTCCATGCCGCCCATCGACGACATATCCATGCCCATGTCTTTCATCAATGCGAGCGGTCGTGCGCGAAGGGCCGGGACCTCTGCGGCCATGCCTGCCCGGGGGGCAAGCGTGGCACGGGCCAGCCCCGATCGGTCGATCGCCTCGCCGACGAGGGTATAGGCACGATCGTCGGTCGGGGTGACGATGGCGTCATAGGTTTCTGCCACGCCGATCTGAAACTCGTCCACCTCAACCGGCATGACATTTTGCCCATCGGCTTGAACGATGGTCAGCTTCAGCCCCGGAATACGGACGTTGAAAGTTGTCATCGAAGATGCGTTGATAACACGCAGCCGAACCCGCTGCCCGGGCCTAAACAATGCGGTCCAGTTGTCGCGCGGCCCGTGCCCATTAACGAGGTAGGTGTAGGCCGGCCCCGTCGCATCCGAAATGTCGGTCGGGTCCATCCGCATCTTGCCCCAATCGATGCGGTCCTTGAAACGCTGGTCCTTGCCTGAGAGAAGGCCGGCGAGCGTTTGCCGCTGATAATTGAAGTGGCCGGGATCAACCTTCATATCGCGGAAGATGGCTTCAGGGCTAAGTTGGCTATGGTCGGACAGTACAATGACGTGCTCACGATCGGATTGCACCGGATCGGCATTGGCCGGATCGATAATGATTGGCCCATAGTGACCAAGCTGCTCCTGAAGTCCCGAATGGCTGTGATACCAATAGGTGCCATTCTGCCGAATCGGGAACTCGTAGAGGAAGCTTGATCGCGCCTTGATCCCAGGAAAGGAAATTCCGGGCACCCCATCATATTGCGGCGGAACGAGCAGGCCGTGCCAATGAATCGAGCTGTCCTCGTCAAGGTCGTTGATGACGTTGAGGCGAACATTTTGCCCCTCGCGCAGCCGGATCAAAGGCGCGGGCACCGTGCCGTTGATGCCGATCGCCTTGGACACTCGGCCATCGATCATCATCGTCTGCCGGGCGATCCGCAGCGTGATATCGTTTCCGGTGACGGTCGGCAGGGATCTGGTGAGCCCAGGCGAATTTGTCTGCGCCCATGCCGGGATGTAGGCCGATAGCGCAAGGCCACCTCCCGCAAGGGCGGCCCCGCGTAGCATCTGACGGCGGTCGATTATGCGGCTCATACGGTCCTCAAGGCTGTCATACGGGACTATTCCTCTTGCCTTGATACGCGCCGCGCCAGGCTATCCCTCAACGTGAGCCCAATCTCTCCAACAATTTTGCGCGTGCACGGTACACGCGGGCTTCGACAGCCTTCTCGCTGATCGACAAAATCGCAGCGGTCTCGGCCTGGCTGAGCCCTTCAATCGTCCGCAATACCAGCGACTCTTTCAGGGCGGCCGGCAAATCCGCGATGGCCTTCGTCACGCGGTCAAGCTCTTGCCGATCCCCTACCGCATCATCGGCGGGCACCTGTTCGTCTGCGATGGCTTCGGCCTCAGCGCCGATCGAGATGGCGAAAGACAGGAAACGGCGAACGGTTTGTTTGCGGCCCCAATCCCGGCATTTGTTGATCGCGATTGTGGAAAGCCACGCGCGCATGGAACGGTCGCCATCGTAGCGGGTCATCGCCTGATGCGCCGCGACGAACGCCTCCTGCAACAGGTCCAACGCCTCGTCGGCATCGCCGACATAGGCCCGGATTAAGCGGAAAATCGATTGGCGATGGCGCCGCATGATTTCAGCGAACGCGGCTTGTCGGCCGGCAATGCTGAGCGTCGCCAGCTCCGCTTCGGATAGTTCGGTCCAGTCTAGGCTCACTTGCCAAGGCTCAGCGGGCGTCGTCGGTGAGCGCCTTCACCATCGCTTGATCGAACTGCCCCGTCTGATCTGGCCGCAGAAGCTGACGCATGGCAAATATGTGCTCGAGCGTCGCCTTTTGGAGCTCGCCCATGACGGCATGGCTTTGATCGACCGCCGCGGTGACGCGAGGACCGTTGCCATGTTCAGCCTCGATCGCCTCCGCAAGCCGCGCGTTGTCGGCTCGCAACTCCAGCTCATAAGCACGCCGCTGAACCGCAAAGCGCTGTTCCAGCACATCAAGACGCGCTTGTTGGTTCGCGTCGAGCGCGAGCTTGTGATGCAAGACCTCGTGCAGCTCGGAGCCGGGTGGCGAGTTTGAAGAAAGGAGCGCGCGACCGACGAATACCCCGACGATCGCGGCGACGAAGCATGCAAGCACGCAAAGCGTCAAACGGGTGCGGCCGCTCATGGCGCGCCGTCGAGCAATGACGACGGCGCGAGCGCCGACACCGATCCAAGCGGAGATAAGGGCGACATCGCCCTGGCCTCGCGTGTCGGCACGCGCGCACCGAATATGCCCATAACGAGCGCTAATGCAATTGTCGTCGCACCAATCCTCAAGCCTGCATGGGCCACGGGGCGGACCGTGATCCGCGCCAGCACCCTTGCTTCCATTCCGTCAAGGCCGGCCGGTGCGGGTGCCTCGGCTAGTCTCGTCAGCATCGCGTCGAGATCGTTCATATCATTCACTCCACCCCTCTAGCATAGATTACGCAGACCACGCCCACACCCCTCAAGCGGCCGTCTTGAGGGGTAGTCGATCGGGATGCGTAATGAAGAGAGGGAAACACCAAACGAAAGAGACCATCATGGGACGCCTACCTTTTCTGATTGCTGCAACCACTCTTGTCGCGCTTGCCGGCACCGCCAACGCTCATCCCAAACTGCTTTCCGCGAGTCCAACCGCCAATGCGACGGTCGCGACTCCCGGGCGCGTCGAACTTCATTTCAGCGAGACGCTGGTGCCCGAATTTTCCAAAGGCGATCTGACGATGGCGGCTATGCCGGGGATGGCGGCAATGGCGATGCCGAGTACCGCGACGCTTGCCCCTGACGGGAAGACCTTGATTATCACGCCAAAGGGTAAGCTTCCCGCCGGTCGGTATAGCGTCGCTTGGCATGTCGTATCGACCGACACGCACAAAGTTGATGGAAGCTATACCTTCGCGGTGAAGTGAGACCATGGGAGACTGGTCGCTGATCTGCGTCCGCTTCGCGATCTATTTGACGCTGATGGCGCTGTTCGGCCTATCCGCATTCGGTCTGTATGGGCTTAGGGCGGGCGAGCGCGGCACCGCGCTCGCATTGCGGGCTTGGCTGGTTGGGAGCGCCGCCCTTGGGCTGCTCCTTTCTGCTGCCTGGATTGTGCTGATGGCGTCCTCAATGGCGGGAACGCCAATCTGGCCGGTCGATCACGCGGCGATCGGCGCGCTGCTGACTGGCTCCGCAATCGGCGCTGCCTGGAAACTCCGCATGGTGGCGCTCATCTTTGCGGCAGTGGCAATCTTGCTGGCTGCGGGTCGCGGCAGATGGTTAGGCGTCGTCGCCCTATGCTCGGCCGTGGCACTCGGGACACTGGCATGGACCGGGCACGGGGCGATGGATGACACCGCGATGGGTTGGGTTCATCTCGTTGCCGATATTCTCCACCTGATCACGGCGGGAGCGTGGGTAGGGGCGCTACTCGGGCTTATTCTGCTGGTCTCCCGGGCCACTGAGCGCGTCGATGCGGCCCATTTGAGCCTGACGCACCGCGCGCTGCACGGGTTCGGCGCGATCGGAACGGCCGTGGTCGGCACGATCGTGGTCACGGGCCTGGTGAATGGTTGGATGCTGGTCGGGATTGCCAACATTACCGCGCTAGCCACGACGCTCTATGGTCGGCTCCTCCTCATCAAATTGGCACTGTTTATCGCCATGCTGGGCCTAGCCTCACTCAATCGCTTCCGGCTTACACCGGCATTCGAGCGGTTCATCGCCGGCGACGATCACAGACGCGCGTTCGCCGCGCTGCGTGCGAGTCTTGCGGTCGAAACTGCTTGTGTCGTCGTCATACTTGGCGTCGTGGCGTGGCTCGGAACGCTCGCTCCACCCGCATCAGCAATGTGATGCTGAGCCAGGACGTCTCGCGGTCCCTGGCTCACAAAGCGTGATTGCTTGATGGAGCAATCCATCCTTCTTGATGAAACGGGGCGGATGCTGGTCGTGGCCGGCCTGATCTGCGTCATCTTCCTCGTGCCGATGCTGATTATCGGACTGATAATCAGCATCATCCAAGCCGCGACATCGATCAGCGAAGAATCTCTGAGCTTTTTGCCCAAGCTGATCGCACTGGCTGTGTGTCTGGTGGTATTCGGAAGCGCGGCTACCGATCTCTTGACCAAGTTCACGGTCGAACTTTTCAACTTGATCGCGCGGGCAGGCAGTTAGCTCTACTAAGCGCGTTCGCGCGCCTTTCGCGGAGCACTTTAGGCGAGCTAGCTCGAAACGTACCCATCTGGTGAGCCTTTCAATTACCCACAAGTGGTCGCACGCGTGATTCGCGTG
>NZ_BCZE01000143.1 GCF_001598555.1 Novosphingobium rosa NBRC 15208
TGGGGGAGAGGGCTGGTGCCGCTTACGAAAATGCGCTTTTGCGCATTTCCAAACAGGCTTTCAGGCGCTCGGCATATCCGTAGTAATTCCTAGGGAATAATTCGGAAGAGCCGCAGCGCCTTGCAGGGGAAATACCGGCCAATAGGTGAACATTCGCCTAACCAAACCAACACCTCTCATTAAGCTTTCCAAAAGCCTCTAAGCCTTTCTAAAACTTTATGCTCTAGGCGCCTGAGCCTGGCCTCACCGAGGCGAGAGCGATCAGGTTGATAGCGGGGCACAGGTTCAGGGCGTGACGATCAGCGGACAAAACGCCCGGCCTCAACCGGCATCGAGCTTGACGCCAGCCCGGCCTCAGCCCGGCATGCTCCGGCTGATCCTGATCGCCTGGGCGCTGATGGCCGCGCTGCTAATGCTGGCCGATCTCTCCAGCATCGCCAGCCAGCGCTTCCCCGACCCCGACGACACGCTGCGCCTGCTGGAGGTGCGCGACTGGCTGGGCGGCCAGGGCTGGTTCGATCTGCACCAGCACCGCATCGATCCGCATGATGGCGGCGTGGCCATGCATTGGTCGCGGCTGGTCGACCTGCCGTTGGCCGGGATGATTCTGCTGCTGCGTCCACTGCTGGGCCCATCGCTGGCCGAACAGGTGACGATGGTGGCCGTGCCGCTGCTCACGCTTCTGGTGGTGGTGGCCGCGACGGTGCGGCTGAGCTGGACATGGCTGGGCCTGCGCGCCGCGGCGCTCTCCTGCCTGCTGCTGCTGCTTTCAGGGCCACTGATCGCGCAAATCCAGCCCCGGCGCATCGACCATCACGGCTGGCAGGTGGCCATGGCGCTGGTGGCGATCAACGGGCTGATGATGCGCAACCCAAGGCGCATCGGTCATTGGGGCGGCTGGCTGGCGGGCCTTTCGCTGGCCATCGGACTGACGATCTCGCTGGAGAGCCTGCCCGTGGCGGCGGGCTTCGCGCTGGCCGGGGGCTGGCGCTGGCTGCGGGGCGGGCCGGAGCGGCTGTGGCTGGCGCATTACATGGCCGCTCTGGCCACCGGCACGCTGGCGCTTTTCGCGGCGACACGCGGCGCCACCGACCTTGCCATGCATTGCGACCAGATCTCGCCCGTCCATCTGGCGGTGTTTGTCTGGGGCGCTCTGGCGCTGACGGCGCTGGGCCGCGCGAAACAATGGCCGCTGTGGGCCATGTTGAGCGCTCTGGGGCTGACGGGCGGCGTGGCGCTGGCGCTGTATGGCGGTCTGGCGCCGCAATGCCGCCATGGCGCCTTCGATATGCTGACCCCGCGCCTGCAGGTGCTGTGGTACAACAACATCCACGAAGGCCTGCCGATCTGGCGGCAGGGCCTGTCCGATGTGGTGCAGACGCTGGTGACGCCGGGCGTGGCGCTGCTGGCGGCCCTGCGCCTCGCCCTGCGCGCGCCGCGCGGCGACCGTGCTTTCTGGAGCGATTACGCGCTGGTGCTGGCGGCATCGATCGCGGTGGCGCTGCTGCTGCAACGCGCCTCCGCGCTGGCCTTTGCGCTGGCCGCCATCCCGCTGGGCAACGCGCTGATCGACGGCTTCCACGCTTCCCGCCGCCAACCGACCACGGCGAGGCGGGTCGGCGGCCTGCTGCTGCTGGTTCTGGTGGTGGAGCCCACCATGCCCCTTACCCTGTGGTCCACGCTGCGCCCCGCGCCGCAAACGAGCGCCAGGACCGAGCCGGAGATCCACGACATCAACGCCTGCCGTATCGCCGATGCTCAGGCCCTGATCCATGCGCCGCGCGGGCTGGTGATGGCCCCGCTGGATATCGGCCCGGCGCTGCTGCTCGCGGCCCCGCAATCCGTGCTGGCCACCGCCCATCATCGCGGAGCGCGGGCGATGGACGCCACGCTGGACGCCTTCACCACCTCCGATGCCGCGGCCCGCGCCATCGTGAAACGCGAGGGCGTGACCTATATCGCCCTCTGCCCGCCCATGCCGGAGCCGCATATCTATGCCGACGTTGCACCGCATGGTCTGGCCGCGCATCTGATGGCCGGGAAAGCGCCTGCCTGGCTCACCCCCATGCCCAGCCCGCCGCCGCTGCGGCTGTGGCGGGTGGTGGAGTAAACGCGCTTTTCGGCGCGGCCAACAGCATGGGCGGTGACGAGCGCCTGTGCCCGGCGTGGCCGGGGCGCTTGAACGCTGGCTGTCTCGCGCATTCCAAACCCGTTCAGTTGACAAGGCGCAGACAGCCCTTGCCGCCTCGATCGCACCGGTCGGCGAAGATGTTCAGGGACCGGAACGCTCGGGCGTTTGACTGTCAGGAGGATGTATGAAATTCGCCATCGCCACTCTCGCTGTTGCTGCCAGCCTGATGACTGTCGGCGTCGCCAACGCCCAGCCCGGGCAGTGGCGCCCCGGACCGTGGAACCCCGGCGCCTTCTGGCGCGGCGCTCCGGACAATCCCTATGAGCGCCTCCATTTCCTGCGCGAGCGTGTCGGCAACGGGTTGCGTGACGGCAGCCTCGACCGCCGTGAGGCCGCGCGCGTCAGCCGCGAACTCGATGGCGTGGATCAGTGGATCCGCCGCATGCATTGGGAAGACGCCGGTCGCCTGACGCCCGGCCAGCGCGCTCAGGTTCAGGCCCGCCTCGACGGGATCAGCCGCCAGATCCACTGGATGCGCCGCAACGGCTAAACGCCGCCCCTCCTTCCCGCCGGTGATGCACCGGCAGGAAGGGTTCGGGCTGGCCTGCCAAGGCAGGCCGAGTCATTGTTGACATCGATGTCAAAACCGGACACATCTTCCCCATACATGCCATGAGCGCGTGAACAGGGATGAGATGGATGGTGGTACACTGCAGCCTGACCGCAAGCGCAACGCTGGCGGCTCCGACGATGTTCAGCCCCCGCGCGGTGGCCGCCTGATGTCCCCTGACATGACAGCAACGCGCCAGCTGGTGATCGTGGGCGGCGGCACGGCAGGCTGGATGACGGCCGCCTCGCTGGCTCAGGCCCTGCCGCGTGGCAGCTGGGCCATCACGCTGGTCGAATCCCCCGAAATCGGCATCATCGGCGTGGGAGAAGGCAGCTTTCCCACCCTGCGCAACACCATCGCCCGGCTGGGCCAGGGCCTGCCCGGCGGCGACGAGCGCAGCTTCATGCGCGCCGCGCGCGCCACCTTCAAACAGGGGGTGCGCTTTGTCGGCTGGGCGGGCAAGGCCACGCCGGGCTCGAACGCCGACGATTACTTCCACCCCTTCGACCTGCCGCGCGACAATTTCGACGAGCGCCTGCTGCCCTATTGGCTGGACAGCGGGGTCGATCCACGCCGTCCGTCATGGGCCGGGTCGATCTCGGTGCAGGAGGCGGTGATCCACGCGGGCCGCGCCCCGAAACGGGCGCAGGATCCGGATTTCGCCGGGCCGCTCAACTATGCCTATCACTTCGACGCCACCTCTCTGGCGACATGGCTGCGCCAGATGGCCCAGGCGCGCGGGGTACGGCGGATCGAAACCACCATCGCCTCGGCCCGGCTGACCGAGGAAGGCCAGATCGCCGCGATCCTGCCCAGGGACGGCGGCCCGGAAATCACTGGCGATTTCTTCATCGACTGCTCCGGCCTGGCCTCCATGCTGATCGGCGAGACGCTGGGATCGCCCTTCGTGCCGGTGGGCGATGTGCTGCTCAATGATCGCGCCGTGGCGATGCAGATCCCCGATGCCGAGCCCGGCCAGTCCATCGCGCCCTATACGCAGGCCACGGCGCATGATGCCGGCTGGATCTGGGACATCGCCCTGCCCGACCGGCGCGGCACCGGCTGCGTCTATTCCAGCGCCCATATGTCCGACGACGAGGCCGAGGCGACCATCCGCCGCTATGCCGGAGCTGCGGGGGAAAAGCTTTCCACCCGCCGCCTGCAGTTCCGCACCGGCTATCGCGCCAGGCAATGGATCGGCAATTGCGCCGCCGTGGGGCTGGCCGCCGGTTTCTTCGAGCCACTGGAATCCACCGGCATCATGCTGATCGAGGTGGCCGCTCATCTGCTGGGCCAGATGCTGGCGGTGCCCTCCGACCCCGGCGTGATGGCCGCCAGCGCGCGCTGCTTCAACCGCACGATGGAGGCGCGTTTCGCCGCGATCACCGATTTCCTGAAGCTGCATTACTGCATCAGCCATCGCCGCGACACACCCTATTGGCGCGACAACACCGACCCTGCCAGCTGGAGCGAAACCCTGCGCGACCGGATCGAGCAATGGCGCCACCGCGTGCCCTCACGCTTCGATTTCGTGGTGGATCATGAGAGCTTCCTGCCGCCCAGTTGGGGCTACATCCTGAACGGCATGGGCTTCGAGACCCAGGCCGGGCGCGGCGCCATCGATGCCGATCCCGCCGCGGCCGGCAAGGTGCTGGCGGCGGTAGCGACGCTGCACCGTGGCGCGCCGCAAGCCATCGCCGCTTTGCCGGATCACCGGGCGCTGATTGATCAGATTCATGGCGCTCGCTGAAGAGAAGCTTATGGACGCCTTAACAGGCGAGGCCATGGAAACAGCGCCCCTCATTGTAGCAGGAACGCGCCAAAAACAAAGAGCTTGGCGCTTCCGCCAAGCCCTTGAAATCCATGGTGAGCCCTGCTGGATTCGAACCAGCGACCTACTGATTAAAAGTCAGTTGCTCTACCGACTGAGCTAAGGGCCCCACCGGGTGCCGGACCGGTCTACACCGCCATCGGCACCTAAGTTGCGATGGCGTCCCTAGGGATACGCGCTCGCGCGGTCAAGCGGCTGTGAAGATGTCTGGGGGTAAAACCCGTCAACGGATCGCGCCAGCCCGCAGCAATCGCCATCGTCGGCGCCAGCACGAAGCCTCGCTCCCGATAAGCCGGGTGAGGCACGTGCAGAGCCTTTCGGCTCGCTCCACCCGAGAGCCAGCGCCCCCCTTCCCACAACACGATGTCCAGATCCAGCACGCGTGAACCCCAGCGCCGCGCACGCTTGCGCCCAAAAGCGGCCTCGATCTCCTGCAGCAGGCCCAGCATCGCCACCGGCTCCAGCGTGGAACGCACCAGCGCCGCACCATTGGCGTAACGGCGCAAGCTAGGGCCAATCGGAGCGCTGTCGATCACCGGCGCCATATCCAGCACCGTCACCCCGGCCTCACGCAAAGCCAGCATCGCCGCTGCCAGCACAGCGCGCGGTCCACCATAACGATGGTGCCGCTGATTCGACCCCAGCGCGATCAGGTAAAGCCAGCCCCCGGCAGGCGCCTCAGATATCCTCAACGAGGCGGCCATAAAGCTGCGGGCGGCGGTCGCGGAAAAAGCCCATCCCTGCCCTATGCATCGCCGCGCGGCTCAGGTCCAAAGTGGCGGTCAGCACGCCGACATCCTCGCGGCCGTAATCGCCCAGCAGATCGCCCCATTCGTCGCTGATGAAGCTGTGGCCATAGAAGGTCTGGACGGTGTTCTCGCCCTCCACGCCGATGCGGTTGCTGGCCACCACCGGCATGCAGTTGCTCACCGCATGGCCGATCATCGCGCGGCGCCACATGCGGCTGGTGTCCAGATTGGCGTCATAGGGCTCGCTGCCGATGGCGGTGGGGTAGAACAGCACCTCGGCGCCCAGCAGAGCCATCGCCCGCGCGCATTCGGGATACCACTGGTCCCAGCAGACGCCCACGCCGATGCGCGCGCCGAAAACGTCCCACACCTTGAAGCCGGTGTTGCCGGGGCGGAAATAGTACTTTTCCTCATAGCCCGGACCATCGGGGATATGGCTCTTGCGATAGGTGCCCATAATCTCGCCATCGGGGTCGATCATCGCCAGCGTGTTGTAATAGTGATGCCCGTCGCGCTCGAAAAAGCTGGTGGGGATCGCCACACCCAGCCCCTTGGCCAGCTTCTGCATCGCCAGCACGCTGGGATGCTCCGTGGTGGGCTTGGCCAGAGCGAACAGCGCCTCATCCTCCACCGTGCAGAAATAGGGGCTGCTGAACAGCTCGGGCGGCAGGATCACCTGGGCACCCTCTTTCGCGGCCTGCTCCACCAGCGCGGAGACGGCGGCAATGCTTGCCTGCTCATCCCAACCAGCCAGCGGGAGTTGCAGGGCAGCGACGGAAAGCGTGCGAGTCTGAGTCATGGCCCGTCTCCTATGCCCCCTCTGTTACAAAGTCTATCGCGGGCCGCCTGCACTTAGCGCCCTCTTGCGAAACCGCCCCGTCATCGCCACTTGAACGCAGCCCCCCAAAGGAGATTCCCCCATGGCCGACACTGCCACCCTTCCCCAAGCCATCGTCGCCGGCGGCTGCTTCTGGTGCACCGAGGCCGTGTTCCGCATGTGCGCCGGGGTGGAAAACGTGGAGAGCGGCTATATCGGCGGCGCTGTACCCAACCCCACCTACAAGCAGGTGTGCAGCGGCGCCACCGGCCACGCCGAAGCCATCCGCATCACCTATGATCCCAGCGTCCTGTCCTACGGCGATCTGCTGGATGTGTTCATGGCCACCCATGACCCGACGCAGCTCAACCGCCAGGGCGGCGATATCGGCACGCAGTACCGCTCGGCGATCTTCCCCCTGTCGGACGAGCAGCGCTCGGAGGCCTCTGCCGCGATCACGCGTTCGCAGGAAGACCACAAGCTGCCGATCGTCACCACCGTCGAAGGCCCCGCCGAGTGGTACGCTGCCGAGGACTACCACCAGGACTACTGGGACGGCGAAGGCCAGCGCAACCCCTACTGCATGGCCGTGATCCCTCCGAAGCTGGCCAAGCTGCGCAAGGGCTTTGCAGCGAAGGTGAAGGAAGGGGCTGAAGGTTAAAAGGACAATGCGAGGGCCATCGCCCTCGCGCTCCCTTTACTTGTCAGCGTTGCGCTTCGGGTTCAGCCAAACAGCAACGTCGCCGCGCCGCAGGCTTTGATATTACAAACTATCGCAAGGCGCCCGGGCTTTCTGCCTGCGGCGCCTTTCCGTTGCGCAGGTGGAGAGGCCGCGCGCCACGATGCGGCGCCACTGCCCTTTCGCCGGAAGACGTTATGGGAGC
>NZ_BCZE01000144.1 GCF_001598555.1 Novosphingobium rosa NBRC 15208
CCCGCCGCTTCACCCGCGATGCGGCGGGCCGCGACCTGCATGACATCGACCTCTTCGAGATCAGTCTGGTGACTCACCCCATGCAGCATGGGGCCCGGGTCCACATGATCGCCTGATCCTTTTCCTCCCCGTGTGAAAGGCCTTGATTGCATGGAAAATCCCGAAACCCCCTTCGTTGGAACTGGCCCGCTCGATGCCTCCTTCGACCTGCTCGCCCGGCAGGAAGCCGCCGATCAGGCGCTGACCGCCCTGCGCTCCGACATCGCCGAGGTGAAATCGCGTCTGGACCGCCAACACCGCGCCGACAGCCGCCTGCCGCTGGGCGGCAGCACCAGCCCGCAGTCCAGCAGTTTCACCGAAAACTATCTGCGCCGGGGGCAGGAGGCAGAGCTGAAATCGCTCACCATCGGCGCACCCGCCGATGGCGGCTATGCCGTGCCCACGCAGCTGGATGCGCGCATCGCCGAAAGGCTGACCGCCATCAGCCCGATCCGCGCCATCGCTCAGGTGGTGCAGACCAGCACGGCGGATTACCGCAAGCTGATCTCGCTGGGCGGCACCGTCTCGGGCTGGGTCAGCGAGAGCGCCGCGCGCAATGCCACCGCCACCCCCAGCTTTGCCGAGATCGTGCCGCCCTCGGGCGATCTTTATGCCAACCCCTCGGCCAGCCAGCAGATGCTCGACGATGCGGCCTTCGATCTGGAAAGCTGGCTGGCGCAGGAAATCGCCACCGAATTCGGCCGGGCCGAGGGTGCGGCCTTTGTCAGCGGCACCGGCACCAACCAGCCGAGCGGCTTCCTCTCCACCCCGATTGCCAGCACGGCTGACGCCACCCGCGCTTTCGGCACGCTGCAGTATCTGGCCAGCGGTGACGCCGCCACGCTGGGCACGGCTGCCGACGGTCTGCTGATCGATGTGGTGATGACGCTCAAGGCCGGGCATCGTCAGGGCGCGGTCTGGGTGATGAATGCGAAAACGCTGTCCGCTGTGCGCAAGCTCAAGGATGCCGATGGCGCCTTCCTGTGGCAGGGCAGCCTGATCGACGGCCAGCCCGACCGCCTGCTGGGCTACCCCGTGGTCGAGGCCGCCGATATGCCCGATGTTGCCGCCGGGGCCACCCCCATCGCCTTCGGCAACTTCCAGAACGGCTACATCATCACCGAGCGCTTCGGCACCCGCCTGCTGCGCGATCCCTACAGCAACAAGCCCTTCGTCAACTTCTACGCCACCCGCCGCATCGGCGGCCAGGTGCTGGACAGCGAGGCGATCAAGCTGGTGAAGATCGCCGCTTCCTAAGCGTCCCCGCAGGCCGGGTTCCTCTCCCGCCCGGCCTTCCCTCGCGCCCGTGCCGCCCCCAGAGCTTTGCCCCTGGCTGGCACGGGCGCCCTTTTCCTGATCCATGATGGAGGCCGCCCATGATGCGGGTAATCGTCACGCCTGCGGTGCTGCCGCCTTCGGCGCTGGCCGAGTTGAAGCAGTGGCTGGGCATCTCCACCACGCAGGATGATGACAGCCTGGCCGCCCTGCTGGCCATGGCGCTGGAGGTCTGCGCCGATTTCACCGGTGTTCTGCCGTTGCTCTGCACGGTGGAGGAAGGGCTGACGCTTTATGGTCTGCGCCCCGGCGAGCCATGGCCTTTCGCCCATCCCCGCTGGCATCGGCTGAGCAGCACGCCGGTGCGTTCGGTCACCTCGGTGGCGGGAGTGCAGGCCGATGGCTCGCAGATTTCCACGCAGGATTTCGAAATCCGCATCGACGCCTCGGGCGCCTGCCAAGTGCGGATCGAAGCGCCTGTGGGGTGCTCCAGCGCCGTGGTCACGTTTGAGGCCGGTCTGGCGGCGGATTGGGACCATCTGCCCCAGCCGCTGCATCACGGCATCATCCGCCTTGCCGCCCATCAGTACCGCATGCGCGAAAGCGCCGGAGCCGATGCCCTGCCACCCGCCTCGGTGACGGCGCTGTGGCGGCCCTATCGTCGCATGAGAGTGGCATGATGTCGGCCACGCCCAGCCCTTCGTGGGATGAACTGGCTGCGCAATTGGCCGCTCTGGCCGGGCAGATGGCTCAGGACCGGCAGGTGGTCGATGAGGCCGATGATCCCGCGCGTTGGCGCGACGCCTCCACCCTCTGGCCCGGCTTCGGCACGGTGAAAGGATAGACCATGGACCTGCCCCTGCGCGCCGCGCTGATCTCATGGCTGGCGGCTGATCCCGATCTGTCGGCCCGGCTCAACGCCATCACCGAGGAAGCGCCCGCCCGCACCAGCCTGCCCTGGCTGTCCATCGCCACCAGCGCCAGCGCCGACTGGAGCACCAAGACCGAAACCGGCTACGAGATCCGCATCGCGCTGGAGCTTCACTGCCGGGGCGATCTGCCCGATGCCGCCGCCGCTCTGGTCAGCGCCGTGGATGCCCGCATCCGCGCCCTGCCCGCCCAGCAAAGCGGCTTTCGCGTGGCGACGATCCGCTTTCTGCGCGCCGGCACCCAGCAGACCGATGCCGCCACCCGCACCGCGCTGATCGAATTCAGCTTCCGCACCATCAACGGAGACCGCTCATGACTGTTCAATCCGGCGCCGCCTTTCTGCTGAAAATTTCCGATGGCGCGGCCACGCCCAGCTATCAGACCGTCGCGGGGCTGCGCACCACGCAGATGTCGGTGGCGGGGCAGGCCGTGGCCGTCACCAGCAAGGACAGCGGCGGTTGGCGCGAGCTGCTCTCGGGCGGCGGGGCGCGGTCGATCTCGGTCAGTGCGGCGGGGGTCTTCATGGGCTCGGCGGCGGAGGGGCAGATCCGCGACAATGCGCTGTCGGGCGTGCTGGCCTCCTATCGCCTCAGCTTCGAGGACGGGCAGAATCTCACCGGCCAGTTCCTGGTGCAGAAGCTGGAGTACTCCGGCGATTACAATGGCGAGCGGGCCTATACGCTGCAGCTGGAAAGCTCCGGCGCGGTGGTGGCCGGATGAGCGATCCCGCCGCCAATGCGTCGCCGAACCCTTGGCGCGGCGAGGCCAGCCTGCTGATCGCCAACGCCTCGCATCTGCTGCGCCCCAGCTTTGCCGTGCTGGTCGCCGCCGAGGAGGAACTGGGGCCCTTGCTGGCGCTGGTGGAACGCGCGGCGGAGGGGCAGTTGCGCCTTGCCGAGATCGCCGCGCTGTTCTGGCACTGCCTCGCCCGGCGTGACGGTCTGACCCGCGAGATGGTGGGCGATGCCGTACTGGAAGCCGGGCTTGCCGCCGCCACCGCGCCCTTGCGCATCCTGCTGCGCCAGATCGTTCAGGGCGCCGGATGAGCGAAAAGGCCCTCGGCTCCGCCGCCAACCTCCTCGCCGGGCTGAGCGCGCGCGTGCTGGGCTGGCGCCCGCATGAGTTCTGGGCCGCCACCCCCGCCGAACTCGCCGCCGTGCTGGCGCCCGAGGCCGATCCGGCCCGCGCCGCCCTCGCGCCCTTGTCCCGCGCGGATCTCAACCGCCTGATGGAGCAAGACTGATGGCCACATCGCGTTATACCCAATCCACCAGCACCGCCTCCCCCACGCAAAGCCTGATGGTGGAGGTGCGCGCCGTCACCCAGGGCTTTGCGCAGGATCTGGCGGCGATGCGCTCCAGCGTGGACACATCGCTGGTCGGCGGCTTCACGCAGGCGGGCGGCACGCTGGACAGCAGCCTGTCCAATGCGCTGAAGAAGGGCACCAGCGGCTTTGCCGATCTGCGCGAGGCCGGGATCAGCGCTCTGGCCGCCATCGCCGCTCAGGCGACGGGCGTGCTGAGCAGCAGCGGCAGTTCCGCGGGCATCACCAGCCTGCTCTCCGCCGTCAGCGGCCTGCCGGGGCGGGCGACAGGAGGCCCGGTTTCCCCCGGGCAGGCCTATCTGGTGGGCGAGCGCGGGCCTGAGGTCTTCGTGCCCACCGCCGCCGGTTCCATCGCCAACACTGGCAATGGCGGCAACCGCACCATGAATGTCGCCATCAATATGAGCAGCAACGCCGGGACCGATGCGCCTGCCGCTCTTGCCCGCTCCTCGCGCCAGATCGCCAGCGCCCTGCGCCGCGTGATGGTGCAGAGCTGAAAGGAACACCCATGGCCTTCTGGCTCGCCTCACAGCGTCAAGGGCAGGACAGCGACTGGCTCCAGCGCTTCGACCCGCGCTTCTGGACCATCGACTTTCCCCGCCCGATGATGGCCAGCGCCATCACCCCCACCCCCGATGCCCTGCGCATCGATGCCACCTTTCTGCGGCAGGGCGATCTGGCCGGGCTGATCTGGGCCAGCGAGGACACGCTCGATCACCCGCTGCTCGCCTATGCCACGGACCGCGATTACAGCCGCACCACGCTGAGCTTCCGCTGGCGTTCTGCAGGCATCCTGCCGCTCGATGCCGTCAATGGCCCCACGCTGACCATCGAGGGCCGCGACGCCAGCGGCCAGCCGCATAGCTGGTTTGTCCGTCTGTGGAATTTCGCGCAAGGCACCAGCGAAGATGCCCGGATCGCCCTGCCCTTCAGCCAGCTTTTCGGCGGCTGGACCAGCGATGTGGCCGATCCGCTCTATCCTGCCGATATCGACCGCATGTTCATCTCGCTGGTGGCGCCGGGCTATGTGCAGGGCTCCACCACGCCCTTCGCGCAGGCGCTCGACGGCTGGGCCGAGTTGACGCAGATCCGCTGCGACGGCGACCGGGCGATGCTCTCCATCGGCAATGTCTTCGTGCCGCCGCATGGGCTGGCCATCGCCACCGCCTATGACGATCAGTGCAACCAGACTCCGGCGCGGCTGATCCGCAGCCTGCGCCAGTTGGGCTATCGCGGCAGCGTGCTGCATTATGTGGGGATGAGCCATCATTTCCGCCTGCATTATGCTGGCGCGGACTGTCTGGTGGATACGACGGGCGATGTGCTCTGCACCCCAGCGCGGGCATGGCACGGGGCATTCTTCGCAGCTTGCGCGCAAGCGGGTCTCTCGCCCATCGCCTCGCTCTCTTATGAGGTGCTGGCGCAGCATTGCCCGCCCGCATGGGCCCAGCGCGCCGCCGATGGCGCCGCCGGGCTGACGGGCTGGGATCCGCCCTCCAACCTGCTGTCACCGGCCAATGCTGAAGCGATGGGTTGGCTGCAAGAGGTGGCGCGCGCCTATGTCGGGCTCATGCAAGCGGCCGGCGTGCCCCTGCGCCTCCAGATCGGCGAGCCATGGTGGTGGGTGCTGGGCGATGGCCGCATCTGCCTCTATGACGACGCCGCCAAGGCAGCCTTCGGCGGCAACCCCGTGGCGATCCCCGATCTGCGCGCCACGCTGAATGCCGCCCAGACCGCCTTGCTCGATCAGGCCGGCGTGCTGCTGGCCAGTTCCACCGCCGCCATCGCCGCAGCGGCCAAAGCGCAGGCGGGCAGCACGCCATGCGAGGTGCTGCTGCTCACCTTCCTGCCGACGGTGCTGGACCCGGCCATGCCCGAGGCCCGCCGCGCCAACCTGCCCATAAGCTGGGCCTGGCCCGCCTTCGACCGCCTGCAGGTCGAGGATTACGACTGGCTCACCGCCGGGGCATCGGCGCTGAGGCAGGCTGGTTATGCCACGATCAACCAGCGTCTGGCCTATCCGCCCGGTGCGCAGGATTACCTCGCGGGCTTTGTGCTCAACCCCGGCCAGGGCGACCTCTGGCGGCGGATCGATACCGGCGTGGATGAGGCCCTCGCTCGGGGCGGCCATGAGGTCTTCGTCTGGGCGCTCCCCCAGATCTGCCGCGACGGTTACCTGCGCCTCCCCAACGCCAAGGACACGGATATGAACGCTTTCGACGATGTGCCCTATCCGCTGGCGCTGGGGCTGGACGCAAAGATCACGCAGGAGTTCTCCACCAGCATCGCCACCACCGCCTCCGGCTTCGAGCGGCGGGGCAGCCTGTGGAGCAACGCCCGCCTGCATT
>NZ_BCZE01000145.1 GCF_001598555.1 Novosphingobium rosa NBRC 15208
GATCGGCGGTGTGCTGGTGGGCTTGCTGCTCGTCAGCGGGCTGGGCAATCTGCTGTTTCTGGCGCCGCCGGGCGAATGGCCCGCCATCGCCCATACGCCTTATGGGCAGTTGATCATCGCCAAGCTGGCGCTGTTTGCCGGCATGTTCCTGCTGGCCGCGCATAACCGCTTTCATCTGGTGCCCGCACTGGAACAGGCCGCTCAGCCCTTGGCCCGGCACAAGGCTCTCTCGGCCCTGCGCGGCAGCATCTCGCTGGAGATGCTGCTCGCCCTTGGCGTGATCTGGTGCGTGGCTCTGGCCGGGACGCTCGACCCGACCGGAAGCTGAGAGGGCGGGTGGCGCATCCACCCGCCCTCTTCATCTCACCCGCGCCGCATGCGACCGACCCAGGCGGTGATGGCGGGCAACACCAACAGCGTCAGCGCCGTCGAGGTCACCAGACCGCCGATCACCACCGTGGCCAGCGGGCGCTGCACCTCGGCCCCCGTGCCCGTCGCCAGCGCCATGGGCACGAAGCCGAGGCTGGCGACCAGCGCGGTCATCAGCACCGGCCTCACCCGCTCCATGGCGCCGCCGATGATCGCCTGCTCATCCCGCGCGCCCTCGCTCTGACGGCGGCGGATCGCCTCCATCATCACCAGACCGTTGAGCACCGCCACGCCGGACAGGGCGATGAACCCCACCGCCGCCGTGATCGAGAAGGGAATACCGCGCAGCAGCAGGGCAAAGACCCCGCCCGCCAGCGCCATCGGCACCGCGCTGAACACGATGCCCGCCGGGGCAAATCCGCCCAGCGCCAGATAGAGCAGGCCATAGATCGCGGCAAAGCAGACCGGCACCACAAGCATCAGCCGCAACCGCGCCGATTGCAGGCTTTCAAAGGTGCCGCCCCAGCCGGTGTACATGCCGGGAGGCAGGTCGATGGCCCCGACCTTCTGCCGCGCCTCTTTCACGAAACCGCCCAGATCGCGCCCGCGCACATTGACCTGCACGGTCACCATGCGCTTGCCATTCTCGCGGCTGATCTGGTTGAGGCCCTGCGTGTAGCTGAAACGCGCCACCTCGCGCAGCGGGATCGACCTTGCGATCTGCCCTTCGGCGGCCGGAAGCATGATCGGGATCGAGCCCAGCACCTCCAGATCGTCACGCTGCACATCGGGCAGACGCACCACCACCGCAAAGCGCCGATCGCCCTCGAACAGCAGCCCCGCCTCACGACCGCCCAGCGCGGACGCCACCGTATCGGCCACCTCCTGCACGGAGAGGCCGAAGCGGGCAGCGGCCATGCGGTCGATCTTCACATCGAAGGTGGGCGCCCCCGCCGTCTGTTCGGCGCTGACATCGCCCGCGCCGGGGATCTTGCGAAGAATGCCCGCAATGCGCTGGGCCTGCACGGTCATCTGGTCGAGATCGTCACCATAGAGCTTGACCGCCACATCGGCGCGCACGCCCGCGATCAGCTCGTTGAAGCGCATCTGGATCGGCTGCTGGATCTCGGTCCGGTTGCCGATCAGCGATTTCATCTTCTCCTCGATATGGCGCAGGATATCGGCCTTGCTTTTGACATCGGCAGGCCACTCCTTCTCGGGCCTGGGGATGATATAGGTGTCAGACGCGTTGGGCGGCATCGGATCGGTGCCCAGATCGGCATTGCCGTTCTTGGAAAAGACCAGCGCCACCTCGGGCAGGCTTTTCAGGGCATTCTCGATCTGCATCTGCATCTGCGTCGACTGGTCGATCGAGGCGGAGGGCACGCGGAAATTGGTGACGGTGATGTCCTTCTCGTCGAGCTGGGGCATGAACTCCTGCCCCAACAGGCCAAAGCCCAGCACCGCCGCGACAAACACCCCGGCCCCGCCCAGAATGAAGGGCATGGGCCTTGCCACGGCCTTCTCCAGCCACGGGGCATAGCGCTGCTTGAACCACAGCACCGGCCTGACCTCGCTTTCGCTGACCTTGCCCGAAATCAGAATGGCCGTCATCGCGGGCACGAAGGTGATCGAGAGCACGAAAGCCGAAGCCAGCGCGATCATCAGCGTGATCGCCATGGGCGAAAAGGTCTTGCCCTCCACCCCCTGAAAGGTGAGCAGCGGCACGAAGACGAGGAAGATGATCAGCTGGCCATAGACCGTCGGGCGCACCATGGCGGTGGCCGAGGCGATGGTTTCCTCCATGCGCTCCTTCAGCCTCAGCAGGCGGCCCTCATGCTCCTGCCGTTCGGCCAGATGACGCAGCGTGTTCTCCACGACGATCACCGCGCCATCGACGATCAGCCCGAAATCGAGCGCGCCAAGGCTCATCAGATTACCTGAAACGCCCAGCCCGTTCATGCCCGAGGCGGTCATCAGCATCGTCACCGGGATCACCGCCGCCGTGATGAGCGCGGCGCGGATGTTGCCCAGCAGCAGGAACAGCACCACGATGACCAGCAAGGCCCCTTCCACCAGATTCTTGCCGACCGTGGCGATGGTGGCATTGACCAGCTTGGAGCGGTTGTAGACCGGTTCGGCAAAGACATCGGGCGGCAGGGCGCGGTTCACCTCGACGAGCTTGTCGCTGGCCCGGTTGGCGACGACCCGGCTGTTCTCGCCCACCAGCATCAGCACGGTGGAGATCACCGCTTCCGAGCCCATCAGGCTGCCCGATCCGGTGCGCACCGCGCCGCCGATCACCACCTGGCCGACATCCTTCACGCGCACCGGCACGCCGCCGCGCGTGGCCACCACGGCCTCCTGAATATCCGCGATGGATTTCAGGCGGGCATCGGCGCGGATCAGAAAGCTCTCCCCCGCCCGGCGCACATAATTCGACCCCGCCGAGACATTGGCGCGTTCCAGCGCCGCGGCCAGTTCGGTGATCGACAGGCCATAGGTCGCCAGCGCCGTCAGATTGGGCTCGACCAGATATTGCTTCACATAACCGCCGTTGGAATCGACCCCGGCGACGCCCTCGACATTGCGCATCTGCGGGCGGATGATCCAGTCCTGCACAGTGCGCAGATAGGCCGCCTTTTCCAGTTCGCTGGTCAGCCGTTCGCCCTCGGGGGTGAGATAGCTGCCATCCGACTGCCAGCCCGCCTTGCCGTTGACGATGGCCGCGCCCTTGCCGTCAGGATGGCGGAAGGCGATGGAATAGAAGAAAATCTCGCCAAGGCCGGTGCTGAGCGGAGACAGCGTGGGCTGAATTCCGGCAGGAAAACTGTCCTTGGCCTGATTGAGCCGCTCGCTCACCTGCTGACGGGCGAAATAGATGTCGGTGGCATCGGTGAACACCGCCGTCACCTGGCTGAAGCCATTGCGCGAGAAGGAGCGGGTCATGGTCAGGCCGCGAATGCCGGCCAGCGCCGTCTCGACCGGGAAGGTGACCTGCTTTTCGATGTCGACCGGCCCCAGCGTGGGGGCAAAGGTGCTGATCTGCACCTGACGGTTGGTGATGTCGGGCACGGCGTCGATCGGCAGACGCATGATCTGCATCACCCCGAAACCGGCCACCAGCAGGGTGAGCGCCGCCACCAGCCAGCGCTGGCGGACCGAGAGCGCAAGGATGCGGGCGATCATTCGTCACCTCCTTCGTTCTTCTCGATCTCGGCCTTGAGCAGGAAGGCATTGCTGGTGGCGATCTTCGTCCCGGCGCTCAGCCCCGAAGCGATGGAGACCAGCCCCTCGCCCCGGCTGCCGACCTGCACGGGGCGCGCCTTGAAGCCCTTGTCCGTCCGCACGAAGACCACCGAGCGATCCCCCAGCGTCTGCACGGCGTCCTGCGGCACGATCACGCCGCTTTTCACGCCGCCGCCATCGGCCAGCCCGGAGGCGAAAATACGCACCTGCGCCAGTTGGCCCGGCACGAAAGAACCGCCCGAGGGTTCGATCACCACCGTGGCCGATCTGGTATCGGCCGTGGCCACGCCGGTCGATGAGCGCACGCGCCCCTCGATTTTCCCGCCATCGCCGCTCGTCAGTTCCACCTTGTCCCCGGCGCGCACCCGCGCGGCATCGCTGACCGGCAGGCTGGCGGTGATCTGGATGCGGCGAGGATCGGCGACGCGAACCAGTTCGGTCTCCGCCGGGACAAACTGCCCCAGATTGGCCGGGAGCGCCGTGATCCGCCCGCTGATCGGGCTGACCACCGCCACGCTGCGGCCATCGCGCGCCAGGCGCACGGCCCCGGCCGCCCCGGCGGCGCGGCGCGCCTCGGCCTGAGCCACGGCGAGATTGGCCTGGGCGGTTTCATAATCGGCGCGGGCCGACACGCCCTGCGCCACCAGCGACTGCTCGCGCGCCGCCTGCTGCCGGGCCAGAGCGACGCGGGCCGCCGCCGCCGCCTGATCCCCCGCGATCTGCGAGGCATCGCGGCTTTCGACCAGCAGCAGCACCTCCCCCGCCCGCACCGGATCGCCGATGCGCTTGAGGATGCGGGTGACCGTGCCGGGTGCATGGGCCGTCAGCACGGCCTGCGCATCGGGCATCGCCTCCACCGTGGCCGAGGCCATGACGGCCGCATCGAGCGCGCCCGCCATGGCCGGACCCACCGCGATCTGCGACTGGCCGACATCCTGCGCGGACATGGTGACGCTATCGCCGGGGGCGGCAGGCTTGCTGTCCGTCTGCGGTGCGGCGGGGACTGGTTGTGTCAGGCGGGCGGCACCGAAGCCGAGCGTGGCGGCAACGGCCAGCCCGAGAGCACCGCCGACATAGAGCTTGTTTTTCTGGTTCATTGGACCGGTTCTCCGGTGATGGTCAGCCCTTGCAGACGGGCAAGATTGGCGCGGGCATCGAGGCTGGCGGCACTGGCATCGAGCCGGACGCCACGCGCGACACCCAGCCCATGGCGGGCAGCGAGCAGTTCGATCAGCGGGGACTTGCCCGCCTCATAGGCGATCCGCGCCAGCCGGTAGGTTTCCTCTGCCGTCGCCAGCGTTGTGGCGGTTGCCTGCGCACGCGCCTCGGCGGCTTCCAGCAGGGCTTGCCCCGCCTCGATTTCGGCTCTTGCCTCCAGCTTCGCACTGGCCAGCCGGGCCTGCGCGCCGCGTTCCTCCGCCTGCGCCGCGGCAATGTTGCCCCGGTTGCGGTCAAAGATATGAAGCGGCACGGAAATCCCTGCCACCAGCGCGTTGGAGCGCTCCTGCTCCAGCCGCCGCACCCCGAACTGCATGGTGACGTCGGGGATGGCCGCCTTGCGCTGAAGCGTGACGCGGCGCCTCGCTGCATCGCCCTCCGCTTCGGCGACGCGGACCATGGCCGTCTGCAGCGGGTCGATCGGCCCCGTCGCCGGACGCGAGGACTGGCGTTCGAGCAGGCTCTCGCCAAGCGCCGTGAAGGGCGTCTCGACACCGGCCAGCGCGGACAGGCGCAGAAGCGCGGCCTTGCGATTGGCCTGCGTGACCACAAGGTCGGCCTGAAGCGTGTTCAGCTCCGTTTCGGCCTGAAGCGACCGCAAACGCGCCTCTTTGCCGGAGGCCACCAGAGCGCGGGCCAGCATGAGATCGGCGGTGGCTTCCTCCACCTCATCCTCGGCCAGTTCGATGCGCTTGTCGGCGATCTCGACCGAGGCATAGGCGCGGGCCAGATCGAAGGCGAAGGTCAGGCGGCCTTCCTGGCTGCGCAACCGGGCGGCGGTGACGCCCGCCTGCCCCGCCTCGATCCGTGCGGTGCGTTTGCCGCCCAGTTCGAGCGGCTGATTGACCTGAAACGTCGTCTGCGTGCCCCCGAACCCGTTGTAGGGGGCCGAACCGGCGAAATTCTCGCCATAGAGGCTGACAGTGGGATTGGGCCGGGCGCGAGCCTGCACGGCCAGCCCCTGTGCCTGCTCGACATCGGATTGCAGCGCCTCGACATGCGGCGATTGCTGCGCCTGACGCAAAAGTTGCGAAAAGGGCGGCGCCGGGTCAGCCAGCGCCGGGCCCGCCAGCA
>NZ_BCZE01000146.1 GCF_001598555.1 Novosphingobium rosa NBRC 15208
GGCGGGGCAGCCTGTGGAGCAACGCCCGCCTGCATTTCGATCTGGGCCCGGGCCTGCGTTCCGAGGCGGAGCTGGGCGTGCTGATCGCCTTCTTTCGCGCCCGCCGGGGCGCCGCGCGCGGCTTCCGTCTGGGCGACCCCAGCGATTTCAGCTCCAACGGCATGGTCGATGCGCCCACCCCGGTGGATCAGGTGATCGGCCTGGGCGATGGCACCGCCTCCAGCTTTGCGCTGGTCAAGCAGTATGGCGATGCCGCGCAAGACCCGCAGCAGCGCCGCATCACCCGCCCTCGCGCGGGGAGCGTGCTGGTCAGCGTGAATGGCATGGGCGTGACCAATGGCTGGGCGCTGGAAGAGAACGGCATGGTCAGCTTCACCACCCCGCCCGCTGCCGGAGCCACCATCCGCGCCGGCTTCCTCTTCGATGTGCCGGTGCGCTTCGAGCAGGACACGCTGGATATCTCCGGCGCCGGTTTCGCCATGGGCGAGGCGCCCAGCGTGCCTGTCATCGAAATCCGGGAGGCGGTATGAGCCGGGTCTGGTTCTCCCAGCCGCTCGAAACCGTGGCGACATGGTGGCGGATCGACCGGCGCGACGGCGTCTCGCTGGGCTTCACCACCCATGATGCCGATCTGTGGTTCGACGCCCTGCTCCACCGCAGCGCGCCGGGCATGATGCCCGCCGCGATCCGCCGCTCGACCGGCTTCGACGCGGATTCCGCCGAGGTCGATGGCGCCATCGCGCATGACAGCTTGTCTGAGGAGGATCTGGTCGCCGGGCGCTATGATGGCGCGCGGGTGGCGGTGGGGCTGGTGGATTGGCAAACATTGGAGTTCACCGCGATCTATGCGGGCAGCATCGGCGGCGTCACGCAGGACAGCAACCGGTTCTCGGCGCAGCTGGTCTCGCGCAAGGGCGATCTGGCGCGCGATCCGGTGCCGCGCACCAGCCCCTGCTGCCGCGCCGATTTCTGCGGTCAGGGTTGCGGGCTGTCGGCGGCGCGTTTTACCCATGAGGCAGTGCTGGCCAGCTTCGATCCTGCGCTCAACGCCGTGACCATGAGCAGCGATGTAGCGGCGTCTCTGCTGCCGGGTGGGCAAATCCGCTGGCTGGACGGCCCCTATGCCGGGCTGGCCATGGGTGTCGCCGGGCTGGCGGGCGATGCTCTGGTGCTGGATCGGCCTCTCGATCAGCCTTTGGCCTCGGGTCTGCGCGCGCAGCTGCGCGAGGGTTGCGACCATACGCTGGCCAGCTGCGCCACGCGTTTCGACAATGCGCTCAACTTCCGGGGCGAGCCCTTTTTGCCCGGCAATGATCTGGTGATCCGCTATGGCCTGCCCAGCTGACGCGCTGGCCGGGGCCGCCGCCAGCCTGATCGGCAGCCCCTTCCGCCTGCATGGCCGCGATCCGCAGACCGGGCTCGATTGCCTGGGGCTGGTCGGCGCGGCGCTCGGCATGGCGGGGCGTCCCTTGGCGCTGCCTCACAACTATGCGCTGCGGATGCGGGGGATCGATCCCCTGCTGCCGCTGGCGGATAGCGCCGGGCTGCTGCCAGCCGAAGGCGCACCAGAGGCAGGCGATGTGCTGCTGCTGCATGTCGGCCCCTGCCAGTTCCATCTGGGCATTGTCGCGCGGGATTTGGGCCTGATCCATGCCCATGCCGGACTGCGCCGCGTGGTGCATTCGCCCGACCCGCAAGGCGCCATCATTGCGCGCTGGCGTCTGCCCGAAACCGCCTGAAAGGACACATCATGGCAACCTTGCTTTTCACCGCGCTGGGCACCGCATTGGGCGGCCCCATCGGCGGCGTGCTGGGCGCGCTGGCCGGGCAGCAGGTCGATGCCGCAGTCTTTGGCGGCGGCAGCGTGAGCGGGCCCCGGCTCAAGGATCTGGCGGTCACCACCTCAAGCTATGGCACCGCCATCCCCCGCCAGTTCGGCGCGATGCGCGTGGGTGGCACCATCATCTGGGCCACCGATCTGGTCGAACACGGCCAGACCAGCGGCGGCAAGGGCCAGCCCAGCGTCACCACCTACAGCTATTCCTCCAGCTTCGCCGTGGCGCTCTCCAGCCGACCGGTCCAGCGCGTGGGGCGTATCTGGGCCGATGGCGATCTGCTGCGCGGCGCGGATGGCGCGCTGAAAGTGGGCGGCGCGCTGCGCATCCACACCGGCTATGGTGACCAGAGCATCGATCCGCTGATCGCCTCTTCGGAAGGGGCGCAGAACTGCCCGGCGTTTCGCGGCCTGGCCTATGCCGTCTTCGAGGATCTGCAACTGGCCGATTTCGGCAACCGCATCCCCACGCTGACCTTCGAGATCTTCGGCGATGAAGGCACCCTGTCGCTGGCCTCGCTGTTCGACGGGGTAGAGGATGTGGCGCTCTCGGTCCCGCTCGACGGCATTCTGGGCTATGCCTGCGAGGGATCGCTGGCCGACACGCTCTCGCAATTCCAGCCGGTGATGCCGATGAGCTGCGACGCAGGCGGCGCTGCCCTGACCATCACCGCCGATCGCCAGTCCACCGCGCCCATCGCTTTGCCCGAACCGGCGCTCACCAGCGCCAGCGGCGAGTTCGGCGCCCGGAGCGGCTACCAATACAAGCGCGATCCCGCGCCCGACAATCCGCCCCGCGTGCTGCGCTATTACGATCCGGCGCTCGATTACCAACCCGGCATGCAGCGCGCCATCGGTCGGGCCCTGCCCGGCCAGCCCAAAACGGTGGACGTGCCCGCCACCATCGCCGCCAGCGACGCGGTCCGCCTGATCCAGCAAGCTGCCCGCGATGCCGACTGGCGCCGCGAGACGCTGGCGTGGCGCTGCGCCGAGCTGGACCCCGCCGTCGCGCCGGGCGTGCTGGTGACGCCTTTCGGCCAGCCCGGACTGTGGCGCGTAACGGCATGGGAATGGCGCGACACCGGCATCCAGCTCGATCTGGAGCGCGTGGCCCCCACCGCCAGTTCCGGAGTCAGTGCCGATCCGGGCCGTGCCAATCTGGCCAGCGATGATCCCGTTACGCCCACCAGTCTCGTCGCCTATGAGCTGCCGTGGGACGGGCAAGGCAGCAGCGATGCGATCATCGTGCAGGCCGCCGCGTCCTCCAGCAGCGCGGGCTGGCCGGGTGCGGCGCTTTATAGCGATGTCGGCGATGGCACGCTGACATGGCTGGCCGCCACCGGGCGACAACGCAGCACCACGGGACTGGCGCTGGACGCGCTGGCCCCTGCCTCGCCTCTGCTGATCGACCGACAGTCGGCGGTGACAGTACACCTGACCGGCAACGATCTGGCCCTCACCGGCGCCACGCTGGACCAGCTGGCGATGGGCGCCAACCGGGCCCTGCTGGGCAGCGAGATCATCCAGTTCGCCCATGCCACGGCGCAAGGCAAAGGCGTGTGGGTGCTCAGCACGCTGCTGCGCGGGCGTGGCGGCACCGAAAGCGCCATCGGCACTCATGCGGCAGGCGAGGCTTTTGTCTTGCTCGATGCCACGCCCGTGCAGCTCGATGGCGCCAGGCTGCAAGGCGCCAGTGCCATCGCTGCGCTGGGTCTGGCCGATCCGGCGCAGGTCGAAGCGCCGATCCTGTGCCGCGGCACTGGTCGGCGGCCATGGTCGCCGGTGCACCCCAGGGCCAGCTACGCTCCGGACGGCAGCCTGACCCTCGGCTGGACCCGCCGCGCCCGTGGCGGCTGGGCATGGAGCGACGGCGTCGACACCCCGCTTCAAGAGCAAAGCGAAGCCTATCTGGTGAGTTTGGGCGGGTGGGACAATCCAATCCTGCAATGGCAGCTCTCCAGCCCGGCGCTGAGTCTGGCCGCCAGCGATGTCGCGGCGTTCAAGGCCGCCCATCCCGGCGCCAGTTTCGCGGTTCGCCAGCAGGGAACCTATGCGCTTTCCGAAAGCCTGACGCTCGCCACCCTTGGCTGAACCGTAATTTTTTCTTTCCGCGAAGGATGTTCGATGACTGACTCAATCACCTTTTCCGCCGCCAGCCCGCGCCTTGGCCTGCCGCTGCTCTATGCCGGACAGGCCCAGAAAGAGGCCTTCGTCAATGAGTCCCATGCCCGGCTTGACGCCGCCGTGCATTGCGCCATCGAGGGCATCGCGGCCACGCCGCCCGCCGCGCCGGTCGAGGGCGGCAACTGGCTGGTCGCCACCCCGGCCAGCGGCGACTGGGCCGGGCAGGAGGACTGCATCGCCGCAAGGCAGGGCGGCAACTGGTTGTTTCTTGAGCCTTTCGATGGTTTACGGTTTTTTAACAAGGCCTCGCAGCAGTTTTCACATTATGCCGGGGGATGGAAAGTGGCGCCCGTCGTATCCCTGCCCCAGAACGGCACAATCATCGATGCGGAGGCGCGAAGCACTCTTGCCAATCTGGTTGCCGCGTTGCAGATTTCGGGAATTCTGCCGCAATCCTGATCCGGGATGCTCGCAGCTGCAACGGAACCGGATTTTACAGGCCGCAACATAGCTGCAAGCTGCCGGGAACGCGGCATTTTTGCAACAGTGCAGGATTTTTCGCGGCTTGCGTGTAACCAACGAAGTGGATAGACATTTCCCCAATCGGTGGCCTCCACATTGAAAGGGGAATTTATAATGCGCAGACTAGCCCTAGGTTTGGCGCTAGCCTCGACAGCCCTTGCCACGCCCGCTCTGGCGCGTGACAAGTCCTGGTACGTCGAAGGTGATGCCGGTGCGACGATCGTTGAGAGCAATCGCGTCGTGAACATCAGCGCCAGCCAGCCCGCTGGCGGCACGACTGTCGGTTACTTCAACACCAAGACCGGCTACGACTTCGGTGGCATCATCGGTTACGATTTCGGTCCCTTCCGTCTGGAAACCGAAGCCAGCTACCGCCGCGTTGCCGCCAAGAAGTTCACCACCAATGCTGGTACGGTGTATGACTCGGCCAACAACCAGGCCGCTGGTGGCACCAGCGTGCTCAGCTTCATGGCCAACGGCCTGCTGGACTTCGGTCCCGATGACGGCCTGCAGGGCTTCATCGGCGGCGGCGTCGGCGTGGCGCGCGTCAAGAATGCGATCTACACCTCGGCTCCTAACAACAACGGTGGCGTGAACGATTCGTCGTCGGGCTTCGCTTATCAGGCGATCGCGGGTATCCGCGCTCCGCTCAGCAAGCATGTCGATCTGGGTCTGAAGTATCGCTACTTCGCCGCTTCGGGCGCGAACCACTTCGTCAGCCTGCAGGGCAACCCCTTCGTCGAGCGTTTCCACTCGCACTCGCTGCTGGCCACGCTGACCTACAACTTCGGTGAGCCGGCTGCTCCGCCGCCGCCTCCCCCGCCGCCGCCGCCGCCTCCCCCGCCGCCGCCTCCGCCGCCCCCTCCGCCTCCGCCGCCCCCGGCTCCGGTGTGCAACAAGGGCCCCTACATCGTGTTCTTCGATTGGGATAAGTCGGACATCACGCCGCAGGCCGCCACCATTCTGGACAGCGCGATCCAGGCCTATGGCAACTGCGGTTCGGCGGCGATCTCGCTGGCCGGTTACACCGACCGTTCGGGCACGCCCAAGTACAACCTGGGTCTCTCGGCCCGTCGTAACGCCTCGGTGCGTGCTTACCTCACCTCGCATGGCGTGGCTGACGGCACCATCTCGGGCACCGCTTACGGCGAAGCCAACCCCCGCGTTCCGACCGCCGATGGCGTGCGCGAACTGCAGAACCGTCGCGTGGAAATCACCTACGGTCCGGGTTCGGGCAACTAAGCTCGGTACAGGCTACC
>NZ_BCZE01000147.1 GCF_001598555.1 Novosphingobium rosa NBRC 15208
GCTCGCGCCCGCCGTGAGGACCGCTGGCAGGACAATGGCGAGCCCTTCCGCGACGAGGGCGAAGACGCCGCTGAATTCTCGGTGGAGAGCGATTTCCCCACCTTCGATCAGCCGGTCTACACCCGCCGCGAGCGTGAAGAGCCGCGCGCCGAACAGCGTGCCGAGCAGCCGCGTTCTGATCAGCCGCGTTCTGATCAGCCACGGGGCGATCATCGCCGCCGCGACGAGCAGGGCCAGCGTGAGCCGCGCGAATATCGTGAGCGCGACGGCCGTGATCGTGACGGGCGTGACCGTGATGTTCGCGATAACCGCCAGCGCGACAACCGCGAGCATGAGCCCCGCGAACAGGCCGCCGCCCCCGCCGAATCGGCTGAGGCGCAGCCCGAGACTGAGGGCCAGTCGGTGGTCTATGAGCCCGCCGAGAACCCCTTCCTGCGCGAAACCCGCGCCAACCGCGGCGTGCGTCCGCGCCGCGAGGGCCGTGAAGAGCGCCCCCGCCGCAAGGCCGAACCGCGCGCCGAGGCTGAGGCTCCTGCCGAAGTGGTGACGCCGCCGAGCTTCGATGCCTCTTCGCTGCCGCCGTCGATTTCGGCTGGCCGCAAGAGCGACGCCGCTGCGGAAGCTCCGGCTCCTGCTGCCGAGCCCGCCGCAGAGGTTGCTGCGCCTGCCGAGAAGCCCAAGCGTCCGCGCGCGCCCCGCAAAACGGCGGCTGAAAAGGCTGCCGAAGCCGCCGCCAAGGCTGCTGAGGCCGAGCAGATCGGCTGATCTGCGCGCTGTCCTCCAGTTGATGAAGGGCGGGCAAACCAGACACAGACCGGGGCGGTTGATCCGATGCTATCGGGCCAACCGCCCCGGTTTTTTGTGCGGCGCGCGTTTTCTTGAATGCCGGGTGATTCCACCTGTCTTGAAAAGGCTCTAAGCCACCCGCCATGGCTGAAACTTCCCACTCCCGATCCAGATTGCAGGCCCTGCTTCGCGCAAGCCTTTACACCGCGCTGATCATCGCTTTGGGCGCTGTCGCCGCGCTGGGCTTCCAGCCGCTCGACCTGTGGCCCGCCATGCTGCTGGGCGTGGGGGGGCTGGTCTGGCTGGTCGCGCGCGCGCCCTCCTGGCATCGCGCCGCGCTGATCGGCTGGGTCTGGGGTGTGGGGCATTTTTCCGCAGGCAACAGCTGGATCGCCGCAGCCTTTACCTATCAGGCCAAGATGCCCGGCTGGCTGGGCGGCATCGCGGTGGTGCTGCTCTCGCTCTATCTGGCGGTGTTTCCGGCGCTGGCGGCGGGCGGAGCCTGGGCTCTGCGCCGGCGGCCTCTGGCGCTGGTGCCGGGCTTTGCGGGCCTGTGGATCGTCAGCGAGTGGCTGCGTTCATGGCTGTTCACCGGCTTTGCTTGGAACCCGCTGGGCGTGGCGCTGATGGGCGATGGCAGCCATATCGGGCTGGCGGTGTTGTTGCCATGGCTGGGCACCTATGCGCTCTCCGGGCTGGCCGCCGGGTTGGCGGCGGCGATGGCGGTGGGCGTGATGCTCTGGCCTGCCCAGCGCGCTCACGCTGCTGCCCTGATCGCCGTGCCTGCCGTGCTGACAGGCGGCGCGCTGCTCTGGCCTGCGTCCTCGCATCCGGCGGAGGGCCATATTCCCTACACGCTGGTTCAGCCCAACATCGAGCAGGAGGTTCTGAACGATCCTGCCAATTTCGAGGTCCAGTTCCAGCAGACCGCCCGCCTCTCGTTGCCGCTGCATGCCGCCGACCGCCGCATCCTGCTCTGGCCGGAATCGGGCGTGCCGGACTTTATGCGCGATGGCTATCCGGCGTGGTTCTATGACAGCACCGCCTATGGCGATCCCACGCTGGCCCGGCGGCGGCTAGGCCGGGTGGCGGGCATCAACAGCGTGCTGCTGACCGGCTCGGTCGATCTCGACATCAAGGGCAAGGAGGCGGTGGATGGGCAGAATGTCATCACCGCGCTCGATGGCCATGGGCGCATCATCGGCAGCTATGCCAAGGCCCATCTGGTGCCTTACGGCGAATATCTGCCGATGCGCGGCCTGCTGGAGCCGCTGGGCATCGCCCGGCTGGTGCCGGGGGAGATAGACTTTCGTCCCGGTCCCGGCCCGCGCACGGTGGATCTGGCCGACCTCGGCAAGGCGGGCATGCAGATCTGCTACGAGATCATTTTCTCGGGGCAGGTGGTCGATCGCGAGCATCGCCCGGACTATATCGTGAACCCCTCCAACGATGGCTGGTTCGGCGATTGGGGGCCGCCCCAACACCTCGCGCAGGCCCGCCTGCGGGCGATTGAGGAGGGTTTGCCGGTGCTGCGCTCCACCACCAACGGGGTGAGCGCGGTGGTCGATGCCGATGGCGTGATCCGCCATGCAGCGCCGCGTGGAAACGCCGCCCGTTTCGATGGATTCGTGCCGCCCGCCCATGGCCCCACGCTGTTTGCGCGAATGGGCAATACACTTCCGCTTGTCTGGGCCCTGCTTCTTCTTGGCGGCAGCGCTCTTGTGTTGCGGCGAAAGGAAGCGTAGGAAGGGGACATAAAGCTTCCTTTATATCGCAGGACGGTTATGCGCAGCGACTATCTCTTCACCTCTGAAAGCGTCTCCGAAGGGCATCCCGACAAGGTTGCCGACCAGATCAGCGATGCCATCGTCGACCTGTTCCTCTCGAAAGACCCCGAAGCGCGCATCGCCTGCGAAACGCTGACCACCACTCAGCTGGTGGTGCTGGCGGGCGAAATCCGCTGCAAGGGCGTCTATGAGAATGGCGCCTGGGCGCAGGGCGCTCAGGAAGAGATCGAGAAGACCGTGCGCGCAACGGTCAAGCGCATCGGCTATCAGCAGGATGGTTTCCACTGGGAGACCTTTGAGTTCATCAACCGTCTGCACGGCCAGTCGGCGCATATCGCCCAGGGCGTGGACGCGGGCGCCAATAAGGATGAAGGCGCGGGCGATCAGGGCATCATGTTCGGTTTCGCCTGTGACGAAACCCCCGATCTGATGCCCGCCACGCTGTATTACAGCCACAAGATCCTGCAGGCGCTGGCCGATGACCGCCACTCGGGCGCGGCCCCCTTCCTTGAACCCGACGCCAAGAGCCAGGTGACCCTGCGCTTCGTGGACGGCAAGCCGGTGGCCGCCACCGCCATCGTCGTCTCCACCCAGCATGCGCCGGGCTATGACGAAGGCGCCAAGGCCGCCGAACTGCAGGCCTATGTCAAGAAGACCGTCACCGGTCTGCTGCCCGAGGGCTTCGTGTCGGACGCCACCGTCTGGCACATCAACCCCACCGGCAGCTTCGAGATCGGCGGCCCCGATGGCGACGCGGGCGTCACCGGCCGCAAGATCATCGTGGACACCTACGGCGGCGCGGCGCCGCATGGCGGCGGCGCGTTCTCGGGCAAGGATCCCACCAAGGTGGACCGTTCGGCAGCTTACGTTGCGCGCTATCTGGCGAAGAACGTGGTTGCCGCCGGCCTTGCCAAGCGCGTGACGATCCAGCTGGCCTATGCCATCGGCGTGTCGCGCCCGCTCTCGCTCTATGTCGACAGCCATGGCACCGGCACGGTGGACGATGCTGTGCTGGAAAAGGCGATCGCCAAGGTGGCCGAAGCCTCGCTGGGCGGCCTGACGCCGCGCGGCATCCGCACCGGTCTGGGCCTGAACAAGGCGATCTATCAGCCGAGCGCGGCCTATGGTCACTTCGGTCGCCAGGCCGAAGGCGATTTCTTCCCCTGGGAGCGCACCGATCTGGCCGATGCTCTGAAGGATGCCGTGGCCGAAGCGCCCGCGCTGGCCTGAGCCACCTTCCAGCCTCGCGAAAACAAGAGGGCGCGTCCGAAAGGGCGCGCCTTTTTTGATGTGGGCGCGCCGGGTTTGACCTGAATCATGGCACCGCGCCGCTTTTGGAGTATTTTACTCTCATGCGGCGGCCATTGTCCTTGCCGCCGCGCCGGGAGACACGCCATGCGCTCGATCCTTGTCCTTGCCGACCGCCGCCCCGAGAGCGAAAACCGGCTTCAGGCGGCCCTCTCGCTGGCCCGCGCCAACAGCGGCCATCTCACCGTGCTGATCGACACGCCCGTGGCGCGCTATCTGATGACCGATGCCATGGGCAGCGGCTATCTGGCCGCCGATATCGTGCGCGAGGCGGTCAGCGGCGACGATGCCTTTGCCGAGGCCCTGAACAAGCGGCTGCTGAACGAGGATGTGCCCTATGACATCCTGCGCGCCGAGGACGAGCCTGCCGATGCCATTGCCGAGGCGGCGCGGCTGAACGATGTGGTGGTCCTGTCGCGCGGGCAGCCCTTTGTAGGCGAGGTGGTGCTGCGCGGCGCGACGCCGGTGCTGGTGTTGCCGCGCGAGGGGGCGACGCTGCTGCCGCCCTCGGTGGTCTGCGTGGCCTGGGATGGGGGCGATGAGGCCGCCTCGGCCTTGCGTCTGGCGGTGCCTCTGCTGGTTCAGGCCGAGCGGGTGCATGTGCTGACCGTGGCGGAAAAGAGCGGCGGCTTTCCGGTCTGCGATGCGGTGAAATATCTGGCGCGCCACGGCGTGAAGGCCGAGGTGGTGGAGGTGGAGCGCGCTGCCTCCATCGCTGTGACGCTGGATGCGACTCTGGCGGAATTGCAGGCCGATCTGCTGGTGATGGGGGCCTATGGCCACAGCCGTCTGCGCGAGTTCCTGCTGGGCGGCGTGACGCGCTATTTTCTGGAAGACAGCGCCGGACCGACATTGTTGCTGGCGAATTGAGCCAATTTGGTTTTATGAAATTTCAGATTATAAGCCATATGGTAAATTCAGTATGATTTTGAGTGGCTTTCTCGAATCGGAAGGCTGCTTTAATCCGGAAAAATCCTAAATGGTTTTTTGGAATTTCATAAAATCCCAAAACTCTGATTTTTACAACCGCAAGGCGGGAGCGTATGACAAAATAGTTATTTAAAATCAGATATGTGTATCTCAATCTGAAAAAGGCAACCAATTTCAATGGTTCGTGAGTATTTTGCAATTGCGTGAATCGGCTCGGGGGACCATACGGAACAGGCCTTTCAGGCATCCTCTCCCAAAACTTCCATGGCCCGGCTGTTTCAGCTGGGCCTTTTTTTGCCTGTTTTCCGCGCAGCATGGCTATGGACCGGGTTCTGAGGCTGGCGAGTCATCTTCTGGCGGGTTTGCGCAAGGCAGGCGATCCCGCTCTTCCCACAAAGCGAACCAAAGACGGTGAGGGGAGGCTGTTGCGTTTCGGGCTGGTTTTTCAAGTGCCCGCCGTGTTTTGCATTGCAGCGTGACCAGGCATGCAAAGATCAAGAGCGCCGTGAATTCTGCACAATCCGACCTAAAGTATAAGAAAGACCCGCCTGTTTTCGGGTTATTTCAGAATTTCGCATCGACCACGTAGTTTTTCGCACTTGCACAAAATCGGGTCGAGGCGCATATAGGAACTGCCTTTCAGGCATCCTCTCCCAAAACTTTCACGGCCCGGCTGTTTCAGCTGGGCCTTTTTTCTTTTCCGATCAACGAGCCAGTTTGGCGCGGCGCTGCCAGCTATGCGACGAACCGTGTCCGCAAGCCGATATGGCTCC
>NZ_BCZE01000148.1 GCF_001598555.1 Novosphingobium rosa NBRC 15208
TGTGAATGGGTTTTTTGTTCTTCCCTGATGGGGAAGTTGTGCACGCTGGCGATAATGCCTGGCGACGACCTACTCTTCCAACGCTTGAGCGTTAGTACCATTGGCGCGGACAGGTTTCACGGCCGAGTTCGAGATGGGATCGGGTGGGTCACTGTTGCTATGGTCACCAAGCAATATGGCCAGCGTGCTGCAGCGAGCATGAGGCATGGGGTCGTTGTCCCTTGCCCTGCCAAGGTTACCCCTGGCGGCTTGCTGTGCGGTGTTTTTTAATCAGATGTTGTGAACGGCTGTGACGATTGTCCGCCTTCACGATGCGCTGCTTGTCTGGGGTTTAGACCAGAACCTTGTGCAGGCCTCTTAGTGATGGTGGGGTTCATCAAGCATGAACAGAGTGATTAGGACCGGTTAGCTCCATGCGTTACCGCACTTCCACACCCGGCCTATCAACGTGATGGTCTATCACGACTCGAAGATACCTTATCTTGAGGGAGGCTTCCCGCTTAGATGCTTTCAGCGGTTATCCCGTCCATGCATAGCTACCCTGCTGCGCTCCTGGCGGAACGACAGGTACACCAGAGGCATGTTCACCCCGGTCCTCTCGTACTAGGGGCAACTCCTCTCAAGTATCGACGCCCACGGCAGATAGGGACCAAACTGTCTCGCGACGTTCTGAACCCAGCTCACGTACCACTTTAATTGGCGAACAGCCAAACCCTTGGGACCTGCTCCAGCCCCAGGATGTGATGAGCCGACATCGAGGTGCCAAACGATTCCGTCGATATGAGCTCTTGGGAATCATCAGCCTGTTATCCCCGGCGTACCTTTTATCCGTTGAGCGATGGCCCTTCCACGAGGGACCACCGGATCACTATGACCGACTTTCGTCTCTGCTCGATTCGTCAATCTCGCAGTCAGGCAGGCTTATGCCATTGCACTCTAACAGCCGGTTTCCAACCGGCCTGAGCCTACCATCGCGCGCCTCCGTTACTCTTTAGGAGGCGACCGCCCCAGTCAAACTACCCGCCACAGAGGGTCCCCGAACCGGCTAACGGTCCTGGGTTAGACATCAGAAAACAACAGGGTGGTATTTCACCTATGGCTCCACGTCAGCTGGCGCCGACGCTTCAAAGCCTCCCACCTATGCTACACAATTCTTTCCTAATGCCACTCTGAAGCTGCAGTAAAGGTGCACGGGGTCTTTCCGTCTAACCGCGGGTACTCCGCATCTTCACGGAGAATTCAATTTCGCTGAGCATATCCTGGAGACAGTGGGGAAGTCGTTACGCCATTCGTGCAGGTCGGAACTTACCCGACAAGGAATTTCGCTACCTTAGGACCGTTATAGTTACGGCCGCCGTTTACCGGGGCTTCAATTCGGAGCTTGCACTCCTCCTCTTAACCTTCCGGCACCGGGCAGGCGTCAGACCCTATACGTCGTCTTGAAGCCGACTTAGCAGAGTCCTGTGTTTTTGCTAAACAGTCGCTACCCCCTGGCCTGTGCCCCCCACAAGTGCTTGCGCATATATGGGGCCTCCTTCTTCCGAAGGTACGGAGGCAATTTGCCGAGTTCCTTCAGGATACTTCTCTCAAGCGCCTTGGTATACTCTACCTGACCACCTGTGTCGGTTTCGGGTACGGTCTATACGGTGGGGCTATTTCCTGGAACCTCTTCAAAGCCTGACCAATCCAATAAGGCCAGACAATACACGAGATCCGTCACACACCACCAGGCCCACGAATATTAACGTGGTTCCCATCGACTACCCCCTTCGGGCTCGTCTTAGGGGCCGGCTCACCCTGCTCAGATTAGCTTTAAGCAGGAACCCTTGGTCTTTCGGCGAGAGGGCATCTCACCCTCTTTATCGCTACTCATGTCAGCATTCGCACTTCCGATACCTCCACGACCCATTACCAGATCGCTTCAACGGCCTACGGAACGCTCCGCTACCGCGTGGTTCAAAGAACCACACCCTAAGCTTCGGTGCACGTCTTGAGCCCCGTTACATCTTCGCCGCAGGAACCCTTGTTTAGACCAGTGAGCTGTTACGCTTTCTTTAAAGGATGGCTGCTTCTAAGCCAACCTCCTGGTTGTTTTGGGATTCCCACATGCTTTCCCACTTAGACGTGACTTGGGGACCTTAGCTGTAGGTTAGGGCTGTTTCCCTTTTGACGACGGACCTTAGCACCCGCCGTCTGTCTGCCGGATAAGACTCGTTGGTATTCGGAGTTTGGTTAGTATTGGTAGATCTCGCGACCCCCGCAACCATCCAGTGCTCTACCCCCAACGGCATAAATCCGACGCTCTACCTCAATAGATTTCGCGGAGAACCAGCTATTTCCCGGTTTGATTGGCCTTTCACCCCTAAACACAACTCATCCGACAATTTTTCAACATTGAACGGTTCGGCCCTCCAGTGCGTGTTACCGCACCTTCAGCCTGGTCATGCCTAGATCACCGGGTTTCGGGTCTAATGCATCATACTCTGGCGCCCTATTCAGACTCGCTTTCGCTGCGCCTACACCTAACGGCTTAAGCTCGCATGATACATTAAGTCACTGACCCATTATGCAAGAGGTACGCAGTCACTCCTCAAGGAAGCTCCTACTGCTTGTAAGCATTCGGTTTCAGGTACTGTTTCACTCCCCTCATCGGGGTGCTTTTCACCTTTCCCTCACGGTACTGGTTCGCTATCGGTCATGTACGAGTATTTAGGCTTGGAGGGTGGTCCCCCCATGTTCAGACAGGATTTCACGTGTCCCGCCCTACTCGAGTCCTGTCTCCTCACTTTTGCATACGGGGCTGTCACCCGCTATGGCCACTCTTTCCAAAGTGTTCTGCTAATTTAGAGACAGGCACTGGCCTGGTCCGCGTTCGCTCGCCACTACTAACGGAATCTCGGTTGATGTCTTTTCCTCCAGGTACTGAGATGTTTCAGTTCCCCGGGTTCGCTTCACCAAAGCTATTTTATTCACTAAGGTGATACCTTATCCACCTCACTCACTCACTGCTCAACCAGTTACCTGATTTCTCAGCAAACGAGAGAAATGGTGAAGGTGGGTTTCCCCATTCGGAAATCGCCGGATCAAAGTTTGCTCACAACTCCCCGACGCTTATCGCAGCGTGCCACGTCCTTCTTCGCCTGTACATGCCAAGGCATCCACCAAATGCTCTTACCTCACGCTTGAGAACCCACACCATCAATAACAGGCCTGCATAAAGCCTGCATCGTTCTAGGCGTAGGACAATAATCTCAGCCAGATTTACAACATCTGTAGTAACACGTCTGCATTCCGGTTCTTCAGCACCGAGGCGACCCCCGGCAATCAGAACCAACAGCGTGTCACCGCGTCGATTAAAAAACCCATTCACAATGTCAAAGAAGCGGGCAAATCCCGCGTGCCATCCGCCCGAAGGCGCATGGAAGAAACGTTCTCTTCATCTTTAAATGGAAACCCACAAAAGTGGTGGAGCCTATCGGGATCGAACCGATGACCTGATGCTTGCAAAGCAACCGCTCTCCCAGCTGAGCTAAGGCCCCGCCAGATGATGCTGCTGCCAAGATGGTGGGCCGAGCAAGAGTTGAACTTGCGACCTCACGCTTATCAGGCGTGCGCTCTAACCACCTGAGCTACCGGCCCATCCTGGCGCCAGCACTGACCACAAGGCCAGCGGCTCACGAGCCAGAAGGCAGATGGCCAACTCAGGCAGTCAGCAAAACCGCTTCAAGCGCCAACCGGTCAAACCGAGGCGCGAAGCCAGCCTTGCTGGTTTCCATAAAGATGAAGGGACATGAGGACGACGGCAATGTTCTTAGAATTGAGCGAAGCTCTTTCCCCGTCTAGCAGGGACGCTTTCGTTCAAATCCTTAGAAAGGAGGTGATCCAGCCGCAGGTTCCCCTACGGCTACCTTGTTACGACTTCACCCCAGTCGCTAAACCCACTGTGGTCGCCTGCCTCCCTTGCGGGTTAGCTCAACGCCTTCGAGTGAATCCAACTCCCATGGTGTGACGGGCGGTGTGTACAAGGCCTGGGAACGTATTCACCGCGGCATGCTGATCCGCGATTACTAGCGATTCCGCCTTCATGCTCTCGAGTTGCAGAGAACAATCCGAACTGAGACGGCTTTTGGAGATTAGCTCACACTCGCGTGCTTGCTGCCCACTGTCACCGCCATTGTAGCACGTGTGTAGCCCAGCGTGTAAGGGCCATGAGGACTTGACGTCATCCCCACCTTCCTCCGGCTTATCACCGGCGGTTTCCTTAGAGTGCCCAACTGAATGATGGCAACTAAGGACGAGGGTTGCGCTCGTTGCGGGACTTAACCCAACATCTCACGACACGAGCTGACGACAGCCATGCAGCACCTGTCACTCATCCAGCCGAACTGAAGAAATCCATCTCTGGAAATCGCGATGAGGATGTCAAACGCTGGTAAGGTTCTGCGCGTTGCTTCGAATTAAACCACATGCTCCACCGCTTGTGCAGGCCCCCGTCAATTCCTTTGAGTTTTAATCTTGCGACCGTACTCCCCAGGCGGATAACTTAATGCGTTAGCTGCGCCACCCAAGCACCATGTGCCCGGACAGCTAGTTATCATCGTTTACGGCGTGGACTACCAGGGTATCTAATCCTGTTTGCTCCCCACGCTTTCGCACCTCAGCGTCAATACTTGTCCAGCGGGCCGCCTTCGCCACTGGTGTTCTTCCGAATATCTACGAATTTCACCTCTACACTCGGAATTCCACCCGCCTCTCCAAGATTCTAGTACACTAGTTTCAAGGGCAGTTCCGGAGTTGAGCTCCGGGCTTTCACCCCTGACTTGATGTACCGCCTACGTGCGCTTTACGCCCAGTAATTCCGAACAACGCTAGCTCCCTCCGTATTACCGCGGCTGCTGGCACGGAGTTAGCCGGAGCTTATTCTCCAGGTACTGTCATTATCATCCCTGGTAAAAGAGCTTTACAACCCTAAGGCCTTCATCACTCACGCGGCATTGCTGGATCAGGCTTTCGCCCATTGTCCAATATTCCCCACTGCTGCCTCCCGTAGGAGTCTGGGCCGTGTCTCAGTCCCAGTGTGGCTGATCATCCTCTCAGACCAGCTAAGGATCGTCGGCTTGGTAGGCCTTTACCCCACCAACTACCTAATCCTACGCGGGCTCATCCTTTGCCGATAAATCTTTGGTCTTGCGACATCATCCGGTATTAGCAGTCATTTCTAACTGTTATTCCGAAGCAAAGGGCAGATTCCCACGCGTTACGCACCCGTGCGCCACTAGACCCGAAGGTCTCGTTCGACTTGCATGTGTTAGGCATGCCGCCAGCGTTCGTTCTGAGCCAGGATCAAACTCTCAAGTTATGTCACAAACATGCTTGGCCCACCTCAAAGAGGTAGCAACCAACCACGCTTGAACTTCAGGAGCCGATGCCTGCATTTGTCAAACGTAATGGATACGAAGGACATATGTAACATCGGCTTGATTTAAACTACGTCATCGAGCCCGAAGCTCCCAAGACGCAGACGCCGTCGTCCACATGTCCCTTCATCATAATCAACTATGTCAAAGAAC
>NZ_BCZE01000149.1 GCF_001598555.1 Novosphingobium rosa NBRC 15208
CCGAGCCCGCCGATCGTCTTGGCAGGCCCGGCTGTTGCAGAAGGCAGCGTGCTTACTTCTCGTTGGTGTAATAGTTCAGATATTGCTTGGAGTTGTAATAATAGGAGCCATAGGTCTGCGACGCGGCATCGACCATGGTGTACATCGCGCCCACCACATTGGTGCCGTCGGCGCGCAGCCAGCCCACCGCCGAGCTGACCGCCTGAAGCGGCGTGGCGTTCCAGCGAATCGCCAGGACCACCGCATCGGCCAGCGCGGCCAGGAAGCGGCCATCGGCCAGACCCACCAGCGGCGGCAGATCGAGAATGATCACATCGTAACGCTCGGCCAGACCTTCCAGAATGTCGTGGATGGCCTGGGTGCCGAAGAGATTTTCCGAGGTGAAATAGGGCTTGGTGACCGAGATGCTGTGCAGCTCGTCGAGCTGGGTCTTGCGGATCACATCGTCCAGCTTGGCCTCGCCGCGCAGCAGCTCCACCGTGCCGGCGCCCGAGGTGTCGCTGTCGATCACATTGCGCATCTGGGCGCGGCGCACGTCGACATCGAAGATCACCGTGCGCTGGCCGTTGAGTGCCATGGTGCGCGCCAGCGCAAGCGCCGTGGTTGTCTTGCCCTCGCTGGGCAGCGAGGAGGTCATGGCGATGATCTTGGGCGCCAGTTCGCCCTTCACGCCCATCAGCGTGGCGCGGGCATTGCGGAGAGCCTCGGCGAATTGCGATGTGGGCTTCTCGATCAGCATGTCGGCGGGCAGGTCGTTGCCGCGCAGCAGCGGGACCGCCGCGATCAGCGGCAGGCCCAGCTCCTCCTCGACCTGCTTGGCCGAGAGCATGCCCGTCACCATCAGCTCCTGTACGGTGATGACGATCAGCGCCACGCCCACGCCCGCCAGGAACGACAGGAAGTAAAGCAGGCCGCGCTTGGGCCAGTAGGGCATCAGCGGCACCTTGGCGGTGTCGACGATGCGCGCCTGCGCCATCGAGTTCTGCGCCAGCTGGCGGGCGTCCATGGCGGTCTGCGCCATGCGGTCATAGGCGGCGTGCTTGCTGGCGGCGTCGCGCTGCAGGCTCTGCAGCGTCACCGAAGCGCGGGCATCGGCGCTTTGCTTGTCCTCCAGACGCTGCATCGAGGCGCGCAGGCTGCCCGCGCGGGCCTCTGCGGCATCGGCATCGGCCTTGAGTGAGTGAACAACGCGGTTCTGTTCCTCGCGCAGCTGGGCATCGATGTTGGCCAGCTGCTGGCTGGCCTTGATATAATCCGGATAGCGCGGACCATAGCGGTTGGCCATGTCAGTCAGCGACTGCATCAGCACCGAACGCTCATGGCGCAGATCCTGAATGGTCACCGAATTGCGCACATCGGTGATCGAATCGAGTTGGCCATTGGCGACCTGCTTCTGCGCCGAGATCTGCTTGGAACGAGCCTCTGCGGCGACAGATTCCGCGCTTGCCATCTGCACTGAAAGCGGCCCGATCTGCTGATCGGTGATGGTCTGGCCGTCCTTGTCGCTGGTGCGCACGATGCCGTTCTGGGCTTCGAACTGGGCGACCTTTTCGTCGGCGGCCCGCGATTCGTCGCCCATATGGTTCAGCTGGCTCTCGAAGAAATCGGCCTGCTTGGCAGCGGTGCCGGTGTCGGTACCAACCTTGGCGTCCATATAGGCCAGCGCATATTCATTGGCGATGCGCGCCGCCTTGGTCGGATTGCGCGCGGCGACCTTGACCGAAAGGATGTAGGTCAACTTGTCACGGGCGACATCGGTGACGCTCACCAGCTTGTTGGCCACCACATCGACCTTCAGGTCGTCGCTCATCTCGGGATGCAGCTCAAGGCCCTTGCCGAACTCGTCATCGCGGGTGAGGTTCAGGCGGCGCACCACGGTGCGCGCCAGATCGAGCGAGCTGAGCACCGACACCTCGGTCTCGATCGCCTCATTGGCGAGCTGAGCCTGCGTATCGCCACCGCGGTTGAGCGGATTGTGCTGAGGATCGATCTGGATCCGGGTGATGCCCTGATAAAGGGGCTTGATCGTCAGCGTGATCGCCACGCCGATCAGCGTCACGAGCAGCGCCACCGCCACCGCCACCTTGTAGCGGCGTTGTAGCACGTCCTTTGCCTTGGCGATCACGTCGGCAAGACGTGCCTCATAGGATGCGGTGGAGACTTTCATGAATATTCCTTCCCCATGGGAAACCCAGGCACGTCACAAGATCCAGATGCGTTTGTCATGCCCATCACCGCCGCACCGTGACCGAAAGGCCAAGGGTGGCGTCCGAATAATTGCCAGTCTGCACATTCGGCACGGGTGAGGCGTATTTCGATGTCTTGTAGCTGGCTTCGGCCTGAAACCCCAGCCAGCGGCTGGCCTGATAGCGCAACGTGGCCTGAACCTGTTCGAGCGAGCGCGACTGCGAGATGCCGGAATAGCTCTGCCGCGCGGCGGACACCGTGCCGATCAGGAACAAATTGCGCCGCAGCGACTGATCAACCTCGGCCGTGATGCGCGTATCGACATAGGGGGTCGAGCCGAGGCCCGAATCCTGAATCAGGCGCTGCCCCAGCAGCGAAACGGTGGTCAGGCGATAGGGAAAGAAGTCCACGCGGAACTGGGCGGAAAAGGCCCCCACCCCCTTGTAGGACGACGCATCGTAATCGCGGTGACTGTAGCCGACCCCGACCGAACCGCGCATCACGCCGGTCAGATCGAAGCTGATGCCGGTGATGAAGTTCTGACCGGTGGAACTGAGCGGCGGGGTCACCGCATTCTGCCCCACGGTGTAATGGGTCTTGTCCGCCGCCGCCGCGACGAAGACCGCCAGGCTGGGCGAAATGCCATATTCGCCCTGCGCCGAGATGCGGTTGACCGCACGGTTGCGATAGCGCTGGTCGGTGGTGGTGCCATCCTGAAAGCGCAGCGTGGCGAAATCGAACCCCTCGTGATCATAGGCGAAGGTGAAGCGGCTGCGCCCGCCGTTGTAGGTCACCTTGGCCAGCCCGCCCACGCCGAAGAAGTTGGACAGAACCTGATCCTGCGGATTGAGGTCGCTGCTGAAGGGGCTCTCATAATAGCGCCCGGCCTGCGCCTCCAGATGCACCACCAAATTCTTGCCCAGATTGATCTCGCCGGCAGGCTGCACCGACCAGCTGTTCTGGTTGCGCGGCAACTGGGTGGCATAGCGGCGGAAATCCCCACTGACCTGAAGCTGCAGCATATGCCGCGACCAATCCGACTGGATCATGGCCGAAGGCTTCAGAACGGTGCTGATGTCCGCCTTGCGGTTGGCGTCATTGGCATAGACGTTGTTGTCGGCCACCACGCCCAGCGTCGCCTGGGGATGCAGCACGAAAGAGCCGATCGGGGCGCCGGGGGGCGCATAATCGGGCTGCCACTCTTCCAGCGCGCTGACATTATGGCCGCGCGTGTAATCGGGCGACAGCGCCGGCGTCACCAGCGTGGAGAAACTGTCAGGCGAGAAGGTGTAGGTGTTGATAACACTGGTGCCCTGCGCCGAAGCGCTGCCGGACACGCTCAGTGCGCAACCCGCGCCCAGCACCAACACTGCCGATTGCGGCGACAGCCGGGCCTCTCGCCTGGCACGCAGACTGGCCGCAAGGCTGCGGCCGGAGCCCCGGGTGACTTTCACACGCAGGGACTTCATCTCGCTGGGCGCGAGGCAGTTCAAGGAAAGCCCTTTGGTCAAACGCGCACCGCTCAGAAAAAGCGCTCAGCGACCCGAATCGTATCACCCGGCCACACCCGCAGATCCGGGGTCAGCGCATAGCGCACCTCTTCGGCCGAGCCATATTTGCGGATATAGACATAGCCTTCGCGACCGCGCGGCGTCAGCCCCTGCGCGGTGGCGATGGCGTTCCATGCGGTGAGCCCGGCGGCATAGGGATACTGGCCGGGCATATGCACTTCCCCGACGATGAAGAAGGGCCGGTACAGCGTCACTTCCGCCGCCACCTTGGGGTTGCGCAGATAGTCCTGCCCCAGCATCTCCTCGAAGGCGGCGGCGACCTGCGCGGTGGTCTTGTCGATCACCGAGAGCACACCCACCAGCGGCAGCGAGATCGTGCCATCCGGCGCGACCTGATACTCGCCCGAGAGCTGCGGTTCATTGAAAACGTTGACCTTGACCTTGTCACCCGCGCCGAGATGGTAATTCTCCGCAAGGGTTTGTCCGGCGACATAACGCTCACCAGAATCGACAATAGGGGTCTTGGTTGCCGCCCAGGCCTGGCCAGACATCGTCGGACCAGACACGGAGAGAAGCAGACACAGGCTCAAGCCAAGCGAACCCAATCTCTTCATGCCCCCACGCACCTTTCAGTCAATTCAAGCTGCAAACAGCCTATCCCAGCCCCCACAGGCAATCAACCCGAAAACATATTCGGCCAAACGCATTTTCTGGTGATCAAATTTCACTGAAATGGAAAAAAGAGAGGCGATGAACCGAAAAAAATCCAAAGACATCTTTTCAAAAGAATAGTAATAAGAAAAATATAGAAGAAACTTCATTCATGGCATGTGAAAATAGATAAAATATCGCAAAAATCATTTAAGATTATATGATTTATAATAAATTCCACCCTGCCTGTGGTTTCCCCTAAGTCCGCTTTGCGTCTGCTCAATCTTTTCGCATCTGCAACATAAATTACGAACCTTTCGTTCGAACCGCTTTGGGACATGGCCAAGAGGCGCAGCCCTGCTTTACGTTGCCTCAATTATGAGCTTGCGGCTTTCATCCCGCCTGCCCCGCTCTGCCCGGCGGTTTTCAACGCCCGAAACACCTCGGATCGTCGCGGAAACCGGCATTGCGTCGCGACGCCCCGGCAGATCCCTCCCACAGCGGCCTCGCCGTCCAGCGCTCCGGACCGACACGCTACGTCCATGCCATGTCCCGAAACAAGACATGGCACAGTAATGATTCTGCCGGGCCGGTCTCACCCGCTCAGGGGCGAGCCGTGCGCCCCGCCGCCTGCGTCTTGGCCTGCAGGGCAGCCTCCAGCGAAGGCTTGAGCAGATCGTTGCCGTAGGCGGTGATATGGTCGCTGTCGAAATAGATCGGCTTGCCATCGATGCTTTCAGGGCAGGCCTGATGCGGGCACATCGTGGCAGCGGGCTCCCACAGGCTGACCCCCGGCAGACCGGCGACCACCGAGGCAATCCCTAGCCGCGCCAGCGCCATGCGTTCCCAGCGCCCCTGCGGCGTATCCCCGGGCTCACGCCGGCAGGCCGGATTATGCGCGGTGAACCAGTTGCCGCAACGCGAGGGATCGATCGAGACTAGCGGCTTT
>NZ_BCZE01000150.1 GCF_001598555.1 Novosphingobium rosa NBRC 15208
AAACAGGAAAGGGGCCGGAGAAATCCGGCCCCTTTTTTGTGTCCAGCGCCAAGCTGGGAACCTTGTGGCAGCCGCCCTTCAGGCCGGGCGATGCGCATAAGGCAGAGGATCGATCAGACCAGCCTGCTCGAAACCGGCCAGACGCAGGCGGCAGGAATCGCACAGGCCGCAAGCCTTGCCATCGGGCTGCGGATCATAGCAGGACCAGCTCATGCCAGCATCCAGCCCCAGACGGTCGGCTTCCTGAGCGATCTGCGCCTTGGTCATATGCTGCAGCGGCGCCTGAATGCGGAAACCGGCGCCTTGCGCCCCGGCCTTGGTGGCCAGATCGGCCAGCTTTTCAAAGCCTTCGATGAATTCGGGGCGGCAGTCGGGATAGCCCGAATAATCCAGCGCATTCACGCCGATAAAGATGTCCTTCGCGCCCACCGCCTCGGCCCAGGCCAGCGTCAGCGAGAGGAACACCAGATTGCGCGCGGGCACATAGGTGACGGGAATATCATCGCCCACGCCCTCCTTGGGCACATCGATAGCGTCGGTCAGCGCCGAGCCGCCAAACTGACGCAGATCGAGCGGCAGCACCACATGCTTCACCGCGCCCAGATGTGCGGCCAGCTGCGTGGCGGAGTCCAGTTCGCGGCGATGCCGCTGATTGTAGTCGATGGTCAGCGCATAGAGGCTGTAACCGGCCTCGCGCGCCAGCCCCGCCGACACCATCGAGTCCAGCCCGCCCGACAGCAGCACCACGGCCTTCTTGTCGCCGGTTTGGGGGGAGTTGGTCATTATCGTTCCTTGTCAGCACACAGGCGTCACATCCAGCGCCCTGCATCAGCAGGACGCCGGATGGTCATGGAACAATCGCCCGGCCCGGGCCAGAGCATTTTCGGCAACAGGCATCCCAAAAGAATGACTGGGCCGGAACGGTTAGAGTTCGATCGGGAACACCCGCGAGCAGAAGGCGCAATCGACCAGAATAGCACCCGCCTCATCGCGCATGGCGTCCAGCTCTTCCTCTGGGAAGCGGCCCAGCACCGTCTTGTAATAGTCCGCGCTGCAGCGGCAACCACGTGACAAAGCGGTGGTCTCCAGCAGCCGCACCTCATCCTCTTCATGGAACAGGCGCCAGATCAGATCGTCGAGGCCCAGCCTTGGATCGACCAGCTCCTTGCCGGTCATCGACCCGGCCAGCGCGGCGACATGCTCCCAATGCGGATGGTTCATCCGCACATGCAGGCGCTCGCGCCCTTCCTCGCCATCGGGCAGATGCTGGATCAGCAGGCCACCGGCCACGCAGGCCTCGCCCTCCACATCCAGACCGATGCGGATCAGCGTGGGCACCTGCTCGGACTGCGCGAAGTAGGCCTCGCACACCCGGGCCAGCGATGTGCCCTCCAGCGGCACCACGCCCTGATAGCGCTTGCCGGTCGCCGCCAGATCGAACGTGATCGCCAGATAGCCCTTCTCTCCGAAGAGCTCCTGCAGGGTCTCGCGGCCCTCCAGCGCGGCCAGCCGCTCGGCATCATGGCGGACATAGCCACGCAATTCGCCGAGGCGATAATCACAAACCAGCAGATCGACCGCGCCCTTTTCGGCCTGCACCTGCAAGGTCAGCTGGCAGCCCTCATCCTTGAGCAGCGTGCCCATCATGGCCGACAGCACCAGCGCCTCGCCCAGCAGACGGCGCAGCACCGGGGGATAGTCATGCGCCGCCAGAATGGCATGCAGCGAGGGCCCCAGACGGATCACCCGGCCCCGCACATCGCGCGAGGGGATGGTGAAGGGCAGGACTTCATCCATGCCCTTCGCCGCATCATCATCGAACATCACAGCGCGCCCATGGCCCAGAGCAGCACCGATTTCTGGGCGTGAATGCGGTTTTCCGCCTCATCCCAGACCAGCGAGCGCGGACCATCGATCACCGCATCGGTGACCTCTTCGCCGCGATGCGCGGGCAGGCAGTGCAGGAACCAGGCGTCGGAAGCCGCAGCCGCCATCACCGCCTCATTGACCTGATAGGGCTCCATCGCGGCGATCACCGCCTCGCCGCCCGGCTGGCCCATCGACACCCAGGTGTCGGTGACCACCACCTGAGCGCCGCGCGCGGCCTCAAGCGGATCCTGCGTGAGAGTGATGCTGACCCCAGCCTCACGCGCACGCGCCACGAAACCGGCATCGGGCTCGAAGCCCGCGGGAATGCCTGCGCGGATGTTGAAGCCCAGCAGGCCGGCGGCCTCGATCAGCGAGTGCAGCACATTGTTGCCGTCGCCCAGCCAGGCCAGCTCCATGCCCTGCAGCGCAACGCCCTGCTCCTGCAAGGTGAGCAGATCGGCCATGATCTGGCAGGGGTGCGACTGGTCGGTCAGCCCGTTGATCACCGGAACGCTGGCGTAATGCGCCAGCTCCTCGATCTTGGCGTGATCGTTGGTGCGAATCATGATCGCATCGACCATACGGCTGAGCACGCGGGCGGTGTCGGCGATGGTCTCGCCGCGCCCCAGCTGCATGCCGCCCGCCTCCATCACGATCGAGCTGCCGCCCAGCTGGCGGATCGCCATATCGAAGGAGACGCGGGTGCGGGTCGAGTTCTTCTCGAAGATCATCGCCAGCACGCGATCGGCCAGCGGCGCATCGGCATCGACGCGCCCCTTGGGCCAGCTGGCGCGCGCCTGCTTGCGCGTGCCCGCATCGGCCAGAATGGCGCGCAGAGCCTCGGGCCCGGCATCGGCCAGATTGAGGAAATGCCGCAGGTCAGCCATCACACCGCCTCCGGCTGATAGGAGGCCGCGCCCGCCGAGAGCTTCTCCATGAACTCATCGATATGGCTCTCGTCGATCACCAGCGGCGGGAAGACGCGCATGGTCTGATCGCCCGCCGAAACGGTGAGCAGCTGGTGATTGTCACGCAGATGGGCGACGAAAGGCCGCGGCTCGATCTTCAGCTTCAGGCCCATCAGCAGGCCCCGACCACGCACTGCCTCGAAAATCTCGGGGTAGTTGCCGATGAACTGCTCCAGCCGGGCGGTCATCTTGGCGCCCATATCGCGGACATGCGCCAGGAATTCGTCATTGGCCACGGCATCGAGCACCGCCTCGGCCGCGGCCATGGCCAGCGGATTGCCGCCATAGGTCGAGCCATGCGTGCCCGCCACCATGCCGCGCGCCGCCTTTTCGCTGGCAAGGCATGCGCCCAGCGGGAAGCCGCCGCCGATGCCCTTGGCGGTGGACATGATGTCCGGCACCGCGCCCAGCTGTTCATAGGCGTAGAAGGTGCCGGTGCGCGCCACGCCGGTCTGCACCTCGTCGAAGACCAGCATCAGATCATGCTCGTCGCAGAGCGCGCGCAGGCCGGGCAGGAAATCTTCGGGGGGCACCTTGATACCGCCCTCACCCTGGATCGGCTCGATCAGGAAACCGGCGGTGTTCGGGCCGATGGCGGCCTTCGCGGCCTCCAGATCACCGAACTCAACGTACTTGAAGCCGGGCAGCAGGGGCAGGAAGCCCTTATGCATCTTTTCCTGATTGGAAGCGCTGATCGTGCCCAAAGTACGCCCGTGGAAGGCTTCCTTGAAGGTGATCAGCTCATACTTGTGATCGTTGCCGACATGCTGGTGATAGGCGCGCGCGGTCTTGATCGCGCATTCCACGGCCTCGGCACCCGAATTGGTGAAGAACACCGTATCGGCGAAGGTCAGATCGACCAGCCGCTTGGCCAGGCTCTCCTGATGCGGGCTGCCATAAAGGTTGGAGACATGCATCAGCGTTGCCGCCTGCTGCTGGATCGCGCCGATCAGCCCTTCATGGCTGTGGCCCAGCAGGTTCACCGCGATGCCGCTGGCGAAGTCGAGGTATCGGCGGCCGTCCTCGCCGATCAGATGGCAGTGTTCACCGCGCACGGGCCGAAAGGCGGTCCGGGGGTAAACAGGCATCAGAGGCGAAATCGACATGCTACGTTCCTTTACTCAGACCTTCATTGCCAGCTTTGGCATTGGGAGGGTTGGTGCTGATTCTCACGGAAAAGAGATGCTGGGTGACAGCATCATGACGGAAACGACAAATGGCGGCTTCCCCGGATGCGAATCCTGGAGAAGCCGCCATTTGCGCGTATTTATGGTGTCGCTGTATCTCCGTCAAACCCGGACTTTCATCCGGGCCTGACTTTTACGGAGACCTCAAGCGAACGGTGTCAGCCCTGACGCGGCACCAGGTTGACAGCCGAGTACTTGCCTCGGCGGTCCACCTCGATGTCGAACTCCAGGCGATCGCCCTCGTTCAGCTCGCGCATGCCCGAGCGCTCAACGGCGCTGATATGCACGAAAGCGTCCGGCTGGCCGTCGTCACGCGTGATGAAGCCGAAGCCCTTCATCGCGTTGAAGAACTTGACCGTGCCGGTGGCCTTGTCACCCGTCAGCTGACGCTGGGGAGCAGCAGGCTCGCGCTTGGCAACGGCGATGACATCGCCGACCACGACCAGATCGCTGGCCGAAATCTTGCCGCCGCGATCGACGAGCGTGAATTCCAGACCCTGACCTTCAGCCAGACCTTCCAGGCCTGCGCGCTCAACCGCGCTGATGTGCACGAACACATCTTCGCCGCCGTCTTCGCGCTGAATGAAGCCGAAGCCCTTCTGGCCGTTGAAGAACTTGACGACGCCCTTGCCCTGGCCAACGACCTGGGCAGGCATACCGCCGCCACCGCCGCCGCCAAAACCACCGCCGCCGCCGCCGCGCGGGCCGCCGAAGCCGCCGCCACCGCCGCCGCCGCCACGCGGGCCGCCG
>NZ_BCZE01000151.1 GCF_001598555.1 Novosphingobium rosa NBRC 15208
GCACAAAAAATGGGCAGGGCGGGATCTGAAGTCAAGCCAACCTCTGAGCGCGCGAAGTGTCGCCCGGACACGGCGAGTGTAGCTGACGGATCGGCTCAGCCATTGTTCTAAATATGTTCCAGCCCTATATGAGCGCAGCCCCAGGGAATAGTCTGGGGGCAGACTGACCAAACAGCTGTCATGGCTGCATTTTCCGAGGACCAGACACCTTATGCCGCCTGCAATGACGGATCTGTTCGGCACATCGGTCCTGCCCGGTTTCTCTTCCGAGGAATGGATCATCTCGGCTCAGAAACAGAACAGTCTGATCACCCGCATCGATGAGCAGCACCTCTCGCCCTTTCGCTTTCAGGGATGGGAAGGCAAGCGCCTGACCACATCCTTTGGCTGGAGCTATGACTTCGATAAGGGCGAGGCGGGCCGGGCCCCTCCGATACCGGAGTGGTTACTGCCGCTTCGGGGGAGGGCAGCCGCTTTTGCCGGGCTGGCCGAACTGGACCTCGTGCAGGCACTGCTGATCCGCTACGATCCAGGTGCCGGTATCGGCTGGCATCGCGATCGGCCCATCTTCGAGCATGTCATCGGCATTTCGCTGGGTGTCCCTGCAGACATGCGTTTTCGCAAACGGCTTGAAACAGGCTTCCAGCGCGTTTCGATGCCGCTGCCGCCGCGATCGATCTATCATCTGGAGGGCGAGGCCAGGCATCTGTGGGAGCACGGCATTGCCGAAATGACGCAGACGCGCTGGTCCATCACCTTCCGCAGTCTTTCACAAAGAGGAAAGCGGGAACTCGGCGTGCCAGGATGACCGGGTGACGGGCATGGGATGGGCGTGATTTGCCCGCATCAAATCACCTGGCGAAACTCTCGGCTCTCCTGAGGGTATCTTCTATGGCTATGCCAAGGAGATGATGATGGGCAAAAAGACGCTGGCCGCAGGAGTGTTGGGTGCCTCGGCAGTGCTTGGAGCATGGGCCGTTCTTTCCCGACGTGGTCCGGTTGGCAACAAGGCCGTTCCCGAGCCGGCAAATGCGGTCGAACTCTACCGCTATATGGGCCGCTGGTATGAGCAGTTTCGCTACGAAGTCTCGTTCGAACGAGATATGGACGAGGTGACGGCCGACTATTCCCTTGAGGAGGATGGCCGGGTCAAGGTCGTCAACCGCGGGCGCAGGGGCGGCGAGGCCGGGCGCTGGAAGGAAAGCATCGGGACCGCAAAGGTCGTCGATGCCGCCACCCACGCCAAACTGAAAGTCTCGTTCTTCGGCCCATTCCATGGGGATTACTGGGTTCTGGATCACGGCGACGGCTATGACTGGTCGATCGTCGGCGAGCCATCCGGCCGCTACCTCTGGGTGCTCACGCGCGTGGCGACGCCGTCGAGCGAGATGCTTCAGGATCTGGAGGGACGCGTGAAGGCGCTGGGCTACCACTGGAGCCTTGTCAGAAAGACGCAGCAGTGATGCGCCGATCCTTGAGACCATAGCAGGCTGGGCAGCAGTGGGATGGCGAACAAGCGGCCCTTGAAAGTCTTCCGCACCTCGGTCGGTTTCGAGGACGCCTATATCGCGGCGCCGAGCCAGAAGGCGGCGCTCGCTGCCTGGGGCGCCAAAGGCAATCTGTTCGCTCGGGGGGCAGCCGAGGTGGTGACTGATCCTGCCTTGGCGAAAGCCGCATTGGAGAGGCCAGGCGAGGTCATCCGCGTCCCGCGAGGCACGGCCGCCGAGCATTTGGCGGCTGCCGGGGGCGGTAAAAGCCCAAGCGCGCGTGGACCCAAGCCACGCAAGGCGGGTCATGATGACCCTCCCACGAAACCCGCGCCCCGGCCCAGCCGTGCCAGGCTGGACCGCGCTCACGACCAACTGAGCACAATGCAGAGCGATCTCGGCGCGATCGAAAAAGAGCTGGCGGACCAGATCGACAGTTTGAAGGAGGAGCTCGCCGCACTGAAAAAGCACAACGTAGGCGAGCTTGCAAAGCTTCAGCGCGATGTCGAGAAAGAGGAAAGGCACTACCGCCAGGCACTTGCCAGCTGGCGGGAGGCCCTTCCAGATTGAGCCGCATTCACATCAGCGTGTCGATCACACCGCCATCGACGCGCAGTGCCGCGCCTGTGGTGGCCGAGGCCAGCGGCGAGGCGGCATAGACGATCATATTGGCAACCTCATCGACGGTGGCGGCCCGGCGAAGGATCGAGGTCGGGCGGTTCTGCTTCACAAATTCGGCACCGGCTGCCTCCAGCGACTGGCCGGTTTTCTCCCGCTGCTCCTGCAGCATGGCGGTAACGCCTTCCGACAGCGTGGGGCCCGGCAGCACCGAATTGACCGTGACGCCTGTTCCAGCCATCCGCTTGGCAAGGCCGCGGGCAAGCGCGACATCGGCGGTCTTGGTGACGCCGTAATGGATCATCTCGACGGGGATGTTGAAGGCCGATTCCGATCCCAGAAAGATGAAGCGGCCCCAGCCCTTGTTCTCCATGCCGGGGAGGTAATGTCGCGCCAGCCTCACACCCGCCATCACATTGAGCTGCCAGTGGCGCTCCCAGATATCGTCCGAGCTCTCGAAGAAATCCGAGGGCTGGAAGATGCCCGCATTGCTGACAACGATATCGGCCTGCGGTAGCTGGCCAACCAGCGCATCATGGCCCGCACTGTCGGCAAGATCAGCGAGAATGGCGCGCGCTTGCCCGCCGATCTGTGCCACTGCCGCTTCCAGCTTCTCACGGCTGCGGCCATTGATGAACACCGTTGCGCCGGCTTCGGCCAGCGCTTTGGCAGATGCCAGGCCAATGCCTTCGCTGGAGCCGGTGACGAGGGCCGTCTTGCCCGAAAGATCGATCTTCATGGACAGGTCTCCTCAGGCGATGCCCGCGCCGCCGGTCACGCCATAAACTTCGCCGCTGATGAAGCTCGCCTCTTGCGATGCGAGCAGCACATAGACCGGGGCGATCTCGACCGGCTGTCCGGGGCGGCCATAGGCACTCTTTTCGCCGAACTGCATGACAGCCTCCGGCGGCTGGCCTCCGCTCGACTGCAGCGCCGTCCAGAAGGGGCCGGGCGCCACGACATTGGCCCGGATGCCCTTTTCGATCATCTGCTTGGCCAGTGCCTTGGTGTAGGCGACAATGCCCGCCTTGGTGGTGGCATAGTCGAGCAGGGTTGCCGATGGATCATAGGCCTGGACCGAGGCGGTGGTGATGATCGAGGCGCCGGCCTGAAGATGCGGTACGGCGGCCTGGGTAATCCAGTGCAGCGCATAGAGGTTGGTCTTGAGCGTCTGATCAAAATCCTGCGAAGTGACCTTTGAGATATCCTCGCGGCTCTGCTGGTGACCGGCATTGATGACCAGAATGTCGAGCCCGCCAAGCTCTGCCACGGCCTGCTCCACCAGGGACTGGCAGAAGGTTTCATCAGTGACATCGCCCGGAATAGGGACTGCCTTGCGACCCTCGGCTTCGATCAGGGCAATAACCTCGCGCGCATCGGGCTCCTCGCTGGCGAGATAAACAATGGCGACGTCCGCACCCTCACGGGCAAAGGCAATGGCCGCTGCCCGTCCGATGCCGGAGTCTCCGCCCGTAATCAGCGCCTTGCGGCCCAGCAGCCTGCCCGCCCCCTGATAACTCTCCTCGCCATGATCAGGCCTCGGCTCCATCTCGACGGCAAGGCCGGGGACGGGCTGGGGCTGGCGGGGAAAGGGCGGGCGGGGGTATTGAACGCGCGGGTCCTGCATGGTCAACCGGTCAGTCATGATGATCTCCTTCGCCTCGGGTAAGGGATGGACGATGGCGGGGTTCCACGCTCCCAATGAAGCTGGGACAAGCAGACCCGTGCCGGAGATCAAAGCGCTGGAAGCGCCTGCTCGGCAAAGCCCCAACCGCGCAATGAGGGGTAGGAGGCGCGTTCGATCAGACAGCCGGCATCGTCGATCGAAAAGGGATGGGCATTGTCCATGCCTTCCAGTTCATCCCATGTGATCGGCAGGGCGACGGGCGCTCCTTCCCGCGCGCGGGCGGAATAGGGCAACACTGCCGTACTGCCGCGCTGGTTGCGCAGCCAGTCGATGAAGATGCGCCCCTTGCGCTTTGCCTTGCTCATGGTCGCGGTGAAACGGTCAGGCTCTGCCAGTGCCATGGCCTCGGCAAAGCGTCTGGCAAAGTCCTTGTGGATGTCCCAGTCGTGGCCCGGCGTCAGCGGCACAACCACATGCACGCCCTTGCCCCCCGAAAGCATGGCAAAGCTGACAAGGGCGATGTCGGAGAGATGGTGGGCGATGTCCTGCGCGGCGCGGCGAACTTCGGCGAAGTCCAGCCCCTCATCGGGATCGAGATCGAAGATCATGCGGTCGGGGCGTTCGACCTCCTGTGCGCGGCTGCCCCAGCCATGGAATTCAATGGTGCCCATCTGGACGCAGGCAAGGATACCGGCGGCCTGCGTCAGATAGAGATAATCCTCGGCGCCCCCATCCTTTTCGGTGATGGGCACATGACTGATCTCCGGGCCGAAGGAGCCGCTGTCGTGCTTCTGGAAAAAGCAGGCCTTGGCCCGTCCCTGGGGGCAGCGGACCAGGCTCATCGGACGGTTGGCGGCAAAGGGCAGCATCAGGGGGGCCATTGCCGTGTAGTAATCGGCCAGATCGCCCTTGGTCTGGCCGCTCTCGGGGAAGAGAACGCGATCGGCATGGGTGATGTTGATCGCGGGGGCTTCC
>NZ_BCZE01000152.1 GCF_001598555.1 Novosphingobium rosa NBRC 15208
GCTGACTGCGGATAGAACGGTTTTAGCCGCGTCCTTCCAGCCCGCCTCCGGGCGAACAACCTGAATATGGCCAGCCTGCACGTCTGCTGCCCACGCCTTGATAGTTTCGCCGAGCTGCTTTGGTGTGGCATTCTCTGGAAAGTATCTGACGCCCAAATCTTCATGCATACGAAAAATTGGCAGGTCACGTGCCAGAACGGGCTTTCCGTGACCCAATGCTTCAATCAGAGGGAGACCGAAACCTTCGGCATGCGAGCCGATAATGACGCCTTGGCACGCCTGATAGATGCGCTCCAGTTCCAGATCGTCAACATCGTCAAACCACACCAACTTCCGACCATGTTCGGGGTGGCTGCGAATGGCATCCTGCAAGCCTTCAGTCTTCCAGCCCATTCGGCCAACCAGTACCAATCTGTCTTCTGCACCATGCAGCCACATCTCGCTGAAGCCGGCCAGAATATCGGCATGCCCCTTACGAGGTTCAAGCGTGCCCACCATCAGGGAAAAGGGGGGCGAGGTGTCAAAACGGAGGGGGCGATTGACCTGAGTTTCGGCCAAATCCAAGTGAATCGATTCTTTGATATCGTAACCCATTGGCACGATGCTTGTATGGTATCCGCCGCTCAGCCCATAGCGATCATTAAGAACGCGTTTGAGGTCATCCTCGGTTTGGCCCGAGATACACAGAAAGCCATCTGCAAGACCAGCCAGAATCTCGATCCAGGCTTTGTAACGAATGACATTATTGGGAGAAAACCATTCTGGCTTTTCCGCTGGCAGAAGGTCGCAAATCAGAAACCACAGACTGCCTCCATCACGACGAAAGCGCGCAAGCTGTCGGCGGTGAAAACGTATGGTATCGAGCGCGAAGTCCAATCCGAAGAAAACATCTCCCTCACGTGCGCGCATTTCGTTTGATTCTAGCGTCGGATCGCTATGCGGCCATGATACGGTATGATAACGGCGGCGACGATCCGCTGTGACGAAGTGAACCTCCCACGCAGGAGGCGTTTCCTCGATTAGGGCAAGCGCCAAGGCTCGGACCACGCGCTGAATTCCTGTCCCCGCGTCATGACGACTGATCACCGTCAGATCGATGTAGAGCCGCCGAAGGCCGTCTGGAAGGGGGGCAACAGGATAGCTGCCCTTGTTCCGGTGATAGGCGATGCGGAGCTTGCGCAGAGCGCGACCGACGATCGCCTGATCGATCCGATATGGCAGGAGGTCTAGGAAGGGCTTCAAGATCATCGCAACCTGAAAAAAGAATCCATGATGCTAAAACGCGACGACCGCTGTCGTCGCGACAGGCAGCAATGTGGAATAGATCACGTTCACGAATTTCTGGATATCCGCCAGTGGCGCGTTCGATGCGTAGAGCACATCTTTGTTATGGATGGGGAAGCTCTGGGCGATAAAGAGCGTCGAAGGATCCTTCATGTTGATACGGTAAATGACAGGAACCTTGCCGTCAGGCGTTGTCTTTGCAGTGGCGCGGATCGCGGGATCCAGCGCGCTGGGATCTTCCAAGCGAAAGATAAACACGCCTTTGACATTGGCGCGGCTGTCCTGAAGGCCAGAAATGCGACCCAGGGCCTGTGCGAGGGTCAATCCGGTCGCCTCGAACGCGAGTTCTTCATTCTTGCCTGTCGCTCCCAAAGCGGTGAAGCTGAAAGGCTGATAAAGTGCGGTCATGACGTCATTGGGCTGCAGCCGGACATTCTGCAGAGGATCCCGAATGACGGTATCAAGGGGGAGTGATGAAACTTTCTCCCCACGGGTGATTTGAATCAGAACCTTGTTGACCGGATAGCGCACGCCTCCGGCTGTCGCGAGAACATCCAGCACACGCTCGCCCCGCGCTGTAAGCGGCACGCGGGCGCTGCCTGCGGCATCGCCAACCACTGTGACATTCGCGGCGGCGTTGCGGACCAGTCGCACAATGGTCTGAGGCTGATGCGCCTTACCAATCAAGGCTGAATTGATGTCGTGTGCAATCGCCTGTGGTGTACGCCCATCGGCTTTGACCTCGCCGACGAAAGGCACGGTGATCATGCCGTCACTATCGACCATCTGTTCGGGGAGCGTGCTGCTGCGGGCTGCGGACGCTGCCCCACTGGAAGATGACGAGGTAAGCGAAGAACTTCCGCCGACCGCGCCGAACAGGGTTGCGGGGGGGGCTTCCCAAATTGCGACATCGAGAACATCGCCTTTGCCGATGACGGAGCCGACCGGCATGCCTTCGCCCAGATCTGAAGAAAACATGCTTTGGTGAGTTGCAGCAAGAATGTTATGCGCAACGGCATCGGTGACATCGATCACCTTGATGTTGGCACCGGCAATGGACTGCGTGTCTGCAGCTTTCTTGACGCTGCCGCTTGATGGGCCTGTTTCAGGCACAATTGTGCATGCCGAAAGCGCCAAAGCCAGCGCTGTCGTCAAGGAGAAATGAATGGTTCCGGTTAATTTTTTCATTTAAAACAACCAAGTTTGCAGTCGTCTGTCTGCAGGCCAAGAGGCGATGTGCGAGCCTATGGCGCAACCGGGCGCGCGGATCAAGGATCGTGTGCCGATCCTCCGAAGTAGGAGATAATATCTCATTCGGCCAATGGGATGAATTTTTATCGGCTGGATCGCACGGGTGTTGCGGCGCAATTGGGGTTTCGCGCCCCTTCCATATGTCGGATTAAGGTTTCCCTAGTGCAACTGAAGCTTTAAGGCAAACTATTCTAGCCTCAAGCTGGTCGAGTTGCATTTGAAGGCTTTTTGTATCTAGGTCTATTTTTACAATGATGTTAAAAACCTATTTTAAATTTGCGAAAGTTTTTAATAAAAAATCTATTTATATCTCCTTGCAAGAGTTTGCTTGCTCACCTTTTTGATTTATTTATTTTTCTTTTCACGTGACCGATGCGGGTTGGGCTTCGCAGACAAGCATCAGATCCAGTGATTTTTGTTGAATTACCCTTTTTTCTCCACTATTTATGATCTCTCTGGCAGGCGAGATCGGGGTCCAGTTTGTGAAATTTGCCTGCCTAGTGGAATTTCAGAAGATAAAATCTATAAATAAAAATGTATTATAATGTGAAGTGAAAAACATAATAAATAATATTTTGCATGGAAGGCGGGAAAATGAATTTTGTATCCTTTTCTCAAAATTTCGAGGATGTGATGCTTTGGCGCGCATTGGGGGATGTTCGCGAGGGTTTTTTTATTGACGTCGGTGCAAATGACCCTGTCAAAGACTCAATAAGCCGACTTTTTTCAAATCATGGCTGGCGCGGGATACATGTTGAGCCTGTGCCATATTATGCTGACCTTCTTCGGAAAAGTTACCCCAATGATCTGGTGATTCAGGCAGTCATTTCTGAAACGGAAGGCGTTGTTGATTTTTACAATATTGATGGGACTGGGTTGTCAACTGCGAAATTAGACATCGCAAAAGGACATGAGGAAAACAAGTGGCCCGTGGTCGCGTCTAAAGTTAGCGCGATGACTATGGACAAGCTTTTGGAGATGTGCGGCGAATCGGATGTCCATTGGCTGAAAGTCGATGTTGAAGGGTATGAGTATGAAGTTCTAAGTGGGTGGAGGAATTCATGCAAAAGGCCATGGGTTATTGTCATGGAGTCAACTATTCCATGCACGCAAGATTCAAATTATAGTGAATGGGAGAATTTTCTTTTAGATAAAGGGTACTTCTATGTATATGGAGATGGTCTTAATAGATTTTATCTTCATCATGATAGAAAGCATCTTGCGGGAAAGTTCGATAGTCCTCCTAATGTTTTTGATAATTTCCAGTTGGATAGGACATCTGGATACGTCAAAAATTTGGTTGAAGATTTTAATTCTGAAATAACATCATTGATTGATTTAAAAGGTCGGAAAATTTCCGAACTTGAATTGGATGTTAACAGTCTAAAGAGCCAGATTTCTGCCTTAAAAAACTCTTTCGATGAAAAATCCAAGGATTTTTTAAGAAAAGAAGCTCTCTCTACATCGTCTTTTTTGGAGAGAGAGCGTGAATTGTGCGATTTAATTGTGAATTTGAGGGCGATTAACGATAAGAATTTCAGCGAGTTCAGGTCGCGTGAAAAATTATTGAATATCAGTCATAAAAGTCGAATAAATAATTTGATTGAAAATCAAAATAAAATGATTTCTTCTATGCGCAGGGAGAAGGAAAAAAATTCGTTTATGCTGAATGTCGTTCATGAGATGGGCGATTCCAGAATATGGAGGGCGGCAGTTTTTCTCTCAAAATTGTTTTCTTCCGATCTTTTGGGTAAGGGCTTGGAGGCACTAAAAAAAGGGTTGGCGGGCGATAAGGCTGTGTTTGAGCGAGATACGGGCGTGCATTAGGGGTGGCGCTGAATACTGTTTGTAGGCCTTTGAATTATAGCTGAGAAGATTTCGGCATAAAGATTTTTATTAAATTGCCGCTTCAAAGGCCGGGATCGCGATTGGTGGTGGTTGATTCGCATTTGTTTGTCGGCATGGCGGCGGGGCAATTGCATCGATTTCGGCGTCTGGGGGGCAGGGCCGCCGCAAGATCATGGTCTCGGTGACGCCGAGCTTGGGAGATACCCCTTTCATGCAGCGCTTGCGACTCTTGTCATCGGAGAACTGGACTCAGAATGGAGGGTGTCCGGCCAAAGCCGCAGC
>NZ_BCZE01000153.1 GCF_001598555.1 Novosphingobium rosa NBRC 15208
GGCGGGGTCGCCAGAGTGATCGGGCCTTTCCCGCCGCTGACGCGGGTCTCGCTCCACACCAGCTTCTTCATGCCGGATTCGGGCGCCACCCAGGGGCCGCCGGTCTCGCTCCAACCGGGAGCGGCCGCCATGGCGAATTCCAGACCCAACCGGTCGGCCTCGCTGGCGGCATAGTGCAGATCGTCCAGCCACTCGGGCGTCAGCGCCTTGACGCGGTGCGGCACGACCCGCGGCGCGCCCATATCGCCATCGAACATCTGCAGGCCCGCGATGCCGACGCTTTTCATCCATGCCATATCGGCATGGATGCCCTCCTTGGCGATGTTGCCGCTCAGCCAGTGCCACCAGACGCGCGGGCGGGCGCTTTCGGGCGGATCGCGGAACTGGCTGGCCAGCGTGTCGCCCGCAGGCGCATCCTCCGCATAGAGCGGCACGGCCATGGCCAGCGTGCTGGCGGCAAGGCCAAGCCAGAACCGCGACAGGCGGGGGGAACGCGGGCGGAGAGGATGGCGCATCAGAAGATCCCGAAAAAGCGGCCGGAGGGCAGGGCCGGAAACATCAGAAAAAAACCTGCCCCGGTAAAGGGGCAGGCACAGGGAGGAACATGGCAGACATAACGCGGGAAGGGCCCCGGGGAGAGGAGAAGCGGGGCCCTTCCGCACGACCGTCAGAACTGCTTGTTGAGCGCCAGCGACACCACCCGACCCAGCGCCGAGGCATTGGTGTTGTCGAAGGTGGCATAGGTCTGCCCCGACAGCGCGTTGTAGAACAGCGGCGGCGCCTTGTTGAAGATGTTGGTCACATCGAGCGCAAGGCGCGTGTCCTTGGCCAGACCTTCGCCATCCAGCTTCCAGCCGGCATGCAGATCAAAGGTGGTGTTGCTGGCAACCTTCTGGTTCTGATAATTGGTGTTGGTGTAGCCAGCGGTATAATTGCCGAACACGGCGACATCATAGGGACCGTTGGCCCAGTTCACATGGGCTCGGGTCTTCAGCTTGGGCGCATAGGCAGTGCCCAGGCGGTCGTAATTGGTCCCGGCGGCGTAGATCAACTGGTCGAAGCGCAGCAGCCAGCTGCCCGCGATGCCGACATTCAGATTGTTCTGACCCAGCGAGAAAGCATAGCTCAGATCGTAATCGATGCCGCCGATCTTCTGGCGGGCAAAGTTCTGGCGGCGCAGATCGTAGATCGCGGTGGGCAGCGTGGTGACATCGGGGTAGACCAGACCGTCATGACGCATGCCCGCCGTGGCCGCCGTCACCTGAGCGGCGGTGGGGTTGTAGGTGCGATAGACGTTCCACACCGGATTGCTGTCGGTCACCGGCGAGAAGGACGGGAAGGAGATCACGTTCTTGTAGTCGATGTTGAAGTAGGTCAGCGACAGCTTCAGCCCCGGCACCGCCACCGGCTTGATGTCGGCGCCGAAAGACAGCGTGCGGGCGGTTTCCGGCTTCAGCTTGTTGCCGCCGGCCAGCACGATCGAATAGGCGCCCGGATTGCTCGAACCGGTGAAGTCGGCGAAGCGGATCGCGCGGGTGTCGATCGCGGTGCCGGAGTCAGCCAGGCTGGGCGCGTGGAACGAGGTGCCGAAGCTGCCACGCAGCGTCACGCCACGGATCGGATCCCAATTGGCGCCGACCTTGGGGTTGAAGGTGCCGCCCACGTCCGAATAGTGATCGTAACGGCCCGAGACCACCACATCCAGCTTCTGGATGCCGCCGCGCGCGTTCTGGGCGCTGAAGAAGGGGAAGAACAGTTCGGCGAAACCCGAAACCGCGGTCCGCTCACCCAGCGAATTGGTGGTGTATGGGCTGCCCCAGGGGCCCAGACCATAGCGGGCATCGAAGGAGTCATGCTTCACATCGAAGCCGACCGCCGCCTTGGCCGCGCCGCCGCCCAGATTGAACATGCTGCCGTCCGCCTTGATCAGGCCTTCGGTCACCTGCTGCTTGCCGCGATAATGCGAGACGTAATTGCCGATCTGGTTGATCAGATCCTGGCTGTTGGCCGCGCCCACGCCGTAGGGGTTGAAGGTGCCTGCGGTCACCGCCTGCTGCAGCAGCGTCTGGTTGATGCCGGGCTGATAGGTGTTGTCGATCTCGCGACCGTAATTGAAATCGACCGAGCCCTTCCAGTCGGAGAACAGCTTGGCCTCGATGCCGACATTGCTCGACCAGGTGTCGGTGGTGATGCGGTTGTTCACCGTGGGGCCGAAATCATTCGTGCCGTTGTAGGTGACGGTCTGCGTACCGGCGGGTACGCCCAGTCCCTGCACGTAATTGTAATAGGCGCCGCTGTTGACCGTGACGGCCAGACCGCCATTGGCGGCATTGTTGCCCGAAATCGCCACCTTGTTGGTGATGGCGCGCGCCGAATAGAGCGAGCGGGCATGCAGCTCGATACCGTCACCCAGTTCCTGATGGAAGTAGATCAGGCCCTGATGACGATGCTGTTCGGGATAAAGATCCTCATTCTTGTTGAGGTCGCAGCTGTTGGTGCCAAGGCGCGCGCCTGTGGCCGAGAGCGCATAGGTCGCGCCGCCCACGGTGACATTGGCCGGGCTGCACAGCGTGGAGTTGCTGACCGGCTGATACCACGAGCGGTTGGTACCGTTTACATTCGTGTTCGACGAATATTCGTAGACGGCGTAAAAACCACCCGTCGACCAGTTCTTGCCCAGCGCGGCATGGGCATTGTAAGTGCGGTAATTGTCACCGAAACCGGTGCGGCCACCGGCCTCGAAGCCTTCGATCTTCTTGCGCAGGCGGAAGTTGATGACGCCCGCGACAGCATCCGAACCATAGACCGAGGATGCACCGTCAGCGACCACCTCGACGCGCTCGATGGCCGATTGCGGCACGGCGCTGGGGTCGGGCGCGGTCTGGTTGATGCCCGCGCCGGGCAGGCGCAGACCGTCGAGCAGCACCAGGGTCAGGCCGCCGCCGCCATTGCCCACGCCGATGCCATGGATGGCGGGCTGGTCGACGAAATTGGCCTGATTCTGGCCGTTGTTGTTGCCCGAGCTGCCGAAAGCGCCCACCGAGGGCACCGAACGCAGCAGTTCGGTCACCGTGCTGGCACCGGTCTTTTCCATTTCGGTGCGCGAGAGATTGGTGATCGGCGAGCCCGTCGGCGCGACGCCGCGGATGCTCGAGCCGGTCACCACGATGTCGGCGCTGCCCTTGGCTTCGGGAGCGGCCTGCCCGGCCGCCTGCGGCGCGGCGGCATCGCTGCCCTGCGCAGCCTGAGCCATAACCGGCAAAGCTGCGAACTGCGCAGCACCGGAAAGAAGAATTCCGGACATCATCTTGATATTCATGACCACCCCTCAAACTCTATTTCTATTTAGTTTGATCAACGATGTTTGATGAGATGAATTAAAAACCACAAAGGTTATTTAATTTCACCTTTCAACATCACCCTGCGTCGCGACCATCTCTTGCAGGACGGTTCGTGATGAACCAGGCGGTTAAAACGATCGGTCGTCAGCGTCAAGGATGTTCCATCATAGAGATGTCGATCTCATATTTTGGGATGTCGTAAAAATTCCCTCTATGAACGGCCAAGCCGCCGTCTCTGGAATTTCGGCATATTTTAGATTATCTATTTGTTTTTAAATAATTTTAAAAACAAAAGCCCCTGCCCGTCAGAAAGAACGGACTGAGCGATGCTGTGGTCAAGCCGCGCAACCGGAGGACATCTTCGCCAAAGCAGCGGCCCAAAGCATACGTATTCCCGCCAAGGGTCGTGCAAGCAGAAAAACCGATAACTCCAACTAATATAGTCGCTTTGTCACCCCGCTCGGCAAAATCGATTCCCAATCTCGAAGCTCAATCAGCAAATTTGAGGTCGATAGATTTTACCGATTCATTCGCCTGACCGGATCAGACGTGAAGCGAGGCGCCGTCCTTTGGATCGGAACTCACACCAGCCGGGCGAGCGCGGCGCGGTAGCGCGCCTCGACCATCGCGCGGTCATGGTGCCATCCCTGCGTCACCAGCCGGCGACCACGGCGCCAAACGCCATCAATCGCGCCGCGCCCCGCCGCGAAGATCCAGCCATCGGCCAGCGCCGCCCCATGGCGCGCGGCCAGCGAGGGGTGCTGCGCCGAAAGGGTGACAAAATCGGCGGGAGCACCCGCCGCCAG
>NZ_BCZE01000154.1 GCF_001598555.1 Novosphingobium rosa NBRC 15208
CGGGCGCTGCGCCAGCCGCTGTCGCGCTGCATGGCGCTGCCCTCGCCCGCCACGGCGCCCGCGCTCAGCGAGCGGCTGGTGCCCGCGTAAGCGCCCGCAAAGCCATGGCTGGTGGCCAGCGCCACCACCGCGCCGCCCGCGCTGGCGCTGGCGCCTTCGCTGTTGGTGACGCCGGGGTGGCTGCGCGCAACCTCCTCCATCTCCAGCGCCAGAGCGCGCAAATCCTGAGGGCTGAGCTGTTTGGGATCGACCAGATCGAGATCGGGCAGAGCGCCTTTCACCAGCAACTCTTCCGGGGCCAGACCGGCATAGGGGTCTTCCGGGGCCAGACGCGCCATGGCGACGGCGCGATCCGCCAGCTCATCCAGCGCGGCGTCGCTCAGATCGGAGGAGCCGATGGTGGCCGAACGCTGGCCGATGAACACCCGCAACCCGATATGCTCGTTTTCCGAACGCTCGACATCCTCGAGCTGTCCCAGCCGCACCGTCACGCTTTCGGAGGCATCGCTGACATAGACCGCATCGCTGGCATCCGCCCCGGCGCGGCGCGCGCGCGCGATCAGGGCGGAGGCGCGTTCCTGCGCGTCGGTGGTGCTCAGCATGGTAGTGATGTCCTCAAGGATCGGGCGGAGAAGGCCCTCGTGCTGCCCTGCCTCTAGCCGCCCATGGGGCGTGGGGCAATCTTGGCGCCCCATGTCCGGAACAGGTGGCCTTGGCGCATCACTTCTGCGGCGATCCATGCACGAAACCTGCCAGATTGCATTCACCACCTTGCCCCGCGCGCCGCCCGCGCCTAAATCACCGGTCTGATGACTGAAACCATCGCCCCTTCGGCCCCCGCCCCCTCGGCCAATGCCGCGTCCCTCAACCCCAGCTTCAGCGGGTTGGAGGTCGTGTCCATCGCCAAGAGCTACGACAAGCGCGCGGTGCTGACCGACATTTCGCTCTCCGTCGCCAAGGGCGAGGTGCTGGGCCTGCTGGGCCCGAACGGCGCGGGCAAGACCACCTGCTTCTATTCGATCATGGGTCTGGTGAAGCCGGATTCGGGCCGCATCCTGCTCGATGGCGTGGATATCACCAAGCTGCCGATGTACCGCCGCGCGGTGCTGGGGCTGGGCTATCTGCCGCAGGAAACCTCGATTTTCCGGGGCCTGACGGTGGAGCAGAACATTGGCTCGGTGCTGGAACTGGTCGAGCCCGATCCCGAAATCCGCGCGCGTGAACTGGAGCGCCTGCTCGACGAATTCGGCCTGACGCGCCTGCGCGCCAGCCCGGCCATGGCCCTGTCGGGCGGTGAACGCCGCCGCTGCGAGATCGCGCGCGCGCTGGCCGCCAGCCCCTCGATCATGCTGCTGGACGAGCCTTTCGCGGGCATCGATCCGCTCTCCATCGGCGACATCCGCCATCTGGTGAAGGATCTGAAAGGGCGCGGCATCGGCGTGTTGATCACCGACCACAATGTGCGCGAAACGCTGGATATCTGCGACCGCGCCACCATCATCTACGGCGGTCAGGTGCTGTTCGCGGGCAGCCCGGAAGCGCTGGTGGCCGATGAAAACGTGCGCCGCCTCTATCTGGGCGAGAACTTTTCACTGTGATGGCAGCGGGGGCCGATCTCTGATGCCGGCTCGGGGGGGCTAGGGCATGGCGATGGGGCCGCGGCTGGATCTGCGGCAATCGCAGTCGCTGGTGATGACGCCGCAGCTGCAGCAGGCGATCAAGCTGCTGGCGCTCTCCAATCTGGAAATCGAGACCTTTATCGGCGACGCGCTGGACGCCAATCCGCTGCTGGACATCGCCGCGCCCGCCGCCGATGCGCCCGGCGAGGCGCCCGACGAACGCCGCACCACGCTGGAAAGCTCGCCCATCGATCAGCTGATCGGCGAGGGCCGCGCCAGCGAAGATCGCCCGCTCGATATCGACGCGGGCGCGCTGGATGTGGACCGCGATACGGGCGATGCCACATTCGAAGCCCCCTCCCCCGCGCCAGAAACCGACTTTTCAGGCCCCTATGATGGCGAGGCGATCATCGCCTCGGGCGGCGAAGGCCCGGCCATCGATGAGCATGGCGGCGATGGCGAGACGCTGGCCCAACACCTCCACGCCCAGATCGGCGCGGAGCTGGCGCTGGCGGGCGAGGAAGCCACGCGCATCGGCTTTATCGCCCGCTTCCTGATCGACCAGCTGGACGATGCCGGTTATCTGCCCCTCTCCCTCCCCGAACTGGCCGAGGATCTGCGCGTGCCGCTGGCCGAAATGGAGGCCGCCCTCGCGCTGGTGCAGGCGCTGGAACCCACCGGCGTGGGCGCGCGCAGCCTGTCGGAATGCATCGCCCTGCAGGCGCGCGAAGCCGACCGCTACGACCCCGCCATGGCCCGCCTGATCGACAATCTGGATATGGTCGCGCGCGGCGAATTTCCGCGCCTGAAGCGCATGTGCGGGGTCGATGACGAAGACCTCGCCGATATGCTGCGCGAATTGCGCGACTACGATCCCAAACCCGGCCTGCGCTATGGCAGCACCGGCGGCGAGCCCGTGGTGCCCGACATTCTGATCACCCCGCGCCCCGATGGCGGCTGGATGGTGGCGATCAATCAGGCCACATTGCCCCGGCTGATGGTCAACCGCAGCTATTACGTAGAGATGCGGCGCGGCTGCGATGACAAGGCCGGCAAGGGCTGGCTTTCCGAAAAGCTGGCCGATGCCAATTGGCTGATCAAGGCGCTGGACCAGCGGCAGAAGACCATCCTGAAAGTCGCCAGCGAGATCGTGAAGCAGCAGGACGGCTTTTTCCGCCATGGCGTCAGCCATTTGAAGCCCCTGACCCTGCGCGCCGTGGCCGAGGCGGTCTCGCTCCATGAATCGACCGTGAGCCGGGTGACCTCGAACAAATATCTCAATTTCGCGCGCGGCACCTTTGAGCTGAAGTATTTCTTCACCTCGGGCGTGGCGTCGTCGGATGGCGAGGGCGCGGTCTCCGCCGAGGCGGTGAAGGCCGCGATCAAGCAACTGATCGATGCCGAAGACCCCAAGAAGATCCTCTCCGACGATACGCTGGTCGATCTGCTGAAAGAGCGCGGCTTCGACCTGGCCCGCCGCACCGTGGCCAAATATCGCGAGGCCATCGGGCTGGGCTCTTCCGTACAGCGGCGCAGGCAGAAAGCATTGGCGGGAAAGCTTTAGTCGCGCGCGGATCGGCTAAAGTCCTGACCTCGAAATTCCCGCCAGACCTCCATGAAAATCTCGCTTTCGCGCACCGCGATTCGTGATACGTTATGACTTATCACCAAGTCCCCGACGTCTGGGCCAGACAGGAGCGGCGCCATGACTTATATGTCGTCACACGCCACCCTCCGCCCCGATACCCGGCGGACCATGGGCGTTCTGGCCAGCGTCGGACTTATTCATGTGATCGGCATGTATACGCTGGCGCAGGGCGTGGAGATGCGCATGCCTCTGTCGAACACCATCCGCAAGGAAGGGCCGGTGCTGATAGAGCCGTTGCCATACCTGCCCTTCACGCCCGTGACGGAACCACCCGGCCATCCCACCGAAACACCGCCGCTTGCCCCCGTACATCTGCTCACCATCGGCGACAGCATCAGATCCGCGCCGCCGGTGCATCGCTCTGGCTTGGCCACGGCGGCCAAACCCCGTAGCCAAAGCGGCGACTGGATCACATGGGAAGACTACCCCTCGCCCGACCTCAAAGCCAGGCATGAAGGCGTCACCCGCTTTAACCTGACCATCGGCGCGGACGGTCGCGTCAGCAGCTGTTCCATCACCAGATCCAGCACATGGCCAGGGCTGGACAATGCCACCTGCAAGCTGATCACGCGCCGCGCGCGGTTCAGCCCGGCGCTGGATGACAGCGGCCAGCCGGCATCGGAAGGTTTTGCCAATGGCACGATGCGGTGGGTGATGCCGCGTGAAGGAGATTAAGAGAAGTGCGAGGGGGTTACCCCCTCGCGCTCCCGGAACGTCTTCCGACGGA
>NZ_BCZE01000155.1 GCF_001598555.1 Novosphingobium rosa NBRC 15208
TAAGCGCCGACGGAATGCGGCGTTGACGCGGCCTATTTGACCCTGCGTGTGTGCGGCGCCCATTTTTTTGCCAGTGCGGCAAAGCTGTCGTGGATCCAGTCGATGTTGGGCTGAGCATGTGGATCATGGTCGTCGCCCAAGGCATCGAGAGCCTCTTCGTAATACTCGTGAGCGGGATCTGCGAGCGCTTCGAGTTTCTCGGCGTAGCCCCAAGGCCCGCCTGAATCCTCTGGTGGCCGCATACCGGTGGCGGCGATCAGACGCGGATAGCTACTATTGGGATCAGCAGGAGCGATGCCCTGGATTTTTACGCTGTGTTCCCAGGCATCGCCAAAGTCATAGAGGTAACGGAAGGTCTTGCCCCGCATGCCCTCGAGCGCCTGAGCCAGGGTTGTTTTGCGGGCATCAAGCGGGCCACCGAACCCATAAGACGGATCGGGGGTGCCGAAGCCCGTGTGCCCGAAGGTCAATTCCCACAGATGGCTGTCGGTCCACACCAGCGCGGCCTGAAAGACGCTGTGCAGCCGATCGAGGCGGATCCCTAGTGGCACTTCGATCACGCGGCTCACCACCGGCGTCACGTCATCGAGTGTGATCGTCATCCGTACGACGAAGGCGTTGCTCAAGCGGCCTGCTCCAGGTTCTGGACCTGTCTTGCCTCTTGCCAGTTCCATGGCAGCAGTTCGTCGATCCGGTTGATGGGATGATTGCCGATACGCGCGATGACATCGGTGAACCAGGCCTCGGGCTCCACACCATTGAGGCGACATGTCTCGACGAGTGAGTAGAACAACGCCGAGGCATCTCCGCCCTTGGTCGAGCCGACGAACATCCAGTTGCGGCGGCCAAGGGCAACACCGCGCAGGGCATTTTCGACGAGGTTATTGCTGATCTCGAGCAGACCATTGTCACAATAGCGGGTCATCGCCGCCCAACGGTTGAGCGGATAACGGCATGCTTTCGCCAGCGCGCTGTCCGAAGACAACCCGCGCATCTGTGCTTCGAGCCATGGCCGTAAAGCAGCCAGCTTCGGGGCGGCCAGTTGCTGGCGGATCCGCCGCCGTTCGTCGGGTGGCGCGCCCTTGATGTCGCGCTCGATCGCGAACAACTCGCCAATCCTCACGACGGCCTCTGCCGCCACCGGTGACGGGTTCTTGGCCAGAATGTCGGTAAACTTGCGCCGCGCGTGGGCCCAGCAGCCGACCTCTGTCACGCGGCGTGGAGCTTTCGTTTTGGGGTTGCGATACAATATGTTGTAGCCACCATAGCCATCGGCCTGAAGGTATCCCTCATATCCGGCAAGATGGGCGGCGGGATGTTCGCCGCCGCGGCCTGTTGTAAAGCGGAAGGCTACAGCAGGCGGGGTCATGTCGCCGCTGGAACGGCCATCGCGTAAATAAACCCAGAAATAGGCAGTGTGGCTGCCGTCTTCGCCCATGAGCAAGGTGACCGGTGTCTCGTCACCATGGATCTTGGGGGCTGTGAGAATATGGGCCAGCAGTCGCTCGCCAAGCGGGGCCATCAACCAGGCCAGCTTGCAGGACCAGCGACCCATCACATCGCGATCAATGTTCACGCCCTGCCGCCGCAGGATCACCGATTGACGGTGCCATGGCTGATGGTCAGCGAAGCGACTGACCACCAGATGGGCGAGCAGCGCGCTGCTGGCCATGACCTTGGGCAAGGGCAGATCGATGGCAGGCACCTGTCGGATTGCCTCGCACGACCGGCACGCGATACGGGGCCGCACATGACGCAGGACACGGAAGCGGGCCGGAACATAGTCCAGCACCTCGGTGACATCTTCGCAAATGACGGTCTCAACACCACCGCAGCGGCACGGTTCCGGGCGATGCTCTGCCGTCAGACGTGGTATATGCGCCGGAATTGGCGCGCGGGTGCCAGCCTTGCGTTCCGGTTTCGGATTTGATGCCGGGACGTCATCATTGGCTGGCTCGCAGATGCCATCGACGTCTTCGAACATCATGCGCAGTTGCGCGTTGTCCATCTTCTCGGAGCTGCGCCCGAATTGAACGCGCAAGAGCCGTGCGAGACGATGCTCCAGCTTTTCTATGGTCAGGCCCTGGGCTTTGACGGTCTGCTTTGCAACCTTCAGTTCATCCCGTTCCACCTCCACAGCCTCGACCATCTCCCGCAGCATTTTCTGCAGGAGAACAGGGTCTGTAGGAAGGCAATCAAGGTCGAACCGCATGCCTGTCTCTATAGGTCAGGCGGCTCCAAAAGACCACAAAAAACCCCAGTTTACGGGGTTTTATCTCACGCAATTGTCGGTGTGATGACCTCTTCATGGACAATGGCTTGCCGCCAATCCAGCCCTTCGATCAGCATCGCCAATTGCGCGCCAGAGAGCCGGGCAGCAACGCCTTCCCGTGTCCGTGGCCACACGAACTTTCCGCGCTCAAGCCGTTTTGCATAAAGGCAAAGCCCTGATCCGTCCCACACCAGAGCCTTCAATCTGTCACCTCTTTTGCCCCGGAACAGGAAGACAGCGCCCGAGAAAGGATCGAGCTGCAGTATATTGCGAACCTGGGCCGACAGCCCGTCAAACCCCTTGCGCATGTCGCATGGCGCCAGCGACAGATAGATCTTCGCCGAGGGCGGCAATGTCAGGCTCATCGCTCAAGCTCCCCGACGATCTCGAGGACCAGTCGCAGCGCTTGGGGATCAACCAGCCTGTCCACCGAGACGGTGAAATCACCACCACGGCGGATGTCGATCCGGCCAGTGTCCAACATTTTGCCCGCAGGCTCTAGCTGCACCAGTTCAACCGGCACAAAGCCCGCCATGGCGCCCCGCAGCAATTGCTTGCGCCAAGTGTAGAGCTGACCCGTCCCGATCCCATGTCGACGGGCAACCGCTGACACAATGACGCCGGGCTGGGTCGTCTCCTTCACGATCGCCAGCTTCTCTTCGTCACTCCAATGACGACGCCGTTCCACCCGTACGACCGCTCCGCCATCCCGGCGAGCGCCCTTACGAGGCTCGTTTGACTGCTCTATATCCACTCGCAAGGCCTCCATTTGCCCCGCGAAATCTACGCCTGCCCAATCCTGCGCAAGGCCGGGTTCCGTCGGCGTTTA
>NZ_BCZE01000156.1 GCF_001598555.1 Novosphingobium rosa NBRC 15208
AGGCAATCTCGATCAGGTGACGGCGCTTGCCGCCGATCCCGATGTCTTCGGGCGGGTCTATATCGGCTTTCTCGGATCGAGCTGGGTCTGGGGTGAACCCGCCCCTTGCAAGACCGCCAAGCTGTCCGGCGACAAGACCTGCTTTATGGTGAAGTGAGCGGCGATCAGCCCCGGGGCAGCACCTTCGCGCGGCTCAGCGCCTCGACCCAGGCCTTGGAGGCCAGGCCGTAGGTGGTGTCATTCATATGCACCTTGTCGGGCTGAAGGCCGATCCGAAGGTTGGGCTGGACGGTGAGGGGCCCCAGCGCCTCGCGCAGATTGGCGCCGGGGATCACGCGGGGGTTGCCGGCATAATAGGCCAGCGCGTCATGCCAGCCGGGGATCAGCCGTTGCTGATAGGCCTGCTCGATCTCCGGCTTGGCCGCGCCGCAGGTGAAGCCGATGGCGACATGCGCCCCGGCGGCCAGCGCCGCATCGGTGACGGCGATCAGGCCCTGCGCATATTGCACGCGTGACACGCTCCAATAGCTGCCCGCATCGCCCTGCCCGATCGAGATGAAGACCCATGGCTCGCCCTCATGCTGGCGCAGGCCCTGCAGGGCGGTGGCGACATAGCCGTTGGGATCGAACAGGCGGTCTCCGCTGCGGAAGACGGCATCGGGCACCTCACCGGCGCGGGGCGGGCCCATGTCCTGCCATTGCAGGCTGTCGCTGCCGGGAGACGCGCCGGGGGACTGGGTCGAGGTCAGCAGATGGGTGGTGGGATTGGGGGTCATCTCCTTGAAGATATGCCCCTCGGCCAGCACATAGTCGCCCTGGGCCAGAGTCATGCCCGGCTCCCAGACGCGCAGCGTGCCCGCCCAGCTATGCACCAGCGATGTCGCCCCCACCGCGCTGTTCCAGAACCACATCGAGACCCCGCGCTGCGCCGCCATGGCCTCCACCGTCGGCCACATCGAGTGCGCGCCGCCCTTGGGGCCGACAGGATCGTGCTGGAGGTCTTCGGGGATATCGGGATCGGGCTGTTGGCCCGCCCCGGCCTCATTCGACTGGCCGATGATTGCCACGGTGAGTGACCGCCCCGGCGCCGCCTGAACAGAGCAGCCTGTCAGAAACACGGCCAGCACGGGGACGGTGATCTGGGACATCGACATCGTCATGGTCTTGTTACATACTGGGATTTACATAGCTCAGCAACGGGACCGGTTTTGGCACATGAGAGCACTATGACGACGGCAGCGCGGGGTTACATCGCATCCATAACCGGTCTGCGGGCCATCGCGGTGCTTTCCATCGTCTTGTATCACGTCAATGCGCGGTGGATGCCCGGCGGCTTTGTCGGCGTGGATGTGTTCTTCGTGATCTCGGGTTTCGTGGTCGCCCATTCGGTGACCAGTGGCCGGCATGAGAGCTTCGGCGCCTATCTGGGCTGGTTCTTCAAGCGCCGTTTCCAGCGCATCCTGCCCGCCGCATGGCTCTATATCGCGGTGGCGATCCTGCTCGACATGCTGGTGATCCCGCGCACGCAGGCCACGCATTTCTTCGAGTTGACCGGCGCTGCCGCCGCCTTTGGCCAGAGCAACATCGTGCTTTTCGCCAAGAGCGGGGATTATTTCGCGGTCTCCAGCGAGTTGAACCCTTTCACCCACACCTGGTCGCTGGCGGTGGAGGAGCAATATTACCTGCTGTTCCCCTTCTTCTCCTATGTGATCTTCGCCAGCGCGCGCGCTTCGCAGCGCACGGCGCGGATCGCTCTGGGTCTGGTGGGGCTGGGCGCGCTGGTCTCTCTGGCGGCGGCGGCCTACATGACGCGGCACAATCCCACATTTGCCTTCTACATGATCCCCACCCGCTTCTGGGAGCTGGCGAGCGGCTTCCTGCTGCGCGTGGGCCTTGGCACGCCGCGCGGCGTGGCGATCGGTCAGGCGACGACACGCTGGCGCGATCTGCTGGCGGTGGCGGTGCTGGCGGTGCTGGGTTTCAGCCTTGTCCATACCGATCCTCTGCGCTTTCCCTTTCCCGGCGCGCTGGCGCCGTGCCTTGCCACGCTGGGCGTGCTGGCGCTGGTGTGGTGGCATCCCGACCACTGGCTGGACCGTGCCTTGTCTATGCGCCTGCCCTTGTGGTTCGGTGACATCAGCTATTCGCTCTATCTTTGGCACTGGGGCGTGATTGTGGCGCTGCGCTGGACCTGCGGCATCGATACCCTGCCCGCCCAGCTTTTCGCGGGCGCGGCGATGCTGCTGCTGGCATGGTTGAGTTACCGCTATGTGGAAAAGGCGTTCCACAATCAGCGCCATCGCCGCAGTCCGCCCTCCTTGCGGTTCTTTGTGAGCTATGGGGTGGCGGGCTGCCTTGTCGCGGCGATCTGTGTAGCGGGCTTTGCGGGCAAGCCGAGGCTGGGTCTGGCCGCCGCCGACAATCTGGCGCTCTGGGATCCCTATGGCGCGCCGCCGCTGCCGCCCGGCTGCCCCACCACGAAGCATATCGCGCCGCTGGGCGCGGGCATGGATATCACCTTCCCCACGCCCTGCACGAAGCCCGATGCGCGCCGCCTGTTCATCATGGGGGATTCGCATGCCGGGGCCTATCAGCGCACCGCATGGCGTCTGGCTGCGGAAGGGCGGTGGCAGGTGCATCTGCTGACGATGGGCGGTTGCCGGATGGTGTCGATCGTCAAGCTGCCCGACAGGACGGCCTGCGACAATTTTCTGGTTCTGGCGCAGCAAAGAATCGTCAAGCTTGGCAAGCCGGGGGATGTGGTGGTGCTGCCCGGCCTGCAGACCACGCGCTATTTGACCGGCGAGGGCCAGCCCCTCGCGCCGCGCCCGCTCGACCCGGCAACGATCGCGCTCAGCCGCCAGCGCGTGACGGCCCTGACCGCGCTGGGCATGCCGGTGATCGTCGAGGGCGCCAAGCCGCTAGTCTCG
>NZ_BCZE01000157.1 GCF_001598555.1 Novosphingobium rosa NBRC 15208
GGTGTCAGATTTCGTCGATGATGCGGTTGGTGATGGCGCCGATGATGCCGCAGGAGACTTCCACCGTGTCGCCGGCCTTCATGTAGAGGGCGGGGGTGCGCTTGTCGCCCACGCCGCCCGGCGTGCCGGTGGCGATCACATCGCCGGGGCTCAGCTGGGTGAAGGTGGAGCAATAGGCGATCACCGTGGGAATATCCCAGATCATGTCGGACACCGGCTGATCCTGCACCAGCTCGCCATTGAGGCGGGTCTGCACGCGGATCGCGCCCAGATCCTCGATCTCGTCAGGCGTGACCAACGCGGGGCCGAAGGCGCCGGTGGCGGGCCAGTTCTTGCCTGGCGTGAACTGGATGTTGTGGCGCTGCCAGTCGCGCACGCTGCCATCGTTGAAGGCGGCATAGCCCGCGATATGATCCCAGGCGTTTTCCGGCGCGATGCGGCGGCCCGGCTTGCCGATGATGATGGCCAGCTCGCCCTCGTAATCGAAGCGGATGCTTTCGGGCGGGCGGACCATGGGCTGGCCATCGGCGATCAGCGAGTCATTCCAGCGCTGGAAGATGGCGGGATGCTCCTTCTGCTCGCGCCCGGTTTCCTTGACGTGGCTGGCATAGTTCAGGCCCACGCAGAGGATCTTCTCGGGGTTGGGGATCAGCGGCAGCAGCACCACATCCTTCAGCGCATAGCTGGCGCCATCCTTGAGCGCGCCCAGCGCGTCCTGCGCCAGAGCGGCCTTCAGATCGGGGGTGGCGGGGCAGGCCAGATCCACCACGGTCTCGCTCTCAAGGCGACCGTAGGAGGGAGTGCCATCGGGGCGGCGGAAACTGATGTAACGCATGGGTCTGTTCTTTCGTTCGAAGCTGGCGATCAGGCGGAGAGGATCGGGGCCGGTTCCCATTCGCGGCGGAAGCGGAAGGCTTCCTCGGCGCTGCGCAGGCCGGCGAAATCCTTGTCGGAGATGCCCCACTGGTCGATGCGGTTCTCCGGCCAGGTCCAGTCGTCGGGGGCGCCGGTGGGATAGGTCTCGTCCACCTTGTTGACCGGGGTGGAGTATTCGATCACCGGGCCAAAGGGCGCGATGTAATAGGCATAGACATTGTCGCCCGGGCCATGGCGGCCGGGGCCCCATGCCGGGGAGAACTGATGGTCACGCATGCGGCCGATGCCGCGCATCACCGCGTCCAGATCCTCCATCTCGAAGGCGATATGGTTGAGGCTGGAGAAACCCGCGCGGGCAAAGGCGGTGGAGTGATGCGCATCGTTGCAGCGCACGAAAACCATGCCCTTGGTGCGGTCCGAGACGCGGAAGCCCAGCACCTGTTCGACCAGATCCCCGCTGGCTTCGGCATCGGCGGCGTTGAAGACCACATGGGTCAGCTTCACCGGCACATCGCGCAGGGCATAGGCCGGGTGGCTATCCAAAGGTTCGACCTCGGTGGCGCCGACGAGGAAACGCAACAATTCGCCTTCGGCCAGCTCGACCACCAGACCCGCGCCGCCGCCCGGATCGCGGCTGATGGTGGGGGCGGCGTTCAGGCCCTTTTCGGCGGCGACATGGGCGATCTGCTCCAGCCGGTCAGCTGAGCAGACGAAGGTGGTGGAGCGCACAAAGCGTTCGGCACTCTCGCTGAAGGCCACCAGATAGGGGAAGGTGCCGCTGCCGCGCAGATAGAAGGTGCCATCCTGCTGGCCGCCATCGGCGCAGCCCCAGATGTCGATCATCCACTGATGGGCCTGTGCCGCGCCGGGCAGGGCCAGTTCGATGCTGCGAAGTTTCATCATCGGTTTGGTCCTTACAATCCGGCGGCGGCGATGCCCGCCCTGGCCGCCGCTTCATCATTTTCACCCGTGTCGCCGCTGATCCCCACGGCGCCCACGATCTGTCCTTCGCTCTTCACCAGCATGCCGCCCGGCGAGAAGGCGATACGCCCCTCCAGCACAACGCTAACACTTTGGAAGAATACGGGATTGCCCTTGGCCCGCTCAGCCAGCACCGAAGTGTCGGCATCCATCGCCAAAGCGCCTGCGGCCTTGGCGCGGGCGATGTCGAGCCGGGCGAAGCTGGCGCCATCCTCCCGTGCGAAGGCGATGGGGTGGCCGCCCCCGTCCAGCACGATCACGGACAATGGCTTGAGGCCTTGCGCGCGGGCATCGGCCAGCGCCCCGGCGACGATCGCCTGAGCCTGGGCCAGGATAAGGGCGCTCATGCGGCTTTCTCCATGGTGAGACCCAGCAGGGCTGCGCGCCGGGCAATCAGGCTTTCGGCGGTGCCGGTGCCAAAGACATAGTGATCGGGGCGGACCAGCACGGCAGGGGCGTTGCGGGCGGCCAGCCAGTCGGCGATGGCGCCCTTGTCGCCCAGCGTGGCGAGGTCCACCACATTGATGCCCGCCACCGGCTTGGCGTCCCGGGTGAAAAGGCGCCAGCCATCGCCGGTCACATCGTCCAGCTTGCTGCCATCGGCCAGCACGGGCTGGATAAAGCGCTCGCCCGCGCCTTGGGTGCCTTGCGCGATGACGCCGGTGGAGATCGCCGGGATCAGGTCGGCGGCGGTTTCTTTGTTGGCCGAGGCGGCACGCTGGGCCATTTCCTCATCGCGCTGCGCCGCCAGAACCGGATCCAGCTGGCAGATATAGCGCCCCACATTCACCGCCGCGCCGATCACGCCGCGCACATGCGGGTCGCGCTCGGGCTGGTAGGTGTTCAGGATGGCGGCATCCGCGCCCTCCTTGGCGATCGCCGCCATCTTCCACGCCAGATTGGCGACATCGCGCAAGCCATGGCACATGCCTTGCCCGAAGAAGGGCGGGG
>NZ_BCZE01000158.1 GCF_001598555.1 Novosphingobium rosa NBRC 15208
GTAACCGTCCGATTGGTGCCGCCTGCCGGATGGCGCGATAATCTCTTAGGAGACGGTCATAGCGACGTCGCTAACGACGTCTCTTGATCGGGGATAGCGATGAGGGCGGAGATACTGGGTCAGGAACGACGGCGCCGGTGGACGGACCAGCAGAGGCTGGAGATCATCGGGTCCGTCGGCGTCAATGGCGCGACGCTGGCAGAGGTGGCCCGGCGCCACGATATAACCCGACAGCAGATTTACACGTGGCGACATGATTTGAAGAAGCGCGGGTTCTTGCTGGCCCCACCGGAGCCAGTCTTTCTGCCTGTGGAGATGCCTGCCGCTCGGAGCCCTGAAGTTGCCCACAGCGCTAACCCAGGCGGGACGTGCATGGTTGAGCTGCGCCTGACGCAAGGCCGGACTTTGCGATTTGGAAGCGACATCGAGGCCATCGCCCTGACCCGGCTCATCCGCTGCGTGGAGGCGGCGTGATCGGGCCGGGAACTGGCGTGCGGGTTTATCTGGCCTGCGGCGTCACTGATATGCGCAAAGGCATCTCTGGCCTTGGTCAGCTGGCCCAGACGGTACTGCGACAGAAACCGACAAGCGGAGCGGTGTTCGCTTTTCGAGGACGTCGCGGTGACAGGGTGAAGCTCCTGTACTGGGATGGGCAGGGATTTTGCTTGTACTACAAGGTCTTGCAGCGTGGCCGTTTTCCTTGGCCCTCAGCGGCGGACGGGACTGCGCGGCTGACCTCGGCGCAGCTCGCGATGCTCTGGGAGGGCATTGATTGGAGGCGCCCGAATTGGGGCGCACCGCCTACCCATGTGGGCTGATTTTTCTTCCTGAATCTGGCTGTTTTCATGGATATTCCTGCCGCTGGCTGGTAAGCAGGATCATGCTGAGCGCGGCGCAAAATCTTCCCGAAGACCCAACTTTGCTGAAGGCGATAATCGCCGACTTGCAGGCGGAAAACGCGAAGTTGGCGGCAACGGTCCGGGTGCATGATCTGGTGGTTCAGGCTCTGCGTCTGCGTATTGCCAAGCTGAAGAAGCAGGCCTTCGGCAAGTCCTCGGAAAAGATCGAACGCGAGATCGAGCAGCTGGAACTGGCGCTGGAAGATATTCTGGTCGCCGCGGCACAAACCGCCGCTTTGCCGAGTGATCCCGAAGAGGATGAGACCGCTGCGCATGTAGACAGTGCACGGGCCATGGTCCGGCGTCCGCGCGTTGCGTCCGACACGCCGCGCGAGCGAAAAGAACTCGACCCGGGCAGCGCTTGTCCCGATTGCGGGGGCGAGTTACGCCTCGTCGGCGAGGACGTGAGCGAAATCCTCGAGATGATCACAGCCAAGCTGAAGGTGATCGAGGTAGCGCGGCCGAAGAAGTCCTGCCGCTGCTGTGAGAAAATGGTGCAGGTGCCGGCTCCGAGCCGCCCGATCCCAGGCAGCATGGCCGGAAGCAGCCTGCTTGCCTACGTGCTCGTCTCAAAGTTCGACGATCACTTGCCGCTGTACCGGCAGAACGAAATCCTTGCCCGCATGGGCGCTGACATTCCCCGCAGCACGCTGGCTGACTGGTGCGGCAAAGCGATGCGAACCCTGCAGCCTCTGGTCGAGCGTATTGAGGCTTCGGTCCTGGCCAGCACCGTCATTCACGCCGATGATACACCGATCCAAGTGCTGGATCACACAAGGCGGGCCAAGGGGCTCGGTAAGGGCGTGAAGCAAGGCAGGATCTGGGGTTATGTCTGCGATCAGCGCCCGTGGAACGGGCCGGCACCGCCGGGTGTGGTCTATCGCTTTGCCCCCAACTGGAAGGCGGAGCACGTGCAAAACCACCTTTGCAATGCGAGCGGCATTCTCCAGGCCGACGCCTACAAGGGATATGCGAAGCTCTATGAGCCCGGCGCGGACGGCGAACCGCGCTTCCGGGAAGCTGCCTGCTTCGCGCATTGGCGGCGTGACTTCCACGACATCTGGAAAGCAAACAAATCCCCGATAGCGCGAGAAGCCCTCGATCGCATCGGCCAGTTGTACGACATCGAACGCGAAATCGCCGGGAAGCCTGCCGATGTTCGGCGTGCCGTGCGCCAAGAGCATAGCAAACCCAAACTCGAGGCATTGCGCGCCTGGGCCGAGCAGCAACTCACCCGCATCCCCGTCAAGGGCGACCTGGCCAGCGCCATTCGTTATGGCTTGGGTCGCTGGCACGCCTTCTCACTGTTTATCGAAGACGGGCGTGTCGCCATTGATAACAATGCCGCTGAGCGAGCCGTGAGACCTATCGGTCTCGGAAGACGTAACTGGCTCTTCGCGGGCTCCGAAGCAGGCGCTGAAACCCTGGCGCGGGCCATGACGCTTATTGAAAGTGCAAAGATGAGCGGACTCGATCCCCAGGCTTATCTCGCCGACGTGCTCGGCCGTATCCATGATCATAAGATCAACCGGATCGAGGAATTGCTGCCTTGGAACTGGGTGCCCTTGGTGCCGTTGGCAGAGGTAGCCTGATGGCCACGATCACCCATGTGCACACACTGGCTTATGCTGCCGAAATGCTCGGCGAGGACGTGGAGCTGTTGCAAGCCATCATCTGGAGCGGCGACAATCTGACATACGGAGCGATCATCAGCGTTTACACTGGCCCGGATGAGACCATTACGGCGCTCACCGACGATGGCGTCGACGAATTGTCAGATATGCTTCGAGAAGCACGCCGCACCACCCAGACCTGGCACGGCTTCCTCGATGCCTTCGTCGGCGACCCCGAACTCGCCACGCGCTTCAAGGCCCAACCACCGCGGTAACAATCGGACGGTTA
>NZ_BCZE01000159.1 GCF_001598555.1 Novosphingobium rosa NBRC 15208
GACTCGCGGCAAGCGCGCCCGACAGCGCGTAACCGCGCCGCCGGTAGACAGGAATGATCATGATCGTGATCCTAGAGGAGGAATTGCGCAAGGCACGCAGGCGCGCACCGGTCCGGAGGAGCGCGCAGCACGGCCCCATCGGCAAGAATGGCGCACGAACGGGCGCCAGCCCCGAGGATCAACGTTCCGGTGGCCGCAAAAGATCGGGACCGCGAATGCCGCTCAATTGCCTGACAATCGGCAGGAGATGGCGCAAGGCAAGCAGTGGGGTGGCAAACAAAAGATCCGCAGAAACCGGCGTCAGCATCCAGTGGCCGAAGGCATGGGCCGCGACATGGATCGGAGCATCGGGATCGTCCTGCCCGGACGCATCGTGAAGCGATGCATCATGCCGGTCACCCGAGGCGATATGCACCGGATCATCGTCATGGAAGGTCGCGCTGTGCCAGCCCGAGGCAAGCCCCATCCCCAGCACCGCAAGCAGGGCCAGAATGCCAAACAGCGTGGATGAGCGCAAAGCCCCCATGCCGGGCAATCCAGGGCCTCGCCAGACAGGCAGCAAGAGGGGGGCGGTGCGGCTCATGGCTTTGCGGGCCAGCGCGGATGGCGCCTGTCGATCATGAAAGGATGGTCACCCGCCTTGTGGACGGCGAGATGATCGTCATCCTCGGGCACATCCTCGTGGCTGTGCAGCACAACCTCCGGGTCATGGGCGGGCCAGAGCCTGAGCGCGGCAACCGTGCCCACCGCCGCAAACGCCGCCATGGCGCCCAGCGCCGCCGCCATGCCAATGCGCGCGCCCACCTGCCCCACGACCGGATAGCAGATCAGCCAGCAGACATGGCTGAGCGCGAATTGCGCCGCGAAGAGCGCAGGGCGATCACCAGCCGAGGCCGAACGCTTCAGCAGCCGACCCGAGGGCGTGATGCTGGCCGAATAGGTGATACCCATCAGCAACCAGCCCACCAGCAGCACATGCCAATAGGCCGCGCCCGGCTGCATGATTCCGGTGATGAAAGCCATGATCGCCAGCATCGCCGCCATACCGGCGGCGGCAACCAGCATCACGGTACGGTCGGCAATGCGGTCGAGAATGCGCGGCAGAAGCAGGGCCGCCGTAATCGAACCGCCGCCATAGGCCGCCAGCGTCAGCGCGACATCGCTTTGCCCAAGACCAAGGCCCCGCACGATGACCACCGTGTTGACAATCACCATCGAACTGGCAGCCGCGGCGGCCAACGTCAGCGCCAGCAGCCCACGCAGGCGCGGCGTGGCCAGATAGATGCGGATGCCGCGAGTCGTCTTGTCATAGATGCCACCTTCATCGCTCGCTGGCGCGCTGCGGGGCAGCACGGTGGAGACCACCAGCAGCGCCGAAGCGGCAAAACCGATCGCCGCGCCGGAAAACAGCCAGTGATAGCTTATCACCGTCAGCAGGGCGGCGGCCAGCATCGGGCTGGTCAGGCTCTCCATGTCATAGGCGAGGCGCGAGAGTGACAGGGCGCGGGTGTAAGCCTGCTCTTCAGGCAGAACATCGGGAATCGTAGCCTGAAAGGTGGGTGTAAAGGCAGCCGATGCCGATTGCAGCACAAAGATCAGCACATAAACCTGCCAGACCTGTGTGACGAAAGGCAAGCACAGGGCGACGCAGGCGCGCAGGGCATCCATGGTCACCATTAGCGCACGGCGCGGCACGCGGTTGGCAAAGGCACCGGCAATCGGCGCAACGCCGATATAGGCCACCATCTTGATGGCCAACGCGGTACCCAGCACGACTCCCGCCTGCCCGCCGGCGATGTCATAGGCCAGCAGGCCCAGCGCGACGGTGGCTAGCCCCGTCCCCACCAGCGCAATGACCTGCGCCAGGAACAGGTGCCGATAGGTGCGGTTGGCAAGAACAGCGAGCATGCCTCCCTATATCCCCCCCGGGGGATATCTGTCCATCCCCCCCGGGGGGATATTTTCCAAGGGCCGCGCAAGCCATCTCGACGCAGCCGGCAGCTTGTGAAACAAGGCAAAGATGGCCCATCACGTTCACACATCGCATCCCAAAATTGTCCAGCGCATCAATCGGGCCGCCGGTCACCTGCGCAGCATCGTGACCATGATCGAGGAACAGCGCTCCTGCGTGGAGATCGCCCAGCAGCTTCTGGCGGTGGAAAATGCCATCGCCAGCGCCAAGCGCGAGCTTATCAACGACCACATCGATCACTGCTTGCTCCACGCCGAAGAGGGCAATGGCCCACAGCAGGCTATCGAGGAATTCCGCGCGATCTCCAAATATTGGTGATACTTGGAGGTTGCAATTGACACCACCTCAGCGCCCCGGCCGCCAAATACACCATCCACAAGATAAAAATTATTGATAAAAACCCCAATTATACAACCACAAGGCGCCATCCATCGCGCAGCGATCTCTTCATGACAGTGAGGGGAGGATTCATATAAGATCGATTGGTGGCATTAATTATTTCTGATATCCTGGTTCTATCTCGCCTTTACCGTCCATTTGAGGACTCGTAATCTTGGAATTTCGCAGAAATTTTTTCTGAAACTGTCATTTCAAAACCTGCCTCCATTTGCGAGACTTATGGCACCTTAGGATAGACAATTTTACGACGTACA
>NZ_BCZE01000160.1 GCF_001598555.1 Novosphingobium rosa NBRC 15208
GGCGCATGAGCAGCACGGATTTTGGCGGGCTGGTGAAGGATGATCGGGTCCACACCGCGCTTTACAAGGACGCGGCCATTTTCGACGAGGAGATGGAGCGCATTTTCAAGAACACCTGGGTCTGGGTCGGCCACGAGAGCGAATTGCCCGGCGCCAACACCTTCAAGAAGAGCTTCGTGGGCAATCAGCCGGTGATCGTCACGCGCGACAAGGCGGGCGAGATCCGCACGCTGCTCAACCGCTGCCGCCATCGCGCGGCCAGCGTCTGCGAGAAGAAGAAGGGCAAGCAGTCGGTCTTCGTCTGCCCCTACCACGGTTGGAGCTATGACATCGACGGAGCCTTGCGCAAGGTGCCCTATGCCGATGGCTATCCCGAAGGCCTCGACCGCGAGGAATTCGGCCTGATCCGCCTGCGCACCGAAACCTATCAGGGCATGATCTTCGCCACCTTCAAGCAGGACATCGAGCCGCTGGTCGAGTTCCTCGGCCCGGCGCGCAAATGGATGGACCTGTTCATGAAGCAGGGCGCGGGCTTCGGCGTGAAGGTGCTGGGCGAGCACAAGTTCCGCTTCCCCGGCAACTGGAAGATCCAGCTGGAGAACACCACCGACGCCTATCACTTCCCCATCGTCCACAAGACCTTCCTCGACAGTCTGGATGCCGAGACGGAGAACATCTTCGATGTGATCGGCTCGGGCGGCTGGGTGGAAGATCTGGGCCATGGCCATAGCGTGATGGTGATGATCCCCGATCTGATCGATCTGGACGAGAACCTCGACGCGCCGATCCCTGACCGCTTCGCCGAACTGGCGGACGAACTGCGCGCCGAGGGCCATGACGAGGCCGCCGTGCGCAAGATCGTGCGCGCGGTGGGCGGCACGGGGTTCAACCTCAACCTGTTTCCCAATGTCGCCTGCTCGATGGCCTTCTTTCGCGTGCTGCGCCCCGTCGGCGTGGCCGAGACCGAGATCCAGCATGTCGCCATCGGCATGGGTGATGCCAAGACCACGCCCTCGCCGGCGGGCAACCGCGCGCGGCTGCGTCTGCATGAGCATTTCCAGGGCCCGATGGGCTTTGGCACGCCCGACGACGCCGAGGGCTGGGAGCGCGTGCAGCGCGGCGCCCGGGCGGGCGACGATCTGTGGATCATGCTCAACCGTGGCAGCGCGGCGCCCGAGGGCCGCCCTCAGCCGGGGCATAACGCCGGCGATGCCTCCTCCGAAGTGGGGATGCGCGCGGCCTATCAGCAGTGGAAGAGGATGATGACGGCATGAGCACGGCAACCATGACCAAAACGGCCACGAAGGGGGGCATCACGCTCGACGAAGCCACGCGCTTCATCTGGGCCGAGGCCGATCTGCTCGACCGGCTGGATTACAAGCCATGGCTGCCCTTGTGGACGCAGGATGGCCGCTACACCATTCCCGTCGAGCATGATGCCGATGATTTCGAAAACCAGCTCAACGTCGCCCATGACGATGCGGCGATGCGTGAGGCGCGGGTGAAACGCCTGCTCTCGGGCTTCTCGATGAGCGCGGCGCCGCCCGCGCGCACCGTGCGCACCATCTCGCGCTTTGTGGTGACCGGCGAGCAAGCTGATGCCATCGAGCTGCGCGCCGCCATGGTGCTGGTGGAATACAAATACGAACGCACGCGCGTGCTGGCCGCTGATGTGACCTATCGGCTGGTGCGCGAGGACGGTGTCATCAAGCTCGACCGCAAGGTGGTCCGCCTGGCCAATTGCGACGACTTCCTCCACGGTATCGGATACCTCCTGTGAGCGGTCCTCTGCAGGATGTTGCGATCATCACCGGCGGCGGCAGCGGTCTGGGTGAGGCGATTGCGAAAGCGCTGCATGGCGCGGGCTATCGCGTGGCGGTGACCGACATCGATGGCGTCAGGGCACAGGCGGTGGCCGTGGCGCTCGACCCTTCGGGCGAGACGGCGGCAGGCCTGAGGCTTGACGTCACCGATGGCGCCGCCATCGAGGCGGTGGCCGCTGACCTCGATGCCCGCTGGGGCGGGACGCAGGTTCTGGTCAACAATGCGGTGCTGACCCGCGCCGTGCCGGTGCTGGATATTGCGCTGGAAGACTGGGATCGGGTGATGGCCGTCAATGCGCGCGGCACCTTCGCGGCCAGCCAGGTCTTTGGCCGCCGCATGAAGGCGGCGGGCTATGGGCGCATCGTTAATATGGCCTCGCTGGCGGGGCAGAACGGCGGCACCACCACTGGTGCGCATTATGCGGCCAGCAAGGGCGCGATCATCACCCTGACCAAGGTCTTCGCCCGCGATCTGGCGCCTTTCGGGATCACGGTGAACGCCATCGCGCCCGGCCCCATCGACAGCCCGATGGTCCGCGCGCTGGTGCCAGAAGACAAGATGCCCGGCATGCTGGCCAACATTCCGGTCGGCCAGTTGGGCGAGGCGTCCTTCATCGCCGATATGGTGACGCGTCTGGCGGCACGCGACGCCGGTTTCGTGTCCGGCGCGACATGGGACATCAACGGCGGCCTGTTCATGCGCT
>NZ_BCZE01000161.1 GCF_001598555.1 Novosphingobium rosa NBRC 15208
AGGCGGCGGGGCGCGCCACCGGCGGCCCAGACCAGCCTGCCGTAAGCAAAGCTGCGGTTCGCGGCAGTGGTGATTGTTTGCGCCTCGGCATCAAGGGAAACCACCCTTTCCCCGGTGATCAGCGTGATGGCCTTGTCCTGCCAGAAGGCTTCCGGGCGGATAAACAGCCTCTCCCGCACCTTCTCGCCCGAGAAATACTCCTTGGAAAGCGGCGGCCTTTCGTAAGGCAGCTCCACCTCTTCCCCGACAATCGCGATCGAGCCGGTGAAACCATGCTGTCGCAAGGCGATGGCCGTCTGTGCGCCGCCGTGACCGCCGCCGACAATGATCACATCATGGAATTGCGCCATAAGGGCCTCTCAATCGGCAGGGGCGAGCCGGACCCGAATGGCATCGAGATCCTGCGTGATGGCGATCTGGCAAGACAGTCGCGAATTCTCCTGACGGTGCAGCGAACTGTCGAGCAGATCGGCCTCGTCGTCGCTGGCCGGGGTCTTCATGCTCTCCGGGCCGGCGTCCACATAGACATGGCAGGTGGCGCAGGAACAGCAGCCGCCGCACAGCGCCAGCAGATCGTCAAAACCATGATCGCGCAGCGCCTCCATCAGGGTGATGCCGGGCGCTGCCTTGATCCGCGTTTCCACCCCATCGAGATCGATCACATAAAGATTGGCCATACAGTGGTCCCGGTCAGCGCAGACGTTCGGCGTGCCAGGCGAGATGATCGCCCATGAAGCTCGCGATGAAATAGTAGGAATGGTCATAGCCGGGATGGCTGCGGATGGTGGCCTTCTGCCCGGTGCGGGCGCAGACATCGCGCAGCAGATCGGTGCGGAGTTGCTCGGCCAGAAACTGGTCGGCCTCCCCCTGATCGACCAGCAGATCGGGCAGACGCGCGCCATCCTCGATCAGCGCCACCGCATCGTGGCGGCGCCATGCCGCGCGATCCGGCCCCAGATAGCCCCCCAGCGCCTTGTGCCCCCAGGGCACCCGCGATGGCGCGACGATGGGGGCAAAGGCCGAAACCGCCTTGTAGCGCTCGGGGTGGGTAAGGCAGATGGTCAGCGCGCCATGGCCGCCCATGCTGTGCCCCATGATCGACTGGCGCGCCATATCCGCCGGGAAATGCGCGGCGATCAGCGCAGGCAATTCCTGCGTGACATAGCTTTCCATGCGATAATGCTTGTCGAAGGGGGCTTGCGTGGCATCGACATAGAAGCCCGCACCCAGACCGAAATCATAGGCGCCTTGCGGATCGTCAGCCACGCCCTCGCCGCGCGGCGAGGTGTCCGGCGCCACGAAGATCAGGCCGAGTTCGGCGCAAAGCCGCCGGAACTCGCCCTTTTCGGTGACATTGGCATGGGTGCAGGTCAGCCCGGAGAGATACCACACCACCGGCAACCGCGCCCCTTCCGCATGAGGCGGGACATAGACCGAGAAGGTCATGTCCACGCCGCACACGGCAGAGCTATGGCGATAGACGCCCTGAGAGCCGCCAAAGGCCTGATTGAGGCTGATCTGTTCCATGCCCTGCATCAGTTCCCGCCCGTGAAGGCATAGGAGCACGGCTTGTTGCCGAAGGGCCCGAGGTTCTTCACGCCCAATGCGCCCAGTGCCGCATCATAAAAACGCGCCGAAACATCGAGATCGGCCGCGCCGATAAACACATGGCTGAACACGCCGTCACCGGAAATCACGGACATTTATCACGCTCCATCGTCAGCGAGCGGTGTTGGGCCGCTCGGCAAGATCAAAGGCTTACCTGCCGGGTCCAGTCGGGCAGGTTGTAGTAGACGCTGATGCGCGAGATCAGGCCTGCCTCCAGCGTGAAGAAGGCTCCGGCGGGCAAAACATAGCGCTGACCGCTGGCCTCGGGCAGGCCTTCGTCAGTGGCCAGATATTGGCCGTGGACGGTGAACTCCGCCGCAGCGCGGCTGCCGTCCTGACTGATCATGATGGTCAGATCGGCCAATTGCTCGGCATAGCAGCGGTCCATATGGGCGAGGAAGGCGGAAAAGGCCGCCTTGCCCAGCTGGCGTTCGCCCTGGTTGATGTCATGCGCCACATCCTCCGTCAGGCAGGCCAGCATGGCGGGTCTGTCCCCGGTATTGAAGGCGGCGTAATAGCGCTCCAGCAGGGCGAGTGCGCTCATCAGAACACCACCACGCTGCGGATGCTTTTACCCTCATGCATCAGGGTGAAGGCGTCGTTGATCTCTTCCAGACCCATGACG
>NZ_BCZE01000162.1 GCF_001598555.1 Novosphingobium rosa NBRC 15208
GAGGCCGGGCGCCTTGCCGCCGGTCATATAGGACAGGTCGGTGAAGCAGCGCAGTTCGTTGACCGTCATCAGATGCTTGACGCGGTCGGTGATCTTGCCCGCCATGTAACCGGCGTAATCGGCAAAGGCGTAAGACGTGTCACGCGATTGCCAGCCCCCGGCAAGACCGGTCGGCAGGTCCCAGTGGAACAGCGTGACATGCGGCTCGATGCCCGCGGCCAGCAGGCCGTCGATCAGGCGGTTGTAGTAATCGAGCCCCTTCACGTTGGGCTTGCCGCGCCCATTGGGGAAGATGCGCGACCAGGCGATCGAGAAGCGATAGCCCTTGACCCCCAGCGCTTTGAGCAGTTCGATATCCTCGGCATAACGATGATAGCTGTCGCAGGCGACATCGCCCGTGCCCCCGTCGCTGGTCTTGCCCGGCGTGTGCGAGAACACATCCCAGTTGGTCTGCCCGCGCCCGTCTTCCTTGACGCCGCCCTCGATCTGATAGGCCGCCGTGGCGCAGCCCCAGAGGAAGCCCTGCGGAAAGGCGAGCCCGCCCTCAGGCGCTGCCGCGCCGCCTGTGCCGACCTGCGCCGCATCGAGGTGCCCACCGAGCGCCGAGCCCAGCGCCGCAACGCCAAGCCCCTTGCCGAGCTGGCGGCGATTGATTCCAGTCATTGTCAAATCCTCTGAAAAATTGGCGTTGCGGCTTACTGGCCGCCCATGATCTTGATGAGGCCGGGCAGCGCCTGCCCGCTGGGCAGAGGCTGGCGGCTGGTCAGTTTGCCGCTGGCATCGTCCCACACCAGCTCGGCCTTGCGGCCATCCTTGCCGGCGCGATAGCCATTGGTGGTGCCATCGTCGTCATAGAGCGTGAAGGTGGCGTTGGCGCCGGGATAGACGCGGATGCTCTCCAGCGCCTGCTTGCTGGCGGTGCTGTCCACCTGCACGCCGATGGGCACGATGGAACCGGCGCGCACGAAGACCGGGATATGCTCAATGGGGGCATCGGCCTCGATGGTCTGGCCGCCTTCATAGCGGCGGTTGGTCCAGTAATCATACCAGGCGGTGCCGGCGGGCAGATAGACCGACTTCTTCGTCTGCCCCTGCTCCGTCACCGGCGCCACCAGGAAGGCGTTGCCCAGCATATACTGGTCGCCCACGGTGGCCGCCTTGGGGTCCTTGGGGAAATCCATGAAAAGCGCGCGCATAAAGGGGGCACCCGTCTCATAGGTCTGGCGGCCCTGCGCATAGAGATAGGGGATCAGCGCATAGCGCAGGCGCAGATTGTCGGCCAGAATGGGCTCGGCGGCCTTGCCATATTGCCACAGGGCGGTGCCGGGGCGCTGGCCATGGATGCGCAAGGTGGGCGAGAAGACGCTGTATTCGAACCAGCGCACGAAGAGTTCGGGATAGTCGGCATAATCCGCCGGCATCGCCGTGGCGCCTGCCGGATCGACCAGTAGGGGATGCTCGGCCTTGGGGCCGCTCGGCCATTGCCAGCCACCAATGTCGCTCCCCCAATAGGCCAGCCCCGAGGCGGTGACATTCAGCCCCGCAGGCACCTGCCGCTTGAGCGCCTCCCATGTAGCGTGAACATCGGAGGACCAGAACAGCCCGCCCGTGCGCTGCGAGCCGAGATAGGCCGCCCGCGACAGGATCAGATTGCGGAAATTGGGCCGGTCCTGCGCCGATCCCTTGGCCACGCCCTCAGTGTGCAGCAGCGGGAAGAGGTTGTGGTAACGGTCGCCCGAACCGATGGAATAGAAGGAGCCATCGGGCACCAGATCAGGCTCGGTCTCGTCCAGCCAGAACCAGTCGAAGCCCTGGCTGGCGATGTTGTCGCGCAGCTTGCCCCAGAACCAGGTGCGGGCCTCCGGGTTGGTGCTGTCGATCAGCGCCCCGGCACGGTCGGCGCGGACGGGCAGACCGTCCACCGCATGGCCGTCCTTGTCCTTGAGCAGCCAGCCCTTGGCAGACAGCATGTCGAAATAGCGCGATTCCCGCTCGAAACGCGGCCAGACGCTGATGATCGAGCGCATGCCCATCGACTTGAGCTGATCGTTCATCCCCTTGGGATCGGGGAAATAGGTG
>NZ_BCZE01000163.1 GCF_001598555.1 Novosphingobium rosa NBRC 15208
CAGGCCGGGCGCCTTGCCGCCGGTCATATAGGACAGGTCGGTGAAGCAGCGCAGCTCATTGACCGTCATCAGGTGGCTGACGCGATCGGTGATCTTGCCCGCCATGTAGCCCGCGTAATCGGCGAAGGCATAGGCGGTGTCACGCGATTGCCAGCCCCCGGCGAGGCCCGTGGGCAGATCCCAGTGGAACAGAGTGACATGCGGCTCGATCCCGGCGGCCAGCAGGCCATCGATCAGGCGGTTGTAGTAATCGAGGCCCTTCTGGTTGGGCTTGCCGCGCCCATCGGGGAAGATGCGCGACCAGGCGATCGAGAAGCGATAGCCCTTGACCCCCAGCGCTTTGAGCAGTCCGATATCCTCGGCATAACGGTGATAGCTGTCACAGGCGACATCGCCCGTGCCGCCATCGGTGGTCTTGCCCGGCGTGTGCGAGAACACATCCCAATTGGTCTGTCCGCGCCCATCCTCTTTCACAGCGCCCTCGATCTGATAGGCCGCCGTGGCGCAGCCCCAGAGAAAGCCCTGCGGAAACGCGAGCCCGCCCTCAGGCGCTGCCGCGCCGCTGGTGCCGACCTGCGCCGCATCGAGACGTCCACCGAGCGCCGAGCCGAGCGCCGCAACGCCAAGGCCCTTGCCGAGCTCGCGGCGATTCATTCCTGTCATCGTGAAATCCTCTGAAAAATTGGCAGCGCGGCTTATTGGCCGCCCATGATCTTGATAAGGCCGCTTAGGGCCTGCCCGCTGGGCAAAGGCTGGCGGCTGGTCAGCTTTCCGCTGGCGTCATCCCACACCAGTTCGGCCTTGCGGCCGTCCTTGCCCGCGCGATAGCCATTGGTGGTGCCATCGTCGTCATAGAGCGTGAATGTGCCATTGGCGCCGGGATAGACGCGGATGCTCTCCAGCGCCTGCTTGCTGGCGGTGCTGTCGACCTGCACGCCGATGGGCACGATGGAGCCGGCGCGCACGAAGACCGGGATATGCTCGATCGGCGCATCGGCCTCGATGGTCTGGCCGCCTTCATAGCGACGGTTGGTCCAGTAATCGTACCAGGCGGTGCCGGCGGGCAGATAGACCGACTTCTTCGTCTGCCCCTGCTCCGTCACCGGCGCCACCAGGAAGGCCTTGCCCAGCATATACTGGTCGCCCACCGTGGCGGCCTTGGGATCCTTGGGGAAATCCATGAACAGGGCGCGCATGAAGGGCGCGCCGGTCTCATAGGTCTGGCGGCCCTGCGCATAGAGATAGGGGATCAGCGCATAGCGCAGGCGCAGATTGTCGGCCAGGATCGGCTCGGCGGCCTTGCCATATTGCCACAGCGCGGTGCCGGGGCGCTGGCCGTGGATGCGCAAGGTGGGCGAAAAGACGCTGTATTCGAACCAGCGCACGAACAGCTCGGGATAATCGGTATAAGCCGCCGCCATCGCCGTCGCGCCCGCCGGATCGACCAGCAGCGGATGCTCGGCCTTGGGGCCGCTCGGCCACTGCCAGCCGCCGATATCGCTGCCCCAATAGGCCAGACCCGAAGCCGTAAAGTTCAGCCCGGCGGGCACCTGCCGCTTGAGCGTCTCCCAGGTTGCATGGACGTCCGAAGACCAGAAGAGCCCGCCAGTGCGCTGCGAACCAAGATAGGCCGCGCGTGACAGGATCAGATTGCGGAAATCGGGCCGGTCACGCACCGAACCCTGAGCCACGCCCTCGGTGTGCAGCAGCGGGAAGAGGTTGTGATAGCGGTCGCCCGAGCCGATGGAATAGAAGGAACCATCGGGCACCAGATCGGGCTCGGTCTCGTCCAGCCAGAACCAGTCGAAGCCCTGGCTGGCGATGTTGTCGCGGATCTTGCTCCAGAACCAGGCGCGCGCCTCGGGGTTGGTGCTGTCGATCAGCGCTCCGGCGCGGTCGGCGCGGACGGGCAGGCCGTCCACCGCATGGCCATCCTTGTCCTTGAGCAGCCAGCCCTTGGCGGACAGCATGTCGAAATAGCGGGATTCCCGCTCGAAACGCGGCCAGACGCTGATGATCGAGCGCATGCCCATCGATTTGAGCTGATCGTTCATCCCCTTGGGATCGGGGAAATAGGTA
>NZ_BCZE01000164.1 GCF_001598555.1 Novosphingobium rosa NBRC 15208
TAGTTCGGCCCGCCCCCACCTTCTGGCGTCACCCATTCGATGTTCTGCGTAGGATCCTTGATGTCGCAGGTCTTGCAGTGGACGCAGTTCTGCGCGTTGATCTGCAGGCGCTTGTCGCCCTCCTCGCCCACGAATTCATAGACGCCCGCCGGGCAATAACGCGCCTCCGGCCCGGCATAGACCGGCAGGTTGACGCGCGTGGGCACCGATGGGTCGGACAGCCGCAGATGGCAGGGCTGATCTTCCTCATGGTTGGTGAAGGAGAAGGCCACGCTGGTCAGGCGGTCGAAGCTGATCACGCCATCGGGCTTGGGGTAGGCGATGGGCTTGTAAAGATCGGCGCGCATCGTGGCCGAGGCATCGGTGTGATGCTTCATCGGCTTGGCGACGCCGAAACCAAACAGCGTCCGCAGCCACATATCCGCGCCCGCCAGCACCGTGCCCAGCCCGCCGCCGAATTTGGCGACAATCGGCTGGGCGTTCTGCACCAGCTTCAGTTCGTCGGCGATCCAGCTCGAACGCACGGCGGCATCGTAATCCTCCAGAGCATCGCCCCGGCGATCCTGCGCCACGGCGGCGGCGATGCTTTCGGCCGCCAGCATGCCGCTCTTCATCGCCGTATGGCTGCCCTTGATGCGCGGCACATTGACGAAGCCCGCCGAGCAGCCCGCCAGCACGCCGCCCGGGAAGGCGAGATGCGGCACGCTCTGCCAGCCGCCCTCATTGATCGCGCGGGCGCCATAGGAGACGCGCTTGCCGCCCTCCAGCACCTTGCGGATCTCGGGATGCTGCTTCCAGCGCTGGAATTCCTCGAAGGGATAGACGTGCGGGTTCTTGTAATCGAGCGCCGTCACAAAGCCGAGCGCCACCTGTCCGCCCGCCTGATGGTAGAGAAAACCGCCGCCCCAGCTGTTGCTTTCGGAGAGCGGCCAGCCCTGCGTATGCAGCACGCGGCCCGGCACATGCTTGTCGGCGGGAATGTCCCACAATTCCTTGATGCCAAGGCCGTAAACCTGCGGCTGGCAATCGCGCTCCAGATCGAACTTCGCCTTCAGCCGCTTGGTGAGATGGCCGCGCGCGCCCTCGCAGAACAAGGTGTAGCGGGCCAGCAGGTTCATGCCGGGCTGATAATCGCCCTTGGGCTGGCCTTCGCGGTCCACGCCCATATCGCCGGTCTGCACGCCGATCACCTCGCCCTGATCGCCGTAAAGGATCTCGGCGGCGGGGAAGCCGGGGAAGATTTCCACGCCCAGCTCTTCGGCCTTGCCCGCCAGCCAGCGGCACAGATTGCCCAGCGAGCCGGTGTAATTGCCGTCATTCGAAAGAAAGCCCGGCATCACGGCGTGAGGCATCGCGAATTTGCCGGTCTTGGTCAGAACCCAGTGCCAATTGTCGGTGACGGGCGTTTCGGCCATGGGGCAGCCGTCTTCGCGCCAGTCGGGCAGCAATTCGTCCAGAGCGCGCGGATCAACCACCGCGCCCGACAGAATATGCGCGCCGATCTCGCTGCCCTTTTCCAGAATGCACACCGAAAGATCGGGCGAAAGCTGCTTCAGACGGATCGCCGAGGCCAGACCCGCCGGGCCGCCTCCCACGATCACAACATCGTATTCCATCGTCTCGCGTTC
>NZ_BCZE01000165.1 GCF_001598555.1 Novosphingobium rosa NBRC 15208
TTATCCCGATCTGCAGATCGTGGGCGTGCGCCATGGCTATTTCTCCGACGCCGACATTCCCGCCATTTGCGCCACGGTGCGCCGCTCACGCGCCGATGTGCTGTGGGTGGGGATGGGCACGCCGCGTCAGGAGCAGTTCGCGGTCAAGGCGCGCGAGCATCTGGCCGGGGTCGCCTGGATCCGCACCTGCGGGGGCCTGTTCGATCATTACGGCGGCGGCGTCTCGCGCGCGCCGGACTGGATGCAGGCGACCGGGCTGGAATGGCTCTATCGCGCCGCGCGTGAGCCCTTGCGGCTGGGCGTGCGCTATCTCGTGACCAATCCGCGCGCGGTCTACCACCTCGCCACCAAAACGCATGACTGACCGGGCTCTGGCTGCTGCAGCCCTCCCCCCACGCAAGAGACAGATTGTCAGGAGTTCAATGCCGACACTCAGCCGCCGTGAGATCCGCTACGATCAGTTCGTCAAGCGCCGCCCCAAGCGCTGGCCCTGGCTGGTGCTGGGCCTCGCCGGCCTTGTTGCGGTGGGAGCGGGCGCCTCCTTCCTGCATTCCTCGCAGGCGCTGGCGCATCACGCGCCGCCTCCGGCGCTGTCGAGCGCGGGCGCTCCGGTGGCGGATGAGAGCTATGAGTGGAGCCATGTGGCCATCGGCGGCGGCGGCTTCATCACCGGTCTGGGCTTCGATGCCAGCGGCAGCACGATGGTGGCGCGCACCGACGTCTATGGCGCCTATGTCTGGTCCCCGCAGGCCGACCGCTGGGTGCAGCTGATGACCGCCCCCTCGATGCCCGCTTTCGACCGGGTACAGGGCACGCAGGCCTCGGGCGTCTATGAGATCGCCGTGGCGCCCTCGCGGCCCGAACGCATCTTCATGGCCGCCAAGGGCCATGTCTATCGCAGCGACGACCGCGGCGCGCATTGGACCACGGGCAGCACCGTCTTCCCGGAAGTGTGGGACGCCAACAGCCCCTTCCGCATGAACGGGCCGTTCCTGTCGGTCTCGCCCACCAATGCCGATCTGGTGTTTCTGGGCACCGCCAATGGCCTGTGGCGCAGCACCAGCGGCGGGACCAGCTGGGAGCGCGTCACCTCGGTGCCCGCCAGCGAGGACCGCGATCCCGGCACGCCGGGCGTTCAGGCCCCCGGCACGCAGATCTGGTTCGAAAAGGGTGAGGGCGGCAAGCCCAGCGGGCGGATTTTCGCCCTGTCCTCCGGCCATGGCATGTTCGTGTCGGAGGATGGCGGCGCTGGTTTCCACACCTTGCCCTCCTTCGGCGCGCAGCCGATGACCTTGCGGCGCGGGGTCTTCGACCGCCATGGCGCCTTCCTCGGCGTGGATGAGGTGGGCAAGGGCGTCTGGCTCTATCGCGAGGGCCGCTGGCACGATCTGACGCATGAGGCCGGGCTGCCCATGCAGCCCTGGACGGCGGCGGCCTCCAATCCCTTTTCCGATCAGCTGGTGATCTTCGATCAGAGCGGCGATGGCTATCAGTCCACCGATGGCGGGCGGAACTGGAATCATGTCGCGCATCAGGCCTCGGTCGGCGCGGGCGATCCGCCTTGGCTGAAGGTGTCGAACGCCTCCTATTTCTCCACCAGCGATGTGCAGTTCGATCCCAAGG
>NZ_BCZE01000166.1 GCF_001598555.1 Novosphingobium rosa NBRC 15208
CTATCCCGATCTGCAGATCGTGGGCGTGCGCCATGGCTATTTCTCCGACGCCGACATTCCCGCCATCTGCGCGGCGGTGCGCCGCTCGGGCGCTGATGTGCTGTGGGTCGGCATGGGCACGCCATTGCAGGAGCATTTCGCGGTCAAGGCGCGGGAGCATCTGGCGGGTGTCGCCTGGATCCGCACCTGCGGGGGCCTGTTCGACCATTACGGCGGCGGCGTCTCGCGCGCGCCGGACTGGATGCAGGCGACCGGGCTGGAATGGCTCTATCGCGCCGCGCGTGAGCCGCTCCGTCTTGGCGTGCGCTATCTCGTGACCAATCCGCGCGCGGCTTACCACCTCGCCACCAAGACGCATGACTGACCGGGTCATGCCGGCCATCCCACTGAACACCACCAGACCATCAGGACTCCGATGACGACACGCACCCGCCGTGAGATTAGCTACGATCAGTTCGTTCAGCGCCGCCGCCGGCGCTGGCCGTGGCTGGTGCTGGGCGTGATCGGTCTGGGCGCGGCGGGCGCGGCCGGGACGCTCCTCCATTCCTCGCAGATCCAGGCGCGTCACGCGCCGCCGCCGGCGCTCTCCGCTGCTGGCGCCCCGGTGGCAAATGAGGCCTATCAGTGGAGCCATGTCGCGATTGGCGGCGGCGGCTTCATCACTGGCCTGTCCTTCGATGCGGCGGGCAACACGATGGTGGCCCGCACCAGCCTCTATGGCGCTTACATCTGGTCGCCGCAGAGCAACCGCTGGGTCCAGCTGATGACGGCCCAGACCATGCCGGAGGGCGACCGGGTGCAGGGCACGCAGGCCTCGGGCGTCTATGAGATCGCGGTGGCCCCCTCGAACCCTGCGCGCATCTTCATGGCGGCGCGGGGCCATGTCTATCGCAGCGACGATTCCGGCGCGCATTGGGTGGCCAGCACCGCCAGCTTCCCCGAAGTGTGGGGCGCCAACAGCCCCTTCCGCACCAACGGGCCGTTCCTGAAACTCTCGCCCACCAATGCCGATCTGGTGTTTTTGGGCACGTCGGGCGGGTTGTGGCGCAGCACCAATGCTGGCGGCAGCTGGCAACGTGTCCCCTCGGTGCCTGCCAGCGTGGATCGCGACAGTGCGGCGCCGGGTATTCAGGCTCCCGGCACGCAGATCTGGTTCGAAACGGCTGAGGGCGGCAAGCCTTCCGGGCGGATTTTCGCGATGGCCTCTGGCCACGGCGTGCTGGTGTCGGAGGACAATGGCGCCAGTTTTCATGCGCTGCCCTCGGCCGGTGCCCAGCCGATGACCCTGCGGCGCGGGGTCTTCGACCGCCATGGCGCCTTTCTGGGCGTGGACGATGTGGGCAAGGGCGTCTGGCTCTACCGCGAGGGGCGCTGGCACAATCTCACTCAGGAAGCGGGCGGCCTGTCGCCTCTGCTCTGGGCAGCGGCGGCCGCCAATCCGCGCGCCGATCAGTTGGTGATCTTCGATCAGAGCGGGCAAGGTTTCCAGTCCACCGATGGCGGCAAGAGCTGGAGCCATGTCTCGCATGCCGCCTCGGTTGGCGCGGGTGATCCGCCATGGCTGAAAGTGTCTGACTCGGCCTATTTCTCGACCGGCGATGTGCAGTTCGATCCCAAAG
>NZ_BCZE01000167.1 GCF_001598555.1 Novosphingobium rosa NBRC 15208
AAGGGGATTGAAGGGAGAATAATGCGAGGGTGTTACACCCTCGCGCTCCCATGAATGTCTACGGTGCGCTTCGGGTTCGGTCTTAGGGCTAACGTCGCAGCGCCGCAGGCTTTTAAATGAGAAAAGGCGCCGAGGCTTCCTGCCTGCGGCGCCTTTCTGTTGCGCAGGTGGAGAGCCGGGGCGCCCGGTTTCGGCGCCACTGCCGCTTCGTCGGGAGACGTTCCGGGAGCGCGAGGGGGTAACCCCCTCGCATTTATCCTTCCTTCTTACTCGACAAACTTGGCCGAAGTCTTCTCGCGAACCTCTTCGACCGTAACCCCCGGCGCCAGCTCCACCAGCTTGAAGGGCGAGCCATGATCCGCTCGCTGGAACACGCACAGGTCCGTCACGATCATATCCACCACGCCCAGCCCTGTCAGCGGCAGGGTGCAGGCGGGGATGAACTTGGGGCTGCCGTCCTTGGCGGTATGCTCCATCACCACGATGATCTTCTTGACCCCCGCGACAAGGTCCATCGCCCCGCCCATGCCCTTGATCATCTTGCCCGGGATCATCCAGTTGGCGATGTCGCCACCCTCGGAGACCTCCATGGCGCCAAGCACGGTGAGGTCGATATGGCCGCCACGGATCATGGCGAAGCTTTGCGCGCTGTCGAAATAGGCCGATTGGGGCAGTTCGCTGATGGTCTGCTTGCCGGCGTTGATGAGGTCGGCGTCTTCCTCGCCCTCATAGGGAAAGGGGCCGATGCCGAGCATGCCGTTTTCGCTCTGCAGCGTGACGGTCACGCCCTGGGGCACATGGTTGGCGACCAGCGTGGGAATGCCGATGCCAAGGTTCACATAGAAGCCGTCCTGCAGTTCGCGCGCGGCGCGGGCGGCCATTTCGTCACGGTTCCAGGGCATTATGCGTCCTCCCGCTTGCGCGTGGTGCGGAATTCGATCTTCTTGTCATAGGGCGCGCCCAGCACCAGGCGCTGCACATAGACGCCGGGCAGATGGATCGCGTCGGGGTCAAGCTGGCCCGGCTCGACGATCTTCTCCACTTCCACCACCGTGACCTTGCCGCAGGTGGCGGCAGGCACGTTGAAGTTGCGGGCGGTCTTGCGGAAGATGACATTGCCGGTGGTGTCGGCCTTCCAGCCCTTCACGATGGCGAGGTCGGCGAAGATGCCCTGTTCGAGGATATAATCCTGACCGTTGAAGGACTTCACTTCCTTGCCCTCGGCCACCAGCGTGCCGACGCCGGTCTTGGTGTAGAAGCCCGGGATGCCCGCGCCGCCGGCGCGCATGCGTTCGGCCAGCGTGCCTTGCGGGGTGAATTCCACCTCCAGCTCTCCGGCGAGATACTGGCGCTCGAACTCCTTGTTCTCGCCCACGTAGGAGGAGATCATCTTCTTGACCTGCCTGGTGCGCAGCAGCTTGCCGATGCCCTCATTGTCGATCCCGGCATTGTTGCTGGCGAAGGTCAGGTCCTTCGTGCCAGCGGCCTGAATGGCATCGATCAGGCGCTCGGGCAGGCCGGAGAGGCCAAAGCCTCCGCTCGCGATCAGCATGCCGTCGAACAGCACGCCTTCCAAAGCTGACGCAGCGTCGGGGTATATCTTGCCGGGCAT
>NZ_BCZE01000168.1 GCF_001598555.1 Novosphingobium rosa NBRC 15208
CATTCTCTCTTCTCTTCACCTCACCCCTTCCTGCCTGTCTCGACCAACAAGGCAGCGTAAGGCGGCAGGCTGGCGCTGTTCGCGCCATTCACCGCCAGCACCGTGCTGCCCTCGGGCGCGGTGTAAGCCACCGCCCCGCCCGAGAGGTTGAAGGCGCAGGTGATGCTCTGCCCCTCGTGGCTGCGGGTGAAGGTCAGCAAGCCGCCATCGGCCTTGGCGTCCGTCAGCGCGCCCAGCTTCAGCGCCGGGTGCTGTTCGCGCAGGGCCAGCATCGCGCGGGTCCAGTGCAGCTGGCTCTCGGGATCGGCTTCCTGCCCGGCCACCGCCTTGGCGATGTTTACCGGCGAGAGCGGCAGCCATGGCTCACCTTGCGTGAAGCCGGCGTGGAAATGCTCGCCATCCCACGGCATGGGGGTGCGCACGCCGTCGCGGCTCAGGGTCAGGGGCCAGTTGGCGATGGCCTCGGGGTCTTTGAGCAGATGGAACGGGATCTCGTCCTGTTCGAGGCCCAGTTCCTGCCCCTGGTAGAGGAAGATGTTGCCGCGCAGGCTCGCCAGCAGGGCGGCGGTCAGGCGGGCGAAGGCGGCGCGGTGGTCCTCGCTCACCCAGCGCGAGATATGGCGCGGGGCGTCGTGGTTCTCGAAGGCCCAGCTGGGCCAGCCTTCGGGCAGGCTTTCCGCCGAGGGTTCCTGCCCCCATTGCGACAGGGCCTTGACCACCAGGTCGGCGGTGAGGTCCGGCGCGTAGAGGAAATCGAAGCTGTAGGCCGAGGACAGGCGCTGGTCGCCCGCCGTGTAGGCCTTCATCAGGGGCACGGCCTCGTCTCCGCCCACTTCGGCGACGGTGAAGGTGGCGCCATACGCGACGCAGAGCGCCGCGATCTTCTCGACGAAGCCCACCACATCGGGGTGGTTCTGGCTGTTGACCTTCTGCTGGAAATCGAAGGGGCGGGTGCGGGGGCGGCCATCTTCCGGCGCCGGAGGATTGTCGGTGAAGGCCGGGTCGAACATCGAGTGGTTCAGCGCATCGAGCCGGAAGCCATCCACGCCGCGATCCAGCCAGAAGCGCAGCGCATCGAGAGCCGCCTCTTGCACCGCCGGATTGTGGGCGTTGAGCTGGGGCTGCTCTTTCAGGAACTGGTGCATGTAATACTGCTGGCGGCGCGCGTCCCATGTCCATGCCGGGCCGCCGAAGACGGACTGCCAGTTGTTGGGTGGGGTGCCGTCCGCATTGGCGTCTTTCCAGACGTACCAGTCGGCTTTGTCATTGGCTTTGTCGGCGCGGCTCTGGGCAAACCATGGGTGTTTGTCGCTGGTGTGGGCGAAGACCATGTCGATGGTGACTTTCAAGCCCAGAGCATGAGCCTTCTCCACCAGAGCATCGAAATCCGCCAGCGTGCCGAAGATGGGATCGACATCGCAATAGTCCGCCACGTCATAGCCGAAATCGGCCATCGGGCTGGTGTAGAACGGGCTGATCCAGATCGCATCCACCCCAAGGCCGGCAATATAATCCAGACGCGCGGTGATCCCGGCAAGATCGCCAATCCCGTCCCCATTGCTATCCGCAAAACTGCGAGGGTAAATCTGGTAG
>NZ_BCZE01000169.1 GCF_001598555.1 Novosphingobium rosa NBRC 15208
CCGTGCGGAAGCGATCCTCGAAAGCGGGAGCGACATAGCGCCACATGTTCTGGTCGCAGCCGAAGCCATGGGCAAACATCATCGTGCGCTCGCCATGGCCTGCCACACGGGCATTGAGGCGGCTTGCCACAGCTGCGGCATCCTGCGACGCGCCGGGGCCTTCAGACAGCATCATCAGCATGAACCCCAATTTTCGGATAGAAGGCAGGCGTCCCGCAAATTGCGCCACCGCCGGCCCGTGGATAGCATGAACATGCCATCTTAGCCAGCCATGCGCCGTCCGGGTCGATGCCAAGGCGATACCCCTTCATTCTGGCACAAACAGCATGGCGACGGCTGCTACGGCCATCACTCCGGTCGCCAACCAGCCAAAGCCCTTGAGCAGGGGAGGGGCGACGAATTTGCCCATGACGGCGGGGCGCGACACGATCAGCATCAAGGCCACCATCACCGGCACGGCGACGATGCCATTGATCACCGCGCTCCAGAACAGGGCCTTCATCGGTGAAATCGGCGACCAGTCGATGGCAAGGCCCAATATCATGCCCAGCGCGATCACGGCATAAAACACCCGCGCGCGCCACGGTTTGTCCTGCAGGCTGGCCTGAAAGCCGCCCACCTCGCACACCGCATAGCCCGAGGCGCCGGCCAGCACGGGCACCGCCAGCAGGCCGGTGCCGATGATGCCCAGGCTGAAAATCGCGAAGGCGAGCGTCCCTGCCACCGGCTGCAGGGCCTTGGCGGCATCGGCGGCGCTCTGGATATCGGTCTTGCCTGCCGCATGCAGCGTGGCCGCCGTGCCCAGCATGATGGCCAGCGCGACGATGTTCGACACCGCCATGCCGGTGAACGTATCCCATTTGATGCGATTGAAAGCATCCTCCGCCTGATGTTTCGCGCGATGGAGCGGTTTGCGCTCCGCCACCTGATCGATGTCCTCGACTTCCTGCGCAGCCTGCCAGAAGAACAGGAAGGGGCTGATCGTGGTGCCCAGGATGGCCACCACCGTGGTGATCGCCTGACGGCCCTGCACCTGCGGCACGACCAGATCCTTCGCCGCTGCGGCCCAGTCGACCTTCACCATCAAGACCAGCGCAACATAGGCCAGCAGCACCAGCGTCAGCCATTTGAGGACATTGGCGTAGCGGTCATAGGGGATGAAGCTCTGGAGCAGCAGTGACCCCAATGCGAACAGCACGGTGAAAATATGCTGCCCGCCACCGACCGTCAGCCCCGCCGCTTCGCCCATGGCGGCCAGATCGGCGCCGATGTTGATGGTGTTGGCGACAAACAGCAAGCCCACCAGCACCATGACCAGCCATGAAGGCATCACCTCACGCAGGCTGCGCCCCAGACCGCGCCCGGTGACGCGGCCGATCCGGGCGCTCGCCAGTTGCACCGCCACCATCAGCGGATAGGCAAAGAGCATGGTCCACATCAGGCTGGTGCCGAATTGCGCGCCCGCCTGGGAATAGGTGGCGATGCCGGAAGGGTCGTCATCCGCCGCGCCCGTGACGAGGCCGGGGCCAAGGCGTTTGAGCCTTTCCA
>NZ_BCZE01000170.1 GCF_001598555.1 Novosphingobium rosa NBRC 15208
AGCGCATTGCTGTTGAAGCCACTGACTCGGCTGTGATTCCTGCTCAGGCACGGAACCTGCGGGGTGCGTGCCATGGCGAACGACCGAGATGAAGGTGAGACCTGGATCGACGGAGAAATAGACATCACCGGGTTCGGCGACGCTCGGCTTGGCGATCGGCTGCGCAAACTGATGTGCTGCCTGGACAGCGCGACAGGTCAGCCGCTGCCATTGGCGTGCGAAGACTGGGCAAACACCAAAGCGGCATACCGCTTTTTGTCGAACAGCTCGGCCTCAGAAGAGCATATTCTCGCTGGCCATTTCCAAGCGACAGCGCGTCGTGCAGGCTTGCGAGGGCACCCTGCTAGTGCTGCAGGATACCACGGAATTCGTCTACCAGCGCTCGGCACCAGACAGCATTGGCTACACCAAGAATGTGAACAGCGGGCGCGATAAGGAAGGCCGATGGCGCCAGCACAAGCTGTGTGGTGTGATGATGCATGCCAGTCTCGCGGTCACGCTAGAAGGCCTCCCCCTCGACTTGACGGCTGCCCGCTTCTGGAGCCGTGCACAATTCAAGGGGCTGCTGGCGCTCAAACGCAAGGTCAACCAGACCCGAGTGCCGATCGAGACGAAGGAGAGCATCCGCTGGCTCGAAAATATGCGCGGCTCCACGGCATTGCTCGGGGGAGACCCCGCCCGCATTGTGCACGTTGGCGATCGGGAGAATGACATCTATGAATTCTACTGCGCGACGCAGGAACTAGGGACCCACTTTGTCGTCCGCACCTGCGTTGATCGTCTGGCCGGCGACGGTAAGCACACCGTGTCGGCCGAAATGGCCGAGGTCACTGTCGAGGGACAGCACCAGTTCGAGATCGCCGACGGGAGCCGGGTGAAACTGGCATTGAAGTACAAGCGCATCGGCGTTCTGCCGCCCATTGGCAAAGCGCGGCGCTACCCACCACTCAGCTTGACCCTGATCCACGCCATCGAGATCGACCCTCCCGAAGGACGCAAACCGATCGACTGGAAGTTGCTCACTGATCTTCCTGTCGGAACGGCCGCCGAGGCGATCGAGAAAATGGCCTGGTACGCAATGAGATGGAAGATCGAGCTGTTCTTCAAGATTCTCAAGTCCGGCTTCAACGCCGAGAAACTGAAGCTGCGCGCGGCCGAGCGACTGGTCAACCTGATCGCCATATTCTGTATTCTGGGCTGGCGGATCTTCTGGCTTACTATGCTGAACAGAACGCGACCCAATGATGATCCCGGGTCCGCACTGACCGCCACCGAGATCGTGATCATTGATCGAATTGCAGCTCGTGCCGGCAGAATGACTACAGCCGCGCCGTCGATTTCATCGTACCTGACTGAGATCGCGCGCCTGGGCGGCTATCTTGGTCGACGGCACGACCCACCGCCGGGCAACATGATCATGTGGCGAGGTTGGTCTCGGCTCATGGATATCCAGCTTGGCGTCGAGCTCGCCGCCGAACCACTTGTGGGTAATTGAAAG
>NZ_BCZE01000171.1 GCF_001598555.1 Novosphingobium rosa NBRC 15208
GGATCGTGTCCCACGGCGTGGTGTAGTTTATTTGGGCCACCGGCGATTTCGGCATAAGCTTGAGCCGGTCATGCGCCAGGTACAGCCGAGAGCATGACGATGGGATTGTCGCTCACCGGCGCCATGGTTTCAAGTGACATGTAGCGGCCGCGCTGGACGGCCCATTCATCGGACTGTTCCATGAGAATGGCGCCGATCAGGCGTGTGATTGCCGCTTCGTTGGGGAAGATGCCGACGACTTCGGTGCGGCGTTTGATCTCGCCGTTCAGGCGCTCGATGGGATTCGTACTGTGCAACTTGGCCCGGTGCTCCTTGGGGAACGTCATGTAGGCGAGCACGTCGGGTTCGGCGTCGTCCATCAACGCGGCGAGTTTTGGCAGTTTTGGGCGCATTTGATCGGCAACGGAACGCCATTGCTGACTGGCGGCCTCGGGCGTCTCCTGAGCAAAAGCGGTGCCGATGAATGCCGAGACGACGCGGCGCCCGCTCTTGCCAGCGTGGGCCAACGCGTTGCGCATGAAGTGGACGCGGCAGCGCTGCCAGCTCGCGCACAGCAGCTTGGAGACCGCCGCCTTGATGCCTTCATGAGCGTCGGAGATCACCAGCTTCACCCCACGCAGGCCCCGGCGCGTCAGCTTGCGCAGAAACGCGGTCCAGAAGGGTTCGGCTTCCGACGGGCCGATATCCATGCCCAGCACTTCACGGCGACCGTCGCTGTTGACGCCCACCGCGATGATCACCGCGACCGAGACGATACGGCCATTCTGGCGGACTTTGACATAGGTGGCGTCGATCCACAGGTAAGGCCAGTCGCCCTCGATCGGGCGATCGAGGAAGGCATGCACCTTTTGGTCGAGCTCTTCGCACAGGCGGCTAACCTGGCTTTTGGAGATGCCATCCATGCCCAGCGCCTTGACCAGGTCATCGACCGATCGCGTCGAGATGCCATGCACATAGGCTTCCTGGATGACCGCCGTCAGCGCCCGCTCGGCCATCCGACGCGGCTCCAGAAAACCGGGAAAATAGCTGCCCTTGCGCAACTTGGGAATGCGCAGTTCCACCGTTCCCGCGCGGGTTTGCCAGTCGCGGTCGCGATAGCCGTTGCGCTGGACAAGCCGATCGGCGGACTTCTCGCCGTGGCCCGCACCCGTCAGGCCACCGACTTCCATCTCCATCAACCGCCCGGCGGCAAACGAGATCATCTCGCGCAAAATATCCGCGTCAGGGGCCTTCTCGACCAGCGCGCGCAGGTGCATCATGGAATCGGTCATCGTGGTTCTCCAGGTTCGAGCTTCGCAACCCAAACCTAGCCGAAAATCACGGTGACCACCCGCGCTGCTGGCCGTACGCTACAGCGCTATATGGAAAGCGCGCGTCCGGCCAGCAGCGCTACCCTCAGATCCTACACCACGTCCCGGGACGCGACCC
>NZ_BCZE01000172.1 GCF_001598555.1 Novosphingobium rosa NBRC 15208
GGCTGTCATCCACCCCTCGCCTGTTTCTGGAAACGCAACCTCATCCGCGGCAGGCGTTCAAAGGCATCGTCTCATGCATGCAATCAATAAAAATTCCGATATTGCGAAGCTTTACAGCTTACTCACGTTCGTGTGCCAAAAACGCCTGCTCAGACAGCCTCGATGACCATCGCGATACCCTGCCCGCCGCCAATACACATGGTGATAAGGGCATATCGCCCCCCGTTACGGCGCAATTCATAAGCCGCCTTGACCGTCAAAATTGCACCGGTCGCCCCGATAGGATGCCCCAATGCGATACCACTGCCGTTGGGATTGAGCTTTTCAGCATCGAAGCCAAGCTCCCTGGAAACCGCGACCGCCTGCGCGGCAAACGCCTCATTGGCCTCGACCACATCCATATCCGCCAAAGTAAGGCCGGCGCGAGACAGAGCAACCGGCACGGCCTTGATCGGCCCAAGGCCCATGTAAGCAGGGTCCACGCCCGCATGGCCCCAACTGACGATACGGGCAAGTGGCTGCAAGCTCCTTGATTTCACGATGGCGCCCGTAGCCAAAACCATGGCCGCAGCACCATCGTTGATGCCACTCGCGTTGGCAGCTGTGACAGTGCCATCCGTTTTGAATACGGGCTTCATTGAAGCCAGATCGTCTGTCCTGATCCCTGCACGCGGATGCTCATCCGTATCGAAAATCGTCACGCCCTTGCGGCTCTTGATTTCGAGGGGCAGGATTTGCTCTCTGAACCGCCCGTCGCCAATAGCCCGCATGGCGCGAGCATGCCCTTCGACCGCAAGCGCATCCTGCTCCTCACGCGTGACATCGCAACGTTGAGCAACATTCTCGGCCGTCACCCCCATATGGTAGCCACCCAGCGGATCAGACAAAGTCTGCACCATCGCGTCGATCAGAACGCCATCACCCATTTTGCGCCCCCAGCGCTGGCCATGGTCGTGATAGGGCGCGTTCGACATGCTCTCCGCGCCACCTGCCACGGTGACCTCGGCTTCGCCCAGCATCATCATCTGTGCCGCTGAAACGATAGCCTGCAGCCCTGAACCGCACAGACGGTTGACCGTCAACGCCGGAACTTCATGGGGAATGCCCGCTTTCAATGCTGCCACCCTTGCTAGATAGGCATCCTGTCCGCTGGTGTGAATCACTTGCCCCATCACCACATGCTCGACATCGGCAGGTGCAAGGCTCGAGCGCGCCAGTGCCTCCGCAACCACGCGCCCGCCCAGATCCGATGCAGCAAAACCCTTCAACGAGCCGCCGAAATCACCGATGGCCGTGCGGACACCGCTGACGATGTAGATATGATCTGACGTGCTCACAATAACTCTTCCTGCCTTATATGGGTGAAGTGAAGAGGACTATCCCTCTTCCATTCAG
>NZ_BCZE01000173.1 GCF_001598555.1 Novosphingobium rosa NBRC 15208
CAGATGTGGACGACCCTCCCTTGCTGGGCACCGAGCAGTAGTTGAGTCGATCGCTTGCTATCAGATGTCCGGCCTGTTTGCGCGGATAAATCCGCTGGCCGAGATGGTGTTCGCTACGCGTGGTCCAAACACATTCGCGACATTATAAACGTGCCAGTGCAATCTTCGGGTGTTCACGCGTCTCGATCCGATCGATCAATCCATCTACTCGTTCCTGCAAGTTCGGCCATCACCCCACTATGGCAGCTATATCTCCGCTCGCCAATTGGGGGCAATCTTCATACCGCCACCATTGCTGGGGGCCGATTGTAAACACCTCCTGACATCATCAATCGCCAGGCGATGCGCGCAAATTTGTTCGCCAGCGCCACCGCAACCAGCTTGGGCGGTTTCCGAATGAGCAACGCTTCCAGCCAGGGCGAGGCTTTGGTTCGCCCTTTTCTGATATGCCTCAGCAAGGCGGTCGCGCCAACGATCAGCGTCGAGCGAATACTGGGATCTCCTGCCTTGGTGATCCCGCCCAAACGAACGCGCCCGCCGGTGGAATGGTCTTTGGGCGTGAGGCCTAGCCAGGCCGCAAACTGCCTGCCTGACCTGAAGCTCTCGGCGGGTGGCGCCTTCATGCTGAGCATGGTGGAGCCAATTGGGCCTACGCCGGGGATCGTGGCGATGCGCCTGCTAAGATCGTCAGCGCGATGCCATACCATCAGCTTGTCCTCGATCTCCTCAAGACGGGCTTCGACGGCTGCATATTCCTTGGCCTGAAAGCGGAAAAGGTCCCGGGCAAGATCTGGCAGTGTTTCATCGTCAAGGATGCGCTCGATCAACGCATTCACGTTTTGGCGCCCGGCGGGGCCCACAATTCCAAACTCTGCTGCATAGCTGCGAATGGCATTTGAGAGCTGCGACTTAACACTGACCAGTCGCTCACGGACCGTCATCAGCATGCAGGCAGCCTGTTGCTCACGGGATTTGACGGGAACGAAACGCATGGATGGCCGGGTAACTGCTTCACAAAGCGCCTCGGCATCAGCCGCGTCATTTTTGCCACGTTTGACATAGGCCTTGACGTACTGAGGCGGAAGCAAGCGGACTTCATGTCCAAATGATTGAAGCATACGAGCCCAGTGGTGGGAGCTCCCACATGCCTCGATCGCGACCAACGCTGGTGGCAGCTTCTCGAAGAAGGCTATCATTTCCCGACGGCGGAATTGCCTGCGCAGAACGACGCCCTCGTTCTCGTCAACTCCATGCAACTGGAAAACGTTTTTGGCTGTATCCATGCCAATCCGCGTGATGGTCTGCATTGCTTCCTCCTATCAATCCTCCGGCGTTATCGCGCCGCAGGTTGTACCTTGATCGGAGGGTCGTCCACACCAACACAT
>NZ_BCZE01000174.1 GCF_001598555.1 Novosphingobium rosa NBRC 15208
CCCTGCCCGCCACACCCGACCGCCAGTGGCTCGACGCCATCGAGGCGCAACTGGCCGAGGCTGGAGCCGCCGTCGCGCAGGCCCGCGCGCGCCTGATCGAGCGCCTGAACGATATCCTTGCCCGCCTGCCCGATGCCCCCTTCGCCCGCCCCATCCTTGCGCACGCCCCCGGCGGTCCGCTGGAGCGCGACGATCTGGCCGCGGCGCTGGCTGCATCCCGCCCACGCGACCGCGCCGCCGGGCGTACGCTGACCGGCCCGCACCGCGACGACATGGTGGTGACCATGGCCGCCAAGAACCAACCCGCCGCCGATTGCTCGACCGGCGAGCAAAAGGCCATGCTGATCGCCATCACCCTGGCGCATTGCGACGTATCCGGCGCGGCGGTGTCGGGCTTGCCAAGGTTGCTGCTGCTGGATGAAGTGGCCGCGCATCTCGATCCCTTGAGGCGCGGGGCGTTGTTCGAGCGCCTGGCGGCGAATGGCGCTCAGGTCTGGATGACCGGGACCGAACCGGAACCGTTCGAGGGCCTGCAAACCCCTTCAGTGTGGAAGATCGCTGAAGGGGGAATTCAGGAAGAAGAGTAGATGCGAGGGGCCCGGAGCATGTCGCTCGAAACATGCGACCAGAAAAAAACGCCCCCTCGCGCTCTCATAACGTTTCCCGGCGAAAAGGCAGTGGCACCCGATCGTCCCTGGGAAACGATTGATCTGTGATTGCAGGGAAAAACGATGATCGCGAAAAAGAGGTTTATCGTTGCGGCGTTCTCGGCAGCTCTTGGCATGCCGTCCGCGTCTTTCGCAGACAACGGACACGGAGAGCGGATTTTCCTGAGCCGTTGCGCGATGTGCCACGGAACGGACCTCAAGGGCACGGGGCCTTTGGCCCTTAAAAGCAATCCGCCTACCCCTGATCTCACCACGCCCGGCTTCAAGAAGCGCCTGCATGATTATCCCGGCGTTATCGTGTCCTCGGTGATCCTGCGCCCCAATGGCGATCTTATTCCAAGGACTTTACGAGAGAACGGCGTGAAATTGCCTGCCTTCGCCTGGACCGTTCAGGATTTTCGCGATTTGAATGAGTATCTGACCGGCAAGATCGCGAGGGCCAAATAGTCGGTTCCCGACCTTGGCACGCCCCCCTCCACCCCGGAGCGAGGAAAGCCTGCAACGCCGCAACGTTGCCCCAAGTCCGAACCCGATGCGCCACGCCGACAAATAACGGGAGCGCGAGGGTGTAACACCCTCACACCTTCCCTTTACGTCCCGAAAATCAAACCGGCTGCATCACGAGCGCGAGCCCATCATCGGCAAAGCTGGCTCTTCCCAGCCCCATGGCCAGCGCGCAACCGCCCGGC
>NZ_BCZE01000175.1 GCF_001598555.1 Novosphingobium rosa NBRC 15208
AACGGTGGACGGCAAGCTGACCTTTGTCGATCACGCCTGCGGGCATGACAGCCATATGGCCTGGTGGATCGGCACCGCCAAGGCGCTGGTTTCGATGAAGGCGCAATGGCACGGCACGCTGGTGATGGTCGGCCAGCCCGCAGAGGAGGTCGTCTCCGGCGCCAAGGCCATGCTGGACGATGGGCTTTACACCAAATTCCCGAAGCCCGATTTTGCCTTTGCCGCCCATGTCGGCTCTTCGCCCACAGGGGAGGTGACGGTGAAGCAGGGCGCCACCACCTCGGCCAGCGATTCCATCGTCATCACCTTCCACGGCCAGGGCGCGCATGGCTCGATGCCCGACAAGAGCATCGACCCCATCGTGATGGGCGCCCGCTTCGTCGAGGACGTGCAGACCGTCATCAGCCGCCAGAAAGACCCGCAGAAATTCGGCGTGGTGACCGTTGGTTCGTTCCATGCGGGCACGGTGGGCAACATCATCCCCGATACGGCCCAACTCGCGCTCTCGCTGCGTTCCTATGAGCCGGGCGTGCGCAAACTGCTGCTCGATGGCGTGGGCGATACGGCGCGCGCCGTGGCGCAGATGTCGCATGCCCCCGCGCCCGATGTGGTGCGCATCCATGGCACGGCGCCGGTACTCAACGATCCGGCGCTGGCGGCGCGGGCGGCGGGCATGCTCACGCAGGCGCTGGGGAAGGATCATGTCACGCTGGTACCCGTGACTGAACCGGGCTGGACCGCCAGCGAGGATTTCTCCGAATACGCCGCCGCCGGCGTGGCGCAGACCACCTTCTTCAGCGTGGGCGGCTATGATCCCGCCGTGCTGGCCAAATACAAGGCTGAGGGCAAGCCGGTGCCGGTCAACCACTCACCTTTCTTCGCACCCGACCCCAAACCCAGCATCCGTACCGGGATGGAAGTGCTGTCGCTGGCTGTGTTGATGGTAGCCGGCAAATAGCCGGAAGCGGGTAGAAGGCATAATGCCTTAATAATTTTACATGCAGCCGACGGGTGGTCGTGGAACATTTTTTCCGCGTTCTGCCGTGCCGCATCGCACTTTATCGCACAACGCAATGGTCAGAGCGCAATCTGCCATGATTTCTGCCATGATTTTTCTTGGAGGTTTTTGGCAGTTGGCTTATGCTTTCAATAACCGCGGATCTCTGCGGTTCACAGCCCAGTTAAATCGTTTGGAAAAGTTCGGCACCTGTTGGCAAAACCTGTCGGCAAGACAGGCATCGTCGGTGTGTTCAGGAACGGCCCCGGCCCGGTGGTGATGCTGCGCACCGAACTCGACGCGCTGCCGATGGAGG
>NZ_BCZE01000176.1 GCF_001598555.1 Novosphingobium rosa NBRC 15208
ACCAGACCACGCGGGCCAAGATCGGCGCGATCATCGCCGCCTCCAGCGGCAATCTGGTCGAGTGGTTCGATTTTTACATCTATTCCTTCTGCTCGATCTATTTCGCCAAGGCCTTCTTCCCTGCCGCCGATCTCACGACGCAATTGCTCAACACGGCGGGGCTGTTTGCGGCGGGCTTTCTGGCGCGCCCGGTCGGCGGCTGGTTCTTCGGGCGCATGGCGGACCGGCACGGGCGACGCGGGGCGCTGATCGCCTCGGTGCTGACGATGTGCGCGGGATCGCTGGGGATCGCGAGCCTGCCCACCTATGCGCAGATCGGCGTCTGGGCGCCCGGCCTGCTGATGGTGGCGCGGCTGGTGCAAGGCTTCGCGCTGGGCGGCGAATATGGCACGGCGGCCACCTATATGAGCGAGGTCTCGATGGCGGGGCGGCGCGGGTTTTTGTCGTCGTTTCAATATGTCACGCTGATCGGGGGGCAGTTGCTGGCCTCGCTGGTGGTGGTGGGGCTGCAGCAGATCTTTCCCGAGGCCGAGCTGAAGGCCTGGGCCTGGCGCATTCCCTTCGTGATCGGCGCTCTGGCGGCGCTGGGCGCGCTGGTGGCCCGGCTGCGCCTGCAGGAAAGCGCCGGGCATGAGGCGCGTGAAAACCACGAGGCCGGCAGCCTGATTGCCCTGATGGAGCGCTATCCGCGCGCCTTCCTTTCGGTGCTGGGCTTTACGGCGGGCGGATCGCTGCTGTTCTACACCTTCACCACCTATATGCAGAAGTTTCTGGTGAACTCGTCGGGCATGAGCATCGCCACATCGAGCAGCATCATGACGGTCTGCCTCTTCATCTTCATGTGCCTGCAGCCGGTGATGGGCGCGCTGTCGGACAGGATCGGGCGACGCAGCAACATGCTGATCTTCTCCATCGGCAGCGTGGTGCTGACCGTGCCGCTGATCACCCTGCTGCATGGCGCCAAAAGCCCGCTGGAGGCCGGGGCGTTGATCACCGCGGCGCTGGCGCTGATCAGCTTCTACACCTCGATTTCCGGCATCATCAAGGCCGAGCTGTTCCCCACGCAGGTGCGCGCGCTGGGCGTGGGTTTTGCCTATGCGCTGGCCAATGCGGCCTTCGGCGGCTCGGCGGAATATGTCGCGCTGTGGACCAAATCCATCGGCCATGAGGGCGCGTTCTACTGGTATGTGACGGCGGTGATGGTGCTGGTGGTGGCGGTCAGCTGGG
>NZ_BCZE01000177.1 GCF_001598555.1 Novosphingobium rosa NBRC 15208
TCACCAGTTCCACATGGTCCCGTCCTGCAGGCGGGCGACGGGCAGATAGGCGGGCTTGTAGGGATATTGGGCGGCCAGCGCCTCATCGACGTCGACGCCATGGCCCGGCGTGTCCCCGACATGGAGCATCCCGGCCTCGAAGCGATAATCATGCGGGAACACGGCCAGCGTTTCCTCGGTGTGGCGCATATATTCCTGAATGCCGAAATTGGGCACCCAAGTGTCGAAATGCAGCGCCGTGCCCATGGTGACCGGCGAGAGATCCGTCGCCCCATGGCAGCCGGTGCGGATCTGGTACAGGCTCGCCAGATCGGCGATGCGGCGCAGATGGGTGATCCCGCCCGCCCCCACGATGGTGGCGCGGATATAGTCGATCAGCTGGTTCTGGATCAGATCCTTGGCGTCCCAGATCGTGTTGAAGATCTCGCCCACCGCCAGCGGCGTGGTGGTGTGCTGGCGGATCAGCTTGAAGGCTTCCTGATTTTCCGCAGGGGTCACATCCTCCAGCCAGAACAAGCTGTAGGGCTCCAGCGCCTTGCCCAGTTGCGCGGCTTCGGTGGGCGTGTAGCGGTGATGTCCGTCATGCAGCAGATGATGATCGAAGCCATAGGTTTCGCGCAGCTTTTCAAACAGTTTCGGCACATGGTTGAGCGCCTTGCGCGTGTCCCAACCCGTCACGCTGGGCAGAGCGGCATCGGCGGGTTCATAGAACAGCTTGCCGCGCCCCACGCCGTAAGCATCCTTGATGCCCGGCACGCCGGTCTGCGCGCGGATCGCCTTGTAGCCCATGTCGATATAGGCGCCGACAGCCTCCACCGTCTCCCCGATATCGCTGCCATTGGCATGACCATAGACCATCACCCCATCACGGCTGCGCCCGCCCAGCAGCTGATAGAGCGGCATGCCCGCCATCTTGGCCTTGATGTCCCACAGCGCCACATCCACCGCCGCGATCGCCCGCATCGTCACCGGGCCGCGCCGCCAATAGGCGCCGCGATAGAGATACTGCCAGATATCCTCGGAATTGCGGGGGTCCATGCCGATCAGGCAGGGGATCACATGGTCTTCCAGATAGGAGACCACCGCCTTTTCGCGCCCGTTGAGCGTGGC
>NZ_BCZE01000178.1 GCF_001598555.1 Novosphingobium rosa NBRC 15208
TGCCCAACCGCCTGTGGGTGGGCGGCGGCACCGGGCCCTTCTACGCCGATTTCCCGCCGGGCACTTCGGTGGCCAACTGGGTCAGCCAGGCGCGCGGCATCGAGGAGCTGGTGACCAATGACGCCATTCAGGCCCCTGGCCAGTCGCCGATCTTCGCGGGTTGGGACTTCGGCATGCATGTGAAGGATGACCTCAACGCCTTCTCCACCACCTTCGGGCCGAATGAGCGCGGGTTGATGTCGGTGCAGCAGATGGACTGGTCGCCGTCCGATCCGAGTTTCGTGGTGAGCAATGCCTCGGACGCGCGCCATTGCTGCTCGGAAGACGGCAATGCCGTGATGGCCGGTTACAGCACCGATGGCGGGCGCACATGGACCAAATTCGCCACCTTGCCCACGCCTCCGGGTGAAAAGGGCGACGACCCGTGGCGCATGTCCTATGGCGCCATTGCCGTGTCATCCAGCGATGTCGACAACATCATCTGGGAGCCTTCGGACAACCGCAAGCCCTTCTACACCAAGGATCGCGGCAAGACGTGGAGTCCGGTGCATCTGCCCGGCGAGGTGGGGGACAAGACCGGCTCCTTCCCGCATATGTGGCAGCAGCGCAAAACCTTGACCGCCGACAAGACCACGGGCGGCACCTTCTATCTCTACCACAGCGGCGAGGCCCCCAACATCGCCTTGCAAGGCCTGTGGCGCAGCCGCGATGGCGGCGCCAACTGGACCCGCGTCTTCCCCGGAGAGATCGCGCCCTCCAGCGGAGAGACCGCCAAGCTGCGTTCGGTGCCGGGCCATGCCGGGCATCTTTTCTTCACCTCGGCGGTGAACGGAAATGGCGACACCGGCCTGCGCCGCAGCACCGATGGCGGCGCCAGCTGGAGCGTGGTGGCGCATGTCGATCATGTCGACGATGTGGCTTTCGGGAAAGCCGCGAAGGGTGCGGCCTATCCCACCATCTTCATCTCGGGCCGGGTCGATGGCCGTTACGGCATCTGGCGCTCGGTGGACAATGCGGGCAGCTGGCAGCTGGTGGCGGATTTCCCGGC
>NZ_BCZE01000179.1 GCF_001598555.1 Novosphingobium rosa NBRC 15208
CCTGCCGTTGCTGCAGCCGCATCCGCCCTATGCCGCGCCCCAGGGCTTCGACACGATGTACAACCCTGCCGATCTGCCCGCGCTGGTGCCGCCGGGCCTGCCGGGCAAGCCGCTGTTCCATCAGGCGATCCGCGAGACCTATGGCCTCACCCAGGTCAGCGATGCCGATTTGCGCAAGGTGCGCGCCACCTATTACGGCCAGGTCAGCTACACCGACTGGGTGCTGGGCGAGCTGATGGAGGCCATGGAACGCACCGGGCGCGACCGCGACACCGCTCTGGTCGTCAGCAGCGACCATGGCGATTACGCGGGCGACTATGGGCTGATCGAGAAATGGCCGGCGGGGCTCGAAAGCTGCCTGACGCAGGTGCCGCTGATCGCGCGGGTGCCGGGCGGCAAGGCGGGCGGCGATGCGCATGACATGGTCGAGCTGTACGACATCATGGCGACCTTCCTCGAACTGGGCGGCACGCGGGCCACGCACACCAATTTCGCGCGCAGCCTGCTGCCGCAGATCCACGGGGGACCGGGCGACCCCAACCGCGCGGCCTTCAGCGAGGGCGGCTACAACATCTACGAGCCGCAGGCCTTCGAGCCCAAGCTGGGCGGCCTTTATGCGCCCAAGACCAACCTGCAGAACGACCGGCCCGAGACGATCAGCCGCTGCGCCTCGGTCAAGACGCAGAAGTGGTCGTACATCGCGCGCCCGGGCGGCCAGAGCGAACTCTACGACCGTCAGGCCGATCCGCTGGAAACGCGCAACCTGATCGCCGAGCGCAAGCATGAGGCGGTGCGCGGCGAGATGCAGCAGCGTCTGGTCAACTGGTACATCGACACCAGCGGCGTGCCCGAAGAGCATCGCGATGCCCGCGATATGCCACCCTTCGTCCCCAACAACGCCTTCCCCGATGCGCAGGCCCGCAGTCACGCGTTGCTGGACCAAT
>NZ_BCZE01000180.1 GCF_001598555.1 Novosphingobium rosa NBRC 15208
AGCTGGTCTATCGCGCGGCGCAGGTTCACCGCGAGAATCATCCGGCCAATGAGGTGCAGCTCTCCACGCTGCTCTCGATCAAGACGGGCGGCTGCGTGGAAGATTGCGGCTATTGCAGCCAGAGCGTGAAGGCCGACAGCGGGGTGAAGCCCACCAAGCTGATGGCGGTGCAGAGCGTGCTTCAGGCCGCCGCCCGCGCCAAGGACAATGGCTCGAGCCGGTTCTGCATGGGCGCGGCCTGGCGCAACCCGAAGGACCGCGACATGCCCGCGATCATCGAGATGGTGAAGGGCGTGCGCGGCATGGGGCTTGAAACCTGCATGACGCTGGGCATGCTGACCGACCATCAGGCCGACATGCTGGCCGAGGCGGGTCTGGATTACTACAACCACAACATCGATACGAGCCCCGAGCGCTACAACGATGTGATCACCACGCGCACGATGGAGGACCGGCTCGATACGCTGGGTCAGGTGCGCCGGGCCGGGATCAATGTGTGCAGCGGCGGGATCGTGGGCATGGGCGAGACGCGCGAGGACCGCGTGGGCTTCGTCCACACGCTGGCCACGCTGCCGAGCCATCCGCAGAGCGTGCCGGTGAATGCTCTGGTGCCGGTGAAGGGCACGGTGCTGGGCGATATGCTGGCCGACACACCGCTGGCCAAGATCGACGATGTGGAGTTCGTGCGCACGGTGGCGGTGGCGCGGATCACCATGCCGATGAGCATGGTTCGCCTGAGCGCAGGCCGCGAGAGCATGAGCGAGATGACTCAGGCGATGTGCTTTATGGCTGGCGCCAACAGCATCTTCACGGGTGACACGCTGCTGACGGCCCCCAATGCTGGCGATGACAAGGATGGGGCGATGTTCGCGCGCCTTGGCATCAAGCCGATGGCGATCACGCAGACGCAGGCCGATCTGGACGCCGAA
>NZ_BCZE01000181.1 GCF_001598555.1 Novosphingobium rosa NBRC 15208
CCTTAGCCCTTGATCGCTTCGACCAGGGTCTCACCCAGCAGCGAGGGGCTGGCCGAGACCTTGATGCCGGCCGCTTCCATGGCCGCGATCTTGTCCTCGGCGCCGCCCTGGCCGCCCGAGACGATGGCACCGGCGTGGCCCATGCGGCGGCCCGGAGGCGCCGTGCGGCCCGCGATGAAGCCGGCCATCGGCTTCTTGCGGCCCTTCTTGGCCTCGTCCTGCAGGAACTGGGCGGCTTCTTCCTCGGCGCTGCCGCCGATTTCACCGATCATGATGATCGACTTGGTTTCATCGTCGGCCAGGAACAGCTCCAGCACGTCGATGAAGTTGGTGCCGTTGACCGGGTCGCCGCCGATGCCGACAGCGGTGGTCTGGCCCAGACCGATGTTCGAGGTCTGGAACACGGCTTCATAGGTCAGCGTGCCCGAGCGCGAGACCACGCCGACCGAACCCTTCTTGAAGATGTTGGCGGGCATGATGCCGATCTTGCACTCGCCGGGCGTCAGCAGGCCGGGGCAGTTCGGGCCGATCAGGCGCGAGCTGGAACCGGCCAGAGCGCGCTTCACGCGGACCATGTCGGCCACGGGGATGCCCTCGGTGATGGCCACGATCAGCTCGATCTTGGCGTCGATGGCTTCCAGGATCGAGTCCGCGGCGAACGGTGGCGGCACGTAGATGACCGAGGCGGTCGCGCCCGAAACGGCCTTGGCTTCGGCCACGGTGTTCCAGATCGGCAGGCCGGTCTCGTCATGGGTGGTGCCGCCCTTGCCGGGGGTCACGCCGCCGACCATCTGGGTGCCGTAAGCCAGCGCCTGCTGGGTGTGGAAGGTGCCGGTCTTGCCGGTCATGCCCTGGGTGATGACCTTGGTGTTCTTGTCAATAAGGATCGACATGGA
>NZ_BCZE01000182.1 GCF_001598555.1 Novosphingobium rosa NBRC 15208
TGGGGTGTGGTGCGGATGATGTGTTGCGCAATAAAGGGAGCGCCTTCCGCCGCGCCATCCTCGGGGTGCTTGAGGGCGCATTCCCACTCCAGCACGGCCCAGCCGGCGTAGTCATACTGCGCCATCTTGCTGAAGATCTGCGTGAAATCGACCTGCCCGTCGCCCAGCGAGCGGAACCGTCCGGGCCGGTCCACCCAGCTCTGATAGCCGCCATAGACGCCGCTGCGGCCATTGGTGCGCAGTTCGGCATCCTTCACATGGAAGCATTTGATGCGCTCATGATAGATGTCGATGAAAGCCAGATAGTCGAGATGCTGCAGCACGAAATGGCTGGGATCGTAGAGGATGTTGGCGCGCGGATGGTTGCCAACGCGGTCGAGGAACATCTCGAAGGTCACGCCATCGTGCAGGTCTTCGCCGGGATGCAGCTCGAAGCCGATATCCACGCCATTCTCATCGAAGACATCGAGGATCGGCTTCCACCGCCGGGCCAGTTCGTCGAAAGCATCCTCCACCAGACCAGCGGGACGCTGCGGCCAAGGATACACGTAAGGCCATGCCAAAGCGCCCGAGAAGGACGCATGCGTGGTCAGCCCCAGGCGGCGCGAGGCCACCGCCGCCAGCTTCACCTGCTCGACCGCCCACTCTTGCCGCGCTGCCGGATTGCCGCGCACATGCGGCGCGGCAAAGCCGTCGAACTGCGCATCATAGGCCGGATGCACCGCCACCAGCTGCCCCTGCAGATGGGTGGAGAGTTCGGTGATCTCCAGACCCTTGTCGGCCAGAAGCCCCTTGATGTCATCGCAATAGGTCTGGCTTTGCGCGGCCTTTTCCAGATCGAAAAGCCGCGGATCGGTGGGGATCTG
>NZ_BCZE01000183.1 GCF_001598555.1 Novosphingobium rosa NBRC 15208
GCTAAGGCCTGTGGACATTTAGGGGATTCCCTTTTTCGGCAGGACCGGATTCAAGACTGGCCAAGGGAGCGCCAGGTTGGATCGACACAGATTGAGCGACGAGCAGTGGGAACGGGTTAGCTCGTTACTCCCCGGTAAAGTCGGGGATAGAGGCCGTTCGGCTGCAGACAATCGGAGGTTTCTCGATGCGGTCTTGTGGCTGGCTGGAACAGGAGCACCATGGCGAGACTTACCCGCGACCTTCGGCAATTGGAACTCCAATTTCCGTCGGTTTCGCAGGTGGGCAGTGAATGGGGTTTTTGACCGCTTGTTTGAGCAATTATCCGGCGACCCCGATTTTGAATACGCCATGATCGACGGCACAATTGTCCGGGTCCACCAACAGGGCACCGGGGCAAGGGGGGGACTTATCGTCAGGCGATCGGACGTTCGCGCGGCGGACTGACGACGAAGATCGTCGCGCTGGTCGATGCGCTGGGAAATCTTGTTCGCTTCGTTCTGCTGCCCGGGCAAACCCATGAGCTGGTTGGGGTGAAGCCGCTGATCCAGGGCGTGAAATTCGAGATGCTCCTGGGCGACAAGGCCTTCGATGCCGACTGGCTAAGGTCGGAAATCGACGACAGAGGCGCAATAGCCGTGATCCCTCCCAAATCGAACCGCAAACGAAAGATCGAATGCGACTTCCACGCGTATCGCTGGCGCCACCTCGTCGAAAACTTCTTCTGCAATCTCAAAGCATTCCGGCGGACTGCTACGCGCTACGAAAAAACTGATCAAAGCTACCGGGCGATGATCAACCTCGCCGCCATCAAAATCGCGCTACGCTAAATGTCCACAGGCCTTA
>NZ_BCZE01000184.1 GCF_001598555.1 Novosphingobium rosa NBRC 15208
GCCTCTCGGCTTCCCCTTCGCCATACATCTCGGCTGTGTCGATCAGCGTCATACCGAGGTCCATGCCTTCACGCAGAGCTGCGATTTCCTGGACGCGCAGATCGGGCTTTTCAGTCATCATCCAGGTGCCAAGGCCAAGGGCTGGCACGCTGGTGCCGTCGGGAAAGGAAATTGTCTTCATCCTCCCTCCAACGCCCGATCAGCATAATCGTTCTCGGGCCAGTTTACGCCGGTTGGTGGCAGAGGTGAAGTTGGATCGCCCTTGTAAGGATCGGCAAGAGGTGCGGCTCTGGGCGGTTGCCCGGGATGCTGCCGCGGGTGTGGGTTGTGCATGAAATGCGATGGTGGACCGGGCGTCAGGGAGAGCATTCGCTTTATCTCCTTTATCCCGAAATAGAAGGAGGTTATCCCAGCCCTGCACTTCCAAAGAAAGGCTTACCGCATGGCCAACGAACTTTCCGCGCTCGCGCTCACCCGCCTGGATGGTTCCAGCGACAGTCTGGCCCAGCACGCAGGCAAGGTGCTGTTGGTGGTCAACGTGGCCTCGCAATGCGGCCTGACGCCTCAGTATGAGGGGCTGGAAAAGCTCTACACGAGCTACCGCGAGCAGGGCTTCGAGGTGCTGGGCTTTCCGGCCAATGATTTCGGCAATCAGGAACCTGGTTCGGCTGAAGATATCGATCAGTTCTGCAAGGTGAATTACGGCGTCAGCTTCCCGCTGTTTGCCAAGGCGCCAGTGTCGGGAGAGGACAAGCAGCCGCTCTACGCTGCACTGACGGCGGCGAAGCCGGTTAAGCAGGGCCCGGTGGATGAGTTTCGCGAG
>NZ_BCZE01000185.1 GCF_001598555.1 Novosphingobium rosa NBRC 15208
ACCTCTCGGCTTCCCCTTCGCCATACATCTCGGCTGTGTCGATCAGCGTCATGCCGAGGTCCATGCCTTCACGCAGAGCTGCGATTTCCTGGACGCGCAGATCGGGCCTTTCAGCCATCATCCAGGTGCCAAGGCCAAGGGCCGGCACGGTGGTGCCGTCGGGAAAGGAAATTGTCTTCATTGTCCCTCCAACGCCCGATCAGCATAATCGTTCTCGCTCCAGTTTACGCCGGTTGGTGGCAGAGGTGAAGTTGGATCGCCCTCGGAAGGATCGGCGAGAGGTGCGGCTCTGGGCGGTTTCCTGGGATGCTCCTCGGGTGCGGGTTGTGCATGAAATGCGATGGTGGGCCGGGCGCCGGAAGGAGCCAACGCTTTATCTCCTTTATCCTGAAATGGATGGAGGTTATCTCAGCCATCCCCTCCCTGAAAAAAGGCTTGCTGCATGGCCAATGAACTTTCCGCACTCGCGCTCACTCGCCTGGATGGTTCCAGCGACAGTCTGGCCCAGCATGCGGGCAAGGTTCTGTTGGTGGTCAACGTGGCCTCGCAATGCGGCTTGACGCCTCAGTATGAGGGGCTGGAGAAGCTCTACACAAGCTACCGGGAGCAGGGCTTCGAAGTGCTGGGGTTCCCGGCCAATGATTTCGGCAATCAGGAGCCTGGATCGGCTGAAGATATCGACCAGTTCTGCAAGGTGAATTACGGCGTCAGCTTCCCGCTTTTTGCCAAGGCGCCAGTGTCGGGAGAGGACAAGCAGCCGCTCTACGCTGCACTGACGGCGGCGGAGCCGGTCAAGCAGGGCCCGGTGGAGGATTTTCGCGAG
>NZ_BCZE01000186.1 GCF_001598555.1 Novosphingobium rosa NBRC 15208
AGCTGGACGCCTCGAAAAACCGGCGGATTTGGTCGGCTCGCGCTATTGAGGATCGCGCAGGGTCATTGATGCACGATTTTCGGCTTCCCTTGGCTGCGTGATATTTGCTTTGTGCCCTGTTGTGGCCATTGCCTTTCAAGCGGGCGCAGTACGCCCTTCGAGCCAAGCGAGCCGCTGGAAATTATAGACCAGGTTGGCCATGCCGATCTTGATCGTGGCGCGGGCGATACCGATGGTGCGCACGACCAGCCCCATGCGATGTTTTTGCCCTGCAAACACATGCTCGACGTGGGCGCGGATCTTGGAGCGCCGGGTGTTGGCCCTGGCGATCCGCTCGGGCAGCGGTCGCCTTGGCTGTCGCTTCTGGTGGATATGGCTGGTGAACATGCCGGCGGCCAGGAACGCTTCGTTCTTCTTCGACCGGTAGGCCGTATCCGCCCAGACGCCCGAACCGGTGTTGGTCTTGGCTATCAAGTCCGGTAGCCGCGCCCCATCATGGGCGTTGGCGGCGCTGGCCCCCCAGGTGCGGATCAGGCCGTGGGCCTTGTCGATGCCAATATGATTCTTGTAACCGAACATCGGGATAGCGAGATCGACGGGCTTCGCTGCCTTGGGATCTGCCCCCTCGCGGACCTTGGCCTTGCTATATTTGATCGACCAGCGCGCATCCCGGTCCTTCTGTCGCGCCTTGGCCGGTTTCCAGTCCTCGGGCACGCGACCCTCCTTGATCGCCGCCTTCTCCGCTTCGGTGTTGCGCTGCTTGGGCGCCGGAACCACGGTGGCGTCGATGATCTG
>NZ_BCZE01000187.1 GCF_001598555.1 Novosphingobium rosa NBRC 15208
GGTGAGGGGGCTGTCCGTTCCGGCTTCACATCCTTCGCCTTCTTGTCCTGACGCAGGCCCAGGAAACTGGCATGCCGCACGCGGCCATCGCTGGTGAACTGGGCAAAGGCGATTTCGGCCACCAGCTTCGGTTTGATCCACTGGGCGCCGCGCGCCTCTGCCCTGGGCACCTCGGCGGGGGGCTTGCTCTGTGCTAGCGGAGCCATGGTCTCGGCGAGCTCCATGAGCATCTGCGTGTCGAAGCCGGTGCCGACCTTGCCCTTGTAGACCAGTTTGCCTTTTTCCATTTGGCCGAGCAGCAGGGCGCCGAAGGCACGGGCGCGGGCCGGACTTTTGGTCCAGCCCATCACGACGAACTCCTGCCGCAGGGTGCATTTGACCTTGACCCAATTGCGGGTCCGATCACCCCGATAGGGCGCATCGGCGCGCTTGGCGATGATGCCCTCCTGCCCGGCATGGCACATGGCGGTCAGCAGCTTTTCGCCGGCGCCGATGATATGCTCGGCCACATGGATCGGTGAGGTCGCTTCGGCGAGAAAGGCTTCGAGCCGTTCCTTGCGCTCGATGTTCGGGAGCGGCTTGAGATCCTCGCCCGAGAGATTGAGCAGATCGAAGGCGAAATAGGCAAGTCGCGGCGTGTCGCCGGCCTTCAGGGCAGCCTGCAGCGCCGAAAAACTCGGGTTGCCCTGCGCATCCAGCGCCACCACCTCGCCATCGATCAGCGCGGGAGGCAGGTCCAAGGCGGCCAGCGCATTGGCGACGGGCTGGAAACGCTCGGTCCAGT
>NZ_BCZE01000188.1 GCF_001598555.1 Novosphingobium rosa NBRC 15208
ACGGCCACACCGACCCGCGCTGGTTCGCGCAGAACCAGCCCTTTGGCGATGCTTCGGACCTTTTGCTGCGGCCTGACCACTATGTCTTCCGCATGCTCTATTCGCAGGGCATCGCGCTGGAAAGCCTCGGCATCGGCGCCTCCAAAACCACCTACAACCCGCGCGAGGCATGGCGCATCCTCGCCCGCAACTGGCACCTGTTTCGCGGCACGCCCTCGCGCATGTGGCTGGATTGGGTTTTCGTCGAAGTCTTCGGCATGGGCGTGATGTTGGAGGAAGCCACCAGCGACCTCTATTTCGACACCATCACCGACATGCTGGCGACCGACGCCTTCCGCCCCCGCGCCCTGTTCAACCGCTACAACATCGAGGTGATCGCCACCACCGAAAGCCCGCTCGACACGCTGGAGTGGCATGGCCAGATCATGGCCGATAACGCATCGGGCGCATGGAACGGCAAGGTGGTGACCGCCTATCGCCCCGACCCGGTGATCGATCCCGCGTTCGAGGGCTTTGCCGAAAATCTGGCAAAATTCGGCGAACTCACCGGCGAGAACACGCTGACCTGGCAAGGCTACCTTGCCGCCCACCGCAACCGCCGCGCCTTTTTCGCCAAGCACGGCGCCACCAGCACCGACCACGGCCATCCCACGGCGCAAACCGCCAACCTCTCCACCGCCGAGGCCGAGGCGCTCTT
>NZ_BCZE01000189.1 GCF_001598555.1 Novosphingobium rosa NBRC 15208
TCCGGGTGGTTGTGCGCTGGCCATGGGGCTGGGGCGCGCCAGCTTTGCCGATGATGGGCTGGCGTTGGTGATGCAGCCGGTTTGAGGTTTTAAGAAGCAAAGGGAAGGTGCGAGGGTGTTACACCCTCGCGCTCCCGTTTTTGTCGGCGTGGCGCTTCGGGTTCGGCCTTGCGGAGGCGCGCTGATCTCAAACAAAATCAAACTAGACTGAATTCCATTTGTTGTCGCGCTCGCGCATGCCTCGGCAACGCTTGCGAAATGCGACAAAATAAAAGCCTAGAGTGACCAGTCCGGTGCGATCGGAACGGAATGACCTCTAGCACTTTTCTCAGCAGAAGTTTGTTGAGTCTAGCGATGAGATGATTGGTAATGCGCGCGAAGAGGTCGGCTGGCTAAGCCCGAAGGGCGACGGCACGCTGACAGCCTTGATTCGATCCACAAAATAGACAAGCCTTGCAAGCCAAGGGGTATGCAGCGCGGCACACACTCTAATCCATGTTTCAAAAGGCGCGCTCGGTAGTCCCCGGCGACGACAACGTCCATTTTTAGCTCAATCTTTCCGATTCTGCGACGGGCACTGTTCACATTTCAGTTTGGCTGTTTGAATGTATGTAGCGTGTAATGAACGCGCTCGGCAGCGCGCTCTTTGATACGGACTTCGAGAGCTCTGTTCTA
>NZ_BCZE01000190.1 GCF_001598555.1 Novosphingobium rosa NBRC 15208
TCAGATCGGGAAATGGCCGGGCTGGGTTTCCATGGTGATCCAGCGGGTCTCGGTGAAGCTGTCGATGCCCTGCATGCCGCCGAACTTGCCATAGCCGCTGTCGCCCACGCCGCCGAAGGGCATCTGCGCTTCGTCATGCACGGTGGGGCCGTTGATATGGCAGATGCCCGCCTTGATCTGGCGCGCCACGCGCAGGCCCCGCGCCCCGTCTCCGGTGAAGACCGCGCTGGAGAGGCCATAGGCACTGTCATTGGCGATGCGGATGGCATCGGCTTCGTCCCTGGCGCGGATCATCGCCACCACCGGCCCGAAGCTTTCATCGCGGTAGAGATCCATCGCCTCGGTCACGCCATCGACCACGGTGGCGGGCATCAGCACGCTTGTCGCGGGGCCGCCGGTGAGCAGCGTGGCGCCCTTGGCGGTGGCGTCGCCGATCAGCGCGTTGACGTGGTTGACGGTCTTGATGTCCACCACCGCGCCCAAGGGCGTGGTGCCCTCGCGCGGATCGCCGGTGGCCATCGAGGCGACCTTGGCGGCGAACTTTTCCGCGAACTGATCGGCGATGGCCTCGACCACGATGATCCGCTCGGTGGACATGCAGATCTGGCCCTGATTCATGAAGGCGCCGAAAGCGGCGGCCTT
>NZ_BCZE01000191.1 GCF_001598555.1 Novosphingobium rosa NBRC 15208
CGAGCCCGGTGCGGGTCATCAGCTTGACCGCATCGCCCTTGACCGAGGCCAGCAGGCGATAGCCGTCGAATTTGATCTCATGCATCCAGTCGTTGCCGGTGGGCACGGCATCGACCAGCGTGGCAAGCTGCACGGCTTCAAAGGCAGGCTGGGGCGCCGATCGTGCGGCGCGGCGGGCAGGCTTCTTGACCGCTTTGGCATTATGCCTGGCGGCCTGCTCCATGGCCGTGTTGAATTCTTTGCCCTTCTTGCCTGCCAGCGACTGGCTGCCCTGCCTGTCGCCTTCGATCTCGGCCATCGACCGTCCGGTCAGCACGCTGGTCAGCTCACGCTCAACCAGCTGTTCCGAGGCTCCGGCATGGGGATCATCTACCTTACGCAGCAGCCAGTTTTCGCGCTTTTCTTTCCCGCGCGGCTTCATGCGCACGAGGAGCCATTCACCTTTCATCCGTTCGCCAAACAGGCGAAAATGGAGGTGGCCCTTCTCTATGTCGCTGGCGCTCTTGCCCGCGACAGGCTCCCAGCTGCCCTGATCCCACAGCATCACCGTGCCACCGCCATACTCGCCCTTGGGGATCGTGCCCTCGAAACGGGCG
>NZ_BCZE01000192.1 GCF_001598555.1 Novosphingobium rosa NBRC 15208
CCAGCCCGGTGCGGGTCAGCAGCCTCACCGCGTCGCCCTTGACCGAGGCCAGCAGGCGATAGCCGTCGAATTTGATTTCATGCATCCAGTCGTTGCCGGTGGGTACGGCATCGACCAGCGTAGCGAGCTGAACGGTTTCAAAGGCAGGTTGGGGAGCGGATCGGGTGGCGCGGCGGGCAGGTTTCTTGACCGCTTTGGCATTGTGCTTGGCGGCCTGCTCCATGGCAGCGTTGAAGGCTTTGCCCTTCTTGCCTGCCAGCGACTGGCTACCCTGCCTGTCGCCTTCGATCTCCGCCATCGACCGTCCGGTCAGTACGCTGGTCAGCTCGCGCTCTACCAGCTGTTCCGAGGCCCCGGCATGGACATCCTCAACCTTGCGCAGAAGCCAGTTCTCGCGCTTTTCTTTGCCGCGCGGCTTCATGCGTACCAGCAGCCATTCCCCCTTCATCCGCTCGCCAAACAGGCGAAAATGAAGGTGGCCTTTTTCTATATCCTTGGCGCTCTTGCCCGCGACAGGCTCCCAGCTGCCCTGATCCCACAGCATCACCGTACCGCCGCCATATTCGCCCTTGGGGATCGTGCCCTCGAAACGGGCA
>NZ_BCZE01000193.1 GCF_001598555.1 Novosphingobium rosa NBRC 15208
CATCGACCACCAGCCATGGCTCCTCGAAATCCAGATCGTCCAGCGCCACGCCCAGCGCCTTGCGCACCGGGCTGCGCGAACCGTCTGCGGCGATCACCCAGCGGGCCGACAGGGACTGGTCCTTGCCATCCTGCGTGTAGGCGATGTGGACTGCGCCATCCTCCTGAGTCAGGCCGGTGAATTCTGCGCCCAGCTTCAGCTGAACATGGCGCATGCCCGCAAAGCCCTCGCGCAGATGGGCTTCCAGCTCGGGCTGATAGAAGAAGTAATCGTTGGACCAGCCGAAGGGCCGGGCCATGCCCACCGTGCCCATATAGCGGATCACCTGAGACGCAGCGCCGACATGCAGATGCCCGTCGGTATCGGCCATATCGCCCAGCACCCGGTCGATCACGCCCGCCGACTGGAACAGCCGCATCATCTCGTGATCGAGATGCACCGCGCGCGGCAGCGGGTAATGCGCCAGCTCTTTTTCCAGCGCCACCACGCTCAGCCCCTCGCGGCCAAGCAGGTTCGCCGCCAGCGCGCCGACAGGCCCGCAGCCAATGATTGCCACGTCAAACATGTT
>NZ_BCZE01000194.1 GCF_001598555.1 Novosphingobium rosa NBRC 15208
TGGGTGATCATCGGATCGATCTCGATCTTGCCGGTCATATACATATCGACGATCTTGGGCACATCGGTGCGCCCTTTCGCGCCGCCAAAGGCGGTGCCGCGCCAGTTGCGGCCCGTCACCAGCTGGAAGGGGCGGGTTTCGATGGTCTTGCCCGCTTCCGCCACGCCAATGATGATGCTGGTGCCCCAGCCGCGATGGCACGCCTCCAGAGCGGTGCGCATCACCTCGGTGTTGCCGGTGGCATCGAAGGTGTAATCCGCGCCGCCATCTGTCATCAGCACGATCTTGGCCACGATGTCCTCGCGGCTCATGCCCTTGGTGTTGAGGAAATCGGTCATGCCGAAACGGCGGCCCCATTCCTCGCGATCGGGGTTGATGTCGACGCCGATGATCTTGTTGGCTCCGGCCAGACGCGCGCCCTGAATAACGTTGAGGCCAATGCCGCCCAGCCCGAAGACCACCACATTGTCCCCCACCTGCACCTTGGCGGTGTTGACCACCGCGCCTACGCCCGTGGTGACGCCGCAGCCGATGTAGCAGCTCGACTGGAA